>NZ_BAABBI010000002.1:0-461872 GCF_039537875.1 Corallibacter vietnamensis
TTTTATTCTAATTTAGGTAAACACTTTAGACATATCTTTGACTTTTATAACGCTATTTTAGATTATAATGAAAACTATAGCGTTGACCTTACTATTAAATCTAGAAATTCTTGCGCTGAAGATGATACTGGTATAATTTATCATAGCAAATAAGTTATAAACTTTAATAAAATAAAAAAGCCTACCGTAAAAGGCAGGCTTTTTTATTTTAAATTATTTGTTTTATGCTTTTAAAACACCTCTTGAAATAACAATTTTTTGAATTTCAGAAGTTCCTTCATAAATTTGAGTAATTTTTGCGTCTCTCATAAGGCGCTCTACATGATATTCTTTAACAAACCCGTTTCCACCGTGTATTTGAACGGCTTCAACACTTTGTTCCATAGCTACCTTGCTGGCATAAAGTTTTGCCATAGCACTAGACATGTCATAATTATTACCTTGGTCTTTGTCCCAAGCAGCTTTCATTACTAACATACGTGCTGCTTCTACTTCTGTAGCCATATCTGCAAGTTTGAAAGCTATGGCTTGATGGTTTGATATTTCAGTACCAAATGCTTTACGTTCTTTACTATATTTTAATGCTAATTCATAAGCTCCAGATGCAATTCCAAGTGCTTGAGCAGCAATGCCTATACGACCACCAGAAAGTGTTTTCATTGCAAATTTAAAACCAAAACCGTCTTCTCCAATTCTATTTTCTTTAGGAACTTTAACGTCGTTAAATTGAAGTGTATGTGTGTCACTGCCTCTAATTCCTAACTTATCTTCTTTTGGGCCTATATCAAAACCAGGAGTTCCTTTTTCAACAATAAAGGCATTAATGCCTCTATGGCCTTTTTCTCTATCAGTTTGGGCAATTACTAGATATACTTCAGCTCTACCGCCATTTGTAATCCAGTTTTTTGTACCATTAATTACATAATGATCACCCATATCTATAGCTGTTGTTTTTTGAGAAGTGGCATCACTACCTGCTTCAGGTTCACTTAAACAAAAAGCACCAATGCATTCGCCAGTAGCAAGTTTGGTTAAATATTTTTGTTTTTGTTCTTCAGTTCCATAAGCCTCAAGGCCATAACAAACTAGAGAATTATTCACTGAAACCATTACAGAAGCAGATGCATCTATTTTTGAAAGTTCTTCCATAATAAGTACATAAGAGATGGCATCCATACCACTTCCTCCGTGTTTTGGGTCTACCATGATTCCCATGAAACCAAGTTCTCCCATTTTTCTAACTAATTCGTCTGGGAAAGTTTGTGTATTATCGCGTTCTATAACACCAGGAAGTAATTCGGTTTGTGCAAAATCTCGTGCGGCATCACGAATCATAAGGTGTTCTTCTGTAAGAGTAAAATCCATAAATAATGATTATTGAATTGATAAAAAATGATTACAAATATAGGTGTTTAATGGTATTTTTTCAATCAACTATTGTTATTTTTACAGACATGATCAAGAAGCATTATAATGTTATAGGAGTGATGTCTGGTACTTCATTAGATGGTATTGATTTGGTTTATGTGACTTTTACTTTAAATGATATATGGGAGTTTACAACAGGTTATTCTGAAACCTATGTGTATCCTGATAAATGGAAGCTACAATTAAGTAATTTGACAGATATGTCAATTAAAGACCTTAAAGTGCTTGATAAAAGTTACACAGTTTTTTTAGCTGATAAAATAAATACTTTTATTAGAGATAATAATCTAGTCGATGTTGATTTTATTGCGTCTCATGGTCATACAGCTTTGCATCAACCAGATTTAGGTTTAACTTATCAAATAGGAAATTTACCTGAAATTTCTAAAATCTTAAATAAAATAGTAGTATGTGATTTTAGAACCCAAGATGTAACGCTAGGAGGTCAAGGAGCACCATTAGTTCCTGTTGGTGATAAATTACTGTTTTCTAATTATGATTATTGTATAAATTTAGGAGGATTTGCTAATATATCTTCAGAGTTTTCGGGTAATCGTATAGCATATGATATTTGCCCAGTTAATATAGTTTTAAATTATTACGTAAGTCAATTAGGGGAGCTTTTTGATGATAAAGGAGCTATTGCTAAATCTGGAAATGTACATCAAGAATTATTAAGTAAGCTTAATAGTTTAAAGTTTTATGAAAAGAGTCACCCTAAATCGCTAGGTTTAGAATGGGTTAAAGAAAATGTATTTTCACTCATTAATAAATACAATATAGATACGAAGGATATTTTAAGAACTTTTATAGAACATATTACTGATCAAATTTCAAAAGAGATAAATAAAACAAAAAAATCCTCTGTTCTAATTACAGGAGGAGGTGCTTATAACACATTTTTAATAAGTAAAATAAGAGAGAAAACTAAACACAAAATTAGTATTCCTAATAGCACAATAATTGAATTTAAGGAAGCCATAATTTTTGGTTTTTTAGGTGTTTTAAAACTTCGTAATGAAGTTAACAGTCTAGCCAGTGTGACTGGAGCTAAATTCAATCATAGTTCAGGTGTTGTTTATAGGATATAAAATTATTATAAATTTAATATTTAAGGGTGTTTAGTTTTTTATATTTGTCAATATAATAACACTAACTAATGAAAGAATTACTTCACAAATATGAGGCTAAAGAGCCTGAAATTATATTTAATTGGAAAGATCCTGAAACCGAAGCAGAAGGCTGGACGGTAATAAACTCATTAAGAGGCGGTGCAGCTGGAGGAGGAACTAGAATGCGAAAAGGTTTAGACATGAACGAGGTTTTATCACTTGCAAAAACAATGGAAGTAAAATTTACCGTATCAGGACCAGCCATAGGAGGTGCTAAATCAGGAATTAATTTTGACCCTAAAGACCCAAGAAAAAAAGGTGTTTTAGAACGTTGGTATAAAGCGGTTTCACCTCTGTTAAAAAGTTATTACGGAACAGGAGGCGATCTAAATGTAGATGAAATACATGAGGTTATTCCTATTACAGAAGAAAGTGGTGTTTGGCACCCACAAGAAGGTGTTTTTGAAGGACATTTTAAACCTACACAAGCTGATAAAATAAACCGAATAGGCCAATTGCGTCAAGGTGTTATCAAGGTAATTGAAAACCCAAACTTCTCACCAGATGTAAAAAAGAAATATACCATAGCAGATATGATTACTGGTTTTGGAGTTGCTGAAGCCGTAAAGCAGTATTATACCATATATGGAGGCTCTGTAAAAGGGAAAACAGCCATAGTTCAAGGGTTTGGTAATGTTGGTGCTGCAGCAGCTTTTTATTTGTCTCAAATGGGGGCGAAAATTGTAGGTATTATTGATATAGCTGGAGGATTGATTAAAGAAGAAGGGTTTACTTTTGATGAAATTACAGAGCTGTTTTTAGCCAAAACAGGAAACACGTTAGTTCATGATAATCTCATTCCTTTTGAAGAAATGAATAAAAAAATATGGAGCTTACAAACTGAAATTTTTATGCCGTGTGCAGCCTCAAGATT
This sequence comes from Corallibacter vietnamensis, assembly GCF_039537875.1. Classification (NCBI taxonomy): domain Bacteria; kingdom Pseudomonadati; phylum Bacteroidota; class Flavobacteriia; order Flavobacteriales; family Flavobacteriaceae; genus Corallibacter; species Corallibacter vietnamensis. The sequence goes on from NZ_BAABBI010000002.1 coordinate 3,475, forward strand.
AATAACAAGAGGTCAAATAGATCAAATGATTGATAGTGGTTTAGAAGTTATATCTTGTGGAGCAAATGTTCCTTTTGCAGACAAAGAAATATTTTTTGGGCCAATAATGGAACATACAGATAAACGCGTAAGTTTAATTCCAGATTTTATTTCAAATTGTGGTATGGCTCGCGTATTTGCTTATTTTATGGAAGGTCGTGTACAAATGACAGACGAAGCTATATTTAATGATACTTCAAATATTATAAAGCAAGCCATACAAAACGTATATAATCAAAATAATTCACAAACAGGTATTAGTGAGACAGCATTTGAAATCGCATTAAGCCAACTTATATAGAGACCTTATGGAAACAGCAATTATTTTAGTATTCGTAATAGGTTATTTAGCCATTACTCTAGAGCATAATTTAAAAATTGATAAACTTATACCGGCATTGGTTATGATGGCCATATGTTGGGCGTTAATAGCTTTAGGTCTGGACAGTTTTACACAATGGTTTAATTCAGCTGAACATGCTTTATTAGACAATTTCGGATTGTTAGGTCATGAAGAGAAGTTACATCTTATGGAGGAAACTTTACTTCATCATTTAGGTAAAACTGCTGAAATTTTAGTGTTTTTATTAGGAGCAATGACCATCGTTGAAATCATTGATTATTTTGATGGATTCTCAACTATAAAAAGCTTTGTAAAAACAAAAAGTAAAAAACGTATTCTGTGGATATTTGCTTTTCTAGCATTTTTCTTGTCAGCTATAATTGATAACTTAACAGCAACTATAGTCCTTATTTCTATATTACAAAAACTAATCCATGATAAAGATGTACGTATTTGGTATGCAGGTCTTATTATCATTGCCGCAAATGCAGGAGGTGCTTGGTCTCCTATCGGAGATGTTACAACAACAATGTTATGGATAGGTAAAAAAGTAACTACAGGACATCTATTTGTTTACTTATTTATACCGTCATTATTATGTATGCTTGTACCAACATTTATAGCATCATTTTTACCGGCATTCAAGGGGCAATTAAAAAACAATGAGGAACAAGATGAAAAACCTAAAAGTAGATTTAGTGCAACTATGCTTTATTTAGGATTAGGAGGTATTGTTTCTGTACCAATATTTAAAACAGTTACTCACTTACCTCCATACGTTGGTATGATGTTGGCATTAGGAGTTGTAGCTGTATTTGCTGAAATTTATAGTAGTTCTAAATTTACACTGACTCATGCTGAGCACCAAGGAGGAGATTCTGAAGGACATCATAGTCCGGTACATCATTCACTATCTAAAATAGAAATGCCAAGTATTTTATTCTTTTTAGGTATATTAATGGCTGTTGCTGCATTAGAGTCATTAGGAATTTTATTTGGTTTTGCTCAATCCTTACAAGATAATATGCCTATGCTAGGTACAGAGTTACATCATGAAGGTGTTTCTGACGTTGTTGTATTATTATTAGGAGTAGGTTCTGCAGTCATAGATAATGTACCGTTAGTAGCAGCTAGTTTAGGAATGTTTTCTCAACCAATTGATAATGAGTTATGGCATTTTATAGCATATTCAGCAGGAACAGGTGGAAGTATGTTAATCATTGGTTCTGCTGCAGGAGTGGTAGCAATGGGAATGGAGAAAATCAACTTTTTCTGGTACCTTAAAAAAATCTCTTGGTTAGCCTTGTTAGGTTTCCTAGTAGGTGCAGCTGCATTTATGGTAACAAGAACCTTAATTCCTTAATAAGGAATGTAATTTGTAGCAAAAAATAACGTTATTCAATAAAATAAAAGATAGTAAATGATAAATACTTTAATACAAGATGGCGCAGAATTGCTTAATGAAGAAGAGCCTGTAGAAAAAACCCTATCTATTATAGAATTAATTAGTAGTGGCGGAGTAGCAGGTCAAATCATTATAGGTATATTATTTATATTACTAGTTGTAGCTAGTTATATTTATTTTGAAAGACTGTTTGCAATTAAAGCAGCTTCTAAAATAGATGCCAATTTTATGAATCAAATAAAAGACCATGTAAGTAATGGAAAAATTGATTCAGCTCAAATGCTATGCGCTCAAGTAAATACGCCTGTATCTAGATTGATAAATAAAGGTATTACTAGAATAGGAAAACCATTAGAAGATATAAATACTGCAATAGAAAATGCAGGAAGATTAGAAGTTTATGGTTTAGAAAAAAATGTTAGTGTATTAGCAACAATATCAGGAGCAGCTCCTATGATTGGTTTTTTAGGTACAGTTATAGGTATGATTTTATCTATTTTTGAAATTGCAAATTCTGGAGGTCAAATAGATATTAAACTTCTAGCAGATGGTTTGTATACAGCCATGACAACAACAGTAGCAGGACTTATAGTTGGTATTGTAGGCTATATTGCTTATAATCATCTCGTAGTAAAAACAGACAAAGTGGTTTATCAAATGGAAGCAAATTCTTTAGAATTTTTAGATCATTTAAACGAGCCTATTTAATGAATATTAGAGGAAGAAATAAAGTAACACCAGAATTCAATATGTCATCAATGACAGATATTGTTTTTTTGTTATTAATATTTTTTATGCTAGCATCAACCTTGGTAACAACAAGCGCAATAGACATTTTATTACCAAAAGCTAGCGGAAAAACCGAAAACAAAAAATCTGTAGCTGTTAGTATAACTAAAGATTTAAGGTATTATATAGATCAAAAACTTGTAGGAGAAAGTGTTTTAGAAAATGAATTACTTACGGCTTTATCAAGTCAAGATAAACCAACTATAGTTTTAAGAGCAGAAAAATCTGTTCCTGTAGACAATGTGGTAAAAGTAATGGATATTGCAAATAGAAATAAATTTAAAGTAATTCTTGCTGTAAAACCCCAATAAACATGAGGTATTTAAAGACCAAACACGAACGTAATTCAGCAAAAATAACAGCACTTTTAGTGTTGATTATTCTACTGTTATTGTTTGTGGTAGGTCCGCCTTATATGGATCCTCCGGAGGAATATGGTGTTGCTGTCAACTTTGGAAACTCAAGTGTGGGTTCTGGTAATATACAGCCAACAAAACCTGTAAAATCAGAGCCAAGAGAAATTCCAAAGCCTCCTCAAGAGGCAGTGCCTCAACCTCAAGAGAGTCAACCAGAAGCTGCTTCAGCAGAAAAAACTAAAGCTGAAGATGTTTTAACTCAAACAAACGAAGAAGCCATTGCCATAAAAAAACAAAAAGAAGCTCAAGCAAAAGCAAAGGCCGAAGCAGAAGCAAAAGCTAAAGCAGAGGCAGACGCCAAGGCAAAAGCTGAAGCAGAAAGAATTGCAAAAGAAAAAGCCGAACAAGAAGCCAAAAAGAAAAAACTGGATGCTTTAATAGGCGGAGTAAGCAAGTCTAATGGTACTGAATCTGGAAGCGAGGGCGATGATAACCAAGCAGGAGATAAAGGACAACTTAACGGAGACCCTTATGCTCCTAGCTATTTTGGTGGCCCAGGTAGTGGTAGTGGAGGCGTAGGTTATGGACTTAATGGCAGAGGAAAAGCTACTTACAATAAGTTGAAACAAGATTGTAATGAGTCTGGATTGGTAATTGTAAAAATTATAGTAAATAGAAACGGTAATGTAATAGAGGCAATTCCAGGTGTAAAAGGAACAACAAACACAGCACAATGCCTTTTAGAACCAGCAAAAAAAATCGCACTATCTCATAAGTGGAGAGCTGATAGTAATGCACCAACAAAACAGGTAGGTTTTGTAAAAGTAAACTTCAATTTAGGGCAGTAGTCATGACATATCAAGATACTATTGATTGGATGTTTTCTAGGCTACCAATGTATCAAAGACAAGGTAAAATAGCTTATAAAGCAGATTTAGAAAACACTATTCGCCTTGCAAAACATTTAAAGAATCCTGAAAAATCTCTACATGCAATTCATGTAGCAGGAACTAACGGAAAAGGCTCTACAAGTCATATGTTGGCTTCTGTTTTACAAGAAACAGGCTTCAAAGTAGGATTATTTACATCACCACATTTAAAAGACTTTCGTGAACGTATCAAAGTTAATGGTCGTTTAGTTAGTAAAGCATTTGTTATAGGTTTTATCAAACGAAATAAAACGTTTTTAGAAGCTAATAAACTATCTTTTTTTGAAATGACTTCTGGGATGGCTTTTGAGTTTTTTAAAAAACAAAACGTTGATATAGCTGTTATAGAAGTTGGTTTAGGTGGCAGATTGGATTCTACAAACATAATAACACCTAAAGTTTCAGTGATTACTAATATTGGTTTAGATCACACGCTGTTTTTAGGGAACACGTTAAAAGAAATTGCTAGAGAAAAGGCAGGTATTATAAAACCTCAAGTTCCAGTTGTTATTGGTGAGACACAAGAAGAAACGACTCCTGTTTTTAAAGGTATTGCAAAACAGAATGATAGTTCTATTTATTTTGCAGACCAATTAATAAAAAAAACTTATGAAAGCGATTTAAAAGGAAGCTACCAACAGAATAATATTAAAACTGTATTACAAACACTAAAAATTCTAAATGGTGTTGAACATTACAGCATTTCAAAATCCTCTATCATAAAAGGACTAAATAATGTAGTAAAAAACACAGGATTGCAAGGAAGATGGCAAGTTATTCAAAACACTCCAAAAGTAATTTGTGACACAGCTCATAATAAAGAAGGCTTAACGTATGTGTTTTCTCAAATAAAAAAAGAACCTCATAAAAGTTTACATATAGTATTTGGCGTAGTAAATGATAAAGATGTCACTTCAATTTTGTCACTTTTTCCAAAAAAAGCGACATATTATTTTTGTAAGCCTAATGTTCCAAGAGGATTTGATGAAAAAAAATTACAAAGCATATTTTTGTCAGAAGGCTATATAGGAAAAAGCTATAGTAGTGTAAATGAGGCTGTAAAAACGGCAAAAGAAACAGCAAATGATGATGACTTAATATTCATTGGAGGCAGTACTTTTGTAGTAGCAGAAATTTTTTGAATTTTTTTTCAAAAAAAGTTTTGAGATATCAAAAAGTGCTCTATATTTGCAGTCCAAATAACAAGGGCGCGTAGCTCAGTTGGTTCAGAGCACTTGGTTTACACCCAAGGGGTCAGGGGTTCGAATCCCTTCGCGCCCACAGAAATTAAAACTCTAAAGATTTTCTTTAGAGTTTTTTTTTGTGCTAAATTTGTAAGAACTATCTTTAGTTTATGATTGCAAATAAAATTAGGAGCCTTTATAAAGACATTTTTAAGTCTTATGATAATCCATCTTTAGAAAAACATATAGAGAAGATTATTGAACTAGATACATACCTTCCTCATAGCTCAACGTTTTTTTGTATTACCAATACTCAAGACCTAACTTTTGAATATATAAGTAAGAATATGTACCCTTGTGTAGGTCTCGATATAGAAAAGCTAAAACAAGACGCTATGAGATACTTTTGGAGTAGAATACATCCAGAAGATGTAGAACAGTGGTTAGCGGCTTTAAACGCGTTAATGGAGTTTACTTTGAGAGAGATTCCTGAAACCGTTAGAAAGAAGATGAGCTATACTTGGAATTATAGGTTTAAAAATGGAAATGATGAGTATGTAAATATTATACAAAATACTACTCCTTTAGAGTTTGATAGTGCAATGAAACCCATTATTGGGCTGGCGCACTATACAGTATTAGATCCTAAAATTAAACTTCAGGTTACTGCAACAGCAAAATTCTTAAATGATAATAATGAGTATGAAACATTATACTTTAATAATTTTTCACAAAAACTACTAGCAAATACTGTTAGTAATAGAGAAAGGGACATAATTAGACTTTTGGTGTTAAGCTATTCTAGTAAAGAAATAGGAGATAAATTAAACATTAGCCCTAATACTGTTGATACCCACAGACGAAATATTTTAAAGAAATTAAATTTAAACTCAACAGGGGAGTTAGTAGGTATGTTAAAACTGAATAGACATTTAATATAAAAAATACTCAATTTGAGTATTGCGTATACTTAAAAAGATTCAGAATTTTACACTGCTATTAATTAATTTGTAGGGAATTATAAAAAGGCCATAGCCTAAAGTATTTATTTACTTTAGGCTTTTTTAATTATATCAAGTCTATAATACGCTCAAGTGCCATGCCTCGAGAGCCTTTTATTAAAATATAAGCGTTGTTAAACTTTTTAGTTTCCAAAAACACTTTTAATGATTCAAAACTATCAAATGTGTTTATACTCTTATCTGTATGAGATGTTTTGTGAAAATTTTTACCTGTTAAAAATACTTCGGCAAATGAATTGTTATCTAAATAACTTATGATTGCTTGGTGTTCAAAATCAGAGTCTTTTCCTAGTTCAAACATATCTCCTAAAAAAAGAATTTTGTTTTCATGTTTTATCTGATGAAAATTTTCAAGAGCTGCTTTCATGCTTGTTGGATTTGCATTATAAGCATCTAATAAAATGGTATTATCTCCTTTTTTAATAAGTTGAGATCTGTTGTTACTTGGTGTATAATTTTCTATTGCGTGTTTTATATTGTTTAGAGATACTTTGAAATGATTACCTATAGCAATAGCAATGGCAATGTTTGTATAATTATATTTTCCGGTAAGTTTAGAGTCTATTTTAGTATTTTGATATGAGACAGATACATAAGGTTGGCATTCTAAAAAAGAAATGGTTTCATTGTTAAAAGAAACAATGTTATTATAGCCTTTTGTTTGAGTTATTTGAACTAAATCATCAGTATTTATAAAAATTGTTTTATTGTTTTCTTTTAGGTGATTGTATAGTTCAGATTTAGCTTTTATAACACCTTCAATACTACCAAAACCTTCTAGATGGGCTTTTCCAAAATTTGTGATAACACCATAATCTGGTAAAGCTATATTGCATAAAAAAGCAATTTCATTAGCATGGTTTGCACCCATTTCAACGATACCTATTTCTGTTGCGCTTGTCATCTTTAATAGCGTTAAAGGTACTCCTATGTGATTATTAAGGTTGCCTTTTGTTGCACTGGTTTGATATTCTTGTGACAAGACTTCGTTTATTAGCTCTTTAGTGGTAGTTTTACCATTGCTTCCTGTTAGAGCTACTATAGGAATATTTAGTGTTATCCTATGGTGAGTAGCCAGTTTTTGTAATGTATCTAATGTATTACTTACTAATATGCAATGATCGTTTAGTAAACCTTCTTTGTTATCTACAATACAGTATTTAGCTCCTTTTTCTAAAGCTTGTTTACAAAATTTATTTCCGTCAAAATTATCTCCTTTTAATGCAAAATAGATATCATTAGGTTCAATGGTTCTAGTATCAGTAGATACGTTGTTGCTATTTAAATATAGCTGATATATTTCTTCAATTTTCATAAAATAAATGTAAAAAAAAAGTCCTGATAATTATCAGGACTTTTTTAAATATTGTTAAGTGAAATTAGTTTTTACTCTTATTTCTTCCTTTAGATTTTGATCCAACTCTAGACATTGCGCATCTAAACCCAATGTAGTCTGTAGCCATATCTTGAGGGAAGTAACGACGTTGAGCAGGGTCTAACCAGTACTCTCTATCTTTCCAAGAGCCTCCTTTGTAAACACGAACTTCATCGTTGATTAAAGATGTTCTTTTGTCAGACTTGTCATATTCTCTAATCAATTGTCCTGAAGAATCAGATTCTACATGGTGCTTTGGAGAGTTGTACATTTTACTTGTCATTGAATTTTTATCACCGTCTTCCCCAAATTCATCTTCGTTAAAACTATCTCTGTAGTAACGAGAAGAACGCTTATCGCCATCTCTAAAGTTTCTATTGTCACTTTTATCGAAGTTAGATCTTAAGTACGTTTCGTTTTCGTCTACTGCTACTTGTAAGATTTCTCCTGGAAGGTTTCTTGCAACTACTTTTCCGTTTGGTAATGTATCATAAACAATATCATCTGTTGTTACTAATTTTACAGTGCCATCTTCATTGATTGCATTTTTAGTATATACGTTCCCACGGTAGTAGTTAAAATCATTAAATTCATCATCAACAATTGGTCGGTATACATCAGCAACCCATTCAGCAACGTTTCCAGCCATATCGTATAAGCCAAAATCGTTTGGTTGATATGATTTTACTTTGTTTGTAATATCGGCATTGTCATCAGACCATCCTGCGATACCTCCATAATCACCTTTACCTTGCTTGAAATTAGCCAATTGATCACCTTTTATTTTACGTCTTCCAGATCGTGTATATTGACCATCCCATGGATATTTTTTTCTTCCTCTATATATGTTATAACTTCTAACTTCTGTTAACCCTAAAGCTGCATATTCCCATTCTGCTTCTGTTGGTAGTCTATATTTTGGAGAGATAATACCAGTTTCTCTTCCTGCATATACATTAATAGTGTCTCCAGAAGCTGTTGTTTGTGGTCTTCTTCTAGTGTTTTGTGGGTTTGTTAAACTGTCATTCCCTCCATAAACTTCTTTAGGAGCGTTGATGTAAGTGTCTGTATTGAATGTTTGCCCAGCTTCTACACTAGTAATTTTTGCATCTCTTGCAATGTACCCAGCATTTTCTAAATACATTTCGTTTACACGATCAGATCTCCAGTTTGCAAATTCAACCGCTTGAATCCAACTAACACCTACAACTGGATATTCTCCATAAGCAGGGTGGCGTAAATAGTTTTCAGTCATTACTTCGTTATAACCTAATCTATTTCTCCAAACTAAAGTATCTGGTAATGCACCGTCATAAATAGCTTTAAAGTTTTCGTCTGTTGGAGGATAAATGCGTTTAATCCAATCTAAATATTCAGTATACATTTTATTGGTAACTTCTGTCTCATCCATATAAAAAGACATAACGTGTTGTTGGTTTGGTGTGTTGTTCCAATCATGCATTACATCGTCTTGAACTTGTCCCATTGTAAAAGTACCACCTTCTACAAAAACTAATCCAGGAGCTGTTTCTTGCTCTTGAAATTTTGTATTGTACTGAAAACCTCCATCTTTAGAGTTTATATCCCAACCTGTTGCTCTAGAACTGTTTGAGCTAGAAGATCTTTTACAACTAGTGATAGTTATTGATATTGCTAACACTAACAATACCTTAAATGCTGTTGTTTTTTTCATATCTATACTTAATTAGGTAAGCCATTTATATTTTGGAGCCGCAATATAAGAATTATCGGTTATAATACAAGCAATTTTTTAAATTTTAAACAAGAAAAAAATGTATTTCATCCTATTTATTGTGCGTTACATCGATGTTTTTTTAAATTTTCAACTCCCTTATTGTAGCTTAATAACGTGCGGTTTTTTATTTTATTATTGTAAATTTGAAACGTTTTTTTAAAAAAAAATATTTTATAGTAATAACCTACAAAAATTAGCGTTATTGTAAACAATGAAAAAGAAATCTTTACTATTTGCATTTTTGCTTTTCCTCACTATGTTTTGTTTTTCTCAACAAAAACGTTTTGAAATACAATGGACTGGCACCAAAACTCTCTCTAATGAAACCTTTTCTTTAGAGGTTCCTGCTTTTAATGATAAAAACTTTAATTATAGTCTAGATAAGGGTTTACAATTTATAGAACAGTGGGATGTAGCACAAGCTTTAAATGAACAATCAGTTAGCGTTACTAATGTTTCTTATCAGAACATTTCTAGAAATGAACTAAAAGGGCTTAACATCAATAACATTCCTAATACGTTAACATATGAATTAAAAAATGCTGTTGCTAGGAATAAGCGTTCTGCTTTTTTTTCAATTTCACCTATTGTAAAACAAAACGGCGTTTTTAAAAAAATAACAGCATTTACTATAAATTATGCTAATGGAAATGTTGCATCAAGAAATAATTCTTTTTCTAGTAATGCTATAATAAATTCTGTTCTTGAAACTGGTCAATGGTTTAGGTTTTATGTAAACAAATCAGGAGTTCACCAAATTTCAAAAGCATTTTTACAGCAAATGGGTATTAATATTAATACCATTGATCCGAGAACAATAAAGCTTTATGGAAATGGTGGTAAAATGATACCGTATGCTAATTCAGAACCATACCCAATAGATTTACAAGAAAACGCTATTCGTGTTGTTGGTGAAGAAGACGGCTTTTTTCATGAGTTTGATTATATTCTATTTTATGCACAAGGACCAGAAGGAGATATTGATGATACAACTATAAACACTCATATAAATCCTTACACTGATACATCATATTATTACATTAATATAAGCCCCGGAAATGGAAAGCGAATACAACCTTTTTTACAGCCATCTGGAAACCCTGATATAACCATCAATACATTTCATGACTATCAATACCATGAATTAGATGAGTATAATTTGGTTAACGTAGGTCGTAGGTGGTTTGGTGATCGTTTTGATGTAGAAACAAATAAAACATTTGATTTTGTTTTTCCTGATTTAGTGACTTCAGAACCAGTGAAATTCAAAACAATAGTTGCATCAGCCTCTGAAGCTCCTACAAGTATGCAGGTAAAAATAAATGGTACAGATGTAGCAAATTTAGTTATTCCAGAAGTATCAGATAGTAACTTTGCTACGGAAGCTAGTTTTACAGATAATGTAACAGTAAATTCAGGAATGGTATCAGTAAATTATAATTTTGATAATTCCAGTAATCCATCTGCTTCAGGTTATATAGACTATATTGCTTTAGAAGCAACAAGAGCTTTGAATTTTCCTGGAACACAATTTAAGTTTTATAATAAATCAGTAGCACAAACATCTGGAATAGGTGAGTATAATATGACTAATGCATCACAAGTTTCAGAAGTATGGAATATTACAGATATATACAATGTTACAACATATGTTAATTCAAATGCTAGCGCTAATATTAGTTTTAAATCAACACTTGGTTCGTTAAAAAAGTATGTAGCCGTAACACCTTTAAATTATTACCAACCATTATTAGCTCCAAATCCTTTTGTGTTTAATCAAAATCTTAAAGGGACCATTTTTCAAAATGAACAAGGACAGTTTCAAGATATAGATTACTTAATAATTACACCTGCATTATTATATAATCAAGCAGAACGTTTAGCACAAATAAATAGAGTGAATAATGGATTAACTGTAAAGGTTGTTACACTAGATCAAATTTACCTAGAATTCAGTTCGGGTAATCAAGATGTTGGAGCTATTAGAAACTTTGTGAAATATGTATATGATAATGCAAGCTCACCAGAAAACAAGTTGAAGTATTTGTGTATGTTTGGAGATGCTTCATTTGATTATAAAGATAGAATCCAAAATAATACCAATATAGTCCCGTCATGGCATGCCTATGAGAGTTTTAATTTAACAAGTTCATTTATTTCAGACGATTTTTTTGGTATGATGGATAGTAATGAAGGAAGTATGCATACGGCAGATAAATTAGATATTGCTGTAGGTAGAATTCTTGCAGCTTCTCCACAACAAGCAAATGAGTTGTTAGCAAAAATAGAAAACTACTACAGTCAGGCTTCTTACGGTAATTGGCGAAATAATTTTGTTGTAATATCTGATGATATTGATGAAGAATGGGAGCGCGTTTTACAGGAAACTACAGATCATATTGCAGATGAAGTATCAACAGAAAAACCTTTTATTAATGCAATTAAAATTCACGCAGATGCTTTTCAACAAGAGTCAACTGCAGGAGGACAAAGATATCCTACAGTAAATACAGCTGTTATAAACGCTATTGAAAATGGCGCATTGGTCGTAAATTACTTTGGGCATGGTGGTGAAGATGGTCTAGCTCAAGAACGTATTTTTGATAAGTCTGAAGGAGAAAATCTTAATAATGTTTGTAAGCAGACCTGTTTTATAACAGTTACCTGTGAGTATACCAGGTTTGATAATCCGTTCAGGCCAACAGCAGGAGAATTTATTTATTGGAATAAAAATGGCGGAGCAATCGGACTAATTACAACGACGAGACAGATTTTCGTTAATGTTGGTATTTCATTTAATACCACATTAGATGAATACTTGTTTTCTTTTAGTGATAATGATGATTATGACGATTACGAATATCCAACAATGGCAGAAGCTTTAAGGTTAACAAAAGTTGATCCTCAAATTTCAGGTATAAGCCAAAGACGATTAGTGTTTTTTATTGGAGATCCAGCAATGAAATTAGCGTTTCCAGAACCCCAAATACGATTAACACACATTAATGATAACCCTATCGGAAGTAATTCTGATGTGTTACAAGCATTAAGTCATGCAAAGCTAGCAGGGGAAGTTACAGATTTGTCAGGAAATGTGCTTTCAAATTATAATGGAGAGCTTTCTGCAACAATTTATGATAAAAATGTAGAACGACAAACATTAGCCAATGATAGAGTTAGAGAAGGGAATCAGCTTATAATTATGGATTTTGAAACACTAGGTTCAATTATATTTAGAGGACAAGCAACCGTAACAAACGGACAGTTTGAATTCGATTTTATAGTGCCTAGAGATATTGGTATTCCTGTAGGACTAGGCAAAGCAAGTTTTTATGCAAAAAATGGAGAAACTTTTCAAGATCATACAGGCGCAAATGTTACTGAATTAAGAATAGGTGGTTTAAATGAAAATGCGCCAGAAGATAATCAAGGCCCATTAATAAACCTTTTTATGAATGATGAAAGTTTTGTTTCTGGAGGTATCACAAATGAATCACCAAGCTTACTTGTTAAACTTGAAGATGAAAACGGTATAAATACCGCTAGTGGTATTGGTCATGATATTGTAGCTATTATAGATGGAGATGAGACAAACCAATACGTCCTTAACGATTATTACCAAACAGATCTTGATGTTTATCAAAAAGGAAGTCTCACATACCCATTTAGAGACTTGTCTCCAGGACTTCATACATTAACTGTAAAAGCTTGGGATGTATATAATAACTCATCAACATCAGAAATACAATTTGTAGTATACGATAAAGATCAAGGTCTCGTTATAGATCACGTGCTTAATTACCCTAATCCGTTTGTAAATTATACAGAATTTTGGTTTAATCACAATAGTCCTGAACCATTAAACGTTACGGTACAAATATTTACAGTATCAGGTAAATTGGTAAAAACACTTACAGGACAAACCAATACAGCCCAATGCTGTAATCAAGGAGGTTCAACACTTTCAAGAGATATCATTTGGGATGGACGCGATGATTTTGGAGACCGCATAGGAAAAGGTGTTTATATCTATAAACTTACTGTAGTTTCCAGTACAACGAATAAACGTGCCGAAAAAATAGAGAAACTTGTTATACTATAATAATAATTTATATTTGTCAAAATAAACAGAATAGATGAAACATCCATGTCTAACAAAATAGGCATACTAATGAATGATTATTTGGATGTTCCATGCAACTGTTTTAAAATAATGAAAATCACACATGAAAAATCAGATTTTAATTTTACTAGCAAGCTTTTTTGCCATTCAAACACAAGCACAAACACTCACTACTATAAAGCCTGATATTAATGACTCTAGAGTTATTACAACAGGAGTACCTTTTATGCTTATCGCAACCGATGCAAGAGCAGCTGCAATGGGAGATATGGGTGTAGCGACTTCTGTTGATGCTTACTCACAACAATGGAACTCTTCAAAATATGCGTTTTCTGAAACCAAGCAAGGCTTTAGTGTAAACTATACACCTTATCTTACTAAATTGGTAAATGATATTTCTTTAGGATATGTTACGTACTATAACAGATTAAGTGAAAAAAGTGCATTTGCAGCAAGTTTTAAATATTTTTCTCTAGGAGAAATAGAGTTGCTTTATAGTGAACAAGATATTCCAAGAATAGCAAAGCCTAACGAGTTAACAGTAGACGTGTCTTATGCCCTAAAGTTAAGTGAGCAGTTTGCAATGTCTGTAGCGATGCGATTTTTACGGTCTGATTTAAAAATTGATGCAATTAATCCTGATGCGTCTGCAGCAAGCACCTTTGGTGTTGATATCTCTGGATATTACCAAAGTGAAGAAGAAGCTTATAACAGTTTTAACGGACGTACACGTTTAGGGTTTGCCATTCAAAATATAGGACCAAAGTTCGAGTATGAAGATGGAGGAATTCCTAATTTTCAACCTACAACCTTACGTTTAGGAGGTGGTTTTGACTTTATCCTAGACGATTATAATACTGTAGCAGTAACTGCCGAAGTAACAAAGTTATTGGTGCCAACACCGCCTGTTACAGGAGAACTGATAGAGTATGAAGAAGTAAATGGAGAAGAAGGTTATCAAGAAGGAGAAGATACCTTTGTAAGTAAGGTTCCTGATTATATAATTGATGGGAAGTCTCGTGATGTAGGGTTTTTTAAAGGGATGTTTCAATCTTTTGGTGATGCGCCAGGTGGTTTCAGCGAAGAGATTAAAGAGTTTACTTGGGCATTAGGAGCAGAGTATAGGTATCAAGAATCTTTTGCATTTAGAGCAGGTTATTTTAATGAAGCAGAAGAAAAAGGGGCAAGAAAATATTTTGCTATAGGTGCAGGTTTTAAATACAATGTTGTTGGTATAGATTTATCATATTTGTTTTCTGCATCAAAAGTTCAAAACCCATTAGAGAATACACTTCGTTTCTCTTTAACCTTTAATATAGGTTCTGGCACTTACACAGAATATTAATAAATAATACACTATTCAAATACATTAAAACTATTGCTTTTTGCAATAGTTTTTTTGTCTAAAATACTATCAGTAACTTTAGTATCTACTAAATGAGATTTTACAATACATGAAAGAAGTAAAAATAGAATCCACATTAACGGTTTATGATAATTTTGATGAGCTACCAAAATCAGTAGCTTCATTAATGCAGCATGCTATAGAAGCTAGGCAAAAATCATATTCACCGTATTCAAAGTTTAGCGTAGGAGCTGCTTTATTGTTAGATAATGGTGAAATTATTACAGGTAGTAACCAAGAAAATGCATCATATCCTTCAGGACTTTGCGCAGAGCGAACAGCTATTTATTATGCAGGTGCAAAATATCCAGAAGCTAAAATTGTAAAAATGGCCATAATAGCAGGGTCTACAATAAAACAAACAATGTCTCCAATTCCGCCTTGTGGTGCATGCAGACAAGCAATTGCAGAATATGAAATTAAACAAGAAACACCTATTGAAATCTATTTTATGGGTGAAATAGGAAAGGTTGTAAAGTCTAATTCTCTAGCAAATATTTTGCCATTAGTTTTTGATAAATCGTTTCTATAACGTTTTCGGTAAAAAATTACGAATTACTGTTTTTCCATTAATGTGTAAAGTGTTACTTTTGTTATTCGCTTGTGTCAGTTTTTTTATATGACACGCATTATTTTCTTTTATAAATTAGGTTAAATGCAAAAAGTAACAAAAGAAGTTTACCTTAAGTGGTATGAAGACATGTTATTCTGGAGAAAGTTTGAAGACAAACTAGCTGCAGTTTATATCCAACAAAAAGTAAGAGGATTTCTTCACTTGTACAATGGTCAAGAAGCTGTGTTAGCAGGAGCGCTACACGCTATGGACTTGACTAAAGATAAAATGATAACCGCATATCGTAATCACGTACAACCAATTGGTATGGGTGTAGATCCAAAACGTGTTATGGCAGAATTATATGGTAAAGCAACAGGTACCTCTCAGGGTCTTGGTGGTTCAATGCATATTTTTTCTAAAGAACACCGTTTTTATGGTGGTCATGGTATTGTAGGTGGTCAAATTCCTCTAGGTGCTGGTATTGCATTTGGTGATAAATATCATGGTAGCGATGCTGTAACACTTTGCTGCTTTGGTGATGGTGCTGCAAGACAAGGTTCACTTCACGAAACGTTCAACTTGGCAATGTTATGGAAGTTGCCAGTAGTATTTGTTTGTGAAAACAATGGTTATGCTATGGGAACATCTGTAGAGCGTACTGCAAACCATACAGATATCTGGAAACTAGGTTTAGGATACGAAATGCCTTGCGGACCTGTAGATGGTATGAATCCTGTAAAAGTTGCTGAAGCCTTTGATGAAGCTATTGAAAGAGCTAGACGTGGTGATGGACCAACATTTTTAGAATTAAAAACATACCGTTACAGAGGACACTCAATGTCTGATGCACAACACTACAGGACAAAAGAAGAAGTTGAAGAGTACAAGAAAATAGATCCTATTACACAAGTAAAAGACATTATCTTGGAAAACAAATATGCAACTGAAGCTGATATAAAAGTTATTGACAAGCGCGTAAAAGATTTAGTAAGCGAATGCGAAAAATTTGCTGAAGAATCTCCATTCCCAGAAAAGAATGTTATGTACGATGCGGTTTACGAGCAACAAGATTATCCATTTATACAACACAAACTATAATAAGTTATGGCAGAAGTAATAAACATGCCTCGTTTGAGCGACACTATGGAAGAAGGTACTGTCGCAACTTGGTTGAAAAAAGTTGGTGATAAAGTAGAAGAGGGAGATATCCTAGCCGAAATAGAAACAGACAAAGCAACTATGGAGTTTGAGTCTTTCTATGAAGGTACACTATTACATATAGGTGTTCAAGAAGGTGAAACTACAAAAGTAGATGAACTTTTAGCTATTATAGGAGAAGAAGGAGAAGATATTTCTGGTTTATTAAATGGAAGTGCTACTCAAGATTCAAAAGAAGATGAGGCACCAAAAGAAGAAAAAGAAGAAGCAACTAGCGAGCCAACAACAGAAACTGTAGATATTCCTGAAGGTGTTACAGTGGTAACAATGCCACGTTTAAGTGATACTATGGAAGAAGGAACTGTTGCAACATGGTTGAAAAAAGTTGGCGATGCCGTTGAAGAAGGTGATATTTTAGCTGAAATTGAAACAGACAAAGCGACTATGGAGTTTGAGTCTTTTCAATCAGGTACATTATTACATGTAGGACTGCAAGAAGGAGAGTCTGCAAAAGTAGATGCACTTTTAGCTATTTTAGGTCCTAAAGGAACTGATGTTGAAAATATTGCAAAGAATTTCAAAGCATCATCAGGAGAAAAAGCAGAAGCTCCAAAAGAAGAAGCACCAAAAGCAGCCTCTAAACCAGAGCCAAAAGCTGAAGCTCCTAAAAAGGAAACACCTAAAGTTTCTGCACCAGCATCAACATCGTCTTCAGATAGAGTATTTGTATCGCCATTAGCTAAAAAAATGGCAGATGAAAAAGGTATCAATTTATCTCAAGTAACAGGTTCAGGTGAGAATGGTCGTATTATAAAACGCGATATAGAAAACTTCACACCAGGAACATCTGTAGCTACTGTAGGTAAATTTGTACCAACAGGTCAAGAAGATTTTGAAGAAGTAAACAATTCGCAAATGCGTAAAGTGATTGCAAAGCGTTTAGCAGAATCTAAATTTACAGCACCTCATTATTACTTAAATGTAGAGTTTGATATGGAAAATGCTATAACTTTCCGTACGCAGTTTAACTCTATTCCTGATACTAAAATATCATACAATGATATGATTGTTAAAGCATGTGCTTTAGCGTTAAAACAGCATCCGCAAGTAAATTCACAGTGGTTTGCAGATAAAATGCGTTTAAATCATCATGTGCATATTGGTGTAGCAGTTGCAGTTCCTGACGGATTGGTAGTTCCTGTAGTGCGTTTTGCTAATGAGCAATCATTACCGCAAATAGGTGCTGAGGTTAAAGAACTTGCAGGTAAAGCTAGAAACAAGAAACTAACGCCTCAAGAAATGGAAGGTAGTACGTTTACTGTATCTAATTTAGGAATGTTTGGTATAGATAGTTTTACATCTATCATCAACCAACCTAACTCTGCAATTCTTTCTGTAGGAAATATTGTTGAAAAACCTGTAGTTAAAAATGGTCAAATAGTAGTAGGACATACCATGAAGTTATGTTTAGCTTGTGACCACAGAACTGTAGATGGAGCAACTGGAGCACAATTCCTTCAAACATTAAAAGGATATATAGAAAACCCAGTTACAATGTTAGTGTAATAGGAGTTTTATATAGTTTGATATAACTTAAAATCCCAATTCAAGTATATTGAGTTGGGATTTTTTTATATTTAAACCTTGTAAAAAAACACTAGTTAAAAAATGAGATACTTTATATTTATTTTACTTCCATTATTATTTGTTGGGTGTAAATCTGCTGAAAAAAATGCTTCAAAAACAATTACAATCACTAGTGAAGAGGTTAAAAATATGGTCTCTTATTTAGCTTCAGATGAATTAAATGGTAGAGATACCGGAACTTCAGGAATAGAGAAAGCGGCCTTGTTTATTGAAAAAGAGTTGGAATCTTACAACGTTAAACCTTATTTTGAAACATATAGAGATAGTTTTAAGGTAAAAGGCATGAATGCCTATAATGTAGTAGGATATATAGAAGGTGTTGACCCTAAACTTAAAGATGAGTTTGTTGTTATAGGCGCACATTATGATCATATAGGGATCTCAAAGCGTATTGTAGATAACGATTCAATAGCTAACGGAGCAAATGATAATGCAGCAGGAACAAGTTCTGTACTTGCTATGGCAAAGTATTTTGCTGCAAAGAAAAACAATAAGAGAAGCTTACTTTTCGTGCTGTTTTCAGCGGAAGAAAAAGGGTTACTGGGTTCTGATCATTTAGCTAAAAAACTAAAAGCAGAAAATTTCAACCTATATACTATGGTTAATATGGAAATGATAGGTGTACCTTTTAAAGATCGTGATTATATAGCTTTTTTAACAGGGTATGATGTATCAAATATGGCTGAAAAAATAAATGAATATGCTGGTGCTCATATTGTAGGAGCTTCAGATGTAGCTAAAAAGTATAATTTATTTAGACAGTCTGATAATTATGCTTTCTATAAGGCTTTCAATCTGCCTTGTCATACAATTTCGTCTTGTGATTTATCTAATTACGATTATTATCACCATGTAGATGACGAAGCTGATAAGTTAGACTACACACATATGACGAACCTTATAAATACAATAATACCTGCCATAGAGGCTATGAGTAACACAGCAACAAAAGAGATTGTAATTAATGAGTAAGAATATTATTATAACAGGAACAAGTAGAGGTATTGGGTTTGAAATGGTGCATCTTTTAGCAAGTCAAGGTCATCATGTTTTGGCACTTTCTAGAAATGCACAACCAGTTTCTAATCTTCAATATGATAACATTTCATCTTTTGCCTTCGATTTATGTAATGAATCAGATTATAAAAAAGTGACAGCGTTTATTGAAAAAGAATGGAATCATGTTGATATACTTATAAATAATGCAGGTTTACTACTTAACAAGCCTTTCAGTGAAACAACATTTACTGACTTTCAGAAAGTTTATGAAACAAATGTTTTTGGAGTTTCTGAAATGATACGAACTGTATTGCCTTTCATGAAAAAAGACAGTCACGTAGTAACAATAAGTTCTATGGGAGGTGTTCAAGGGAGTATGAAATTTGCAGGACTAGCTGCATATAGTTCAAGCAAAGGAGCTGTTATTACATTAACCGAGTTGTTGGCTGAAGAATATAAAGAGTCCGGTCCTAGTTTTAATGTGCTTGCTTTGGGTGCTGTTCAAACAGAAATGTTAGAAGAAGCTTTTCCTGGTTATGTGGCTAATATTTCAGCATTAAAAATGGCAGAATATATTTCTGAATTCGCTTTAAATGCCCATAAATACTACAATGGTAAACTTTTACAGGTTTCAAATTCTACGCCGTGAAACGTCTTTGTAATCAGTGGATTACGATGATGTTTTGACGTTAATTAACATGAAATTAAGCACTTAAAAGTAAAAATATACACTTGGTAGAATAAATTTTATAAAGGGGTGAAATATATCTTTATTTATATAAAATTTAATTTATCATCATGAAAAAAACTTTACGTCACTTAAACTTATTAAGTAGCCTGGCTTTTTTAAGTTTCTTTAATCAAATTTATGGGCAAACCTTTGAAAGAGCTGATGTTGTATCAGGTCTAGGTATTTTAGAACAAAATAGCGGTGTTTCTGTTGTAGATTACAATGGAGATAATGTTATGGATATTTTTGTAGTAGGAGAAGGAATAGATGTTAATGGAGTAGAAAGGACGCATAGTCGCCTTTTTAGAAACAATAATGATGGCTCTTTTACAGATGTAACCAATGCATCAGGACTTACCAACTTATTAATACACGATTACAGTCAAGATGGCATTTTTTATAGTTTTGACGGCTATAAACAAGGAGCGTTTTGGGGAGACTTTAATAATGACGGCTTTCCAGATGTGTTTTTTACAAATACATTTAATGTCTTGTTGTATCAAAACAATGGAGATGGGACATTTACCAACGTTACAACATCAGCAGGGTTTAATGTAGCAACAGGTTGTCAATACATGGGAGCAACTTGGTTTGATTATGACAATGATAGTTATTTAGATATCTATATCAATGATTGGGGCGGATGTGCTAGTAACTTATTATATCATAACAATGGTGATGGTACTTTTACAGATGTAACAGGTACTATGGGAATTGCAGAGGGCATACCTTCACGACAAAGTTTTACAGCAATGCCTTTTGACTTTAATCAAGACGGTTATATGGATTTATATGTAAGTAATGATTTTAACGATGAAAACTACTTGTATATAAATCAAAGCGGAACAGGTTTTATAGAGCAAGCTTCAGCAGTTGGACTAGATAATGATTTTGACGATATGGGTATTGCTATGGGAGATTTTAATGTAGATGGGAATTTTGATTTCTTTATAACAGGAATAGACGAAACTGCTTTGTTTTTAAATAATGGAAGTAATACATTTTCAGAACAATCTGTAGCTAATGGCATAACAGGAACAGGCTGGGCTTGGGGAACCAAATTTGCAGATTTTGATTTAGATGGAGATGAAGACTTATTTGTAGCAAACGGTTACACATTTGAAGGTAGAGGAGCGGAATACAACGTTTATTTTAAAAACAATTACGTTGAAGGATTAAACAACTTTGTAAACAATACAACTGCGGTAAATCTTCATGATTCTACAATGAGTATAGAAGCAGTAGATTTTGACTATGATAATGATGGAGATTTAGATTTGTTCCTAACAAATAGTGATACACATTCTTATCTTTATGAAAATAAACTTCTAAATTTTGATGCGCCAGTAACACAACATTGGTTTAAAGTATCACTAGAGGGAACTACATCAAACAGAAGTGCCATAGGAACAGAAGTGACTATAGTTACAAATAGTGGGACATTTAAGCGATATTTTAATGGAGTAGGTTTTTTAGGGCAGAGTATAAAACCGGTACATTTTGGTCTTAATGGCGATACACAAATAACTAGCTTAACTATAAAATGGCCTTCGGGACTTATAGAGACTCATAACAACCTAAATGCTGATACTCATGTAAAAGCTACTGAAGGTGCAGGTATTGTAGATTTATCTATATCGCCTAGTGTAAAAATATACGGATGTACAGATCCAACATCTTGTAATTACAACCCAAACGCAACAGTAAATGATAATTCATGTACATATTTGCCAGAAGGTACAATCTCTGGGGCAGTAACATCTGGGTTTTTACGACAAGAAACATATAGTTATCCGGCAACAGGAACAAGTATTTTTTGGTCAGTTAGAGGCGGAGAACTCGTATCTGGTCAAGGAACACCTAATATTGTTGTAAAATGGGGATTGAATGAAACAGGCAAGATTACAGTCTCTGAAAGTGATGGTAATTGCTCAAGCCCTGTAGTAGAGCTAGATGTTGACATTATATTGCAGCAAACTCAAGATCATATATCTATTGCTAGATTATGGAATGAAGCTTTATTAGAAGCGATAAGAAAAGATTTTGCAAGACCAACAGTACATGCTAGAAACTTATTTCACTCTAGTGTAGTTATGTATGATATTTGGGCAATTTATGATGGAATTTTAGCTCATCCAAGTCCACAATCGCATGCAAGACCTTACTTTGTAGGGAATGAAGTACACGGGTTTAACAGCTCACTACTTCCGTTTACTCCTCAAGAAAATTTTATTAACTCTAATAACAAAGCCATTAGTTATGCTATGTATACACTTTTAAGTCATAGATTTCAAAACTCTCCAGGAGCCTTTGAAACTCAACAGCGATTTGATTACTTGATGGATGAACTAGGTTATGATATAAATTATACATCTAGTAATTATCAGTCAGGAAACGCTGCTGACTTAGGTAATTATGTAGCGCAGCTAATGATTAGCTATGGCTTAACAGATGGCTCTAGAGAAAGTACAGGCTATGATAACGGTTTTTATCAACCAGCAAATCCACCTTTGGCTCCTGCATATGAAAGTAATACATTGCTAGATCCTAATCGCTGGCAGTCATTAAGTTTAGACACATATATTGATCAAAGTGGTAATTTAATAGATGGAGCGACGATTCCTTTTTTAAGCCCAGAATGGGGAGAAGTAAATCCGTTTGCAATGACAGATGGAGACAAATCAACTTATCAAAGAGACGGCCAAGACTACCAAGTTTATCATGACCCATCAAGTCCTCCTTATATTGATAATACTAATAGTAGTTTACAAAGTGAATCTTATAAATGGACGTTTTCTTTAGTTTCTATTTGGGGCTCCCATTTAGATCCTAATGATGGTGTTATGTGGGACATCTCTCCTAATGCTATAGGAAATATACCTTTTTCATCATTACCAACAGATTACTTACAACACCCTAGCTTTTATGACTTATTTAATGGAGGAGATATAGGCGTTGGGCGTAGTGTAAACCCAGCAACAGGACAGCCCTATGATCCTCAAATTGTTCCAAGGGGCGATTATGCTAGAGTACTGGCTGAATTTTGGGCTGATGGGCCAGATTCAGAAACACCTCCTGGACATTGGTTTACATTATTGAATCATGTTACAGATCACCCTGATTTTGATAAATCTTCAGCAGGATTAGATATGTATTCTATTCCAGATAATGTTGTTTTAGAATGGGATGTAAAAGCCTACTTTGTATTAGGTGGTGCTATGCACGATGCAGCGATTTCTGCTTGGAGTGTAAAAGGATGGTATGATTATTTAAGACCTATTTCAGCAATTAGGTATATGGCAGATTTAGGGCAAAGTACAGATCCAGGCCTAGCAAATTATCACCCACAAGGAATACCGCTTCAACCAGGTTATATTGAAGTTGTTGAAGTAGGAGACCCGCTTGCTGGAGCTTCAAACCAGCATGTAGGTAAAATTAAATTATATTCTTGGAAAGGTCATGACTTTGTGAATAATACAGATACAGATACAGCTGGAGTTGGCTGGATATTATCAGAAGATTGGTGGCCTTATCAACGACCTTCATTTGTAACACCACCATTTGCTGGTTATGTTTCGGGGCATTCTACGTACTCAAGAGCAGCAGCTGAAGTTATGACACTTATTACAGGTGATGAATATTTTCCTGGTGGTATGGGAGAATTTGAGGCTAGAAAAAATGAGTTTTTAGTCTTTGAGGAAGGTCCTTCAGTAGACGTTACATTACAATGGGCAACTTACCGTGATGCTTCTGACCAGTGTAGTTTATCAAGAATATGGGGTGGAATTCATCCAACGGTAGATGATATCCCTGGTCGTATTATGGGAGAAGCGATAGGAATAGGGGCTTTTGATTTTGCTGTTCCTTATTTTACGAGCAATACTTTAGGGGTTTCTGATTTCTCAATTTCAAATACATATCCAAACCCAGTTGTTTCTGGTGGTGTGATTAATGTGTCTAATGCTTCTCAACAAACTACTTATAAGCTAATTGACATCAGAGGTAGATACATCGCATTAAACCAAACAAGCTTTAACCCTCAAACAGGAATAGCGAAAATAACAATTCCATCTTCTACTGAAACAGGTGTTTATGTTTTAACAAATGATAATGGAGGCACTGAAAAAATTATTGTAACGAAATAATCATAAAGTGTTGTAATAAAAAAAGGAGCAATTTTAATTTGCTCCTTTTTCATTTTTCTACAATACCTATCATAATATAACGACAGCTTTTGGGTACAAGTTTATCAAAAAAAGTATCAACCTTGCCATATAATTGGCGTTGTTTTTCGTTTTTACCAAAAGCTCCAAAAAAACCAACTGTTCTATAATTTACTTTCTGAAAAGATTTAAATAAAGATACCATTTCGTTAAGTTTAAGGTAATGCCATTTATTGCCCCATTTTACAAATTTTTTTCTTGCATACATGTGTAAAAATGATGCTTCAAGATTTTCTATAAAAAGAATTTTACCTCCAGGTTTTAAGCTTTTGTATATTGAATTAATAGTTTGTTGTTCTAAACGAGTATTTGAACCTATGCTTACGCCTCCTAAAACAGATTTAAAAACAACTAAATCAAATTTGTTTTCATAAGGAATATTTGATGCGTCTATGGCTTCATAAGAAATTAGGTTTTCGCAGTTGTGTTTTTTATGAAGAGTTATAGTTTTGTCTAGTTCGTGTTGTTGATTTTTATAACTTATATCAGAGCATATAACGTTATTGCCGTGCAACGCAAGCCATAAAGATAAGCCGCCTTGTCTAGCTCCAATTTCTAAACAAGAAAGCTGCTTGTTTTTTATATCAATATGTTTATCCCAAAAGGAAAAAGCTTTAGACCAATTAATAATATCCCAGCCAATAATATCATTTATGGTATCTTGATTCATATTGTTTTAAAGTTTTATACCTTGTGTTGTAAATGAGATACCTTGTTGCCCTGATGTAGAAATCATTACAGCTTCAAAGTAAGGCTCACTATTATTTGCGTTTGTTTTCCAATCAAAAATAAAATTGGCTCCAGAACCACCATGAGAATCTTTTTCATCTATGATGATTTCTAGGGTTTCTAACGGCTTTATATAAATGGGCTTTTTAAAGTAATTTCTAATTAAATCACCGTGCGTATTGTAATAATCTGCATTCAATATAAAAACAGAATCTTTTACACTGATATTTCTTAAACTTACTGTAGCAGTAAGACTTATTGTTCTGTGTTCTGTCATACTATAAATTTCAGAATATACAGATAAGTAACTGCTGCCGCTTGCTAAACTCTCTTTTGTAGATAAGTCAATAAAACGTTCTTGCCAGTTTATTGGGTTTATAGAACTTAACTCCTTTGTGTCATTACATGATAATAAAATAACGCAGGAGAGTAGGTATATAAAAAGGTGCTTCATAATTAGGCTTGATTATTGACTCCTAAAATAACGATTTTGTATCGATCAACAATTGGATTTCATTTTAAAAAAGTAATTTTGCAGAAATAAGATAATTATTATGCAACAAACAACAAATACAATTTTAATGATCCGTCCTATAAATTTCAGGATGAATGAGCAAACAGCTGTAAATAATTACTACCAAAAGGTGCTAGATAATTTATTGCCAGATACCGTAAATGCAAAGGCACAACAAGAGTTTGACGCTTACGTAAGCAAACTTCGAGCTATTGGTGTTAACGTTGTGGTTGTTAGTGACTCAGAAGATTTTGATACACCAGATTCTATTTTTCCAAATAACTGGATATCATTTCATGAGAATGGAAATGTAGGCTTGTATCCTATGTTTGCTGAAAATAGAAGGCTTGAACGTAGAGAAGATGTACTTGTTGAATTAGAAAATCAAGGTTTCGAGATAAACCAAATAGTAGATTACACAAGTGCAGAAGAAGAGCAAGTATTTCTTGAAGGAACAGGAAGCTTGTTGTTAGATAGAGAAAATCGTATTGCATATTGTGCCTTATCACCAAGAGCAGATGAAGATTTGTTTATAGAGTTTTGTGAAGATTTTGAGTTTACGCCTGTTGTATTTACAGCTTTTCAAACAGTAAATAATACTCGAAAAGCAATTTATCATACAAATGTTATGATGTGTCTAGCAGAGACTTTTGCTGTGATATGTTTAGACTGTATTGATGATAAAAAAGAAAGAAAAAATGTTGTAAAACATTTGAAAGACACAGGAAAAGAAATTATTACAATTACTGAAGACCAAGTAAATAACTTTGCTGGTAATATGTTGCAAGTAAAAGGTCAAAATGACGAACGTTTTTTAATAATGAGTCAGGCTGCTTATGATTCTTTAAGTCAGAGTCAAATAAAAACAATAGAAAAGCATTGTAAAATACTATCAAGTTCATTAGATACTATAGAAGCATGTGGTGGTGGAAGCGCGCGATGTATGATGGCAGAAGTATTTTTGCCTAAAGCTTAAGAATTAATTTTCTGGATTAGATTTAGGAAGCTCTACATAAAAAGTGCTTCCTACATTTAAGGTGCTTTCAACCCAAATTTTACCTTTGTTAAGTTCTACCAATTCTTTGCAAATAGTAAGCCCTAAACCTGTGCCTTTTTCATTTTTAGTGCCATTTGTAGTAAACGAGTTGTTTTTAAAAATTTTTTCTTTATTCTCTGGTGATATCCCAACTCCAGTGTCAGAAATGCTAATAACAGAATTTCCGTTGCTGATGTGGTTTGAAATAGTTATTGTATCTCCAGATTTGCTAAACTTAACAGCGTTTGTGAGTAAATTTTGAATGATTATTTCAATCATACTCCTGTCTGCATAAATAAAATCTTTTAGCGTATGATCTCTAAGAATTATACCTTTGTTTTCTATTTTTTGTTCAAGCAAATGAACTTTGTCTTCAAAAACTTCTTGAATATCAAATAAGCTAGGACTAGGTTCTAGTGCTTGCATTTGAGATTTTGACCAGTTTAATAAGTTAAAGAGCAGTAAAGAAGCATTATTAGCATTTTCGCTTAATTCAGGAATTAAATTATCAAATTCGGTTTGTGATAAAGACCCTTCTTTTAGTAAATCAATAAACCCTTTTATGGAAGTTAGCGAATCTTTTAAATCGTGAGATACAATAGAAAACAACCTGTCTTTTACTTTATTTATATCCTCTAAATGCTTTGTTTGTTCTAGAATGGCTTTGTTTTGAAGTTCTATTTTTTTGTTTTTCTCTTCTAGCTCATGTGTGTATTTAATACTGTTATTTCTTTTGAGGTATATGAGTATAAAAAAGGTTAAAACTACTGCAAAAGCAGCTAATAAAGCATAAAAAATTAGCTTGAGGTCATTAAGCTTTTTCTCATTTTCAGAATTTTCTTTTTTCTGCTCTGTAACAAGATATGATGTGTTAGAGTTATTAATATTTAAAGAGGTGTTTTCAATGAGAGTGTCTGTACTTTCTTTAATAGTAGGTTTTTGAATTTTTGCTTTTTCAAGTTTTGTTTTAAGTGAATAATACTCACGTTGCCAAATAAAAGCTCTGTCAAAGTTTTTGTTTGTAGAGTCTAAAGATTTTAAGAGTTTAAAGTTCTTTAAAAGCTCTTCGTTGTTATCTAAAGATTTAGCAATTGCATTCGCCTCAAGAAGTTGATTTTCGGCATATTTTAAACGGCGTTGTTGTATGTTTAAGTTACCTATGTTGTTTAATGAAATTAATAAACCTGATTTGTTTCCAAGCTTTCTATTTAGCTTTAAGCTTTCTATCAGGTATTCAGAGGCTAATTCATAATCCTTAAACTGTAAGTGTTCACCACCAAGTTTAGGTAAAATTTCCCCTCTTAAAGAATCGTTTTCCTCATCAATTAGGTCTAAAGTTTTTTCATAGTATTGAATAGCTTTTCTATGTTCTTTTTCTTGAGAGTATAATACAGCTAATGCTCTGTTGGTTTCTATTACAGCAGGCTTATCTTGTTGTAGTACTTGTAATTCTAAAGCGTTAAGGTAATAATCAATCGCTTTATCAGTAATTTGCATATTAGAGTATGCTATTGCCAAACTCTGGTAAGCTAAGCATAATTCTTTTGTAAGATGCCTTTTTTCAAGTTCTTTAATTGCAGATAAAGAATACTTAAGACCTTTCTCGTAATTACCTCTTTCTATTTCTAATAATCCTATATTGTTGTTTACTCTTGCAACATGAAGCGTGTCTTTGAGTAGAAGAAATAAGCTTTTAGATTTTGAGTAACTATCCATCGCATTGATGTAGTCATCTTTTTTTGTATAAATTAAAGCTTTGTAGTAAGCTATTTTGGCTATCCCTTTTTCGTAATTTAAATTAGCAGATAGTTTCTCGCTTTGAGAAGCATATTTTAAAGCTTTATCATAATCTTTTGTTTGATAAAGGGCTTCAACAAGCCTTAAAGATGTTTTTATTTTTGATGTATCTGTTTTTTGAAATGCTAATTGAATAGCAAGACTATCTTGTACATTGGTTTGAGAATAACCAACGCAAACAAAAATAAAAACAAACAACGTAAATAACTTTCTCATTTAGTCATAGGGCAGTAGTAAACCAAGCTTAACTTATATCCATAAAAGGAAACCTCTAGGAAGTCTAGCGAATGTTAGTTAGTTTAAAAAAACCCATTAATTTGGGGTGTTAATAGCATTACCAAACAAAAATTGAAAAAAGAGACCTAAAAAGCTAATTTTTAGGATTTACTACCAAAAAATTAGTTTAAGTGATAGCTAAATTTTTATCAAAAAAAAACGTAATCGACTAACAGTAAAAATCATAGAAAAAAAACACTTTTGTCGATGAAATGCACTTTAGATTTTGTCCTTAAAAGGCACGTTTTTTTATAATCAATTATATATAACACGTAACGTTAATAAAAATCTTATCTTTGCAACCTTAAAAATAAATCTCAATGAATCTACAAAACACCTTATCTAATCAAGTGAAAGAGGCTGTAAAAACAATTTACAAAGCCCAATTAGAAACCGTAGAATTTCAAGCAACACGAAGAGAGTTTGCTGGAGATATTACTGTAGTCGTGTTTCCTGTGTTGCGTGTTGTAAAAGGTAACCCAGTGCAGATAGGAGAATCTATAGGGAATTATTTGGTAGAGCATGTAGATTTTGTAAAAGCTTTTAATGTTGTAAAGGGATTTTTAAATATTGAAATCGCAGATGCTTATTATGTAAACTTTTTCAATAGTATAAGTAATGATCCAAGTTACGGCTTTGTAACTCCAAAAGCTGATGAAAAAGCTGTTATGGTTGAGTATTCATCACCAAATACCAATAAACCTCTTCATTTAGGACATATTAGAAACAACTTATTAGGTTACAGTGTAGCTGAAATAATAAAAGCATCTGGTAAGAAGGTATATAAAACACAGATTATAAACGACAGAGGGATACATATTTGTAAAAGTATGTTAGCATGGAAACGATTTGGAAATGGAGAAACGCCAGAAACAACCGGGCTGAAAGGAGACAAATTAGTAGGTAATTACTATGTGAAATTTGACCAAGAGTACAAAAAAGAAATAGAAGCATTAATAAAAGAAGGCAAATCTGAAGAAGAAGCAAAAAAGCAAGCGCCTATTTTGATTGAAGCTCAAGAAATGTTGCAAAAATGGGAGGCAGGTAATGATGAAGTTGTTGCGCTTTGGAAAACTATGAATGGTTGGGTTTATGATGGTTTTGACGTTACCTACAAGAATTTAGGAGTAAATTTTGATGCTTTGTACTACGAAAGTCAAACATATCTTTTAGGAAAAGAGTTTGTCACTGCAGGTTTAGAATCAGGAGTGTTTTATAAAAAAGAAGACGGTTCAGTTTGGTGTGACCTTACAGAGGATGGATTGGATGAAAAAATTGTACTTCGTTCCGACGGAACAGCAGTTTATATGACACAAGATATTGGAACTGCAATACAGCGTATTAAAGATTATCCAGATGTTGGAGGGATGGTTTATACTGTAGGTAATGAACAAGACTATCATTTTAAGGTATTGTTTTTAATTCTTAAAAAACTTGGCTTTGATTGGGCTAAAAATCTTTTTCACTTAAGCTATGGTATGGTAGACTTACCTTCTGGAAAAATGAAGAGTAGAGAAGGTACAGTTGTAGATGCTGACGACTTAATTGTTGAAATGAGTAATACCGCTGAAGAGATTTCTGAAGAACTAGGGAAACTTGATGGTTATACAGAACAAGAAAAAAAAGATGTATATAAAACAATAGGCTTAGGCGCATTAAAATATTTCATACTAAAAGTAGATCCAAAAAAGCGTATTCTTTTTGACCCTAAAGACTCTGTAGATTTTCAAGGAAATACAGGACCTTTTATTCAGTATACCTATGCTAGAATTCAAGCTATTTTAAGAAAAGCTAATTTTGATATGTCTGTTAATATAACAAACATAAAACTTCATGAAAAAGAAAAGGAACTTATTAAACAATTAGAGTTGTTCCCGGATATTATCCAGCAAGCAGCAAGCAATTATAGCCCAGCTTTAATAGCTAATTATACATATGATTTGGTAAAAGAATTCAACTCTTTTTATCAAAATGTATCAATTTTAGGAGCTGATATTGAAACCGAAAAGATTTTTAGAGTTCAGCTATCTCAATCAGTTGCAAATACTATAAGAAACGCTTTTTCATTATTAGGTATACAAGTGCCAGAGCGTATGTAATTGTGCTTTTATAAAAAATAAGTTTTATTTTTTATAAACCAAATTCGTGAAATTTACGTATAATTAATAGTAACTAAAAAAATAATTATGAAGCTTAACTATATTTTTTATTTGTTTTTATCCCTTTTAGTATTGTCTTGTTCAGATGACGATGCTTCTAATTCAAATATACTTACAGGTAGATTAGCAAACCAATTATCAGCAGGACAATCTTCAAACGATTTGCTTTCTGCAAATAGGTTTACAAGCATGGTTGTTGAGGTTGTTTATGTAGAAGGTTTTGAACCAACACAAGCAGCAATAAACCATTTTACATCATTTCTAGAAGATAGAACATTTAAACCTGATGGTATTACAGTAGAAAAAAGAGCTATTGCATCACCAGGATTAGCATCTTATACCATTAATGATATAATTGCAATAGAAGATGCAAATAGAACCAGATTTAATACGGAGAACCAAATTGCCGTATGGGCATTTTTTGCAGATGCTGAATCTGCTAGCAATTCAGGGTCAGGAGTGGTTTTAGGTACAGCATACAGAAATACATCGTTTGTTATTTTTGAAGAAACGATTTCTAGCTTTAGTGACGAACCTTTAGAGCCAAGTAGAAATGTACTAGAATCTGTAGTTATAGAGCATGAATTTGGTCACATACTAGGATTAACTAATCTGGGAGCTCCTTTACAATCTAATCATGAAGATGGTGCACATCCAAAACATTGTAATGTTGAAGACTGCTTGATGTATTGGACAGCAGAAACTGGAAGTGGTATTATAGATATGGTTTCTGGTGGGAATATTCCAACTTTAGATGCGCAATGTATTGCCGACTTACAGGCAAACGGCGGGCGATAATAACAATAAAAATAATCTTAAAATATTGAAACTGCTTGATGTTAAATCATAGCAGTTTTTTTTTACACAATATTAGTCATCACCTAGTAGATGATAATTAAATTCTAGCGATAAAACCGTAGATTTGTAGCATGCAAAAAGCGATTCAGCAGTTTATACCAGAAGCAGCAGTGTCAAAAGTTTTTAAACTTTTAGAAAATGAAGATTTAATTGTAAAAATTAAACAAGAAAGAAAAACTCGCCATGGCGATTACAGGCGTTTTCCAGATGGCAGGCATCAAATAACTGTAAATGCTAATTTAAATCAATATCGTTTTTTAATAACTTTAATACATGAAGTAGCGCATTTTGAAACTTACAAAAACTATGGGTTTAAAGTCAAACCTCATGGTAAAGAATGGAAATATACATTTCAAAGATTAATGTTACCGTTTATAAACCCAGATATTTTTCCAAATCAATTACTGCCATTAATAGCACAACATTTTAAGAGCCCTAAAGCTAGTAGCGATACAGATGTTAATTTAGCGTTAGCTTTAAAACAATTTGACGAACCTAATAATAAAACGTATATTTTTGAAGTCCCATTAGGGAGTACATTTAAGTTATATAATAACAGAGTGTTTAAAAAAGGAAATAAACGTACTAAACGTTATGAGTGTGTTGAGATTGCAACAGGAAAATTGTATCTTTTCAGCCCGAATGCAGAAGTAGAAGTTATCAATTGAAGTAAGATAAATCATTATCAATGAACAAAAATTATTATGCCATTTTAATGGCAGGAGGTGTAGGATCACGTTTTTGGCCTGTAAGTAAAGAAGCTTTTCCAAAGCAGTTTCACGATATGCTAGGAACAGGAGAAACACTCTTTCAAAGAACTTTTAATAGACTAGGAAAAGTAATTCCAAAAGAAAATATTTTTATACTCACAAACGAGCGTTATAATGATTTGGTGCTTGAGCAATTACCTGAAGTTTCTGAAAGACAGGTGGTTTTAGAGCCGGCCATGAGGAATACAGCGCCGTGTATTTTATATGCGTCTTTAAAAGTTCAAAAAGAAAACCCGGATGCTATGATGATTGTAGCACCTAGTGATCACTGGATTGAAGATGAGGAAGCCTTTACTGAAAATGTGCAACAAGCTTTTGATTTTTGTACAAAAAATGATGCATTAATGACATTAGGAATTCAACCAACATTTCCCAATACTGGATATGGTTATATAGAGTTTGATAAGGCGCCTAATAAAGCAATAAAGGTTGTTAATCAGTTTAGAGAAAAGCCAGATTATCAAACAGCCAAACAGTTTATAGAGCAAGGTAACTTTCTTTGGAACGCCGGGATTTTTATGTGGAGTGCAAAAAGTGTTATTAAAGCATTTCAAAATAACCAGCCCGAATTATTTAAGCTTTTTGAAAAAGGTACAGAAGTATACAACACAAGCCAAGAACAAAAATTTATAGATGAAAACTATAAACTAGCCGAAAACATCTCTGTAGATTATGCTATAATGGAATCATCAAAAAACGTTTATGTGATTCCTGCTAATTTTGATTGGAGTGATTTAGGTACATGGGGCAGTTTATACGATAAATTAGAGAAGGATAGCAACAATAATGCTGTAGTTAATGCAAAGACATTAACAGATGATGCGTCAGGAAATATGATTAGAACTTCAAAGGAGAAGGTGGTCGTGATTGACGGTTTAAATGATTATATAGTTGTAGATGATAACGAAGTTTTACTTATATTTCCTAAAGCAAAAGAACAAGATATTAAAAAAGTGCTTCAACAAGTCAAAGATAAATTTGGCGAGCATTATGGATAATTATGGAAGAAAATAAATTTAATTTTTCTGAAGAAGAAACACAACAAAAAGCCCAAGCAGTTGAGCAATCTAAAGAGGCTCTAAAAAAAGATGCCAAGGGTTTATTACATAGTATAAAAACGTTTTTTAGTGAACTATTAGATTTTAGAGACGATACAGATAGAGATGCAACTGTTGAAGCAATAAAAAACGATATTCCTTTTAAAGGCGCTACCGCCTGGATTTTGGTTTGTTCAATTTTTGTTGCATCAATAGGGCTAAATGCCAACTCTACAGCAGTAGTTATTGGAGCTATGTTAATATCACCATTAATGGGGCCAATTTTAGGTGTTGGTTTATCTGTTGCAATAAATGACATTGATACATTAAAAAAATCGTTGGTAAACTTGGCAGTAATGATTGTTTTAAGTTTACTTACGGCATTTCTATTTTTTAGATTTTTCCCTTTAAGTGAGGATACATCAGAACTTTTAGGCCGTGTAAAACCAGATATCCGTGATGTTTTAATAGCCTTTTTTGGCGGTTCTGCATTAATAATTGCACGTACAAAAAAAGGCACTATAGCTTCTGTGATTTTTGGTGTAGCAATTGCAACAGCATTAATGCCGCCGTTGTGTACAGCGGGTTACGGTTTGGCAAAAGGAAGGCCAGATTATTTTATTCAGGCCATGTATTTATTTACTATAAATACCATATTTATTGCTCTAGCAACATTTATAGTCCTTAAAGTGCTGCGCTTTCCTATGCTTAAGTATGCAAATTCTAAAAAACGAAAGCGTATCTCTCAAATAGCTACATTTCTAGCTATTTTAGTTATGATTCCTGCAGGCTATACCTTTATTACTGTTTTAAGGGAAAGTAACTTTAATAGAGATGCAGCATTGTTTGTGAATAATGAATTAAAGTCATTACCGCATGCGGCTTATATTCAAAAAAATGCTGATTATAAATATTCTGATGAAGAGAATGTTAAATCAAAAATTGTTATAAATACATTTGGACTTGATGAATTGCCAGAGTCTACTGTGGCGCTTTTAGAAAGCAGAATGAAAACATATAAATCTTTAAATAATACAGAATTATTGCTAAACCAAAATAGGAATAAGTATGTAGATAATTTAAAGTATATGGAAGAAATTAGATATAGAGATTCTTTAGACATACTTTCTCAAAATCAAAAAATTGCGTTTTTAGAGAACAAAATGAAACGCTTAAACATGTTAGAGCGAAATACAATTCCTTTTGAGGAAATAACAAAAGAGGTACAAATAAATTACGAAGGTTTAGATCAGTTGTCTTATTCTAGCGTAATTACTTCAAATTTCAAAAAGATTGATACGCTTTATGTGTTTATAACAAAATGGAGCGACTCTATAAATGACGAAACATTTATAAATAAAGAGCAAGATAAGCTAGAAAAATGGTTGAAGTTTAAATTAGACTTGGATACATTGTTAGTTACAAGGCGTAAGTAATAGTTATCCTTTCTCTTCTAAATACATTTGGCGTACTTTTTTGAATAATTCTGAAGAATAAACAAAGTTGGTAACGGCTTCATTATCGGTTTTAAAAATTGTTTCGCTAGAACCTTCCCAAGCTTTTAGCCCGTCTTTTAAAAACACAATTTTTTCACCAATCTCCATAACAGAGTTCATGTCGTGAGTGTTTATAATTGTAGTAATATCATACTCTTCAGTAATTTCTTGAATTAAGTTATCAATTACAATAGAAGTTCTAGGATCAAGCCCTGAATTAGGTTCATCACAAAATAAGTATTTTGGCTTGTTTACTATAGCTCTAGCAATGGCAACACGTTTTTGCATACCACCAGAAGCCTCGCTAGGCATTTTGTTATGAGCGTTTTCTAGGTTAACTCGTTTTAAAACAAAATTGGCTCTATCTGCCATTTCGCTTTTACTTTGTTTGGTAAACATGCGTAAAGGAAACATAACATTTTCTAGAATTGTCATTGAGTCAAACAAAGCACTTCCTTGAAAAACCATTCCCATTTCAGCGCGAAGATCTCTTTTTTGATCATCAGTTAAATCAGAATAAATCTTACCATTATAAGCTATTGTACCTTTTTCAGGAGCGAATAGCCCTAATAAGCATTTTAAAAAAACTGTTTTACCAGAACCACTTTGGCCTATAATCAAATTTGTTTTTCCTTTTTCAAAAGAAGTTGTAATACCCTTTAAAATGTGAGAATCCCCAAACGATTTGTGTATGTCTTTAACCTCAATCATTAACTTAAAAGCATTTGTGTTAATATGTAATTTAAAAGGATGATAACCACACTTGTCCAAACAAAAGAGGTTGTGCTAGCTTTACCAACTTCTAATGCGCCACCTTTCATAAAGTAGCCGTGAAAAGATGGTATTGTTGCTAAAACAAATGCAAAAACGATAGTTTTAATAAAGGCGTAAGTTACATGAAAGGGAATAAAGTCGGTTTGTATTCCTATTATATAATCTTCTACCGTGCTAAATCCGCCATAAACACATGCAGCAAGGCCTCCTATAATACCTAAAAACATAGCTATAGAAATTACAAAAGGGTAGAGCATAAGAGCTACAAATTTTGGAAATACAAGATAGTTTATGGCATTAATTCCCATAACCTCAAGAGCATCTATTTGTTCAGTAACGCGCATTGTTCCTATACTGGAAGTAATAAAAGATCCAACTTTACCTGCCATAATAATAGAAATAAAGGTAGGAGCAAATTCAAGAATTACAGATTGTCTTGTGGCAAAGCCTACAAGATATTTAGGAATTAAAGGATTACTAATGTTTAAAGCTGTTTGTATGGTAACAACGCCTCCAACAAAAAAGGAAATAAACGCTACAATACCTAATGAGCCTATGATTAAGTCATCAATGTCTTTAAATATTAAAGTTTTCATCACAGACCATTTAGTAGGCTTGCGAAACATATCTTTAATCATTATAAAATAAGCACCAATGTTATGTAGGTATGTCATAAAAATTATTGTTGTTGCTAAAGTATGAAAATCTACGGCTTTTTTAACCTTAATTTTAAATTATGATGTTATAAAAACTGTATTTTTGACCTAAAATTTATATTAATTAAGATGAAAAAACTACTATTCTCTACAATAATACTTTTCTGTTTTTTATTATCACCAATAAGCAGTATTTCTCAAACTACAGATAAGTCAAATCCAAAATTAGTGATTGGTATTGTTGTAGACCAAATGCGTTATGATTATTTAACAAGGTTTTATAACAAATATGGAGAAGGAGGCTTTAAGCGCCTAATGAATGAAGGCTTTAACTGTAAGAATAATCATTTTAATTATGTACCAACGTATACAGGTCCTGGACACGCATCGGTTTATACAGGAACTACACCAAAATACCACGGAATTATATCAAATAATTGGTATGATAAAGAAAGCAAAGAGACAGTGTATTGTGCGGGAGATGAATCTGTAAATTCAGTAGGAACCTTAAAGGCTGATGGCAAAATGTCGCCTCACCGTATGCAAACAACAACCTTTGCAGATGAGAATAGATTGTTTACACAAAAGCAAGGCAAAACCATAGGAGTTTCTATAAAAGATAGAGGCGCTATACTGCCTGCCGGACATACTGCAAATGCTGCTTATTGGTTTAGAGGAAAGTCAGAAGGTAAATTTATATCTAGCACATATTATATGACAGAATTACCTAAATGGGTGTCAGATTTTAATGCATCTGGGAAAGTGGCATCTTATTTAAAACCATGGAACACATTATATGATATTGCGACATATACTGAAAGTGGTAAAGATTTAAACACATTTGAAGGTGTTTTTAATGGAAAAGAAACGGCAACCTTTCCTTATGATTTAAAAAAATTAAGTAAGATAAATGGAGGTTATGATATATTAAAATCCACAGCTTACGGTAATAGTATTGTAACTGATTTTGCTATTGCAGCTGTAGAAGGAGAGCAGTTAGGAACTGATGCTATTACAGATGTTTTGACGGTTAGCTATTCAAGTACAGATTATATAGGTCATAAATTTGGGGTAAATTCTAAAGAGGTACAGGACACATATTTACGTTTAGATTTAGAATTAGAAAAACTTTTAAATTTTTTAGATGATAAAATAGGCGAAATGGAATACACGGTTTTTTTAACTGCTGATCACGGTGCGGTAGATGTACCTGCTTATTTAAAAAGTTTGAATGTGCCTGCAGGTTACGTTGATAATTCTGACATGAAAACAAAATTTACTGAATTCATGACAAAAACTTACGGAACTTCTGACTTGGTAGAGAATGTAAGTAATAACCAAGTGTTTTTAAATAGAGAAAAAATTAAAGCATTAGGTTTAGATTTAAGTGCTGTACAACAAACAATAGTTAATGAATTAATAACTTATAATGATATCGATAAGGCATACACGGCTCATGCTATGATTTCTACGTCATTTCCTGATGGTATTGAGCACATGATTCAAAATGGGTTTAATCAAAAGCGTTCTGGAGATGTTATAGTTGTTTATAATCCAGCTTATATATCATATAGCCATACAGGCTCTACTCACGGATCTGGATTTAACTACGATACTCATGTGCCATTATTATTTTATGGAAAAGGAGTTAAGCAAGGTAGTACTGTAACAAGAACCGTAATTCCAGATATTGCGCCAACAATGTCTGCTTTATTAAATATAAGTTTTCCTAGCGGAGCAACAGGAACTCCTTTAGAATTCGTGATAAAGAAATAATAGATAAAAAAGTAAGCAGCTATTTTCTATATAGAAAATAGTTGTTTACTAACTCAATGTAAGTTAGTTTAGCTTCGTCTTGAGTAATGTTTTTAACTTGAAATAAAGCATTTGTTTTAAATGCATTTATTATGGGTTTTTTACTGCTTGGTCTTCCGTAGTTGTTTGTAGCTTTTTTATAATAAGCATACAAGCGTAATAAGAAATCAGCAGGAAAAGGTTTTGTGTGCTCGTTAATTCTATTTACGGCATCTTCAAAGGCTATGTCTAATTCTTCAGAAGTCATTATTTCTCTGCTATAATACTTTCGCCACCACGTACTTTTTGGTTTAATTCTACTTTTATATTGGCGTCAAGAGGTAAAAATAAATCAACTCTAGATCCAAATTTTATAAATCCAGAATCGGTACCTTGAATGGCTCTTTGGTTTACTTCAGCGTAATTTACAATACGCTTAGCAAGTGCTCCAGCAATTTGTCTATAAAGAACTTTTCCGTAGTTTTTATTCTCAACTACAACAGTTGTTCGTTCATTTTCCTCGCTAGCTTTTGGGTGCCATGCTACAAGGTATTTTCCTGGATGGTACTTGCTAAAAACAACTTGACCATTTATGGGATATCTTGTTACATGTACATTTATAGGTGACATAAATACGCTTACTTGAATACGCTTATCATTAAAATATTCTTTTTCAAATACTTCTTCAATAACAACTACTTTACCATCAACAGGAGATACAACGGTGTTGTCACTATTAACGGTATGGCGTTTCGGGTTTCTAAAAAACTGGAGTATTAATATTAAAAATATCAATAAGCCAACCATAACAAGAGTGCTTACCCATGATACCGAAATATAAGCGTCTGCAATTAAAAATAAACCAACAACAACTATAAGTGTTAGTAATATGATTTTATGACCTTCTTTATGAAACATATTGTATAACTCGTAAAAACAAATAAATAAATGGTGCGGCAAAAATAATACTATCTAATCTATCTAATAATCCTCCATGACCAGGCATAATGAAGCCGCTATCTTTAACATTGGCCTGACGTTTAAATTTGGATTCAATCAAATCTCCTAAAGTTCCAAATACGCTAATTATAATACTTAAAATTAACCAGTTTGTGAAATTTAGAGTATCTGTAAAGTTAGCAATAAAATAACTAGCAACACAAGCAAAAAATAAACCGCCTAAAAAACCTTCTACAGTTTTCTTTGGAGATATTTTTTCGAACAGTTTTTGCTTGCCAAAATTTTTTCCTACTAAAAATGCAAAGGTGTCATTGGTCCAAACTAAAATAAAAGAGCCTAATAAAATTTCAGGGTTGTAACCATTAGGGTAGTTTGCTATAAGAGTTAAGAATACAAAACTACTAGATATATAAAATGTAGTAAGTGTAAATCTATTAGAAATAAATAGCGGTATGTTTTTTTTTGTAAACAGGTCTTTTATAAGTAGAAGTTGTACAAAAATAGTAATAACTTGAAGTATTTGAGTAGCTTCGCTTAATCCGGTGGCAGAGTTTAAAACTAGTTGCCAATAGCCAAAAACAAAGTAAAGTATCGAAAATAATACAAAAGGTAAAAAAGACTTATATTCTATGAGTTTTTTAAACTCGGCTAATGCTATGAGGCCAAAAATAAAAAACAAAATTATTAAAGCATGCTCATTTAAAAAAGCTGCTAGCAGTAATAAAATATATACTAAACCAGCAAAAGATCTGGTAAGAATTTCTTTCATTCTAAAGGTCTTCTAATAATAGCAAATATAAGTTTTTTGAACTACTACCGTAACTAAGGAAGTCTTTTTCTTCTTGTTTTTCTTCTTGAAGTTTGAAATGTTTTATTGTGGTAATGTTTGTAGGTATTTTTTGCATGTTTTTAGATTTAATACCACGCAAACCATCACCTATATTTGCAGTAATTTGACTTGTTGTTGCAAAAACAATAAAGCTATCAGGAAACTCGCGTAATTTTTTTTCAGCAATTTGATTTGATGAGATTAGTAAAGAGCCATCATCTGCAATTAAGTTTTCACAGGTAGTTAAAAAAAATGAAGACTCTTGAAATGATTTTGTTGGATTTAAGCCAGAATTAGAAAATTTGTTTTGTAAATTTTCGTCAATAATTAAAGCTTTTTCATTCTCCCAATGGTTTTCTTCTAAAATATTGTTTAAGCTTTCAAAAATTTCATTTAGGTTTTCGCAATACAGGAATTTACCACCATTTTCTTTGAACTTTATTGTAAAACGCTCATCAATAGGTAGTTTTATTTCAGGCATGTATTTGCCTCGCTCTTCCGATTTTAATTCGGTTTCTTTTTTATCAGATTTGGAACCAAAAATTTTTCTAAAAAGACTCATTTACATTGCTGCTATTAACCTAGTGTTTTAAGGGTTTTTCCAAATATAAAAAATCTTAAATTAACCGTTAGGCCAATTTAAGACTTTTAGTAAACGTTAACAAAAAATTAAGGAATTTTTATTTGTCTAATAATTCGCGTTCTTCTTTGTTAAAACTGCGTTCTCCAAATATTTTTTCTAAATTATCTTTAAAAATTACTTCTTTCTCAAGTAATACTTCTGCAAGTTCAATAAGCTTATCTTTATTGTCTTCTAATAATTTTATAGCTCTTGCGTATTGTTTTTCAATGATATCAGAAATTTCCTTGTCTATAAGTTCAGCTGTTTGCTCGCTATAAGGTTTTGTAAATCCATACTCACTTTCTCCAGAAGAATCATAGTAAGTTAGGTTTCCTATTTTATCACTAAGGCCATAAACCGTAACCATAGCTCTAGCTTGCTTGGTAACTTTTTCTAAATCACTTAAGGCTCCAGTTGATATTTTATTGAACATAACTTTTTCAGCCGCACGACCACCAAGAGCTGCACACATTTCATCAAGCATTTGTTCTGGTCTAACAATAAGGCGTTCTTCTGGTAAGTACCAAGCAGCTCCTAATGAGCGACCTCTAGGTACAATAGTTACTTTTACAAGTGGTGCTGCATGCTCTAGCATCCAGCTTACCGTAGCGTGTCCTGCCTCGTGATAAGCAATGGCTTTTTTCTCGTCAGGAGTAACAATTTTATTCTTTTTCTCTAAACCTCCAATAATTCTGTCTACAGCATCAAGGAAGTCTTGTTTGTCAACTTCTTTTTTACCATTTCTCGCAGCAATTAAGGCTGCTTCATTACAAACATTTGCTATATCAGCTCCAGAGAAACCAGGTGTTTGTTTTGATAAGAAATCAAGATCTAGATCTTGAGATTTTTTAAGAGGTCTTAAATGAACTTCAAAAATTTCTTTACGCTCACGAACATCAGGTAGATCTACAAATATTTGTCTGTCAAAACGTCCAGCTCTCATTAAGGCTTTATCTAAAACATCAGCTCTGTTTGTTGCAGCTAATACTATAACGTTTGTGTTTGTACCAAAACCATCCATTTCGGTTAGTAATTGGTTTAGTGTATTTTCACGCTCGTCATTAGATCCAGAAAAGTTGCTTTTTCCTCTTGCTCGACCTATGGCGTCAATTTCATCAATAAATATTATTGAAGGTGATTTTTCTTTAGCTTGTTTAAATAAGTCACGAACTCTAGAGGCTCCAACTCCTACAAACATTTCAACAAAATCAGAACCTGAAAGAGAAAAGAAAGGAACTTTTGCTTCTCCGGCAACGGCTTTTGCTAATAAGGTTTTTCCTGTTCCTGGAGAACCAACAAGTAGTGCACCTTTAGGGATTTTTCCTCCTAATGATGTGTATTTGTCTGGGTTTTTAAGGAAGTCTACAATTTCTTGTACTTCTTCTTTTGCGCCTTCAAGACCAGCTACATCTTTAAACGTTGTTTTTACTTCAGTATTCTCGTCAAATAGCTTGGCTCTAGATTTACCAATGTTAAAAATTTGACCGCCAGCTCCGCCGCCGCCGCCAGATGACATACGGCGCATGATGAATATCCAAACCCCAATTAATAGAATAAAAGGTAATAAACCAATAAGGAAATCTCCCCAAAGATTTTGTTCAGTTTTATATTCTATTTTTGGTTTTGGGCTTAAGTTTTCTGAACTAACAACATCTGAAATTTCATCTTCAAAGTTTTGAAGGTCACCAAATTCAAATTTATAATTTGGTAAACGTGTTGCAGATGGCAATATTGATGTTGGCTTTGATTTTTTATGAATCTCTTTCTCTTGAGCTTCTTTGGTAAGATATACTTTTGCTTCGCGTCTATTTACTATTTCAACTTTTTCAACATCTCCACTTTTTAGGTATTCCATAAATTGAGATGGAGTTGTTGGTTTTGCATCTTGAAAGCTACTACCATTAAACAATTGCATGGCTAAAAATATAGCTATGACTCCTCCATAAATCCAATATGGACTAAATTTAGGTTTTTTGTTTTTCGGATTTTTTTTATTGTTTGCCATTAATTTGTTTAATAATTTGTTTCAATTACAGTCATTTTTGCGTCTCCCCAAAGGCTTTCTATGTCATAATACTCTCTAATGTGTTTTTGAAAAACATGAACAACAACATTCACATAATCCATTAAAACCCATTCAGCATTATCTGTTCCTTCTACATGCCAAGGCTTATCTTTTAATTCTTTACTAACTTTTTTTTGAATTGAATTGACTATGGCATTCACTTGTGTGTTTGAAGTTCCTTCACATACAACAAAGTAGTCACAAACCGTGTTTTCAATTTCTCGTAAATCTAAAATATTAATTTCTTTACCTTTTACATCTTCAATCCCGCTTAATATCGCTGCTATTAATTGGTCTGCATTTGTATGTTTTTTAGCCATTAAATTTATTTAATTTGTGCAAAGTTATTATTTTTTTAGTTCTTTAGGGTGTAAAAAAATCATAAGATTTTTCTCTACTAATATAACCAATTTATTGTGCGTATAATCAAACTTGATGCCACCAATTCTACAAACACCTTTTTAAGGCAGTTAAGTCATACAAATAAGTTAGATGATTACACAGTTGTGGTTACAAACTCTCAAACTCAAGGTCGTGGACAAATGGGAACGGTTTGGGAAAATATACCAGGTAAGAACCTTATGTTTAGTGTGTTTAAAGAGGTTTCGTTTGTGGCTATAGATGATCATTTTTATATAAGTATTGTGGTGTCTCTCGCTATAAATAAGGCGTTAAATACTTTTGGTATACCAAAGACATTTATAAAATGGCCTAACGACATTTTGTCAGACAATAAGAAGATTTGTGGCGTTTTGATAGAAAATGTCATTAAGCAAGGTGCTATAAAAGAAACAATAATTGGTATTGGGCTTAATGTAA
The DNA here is from genome assembly GCF_039537875.1 of Corallibacter vietnamensis. Taxonomy (NCBI): domain Bacteria; kingdom Pseudomonadati; phylum Bacteroidota; class Flavobacteriia; order Flavobacteriales; family Flavobacteriaceae; genus Corallibacter; species Corallibacter vietnamensis. The sequence continues at coordinate 46,705 of NZ_BAABBI010000002.1, forward strand.
ACCAAACAAGTTTTGATAATTTGCCTAGAGCATCATCTCTAAAACAAATTACAGGATTGCATTATGATAAGGAGCTTTTAATGCTAGAAATAATTAAAAATTTAAAGGATTATTTTGAGCTATTAAAGCAAAAGAGTTATAACGTGTTGAAGACAGCTTATGAAGCTAATTTGTTTAGAAAAAATAAGCCTTCAACATTTAAAAATGCTGAAGGCTCTATGTTTTTAGGATTTATAAAAGGTGTTTCAAATTCTGGTAAATTACAAGTGCTACTTGAGGATAACGTTGTAAAAGAGTTTGACTTAAAAGAACTTGAGCTTTTATACTAAATAGCGTTAGGTATATTTACTGTAAGCGTATCTATAAATTTACTTATAGGGCCTTTTATCATCATGGCCATCATAGGGTTAAAATCACCACTAAAGGTTAATTTTACATCACTACTGTTCTCATCAATATCTGTTATATCACCTACTAGTGAAAAGTCTATTTTTCCGCCTGCAGCTCCTAGTACAATTTTGTTTGGAGGTACAACTTCTTTTTTCTTTAAAATAATTTCAGGCATCCCTTTTAGAGCAAATAAGAACTTATCATCACCTAATACTTCAAACTTACTAATGTTTTCAGGCATTAGTTTTTCAAAGTTTTTTACCTCTGATAAAAAATCAAATACTTCTTGCGATGATTTATTGATAGTTGTTTTTTTAGATTCTAAATTCATAAAATTGTGTTTTATTAGATTTTAGGTATATCAATTAGCGTTCCATTCACTAGGATTGGCATTCCATGATGCTAAAATGTCTTGTTCTTTAGTAGATATGTAGTTTGTATGGTATGCCTGTTCTAATAACGACTCATAATTACTTAATGTATGAAGCTGAATGTTTTCTTTTTCAAAGTTCTCTTTAGAAACATCAAAACCATACGAAAAAATAGCAATCATACCTTTTACATTTAGGTTTGCTTCTTTTAGCGCGCGTACAGCATTAAGACTACTTTTTCCTGTGCTTATTAAGTCTTCAACAACAACAACGTTTTGCCCGCTTGTAGCATGACCTTCTATTTGGTTTTTTCTACCATGGCTTTTAGCTTCAGGTCTTACGTAAATAAAAGGAACACCCAAATATTCAGCAACCAACATACCTATGCCAATAGCACCAGTAGCAACGCCTGCAATAACATCAGGTTTACCGTACTGCTTTTCAATTTGCTTGGCCATTGTTTCTCTTATGTAGTTACGAATTGTAGGGTAAGATAGTACAATTCTGTTGTCACAATAAATAGGTGACTTCCATCCTGAAGCCCATGTAAAAGGTTCTTTAGGACTTAATTTAATCGCGTTAATTTGCAATAAAACTTCAGCTGTTTTTCTTGCGGTGTTTTTGTTGAAAATCATAGCAGCAAAATTACACTTTTTTAGTTAATTTTTATTTTAAAAACATATTTAAAATTTAATTTTGAAACCTATGGTTGTTTTGTTAAAATTGATACTTTTACATAAACACATATTTATTTGATTTAACAAAATGTATAAAATTTTTGTAAACGACAAACCAATAATTCTTACAACGAAAGTAGAAAAGGAAACAGATTTTAAAAACTATCTATTAAATACTGTTAAGATAAGTAAGGTTATTAAAGAATTAAATAAAACATCTGTAAAAGAGGTGCGACTTATTCATGATAAAGAGGAAAAGTTACTAAAGAAGTTTTTGAAGAAGTTGCCTAACGTTGTAGCGGGTGGTGGAAAAGTGTATAATAATCAAGGTGAGATTTTATTTATTTACAGAAATGATAAATGGGATTTACCTAAAGGTAAAGCCGAAAAAAAAGAACGTATAGAAGAAACAGCTATTCGTGAAGTAGAAGAAGAAACCGGTATTAAAGGACTTGAAATAACCAAACCATTACAAACTACCTATCATATATTTAAACGTAATGGGCGCCATAAAATAAAAATTACTTATTGGTTTGAAATGACTTCTTCTTATGATGGGCAATTAGAGCCTCAAGAAAATGAAGGTATAACTAAAGTTGCTTGGTTAAACGAAGAAGAAAGCAAAAAGGCTTTAGAAAATAGTTATGCTAATATTCGTACATTAATTTCATAGTTTATTGTAGTCTATATATTGGGTATTGCATATGAGCTTTCTCATAGTAATCACTATGTTTATGTAACCAGTCTAGTTGTAAGTACCAATTTTCAGAAAAAGAGGCGTCTGTTTGCTTCTTGTTTTCAAATTGAGATTTTAATTCAGAATCATTTTCTAACAAGGCATGAGCTATGTCCTCCCAAACATATGGTGAAAAACCTTCTTTTTGTTGTAAGATAGTATCAAAAAAGTTCCAATTAAAAAATGAATCAGGAGCTTGTGGTTCTAGTGTTTCTAAAAGGTAACGAATTCCTTTTTGTTGTGTTGTAATAAGATAATCGCCTTTTGAAAATGAAATTGATTTGCTAGAAGAGATCACTTGTGTGTTGTAGTGTTGGTAATGTCCTTCGTAAGGTGTTTTTCGTGTGTTGAAATTTGCAATTTTATAGCCTTCTACCAATAAAGTTGTGTCTTTTTTAAATTGTACTGTTTTTATATTATTTATTTCAAGTAAATTAATGATGTTTCTCCACCCTTGTGGGATAATGTAAGCTTTAGGTATTGTTACTTCGGTAGTTGGTTTAAAGTAATTTTTATAAGCGACATCTTTTATAAATGGTTTGTTTCTGTTGTATTTTAAGCGCTTCAAGCCAGTAACATCACTATTAATAAATGTCCCTTCATATCCCTTAAACTGAAGTGTAGATGTTTTTGTGGTGTCAACGTCCCAATCTAACGGGTAGGAGTTTCCTGCTGTGAAATAATCAAAATTCTTATTTCTCATTTTAGTAATAGTTTCTCCTTCAGATTCTACGATTTCTAGCATGCTTTTCATAAGCTCGTAAGTACCTTCAACACGTTGTTTATAAGGTTTTAGCATGTGAGTTTCTACCATTAAACCTAATGTGTTCCAAAGAGTTGTATAGCCCGTAGAGTATCTAGGATAATCCATAAATTGGCTAAAACCCTTTTCTGGGACTTGGTTAAATACATTTACATAAGGTGTTATGTCCCAGTTTTTTTCTTTTAGTTTGCTCTCTAATTCAGGCATTATTTGGGTATGGATATAGTTGCCTAAAGTACCTCCTAATTTATTGTGCTGTGTAAAAAGGTGTGTAAGTGTATATTGGTAATCGGCACCATTACTCACATGATTATCAATAAAAACATCAGGTTGTACAAGGTGAAATATAGAAGCAAAGCTTTTGGCGTTTTCTGTGTCACATTTTATAAAATCTCTATTAAGATCGTAGTTTCTTGAGTTTCCTCTAAAGCCGTATTCTTTAGGGCCATTTTGATTTGTTCTGGTAGTAGAATTTCTGTTTAAACTACCACCAATGTTATAGATAGGTATGGTTACCAATACCGTGTTTTTAGGAGCTTTTATGTTGCCTTGAACAATATCTCTGAATAACATCATTGTGGCATCTATGCCATCACTTTCTCCGGGATGTATGCCATTGTTTACAAGTAAAATACGTTTATTTTTTCTGATGTTTTCAAAATTAAATTCTTTGTCAGGGTTTAGAGTAACTATATGTAGTGGTTTCCCAGAATCTGTCATGCCAATGGTTTGCATTGAGATTTCAGGATATGTGTTTTTTAAATTTGTGAAATATGAAATGGTCTCTTGATAAGTAGCTGTTTCTTGTCCGTTGGTTTTTTCAAAAACGGTTTTAAAATCAATAGTTGAAACTGTCTCTTGTTGTTTACAACCAACAAGTAAAATACATAGTATGAAAATACGCTTCATCAAAAAAAGTTTTAGAGCTTAAAATTAATCATTTATTGATATATAAACTTGTACATCTGCATAAACGACGTATTTTTGCAGCTTCAAAAAATAATACAATGACTCAAATATTTAGAAATTTCACATCAAATCCTAAAAATGATATTTTAAGTGGTATTACTGTGTCTCTAGCTATGATACCAGAGGTTGTTGCTTTTGCTTTTGTGGCTCAAATAGACCCATTGATGGCGCTTTCAGGCGCATTTATAGTTGGACTTATTGCAGCAATTTTTGGAGGAAGACCAGGTTTAATTTCTGGAGCAGCTGGTGCTGTTGCTGTTATTTTTGTTAGTATGATATCAGAAGGGCATACCAAAGGAATGCTTTTTGATCAGCCTATTGAAAATATGGGGTTTTTCTATTTGATGGCTTGTGTTATTTTAATGGGAGTTATTCAGGTTTTTGCAGGTGTTTTTAAATTAGGAAGATTTGTTAGGCTAATTCCGTATCCAGTAATGCTAGGATTTGTTAATGGATTAGCTATTGTTATATTTTGGGCGCAAGTAAAAATGTTTTCACACAAAACACTACAAATTTCAAGTGAAGGCGTTAAAGAGTACGTAAGCACATTTATGTCAGGAACCGAACTTTATACAATGATAGGTTTGGTGCTTTTAACTATGGGAATTATTTGGGCTTTACCAAGAATTACAAAAAAAATTCCAGCAGCTTTAACAGCTATTTTAATAACAACATTGGTTGTTGTTGGCTTTAATTTAGACGTTTCTACAGTTGGTTCATACATTATAGAAGGTGGCGGAACAGGCTTAAAAGGTGAATTGCCAACGCCTAATATGGAGTTATGGCAATACTTACCACTAAATTTAGATACCTTAAAATTTATTTTACCATATGCATTTTTAGCGGCGTCTGTAGGATTGATAGAGTCTTTAATGACTATGAATTTGGTAGATGAGTTAACAGAAAGTAGAGGAGACGGAAACAGAGAATGTATTGCACAAGGAGCTGGTAATATTATGTCAGGACTTTTTGGAGGAACAGGTGGTTGTGGTATGATTGGACAAACCGTAATAAATATAAATGCTGGTGGACGTGGACGTCTTTCTGGTGTTATGATGGCTGTCACACTTCTAACATTTATATTATTTACAGATAAGTTGATAGAACAAGTGCCAATAGCAGCTTTAGTAGGTGTTATGTTTATGATGGTAATAGAAACATTTGCTTGGTCTAGTTTTAGAATTATAAAAAAAATACCTCTTTCAGATGCGGTTGTTTTAATAACGGTTTCAGCGGTTACTGTTATTTTTGATTTAGCTATTGCTGTTTTTGTAGGTGTTATAATATCTGCTTTAGCATTTGCATGGGAAAATGCAAAACGTATTAGAGCAAGAAAGCGTATGCGTGCTGATGGTACTAAAGTTTATGAAATTTGGGGACCATTATTTTTTGGAAGTATAACAGCTTTTAACGAAAAATTTGATGTAAAGAATGATCCAGAAAAGATTGAAATAGATTTTGTAGAATCTAGAGTAAGTGACCATTCTGCTTTAGAGGCCATATTTAACCTGGTTAATAAATATGAAGCCGAAGGAAAATCAATAAAACTGAAACATTTAAGTAAAGACTGTAAAACGCTTTTATATAAAGCAAGTCCTAAATTTAAGGAAGTTATCGTTGAAGATATTGATGATCCTAGGTATCACCTTGCGGCAAACCCAGAGGACTTTCCTAATCCATTATCAGAATATAAGTTGTAAGAAAAATAGAGTTGTAATTAAGCTTTATTTTACAACAACACTTTCAGGAACCAATACACTGTAATCGCCGTTGTTTCTAATAACGTCACGAACAATGCTAGAGCTTATATACGATGTTTTTGCAGCTGTAAGTAAAAATACTGTTTCAATTTTAGAAAGCTTTCTATTGGTGTGCGCAATGGCTTTTTCAAATTCAAAGTCGGCAGGGTTTCTTAAACCTCTTAAAATAAACTTTGCTTTTATTTCTTTACAAAAATCAACAGTAAGCCCTTGATATGTTACTACTTTTACTTTTGGTTGGTCTTTAAAAGCTGCTTCTATAAATTGTTTTCGTTCTTCTAGAGAAAACATATAGTTTTTTTCGGCATTGATACCAATAGCAACAACCACTTCATCAAAAAGTTTTACACCTCGTTTTATAATGTCGTAATGGCCTAAAGTAATAGGATCAAAAGATCCTGGGAAAATAGCTCGTTTCATAATGTAAAATTACAATAATTATTTCAAAGCCTCTTCAATGGCGTTTTCAAACAACTCTGATAATGAAATTCCAGCTGCTGCTGCTTGTTGAGGTAAAATACTTGCATGTGTAAGACCAGGAACGGTGTTTATTTCTAATAAGTGTGGTTCTCCATTTTTAAAAATATATTCACTTCTAGAAAACCCTTTCATTTTTAAAACTTCGTAAACCTTTTTTGCAATTTCTCGTACTTTATTAGCGTCTGAGTCACTTATTCTTGCAGGAGTAATTTCTTGAGATTCGCCTAGGTATTTGGCTTCATAATTAAAAAAGTCATTATTACTTACAATTTCGGTAATAGGTAGTACTTTGGTTTCGCCTTGGTAAGAGATAACGCCAACCGATACTTCGGTGCCATCTAGAAATGATTCTATGATAATTTCATCATCTTCTTTAAAGGCAAAATCAATAGCTTGTTGTAGCTTTTCTTTTTCATAAACTTTAGAAATTCCGAAGCTGCTTCCTGCTTTATTGGCTTTTACAAAACACGGTAATCCAACTTTTTTTATAATAGCATCTTCATCAATAGCATCACCTAAATTTAAATAATAAGATTCCGCAGTTTTTATTCCGTAAGGTTTTAATACGCTTAGGCAGTCTCTTTTATTAAAAGTTAAGGCTGCTTGATACATACCGCAGCTGGTATGAGGTATATTAAGCAACTCTAGGTATGCTTGCATAAAACCATCTTCTCCAGGCGTACCATGTATGGCATTAAAAACACAGTCAAAAGTGATTTTTTTATCATGAATAATTATAGAAAAATCGTTTTTATCTACAGGGAATTCTATGTTATCGTCATTAACATATATCCATTTGTTTTCAAAAATGTGAATGCGGTAAGCGTTATATTTTTGCTTATCAAGGGTTTCATAAACCACGTTTCCGCTTTTAAGGGATATTTCATATTCGCTAGAATATCCGCCCATTATTATGGCAATGTTTTTTTTCATAGATGTTAATCTTGTAAAACAAGACGATAAATTATTTTCTTCTTTAATGTAATCTAAAAACGTACAATAAAACGTAAGTAATTATTGTTAAGCTAAAATATCACTAATAAATCAAAAGTAAAAACAGTTCTGTTTTTATATCTTTGTTTTCAAATAAAAATACATGAGTCTTATAAAATTTCTGAAAAGTAGAATCTTTTTAAAGCAGATTATTATTGCGGTTGTCGTTATTGTTGTATTGAGTTTTATCTTGTTGAAATGGTTAAATATTTCTACAAATCATGGAAAATTTGAAACCGTTCCAGATTTAAAAGGTAAGTCTATAGAGGTAGCCGAAATTGAGCTAAAAGAAAATAAACTGGTCATGGAGATTCAAGATTCTTCTAATTATAATCCTGATTATCCTAAATTTTCTGTGATAGAGCAAGATCCTGCTGCTGGAGCCAAGGTAAAAGAAAGCAGAAAAATATATTTAACACTAAACCCTTCGGGATACAGAAAAGTAAGAGTACCTAACTTAAAAGGGAAAACATTTAGACAAGCAAAACCAACTTTAGAAGCACTAGGTTTTAAAATAGGAACACTTACCTATGTAGATTATTTAGGTAAAGATGAGGTTGTAAAACTTACACATAAAGGTTCTGAAATTCAAAAAGATGAAGCGTTGTCAAAAACAGCAACAATAGATTTGGTATTAGGAAACGGAAATAGACCTGAATAATTATGACACAAGCACCTCTAGAGATAGACGATAATAATGACGATGAGCTTTACGAGCACTATGCATTTACAGCAGAGAAAGGTCAGCAACCATTAAGAATAGATAAATACTTAATGAATTTTATAGAAAACGCTACGCGTAATAAAATTCAAACGGCAGCAAAAAACGGTAGTATTTATGTAAACGATATACCTGTAAAACAAAACTACAAAGTCAAGCCTTTTGATAAAATACGTGTGCTTTTTGAGCATCCGCCGTATGAGTATTTATTAACGCCAGAGAATATACCTTTAGATATTGTTTATGAAGACGACGTGCTTCTAGTAGTAAACAAACCCGCTGGAATGGTTGTGCATCCTGGTCATGGTAATTATTCTGGAACGTTAATAAATGCCTTAACATATCACTTTGATAACTTACCGAACAACTCAAGCAATCGCCCTGGGTTGGTGCATAGAATAGATAAAGATACTAGTGGTTTACTGGTTATAGCTAAAACTGAAGAGGCTATGACACATTTATCTAAACAGTTTTTTGATAAAACAAGTGAGCGCGAGTATGTTGCCATTGTTTGGGGCAATGTAGAAGCAGATTCAGGAACTGTTGAAGGAAACATAGGTCGTCATCCTAAAAACAGATTACAAAACACTGTTTTTGAAGGCGATGAAGCAGATAAAGGAAAACCGGCTGTAACACATTACAAGGTTATAGAGCGTTTAGGCTATGTTACTCTCGTGTCTTGTAAATTAGAAACAGGACGTACGCATCAAATACGTGTGCATATGAAACATATAGGGCATACGTTGTTTAATGACGAACGCTATGGTGGTGAGAAAATTTTAAAAGGAACCACGTTTAGTAAGTACAAACAGTTTGTAGACAATTGCTTTAAAGTTTTGCCAAGGCAAGCACTTCATGCTAAAACGTTAGGTTTTGAACACCCAATTACAGGCGAATTTATGAGATTTAATTCTGAAATTCCAGAAGATATGCAACAGTGTATTGATAAATGGCGTAACTATTCAAAACATCAGGATTTAGAATAAATTTATTCAATAGTTTTATAGAAAAGAATATTACCTAAAATTGATTTTATTATTAGGTAATTGTAATTTTGAGATTAATTCAAATAATAGTTTTCCGATTGCTCGGAAATGAAAAATAAATTTTCAATGAAACTCGTTTTATCACCTGCAAAATCACTTGATTACGAAAGTAAATTACCAACAGCACAATATACTGAAGCATCTTTTTTAAAAGAGGCAGAACGTGTAAATAAACTTCTTAAAAAGAAATCTGCCAAAAGCTTATCAAAGTTAATGCACATTTCTGATAGTTTAGGGCAACTTAATTATGAGCGTAATCAAGATTGGCAATTACCATTTACTCCAGAGAATTCTAGACAAGCTGTCTATGCGTTTAGCGGTGATGTATATAGAGGGTTAGATGCTTATAGCATTTCACTTGAAAAAATAGAAGCGTTACAGCACACCGTTAGAATTTTATCAGGTTTGTATGGTGTGTTAAAGCCACTAGATTTAATTCAGCCTTACCGATTAGAAATGGGTACTAAATTTCCAGTAGGAAAAAACAAAAACTTGTATGAATTCTGGAAAAAGAAAGTGACTCAAGCCTTGAATGACGAGTTAAAAGATGATGAGCTTTTTCTAAACCTAGCAAGTAATGAATACTTTAAGGCCGTAGACGAAAAAGCCCTGAAAGTTCCTGTAACTCATGTTAAATTTCAGGAGTTAAAAAACGGTGCTTACAAAACCATAGCTATTTTTTCTAAACTTGCTAGAGGCTATATGGCACGCTACGTGCTAGAGACCAATGCCCAAACAATAGACGATGTAAAAGGGTTTAATTATGAAGGTTACGGGTTTAGTGAAGCATTGTCAAAAGACAATGAATTAGTATTTATTAGATAAGGCTATTTAGTTTTTACCTTTTTATCGATATTAATTTTTTCTTCTGGTCTTGTCTTTTTCTTTATTTTTTTTCGCCTAGCGCCAGATGTACCTCGATGTATTTTACCTCGTTTTGTTTTTTTGTCGCCTTTTCCCATGGTTTTTATTTAGTTTTAAGTGAAATAATAATATAATGAAAAAATACCACTTATAGAAAATCTTATCAATGTTCTTTCATAAACACCCATATAAGCCTTTTATTCAAACAGATACTAAAAAACTTATTGTTGGTACTTTGCCACCACCGCGTTTTTCAACAGGCGATTTATTGGAAAAGGATGTTGATTTTTGCTACGGAAGCTACTATAATAGTTTATGGTTGTTTATTGATAGTATTCATAATTTAGGTTTGCGATATGATAATTCTGAAGAAGCGGTAGCGCAACGCAAACAATTTCTTATTGAAAACAAGATAGGTGTTTGTGATATTGTGGCAAGTGCTAAAAGAGAGAAAATAGATGCTTCAGATTTGGGAATGACACAAATACAGTTGCGCGATATTATAGGCTATCTTAAGCAGTATCCTAATATTGATACCTTGTTATTTACTGGTGGTAATAGTAAAAATGGCCCGGAGTATTTTTTTAGAAAACACTTAAGGACGTATGGCTTAAAGCTAGAGCTGGTTCATGATGAGGTGCCTAGAATTCATAAGTTTTTTTTGAATGGAAGACTTATTAAAACGGTGTCTTTAACCTCAAGTTCTGGTGCTGCGAATATCTCAATAAGTAGGTTGCCTTTGTACAAGCAACTTAAAGCTAAAAACCCAGATTTTAATACATTTGATTTTAGGGTGATGCAATACCAAGAGTTTTTTTAGGTGTGATGGCAGCTAATGTGTAGCTGGAATGACCAATTACAGAACTGGAATGGCTAATCAGAACTTTGTGGTAGTCAATCAGAACTTTGCGGTAGTCAATCAGAACTTTGCGGTGGTCAATCAGAACTTTGCGGTGGTCAATCAGAACTTTGTGGTGGTCAATCAGAACTTTGCGGTGGTCAATCAGAACTTTGTGGTGAGCAATCAGAACTTTGTGGTGGTCAATCAGAACTTTGTACCAGTCAATCAGAACTTTGTGGTGGTCAATCAGAACTTTGTGGTGGTTAATCAGAACTTTGTACCACCTAATCAGAACTTTGTGGTGGTTAATCAGAACTTTGTACCACCTAATCAGAACTTTGTACTAGTCAATCAGAACTTTGTACTACCTAATCAGAACTTTGTACTAATCAATCAGAACTTTGTACCACCTAATCAGAACTTTGTACCAATCAATCAGAACTTTGTACTAGTCAATCAGAACTTTGTACCAGTCAATCAGAACTTTGTACCACCTAATCAGAACTTTGTACCAGTCAATCAGAACTTTGTACCACCTAATCAGAACTTTGTACCAGTCAATCAGAACTTTGTACCACCTAATCAGAACTTTGTACTAGTCAATCAGAACTTTGTACCAGTCAATCAGAACTTTGTACTACCTAATCAGAACTTTGTACTAATCAATCAGAACTTTGTACCACCTAATCAGAACTTTGTACCAATCAATCAGAACTTTGTACTAGTCAATCAGAACTTTGTACCAGTCAATCAGAACTTTGTACTAGTCAATCAGAACTTTGTACCAGTCAATCAGAACTTTGTACCACCTAATCAGAACTTTGTACTAGTCAATCAGAACTTTGTACCACCTAATCAGAACTTTGTACCACTTAATCAGAACTTTGTACCAGTCAATCAGAACTTTGTACTAGTCAATCAGAACTTTGTGGTGGTCAATCAGAACTCTGGAATGGCTAATCAGAACTCTGGAATGGCTAATCAGAACTCTGGAATGGCTAATCAGAACTCTGGAATGGTTAATCAGAACTCTGGAATGGTTAATCAGAACTCTGGAATGGTCAATCAGAACTCTGGAACGGTCAATCAAAAGTCTGGAACGGTTAATCAGAACTCTGGAACGGTTAATCAGAACTCTGGAACGGTTAATCAGAACTCTGGAATGGTTAATCAGAACTCTGGAACGGTTAATCAGAACTCTGGAACGGTTAATCAGAACTCTGGAACGGTTAATCAGAACTCTGGAACGGTTAATCAGAACTCTGGAATGACTAATCAGAACTCTGGAACAGTTAATCAGAACTCTGGAATGGCTAATCAGAACTCTGGAATGGTTAATCAGAACTCTGGAACGGTTAATCAGAACTCTGGAACGGTTAATCAGAACTCTGGAACGGTTAATCAGAACTCTGGAATGGTTAATCAGAACTCTGGAATGGTTAATCAGAACTCTGGAACGGTTAATCAGAACTCTGGAATGGTTAATCAGAACTCTGGAATGGTCAATCAGAACTCTGGAATGGTTAATCAGAACTCTGGAATGGCTGAATAGGCGTAGTTGAGGACAGCGCTATTACTTATAGGCATTGTTGGCTGTAGTTTTTTATTCAATTCTATCTCCATAAGGAAGTTTTTTGATAATTTCTTCCATAAGTTTCCAATCAGGTACATATCCATTTTCAGAATAATCTTTTTCTTTATCAATAACAGTTTCATTTCCTTTTTTTAAGACTGGAAGTTTGATTGTAAAATCTTTCCTTATATGAGAATTTAATTCTCTACCAAATGCTAAATATTTAACTTTACATTCATTACGAATTAGAGAAGAAATAAAAAGTTTAGTATGAAGCGAAAGTGATTCTTTTTCTCTTAAAACGGCAACATTTTGAGCTGTATAAAACGGCTTTTTTTGAATAAAACAAGACCCTAAAAAACTTCCGCCTAAAGAAACAGACATTGCACCTGCAGGGAAAGGGTCTTCGCCATTTATTTCATCCACTACAGAAACAACACCGTTTCCATTACTATCTCTCGATACATAGTTATATTTTGGGTCAAAATTAGTAGTCTTATTAGCATCTATTCCATTACCCATAGTAATGTTAAAAAGCTTATGCAAATAAAATTCTTTCCAATTTTCTGTTTCAAATGAGGCTTTATTGTTTCGGTTTTTTGTTTTTAATGAGTTTCCAATTGGACTGTTATTTATTTTATTTTCAATAATTGATTCCATCAATTTAAAATCAGGAACATAACCTTTAGGGTTAAATTTCTTTTCATTATCAATTATTGGATTATGATTTTTATCAAATGAAATAGGCAGTTTTATAACAATTTTTTTACTATCACCTACACGACATTGTCTGCCGTAAGTCCATTTGTAATTTTCAGAAAAATTGATGATAGACGCAATAAAAACACCTATTTTAGAAGTCATTTTAAATTTACTTGCTCTGAAAATATTAACATCGCTCGAAGCACAAAAGTCTTCTATTTGATAAAATGCTGTGCAACCAACCTTACCTGTTGTTATAGCATTACCTTTAAAATCAGGTGTTAAGCTAATTCTCTGTGCTATGCCGTTATTATTTGCTGAAGCTGTGACATAAGGTGTAAGACCTTCATCGTACTCATCCTTACTATGGTATTTACCGGGACCAATATCGAATAAATCATTCAAACAAAATTCTTCCCAATTATCTGTGTTAAGCATTTTCGCCACCATCTTTAATTATGTATGAATAATAATCTCTAATTGTTTTTTCAAAATCATCGGATTCAAGACTACTATAATCAGTTTCCATATATGCTTCTGCCAACCATTCATCTTTCCAACTAACTTTCCGCATAACAGATAAACCTGCTACTTGCTTTTTGTTTTTAAACAAATCAAGCCATAATTCTTCTGTTTTTGCCCATAAACTATTTCCTTTCTCATCAGTCATTTCAACTCTACCAAGTCCTTTCCTTTTTGTGAATTTATCGTCTCGATAATATCCAAAAAAGGTTTCTTTATTTGCTTTAATATGTTTTTGTGAAAGGTCAAACACCATACACACAGCAACTGCTGCTGCACCTGGATAAAATACTTCAACAGGTAAAGAAAATACAGCTTCTAAAGTGTAGTTATCTAGCATTTTTTTCTTAAACTCCTTGACATCTCTACTATTACCTATAGCTGCCTGCATTGGAAGTAATACTGCCATTTTAGTTAATGGTGAAACGTGTCTTGCTACCCATTCAACAAAATGGAAACCTTTTGAAGGGTCTTCTTTTTTCTTACTATCCCAATTTTTCGTATAATCGGAATTACAAAACTTTTTTGTAGCATTATACGGCGGATTCATCAATACTACATTGATGTCATTATTTTCAATCCATTTACCTTTGTTAAATAATGAGTCTTGGACAACATTCGAGTTTCCATCTCCGTGAATTAACATATTTGTAGATGACAAGCCAAATGCGCCTGCTTCATATTCAATTCCAAAAATTTGCTCTTGTTTTACTTTTTCTCGTTCATCTTCGCTTTCGCAATCATCCATTGCGTCTGTCATAGCTCTTACCAGAAAAGCACCACTACCGCAACAAGGGTCTAAAACCCTTGAATGTTTATTAACACCAACAACTTTACTCATAAAACTACATATATGGTCTGGTGTAAAAGCTTGGTTTTTATCAGATTTTCCTACATATTTATTAAAGGTTGTAAAGAACAAATTCAACAAATCTTGTCCTGCCGTATTTTTATCGTTTATGTAAGGAACTATATTAGTGTCTATAAACTTTAAAATATCAGTTAATTCTTTATAAGTAAGACTTTGAACATCTTGGTCATCTAAAACTTTATTGTTAAGAATTGCTAACTTACTAGCCTTGTTTATACTACCGCTTTTAGTTAATAATCCTTCTAAAATATCTTTGATGTTATTGAGTACTACTGTTTCTGCTTTTAGAGGTTTCCCTGTTTTAGGGTTAATTGTATCCTTAATGTTTTCATAGACTAAACCATTTTTTAATGCTAAAAGGCAAGTACCAACGAATTGGCTTCTTAATTTTTCATTTACACCGTCTGAATGTAGTTTTTCATTAAGGGTTTTGATAGAATCAATTACTTTGATTTTATCGTTAACTTTACCAAAGCATATTTCTTCATACTCTTCAAACGTTTTTAGTTTAGTTTCTTCAAGAACTATATGTTCATCATCTATAATTACTGATTGACCATACCAAACACAAATATCGTCACCTTCTGTTTCGGCAAGAATTGCAACAATTCTTTTGTCAGAATAAGCTTTTTCAAAGCGGACATAGTCTTGTAATTGTTTCTGAATTTTTTCTTTATTCCATTTACTAAACTTGTTCTTTGTTTCTATCAAAATACAAAGTCGTTCATTTTCAAATCTTATATCTAAATATTGATGGTTTGTTCCTGTATCACCTTTCTGAAAATCCTTAATATCTTTTCCGATTGATTTAAGTGCAGATGAGTAACTAAATTCTCCAGATTCAGTATTTCCAATTTGGTATTGAGCACCAATTTTGTCTATTATTTCAATTCTATTCACTCTTCTTGAAGTGTTTTGTTTTTAATTAGTTAATGTTTTTCTCAAATTACTGCCAACGTGTTTGTGTATGATTTCGTTGCGTGGTTTAAGCACTAAAGTTAGCAAATAAATCACAGATAGAAAGTCCGCGAGGACTTTCGTAAGTAGGCTATAACTAGCAATGAATTATACACGGTGTTAGGCATAGTTATTTTCGTTTTCTTGTGCCTTTCCTCTTATTAATTTCTTTCGTAATTTTCTTTATTTCCTCTTCTTCATTAGTGTATAATTTCTTTAAAGAATATTCCAACAGTTTATATGTTTCAATAATATCAATAGTTTCCACTTCGCCTGTATGACTTCCTGTATTGCCTATCCATTTAATCGCTAAAAATAAATCTCGTACTTCTATGTTACTATAAGACTGTATTCTTCGATGTAGTGAGATTGGTTTACGTTTCCCGCTTACGACTTCAAATCGTTTGACTTTTTCTTCGTTTAATAACACTTCTAGAGCTATTCTTATTTTATTGGCGCAAGATGATAAATCACACCAAAATAACTTGAAAGAGTCCCAAATTTGTTCCTTAACAGTGTCAGGACATTTTTTTGGAATATTAAAAATATTTATTGTTGGTTGAAAAAATGTCGGTGTAAAAGTATTTGTGTATTCTTCGTGATAATCGTCAAGTTCATAATCGTAATATCCGCTATGTTCAGGATTTCCTATTCCAGTAAAAAACACATTCTCACTACAAGTTTTGCATTTTAATCGTCCATTGAATGTCAGACTTATCCATTCGATTTCCCAATCATCGTTTTTAGCTCTATAATCTTTTGAAGGAACTGTTTCTTCGGATTTAAAGTCTTCGCTTACTAATTGAAGTGTATTATTTCCGCAATTTGGGCAGTTCCATTCAATTTTTGATTTTGCAGTAAAGTGTCTTTTTGTCCAAATTTCTATATCCATTCGATGGTGTTTGTGTTAATTATGCCTAACATGTGGATAAACACCCTAGTGTGTTTATCTATATGATGTTTATGCTTCTAAAAGTAGTTAAAATTTTTACAAACTCATTGGGTTTTATGGTTATTTGTGTGCTGTTATTGCTGGAGCGCTTGTTTAGGTTCTGCACCAGGTGTGGCATGACATGGTGGTTTGAGGGTATAAAAAAAACCACGAACACTAAAGCATTCGTGGTTTAAAAAATAATTAGGAGATTTTACTCCTAAAGCCAGCTTAACTTTTTATACGTGTAAAGGTAAGCCCACTTATTTGTTGATACTGCGGGCTGCTGGCACCAAAGATGGCTTTTACGGCACGTTTTACAGCTAGAAAGGTATCTACATAGCCTGTTACGGGTTCGTTGAAGAACTTGTTACGCTCTAGGCGTGAGGTGCTCCATACGGCTTGTGCGGTGCTTACGGCATTGTTGGTGGCTTTCATGGCATCGCGTTTGTTTGTGAGTGCGGTGAGTTGCAGCTCGGGTATGTTGGGCTGATACTGGGTGCAGGTTGATAGCACATTAATAAGGTCTGTAAGGTGCTGAATTTGCTCTGTAAATGAGGTTTGACTAGCACTGATGTGTTTTGCGGTGCTGTTAGGGTTTATCTTGATGATACGTTGCCCACGGATTTTTAGTACATAGTGCTTGGCTTTGTCTATGGTTGCTAGTGGTGCGCCAGAAGCTTTTAGCTCGTTTAGGATGCGTGTTGCTAGTGTTTTGAGGTTGCGATACACATCTTGACGGGCTTGTGTGGTGTTCTTTTTTTCTTGCATTTTTGCACGGGCGCTGTCTAGGAGGTCCTGGCCTTTGGTGTTCATGGCTTCAAGGCTGGCTACGGCAATGGCGGGATTGCTAGGGTTGTAATTGGTGTCATAGGTAATGAGGTAGTCTACTACTTGTATACCGTGGGTGATGTTTAGCGCCATACCGGTTTCGTAATAGCCTGAGGTACGCGCTTGTTTGAGCTGGGGTTGTTTTGTAACATTTTTGCTTGTTACAGGCTGGGTACTGGTGGTTTGTGGTAATTGGATTTTGTGTTTTTCCAATAGTTGTTTTGGCATTTGTGCCGCTTGATTGATTAGTTCGTTGGCTGTTTGCGTTTTAGAACTGTTTTTTACTTGTGTCTTCATGATTTTAGTTGTTTTAGGTTAATAAAGACTTGGGTTGGCCATTTTCCGGTTTTTTTATACAGGCGTTACTGCCACGACCATGCGGTATAGCCTGTGTTTTGGCTATTAATAGAAAGGGAGCGTGTGTTTTTGGCTTTTAGTTGTACCTCGCGATGTACTGGCTAATGTGCTTAAAACGAGGTGAATATAGAAAAGGTTTTTGAGACTTGCAAATTTTTTATCGATAAAGTGTTGTTTTTATCCGATGAAATGCGTTGTAGATTGGTGAAAGGAGGCTTTATGGGTTGGCCTTTTTTTTATTTAGAGTTCGAATTTTTAGCTTGCTTACAGCGTGCTTATATAAGAATAGTTGTGTGTTTTAATCACTAAAGTTGGCAAATAAATCACAGATAGAAAGTCCGGGAGGATTTTGCTTAGCCAGTTCGCTTTGCTTGTGTAGGACGTAGGTGGGAACTAGCAATAAATTATATATGGTATTGATAATTGGTTTTTAATTTGTTTTTACTGAACCTGAACACATATCGCCTTCTTCAATTCCATTAAGCCAAACTTTTAGTTTTTTAGTTCTTTCTTCAGTTAATTCTTTTAAGTAAAAAGCTCTGCACATAGGATGTGATGAACCATAATGGGGTGTTTTATAATTTGGATATTTCATTTCTAATTCTGAATCACGAAATTTTATCCAAATACGTTGTGATTTTTTTAGGTTTTCTATGAAAATTGCATCTGATTTATATGTAGTAAGAATCTTATTATAAACATTGTTTAATTCTTTGTCAGCTTCATGAAATAAATCATAAGCTTCTTGATTCATTTCTGTTTGCGTTTGTGAGAAACAATTAAAAGTCAAAGTTAGAATTATAAAGGCTAATATATTTTTCATTTGTTTTTTTAGCTTTTAGTCAATGTGTTTGTGTAAGGTTTGTTGCGTGGGTTGTGCACTAATTTAGCAAATACAAACCGAATAGAAAAGCTTGAGACACGAGCATAAAGAGTGAGCTGTGTGTTAGTAACGGTTATATGCGGTGTTATACAGCGTTGTTATTCACATTTGGTTTCAATAAAATCTTCTTTTTCGTCATTATATTCCAGGCATTTTTTTTCAATTAAAATCATTTCATTGTTGACTACTTTATAGGTAGCATTCATATGGCTTCTGCCTGCACAACATTGATTGTGTTCGTAAATGAGTTTTGAATCATTGTCAAATGCTAAAGAGATGCCACTAAAATTACTTTTTAAATATTGATTAGAGTTAGGGACTCTTAAAATGTAAATACTTGACGTATTTGGACCTGCATAACTTCCTTCAAAGACCGAAAAATCTTCAATTCCATCAAAGTTATAATCACCTACACTTACGTTGTCTATTCCGAATAATTGGCAGTCTAATTCAATAGTTTGAATTAACTTATCTGTCTTTTTTTCAAATATTTTAATACCTGCTATTCTTGCATAAAAGTTATCTTTTTCTTTATTTATTATGGTTTTAAAATAATGTTGTTTTGTAGATTTTGACTGAAGTAATTCATAGCCTGTCCACTCTAAATTGTCTCCGTAATAAATTTCAAAATCTTTGTGTAATGAAATTTGATAAGTTTTTGATTTGTCAGATTTAATCCAGGTTCCTTTAATTTCTTCTTTTTTATCATCGAAATTTTCAAAGACTAATGTTGCGATATTGTTTCCGTTTTTATCTTTTTCGAAAAGGCATAATTCACCATTTTTAAGTTTCCCATTAATGGTTATTGGGTTGTCATAATTATTGTATGCGTAATAAGCTAAAGAAACTCCGTCACTATAATGGTACATTACTAATGTGATTGGAGATTTTCCTAAATAACCAGAATAGCTTGATTGACTTTTTACGGTTATTGTAAATAACAGTAGGGCTAATAATATGTTAAGTTTTATTCTCATCAAATTGGAGCTAGCGTGTTTGTATATGGTTTCGTTGCGTGCAAATTAGCGATTATTTTTTGGTTGAGCACAGACGTGAGCAATTCCGAGTGGATTGCTTTGCCAGTTCGCACTTTGTGCTCGTGTCAGAAGTAGTCGAATCCGCCGTAATTGCGGTTATATATTGTTGTATGTAGTGCTTTATTTACGTTATTTTTTGTCAAATCCTTTAAATTCCATTCTTTTCATTGTCGGACAATGATTAACCACAATATCAAATTCAGACACTTTTTCTTTTGGTGTCACGTACCATTCGCCAAAACTATAAGTTAGCAAATAGACATTTTCAAATTCGGTTGGTTTTATGGTCAGTTCAGTTTTTTCAGTATCCGTTTTTTGTGGAACAGTTCTTAATTCCAATGAGATTTCATTTTCCGTTATTTTCCTTAAATCAGATATCAAGTCAGTGTGAGGTTCCAGTTGGTAGAAGAATAGAACTGAACTTTCATTTATTTCAAAAGCGGTTGTATTTCCATCACAAGGTTCATAAATCACAAATTCATTGTTGAGTTTTTTTAAACTTATCCAATGCCTTGGAAATTCTTTTAGGTCAATTTTTATTGGTTTATGCTTTTTTGCAATTTCTTTTTCGTGATATGAAATTGCGTCATTATCCATTCGGTTTGGTTTCGAGTTAATCAGTCTTTTAAACGTTTCTGAATTCCGAGTTGTGTCGATAAACAACTGATGTTTAGAAAGGTCAAGATTTTTTGGATTGTTCTTTTCCAAAATTGTATCCAAATCAACTTTCCACGCAGGAATTTCAGTCGGTTTATTTTCCGCTTTTTCTGGTTTGGTTTTCTCTTTACAAGAAACCAAAACCCCAAATATTAATGCTATGTAGATTGCTTTTCTCAAATGGTGTACAACATATAGATAAACGCACTAGTGTGTTTATCTATATTATGTTTGTGCTTCTAAAAGTAGTTAAAATTTTTACAAACCCATTGGGTTTTATGGTTATTTGTGAGTTGGTAGTTAGTGTTTTAGTGATAGCTTGTCTCCTAAATCATTAATCTTGTAAAAATTATTGTTTTCAATTAGTAATCCTTTAGTTTTTCCAGAGTTCATTTCTAAACCGTGTTTCACATCTATTTTAATAACTTTACCATTATAATCAGTTTGTATATCATTAACAAGCGAGTGGCCAATTACAATTTTTGAGGCTTTAAAATGCTTTAAAATAGCATTTACAGTTTCTTGTGTTGTTGGGTTAATATCAATACCACTAGCTTTAAGCGCAAGTTTGTGTTTGGTGTCTAAATTAAGCCTTCTGTCCCAGAACGGGCTATTTATTCCGCTGACAATAATTTCGTCTCTATCATTTTTGATATTGGCTTTTGAAGGAACCTTGCCGTAATATTTTCTTGCAATTGTATTTAACTCGTTAATATCATAAGCATTTTCTAAATGGTATTTATTCAATCCTCCGTGAACAAAAATGATGGTTCCAATTTTTTCAACAATATTTTTAGTGCGTAACCATCTTCCTAATTCTGAATCTTGGCTGTATAATTGTTTTATAGATGTATTCCAGTTTTTTGTTTTACAAATTTGTTTTGCAGCGTGAATATACTTTTGATCATTATATTTTATATGGCCGTATAGGTTCATGATTTCATGGTTTCCCATAATGAAATGTACTTTTCCGCCATGTAATAATGCCTGATTTTCTAAATGATATATAAGCCAAAGTACTTGTGTTACTTCAGAACCTCTATCAAAAAAATCTCCGTTGCATACTAAATGCCCATCATTAAAAATCCAATTGGCTTGTTTGTCAATAACATGGTTTGCTAATAAAAAGCTATATAATGCGTCAAAGTTTCCTTCTATATCAGAAATGGCTATTAGCTTTTTGGGCATGTCATAGTGGTCATTTTCTTGGCTTAAGTTTTTATTGAGCGACACAGTAAAGCTAGGAAGGCTTGTGTTGTTAGTAACAACTGTAAGAGGTTTTGAAGTATCAAGTTTTATTTTACTTAACGCATTGTTTTTAGATATAGAGAAAACAGAATCTTTATAAACATATGGGCCATCTGCACCATTAAATTTTGTTTCTATGGGTTGCTTTATTTTAAAACCAAATGGTTTGTCGTTTTTCCAAAACGCATTTATACCAGACCAATAAAAATTATAAATTCCTTTTTCGGAGTCAGTATCTTGATAACCCAAAATTATTGTGGTTATCGCCATATAGAGCGCAAATAGAATAAGACACCATTTTAATATTTTTTTTAATACACTTTTCATGTTATGATATTTTTATGTAATCAGCTTTACAAGTTGATATTGATCTGTTTACATATCAGTACAAGTGTGTGTGAATTTGTTACAAAAAATAAATGGTTAGTGGGTTTATCTTGCTTTTGAATTGTATTATTGTAGTTGACGTAAACCTTCGTAAACAATAATGCTTACTGCATTTGATAGGTTTAAGCTACGTATGTGCTCACTGTATAAGGGAATTTTAAATAAATGATCTTGGTGTTGCGTTGTGATATTTTTGGGTAAGCCTACAGATTCTTTACCAAAAACTAAAAATAGATTGTCTTCAAATGTAATATCCCAGTGTTGTTTCTTGCCGTGACTAGAAAGAAATACCATGTTTGCATTGCTGTTTTTTTGAAAAAAATCATCAATATTATCATAATAAATAACATCAAGATGTTGCCAATAATCTAATCCTGCACGTTTTAGTCTGGAATCATTTATTTCAAAACCAAAAGGTTTTACAAGGTGTAGTTTTGATCCTGTTGCTAATGCTAATCGGCCTATGTTTCCTGTGTTATTAGGTATTTCGGGTTCTATTAAAACAATGTTTAAAGGCATATTTTTAAATTGTAAAAAGCTGTAAATATAAAAACCTATTCGGTAATGAATAGGTTTTAAGGAGTGTTTATGTGTTTTTAAAAATTAGCTTTTGTTTTGCTGTTCTTTAATAGTGTCCTTATCAATATCAAACTGGTTGGTATTTTGATTGGTGTTACCAGTAGGGTTTGTAGGGTTGTTTTGTTCTTTTTTAGGTTTAAATTTTCTTTTATCTTCAATAGTTCCCATAATATTTTTGTTTTTTGATTCATTATAATCTAACAAATTTTAAACAGAATTTTATTAAAACTATCTTAAAATCAGATTCTTATTTGTTTGGTGAATTCGTCAATGGTCTCAACACCATTATTTGTTATATGTTTTATAAAAGCACTGCCTATAATGGCGCCTTTAGCATACGTTGTTGCTTGTGTAAATGTTTCTTTATTTGATATACCAAAACCTATAACCTGTGGGTTTTTTAGGTTCATATTTTTAATGCGTTCAAAATATTGTGTTTGCTTGTCACCAAACCCAGTTTTACTTCCAGTAACACTAGCGCTACTAACCATATAAATGAAACCGTTTGATATGCTATCTATAAAACGAATGCGCTTTTCAGAGGTTTGCGGCGTAATTAAAAATACATTAATAAGTCCGTAGCTCTCAAAAATAGACTTGTAATGTTCGTGATATACATCAACAGGTAAATCAGGAATGATGAGTCCATCTATGCCTATTTCGTTACATTTTTTGCAAAACGCTTCAACACCAAATTGCAATATTGGATTAAAATAACCCATGATAATTAGTGGGATAGACACACTTTTTCTGATGTCTTTTAATTGTTTAAAAAGCACTTCGGTTGTCATACCATTTTTTAATGCTTTCGTAGAGCTTGCTTGAATGGTAGGACCATCAGCTAGTGGATCACTAAAAGGAAGTCCTATTTCTATCATATCAACACCACTTTTTTCAAGGTCTTGAATTATTGCAACTGTATCATTGAGGTTTGGGTAGCCTGCAGTGAAATATATAGAAAGTAACTTTTTATCTTCGTTAAGTTTATGTTGAATTCTGTTCATCGTTATAAATTAAAATGCTTAATATATGTTGCTAAATCTTTGTCGCCACGACCAGATAGACTCACGACTACAATATCATTTGGTTTGAATTTTTTCTGTTCAAAAACAGCAAGCGCATGTGAGCTTTCAATAGCAGGAATAATACCTTCTAGTTTACATAGGTCTAAACCAGCATTCATGGCTTCGTTATCTGTTACAGCAATAAATTCAGCACGACCAGATGTATATAAATGTGCATGCATAGGTCCTACGCCAGGATAATCTAATCCGGCAGAGATAGAGTAGGGCTCGGTAATTTGCCCGTCTTTAGTTTGCATAAGAAGTGTTTTGCTACCATGTATAATGCCTTCTCTACCTAATACAGATGTTGCCGCGCTTTCTCCAGAGTGTATGCCATGACCAGCAGCTTCAACCGCTATAAGGTTTACATGTTCGTTTTCTAAAAAATGATAATAAGCACCCGCAGCATTACTGCCACCACCAACACAAGCAATAACATAGTCAGGATTGCTTTTTCCTTCGTGTTCTTTAAGCTGCCATTGAATTTCTTCAGAAACTACAGATTGAAATCTGGCTACCATATCTGGATAAGGATGCGGACCAACAACACTGCCTATGATATAATGCGTGTCAATAGGATTGTTTATCCAATCTCTTATAGCTTCGTTAGTTGCGTCTTTTAAGGTTTTGCTTCCTGATGTTGCAGGCACAACGGTAGCGCCTAGCATTTTCATTCTAGCAACGTTAGGTGCTTGTCTAGCAATGTCAATTTCTCCCATGTAAACAATACATTCTATTCCCATTAACGCACAAACTGTTGCCGTGGCAACACCATGTTGACCAGCACCTGTTTCAGCAATAATTCTTGTTTTGCCTAGGCGTTTTGCCATAAGAATTTGTCCAATAGTATTGTTTATTTTATGAGCGCCTGTATGGTTGAGGTCTTCTCGTTTTAAATAAATTTTGGTCTGGTATTTTTCAGATAGGCGCTTGGCAAAGTAAAGCGGAGAAGGTCTGCCAACATAGTTTTTTAAAAGCTCATCAAACTCGGTTTTAAAACTAGGTTCGTTCATTACCTTAAGGTAGTTTTGACGTAGCTCTTCTACATTTGGATAAAGCATTTCAGGAATGTATGCGCCTCCAAATTCTCCATAATAGCCTTTTTCGTTTATATTGTAGTTCATAATTGTGTGTAGAATTCTTGTAGTTTTTCTAAATTTTTTAAACCGGGTTTGTCTTCAAATTTGCTGTTTACATCTATGGCATAGCAATATTTTGAAGCCGTTGTTTTTGTAAATGCATGTATGTTTTTTAATTCATCCAGTCCTATGCCGCCACTTAAAAAATAAGGTTTTGTAGATGGATAATTATTAAGAATCTCCCAATTAAATACATAGCCATTTCCGCCTGGCAATTTTCCTTTGGTGTCAAAAAGAAAGTAATCGCAAACGGCCTCATAGGGTTTTAAAGTATCAAAGTTGAATTGGTCTTTTATTGAAAATACTTTAATGATTTCAATAGGATGGCTTAATAGGGTTTGCTTTAATTCGTTGCAAAAATCAGCAGATTCGCTTCCGTGAAGTTGAATAACATCTAAACTGTGTTTTTTTATTTTTGATATTATGTAATCACTTTCGGCATTCACAAAAACACCAACTTTTTTTATCCCTTTTGGTAGTTCAGGAATATCCCCTTCAAAATACCTACTTGAGTTTTCGTAGAAGATAAAGCCTAGATAGTCAGGCTGCAAGTTGGCAACGTTAGTGATGTTATCTTGATATTTCATGCCACATACTTTTAGCTTCATAACTTTAAAGATTCTATAAATTGTTTAGCATTTGCACCAGGATTATCAGTTTTCATAAAGTTTTCTCCAATTAGAAATCCTTTGTAGCCAAAAGGTTGTAAGGTTTTTATAGCATCAATAGCGCTGATACCACTTTCTGAAACTTTTACAAAGTCGTTAGGTATTAGTGAGCTTAAACTTTTGCTAGTTTCTAAACTTACTTCAAAAGTTTTTAGGTTTCTATTGTTGACGCCAATCATATCCAAACTAGGCATGATAGATTTATGTAACTCTTCTTCATTATGAACTTCTAAAAGTACATCAAGGTTTAAGCTTTTTGCTAATTCAGAATATTGCTTAATCTTATCTTTGGTAAGAATGGCTGCGATAAGTAAAATAGCATCTGCACCATGAGCTTTAGCCTCAATAATTTGATAAGAATCGATAATAAACTCTTTTCGGAGCAAAGGTATATTGCAGCTGGCTCTTGCTATTAGTAAATCATCTAGAGAACCACCAAAATATTTGCCGTCAGTTAAAACAGACATGCCACAAACATTAGCCTTTTCATAGCCTGAAGCAACATCATACACATTGAGTTTGTGATTTATGACTTCTTTTGAAGGCGAACGACGTTTGTGCTCTGCTATAATTCCGGTTGTACTTTTTGATAAGTTTTTTGCAAGTGAAATGGTAGCTCTTTCAAATAAAACAGATTGTTCTAACTGCTTTACAGGTATTAGAGACTTTTTTATCTTAACTTCTTGTCGCTTATCAATGACTATGTTATTAAGTATGTCCATAAATTATTGGCTTAAAGCTACGAGCTTATCAAAACGCTTTTTTGCATTTCCGCTCATTAATGATTGTTTTGCTAATTCAAAACTTTCTTGAATTGATGTGTTTTTTACTGTAGAAATAGCCAAAGCAGCATTAGCGCAAACCACATGATTTTGAGCTTCGGTGCCTTGACCTTGTAAAACATGCATGAAAATTTTAGCAGAACTCTCAATAGAATTTCCACCGTGTATGGCATTTTGGTTTAATGTGTCTATACCAAAATCTGACGGGTTTAAAACAAGCTCTGTATTGTTGTTTGTGACTTTTGCAGCTCCAGTAAGAGAGATTTCGTCATAACCGTCTAGTGCATGAACAATATTATAGTTTTTATCTGTGGTTTGATATAAATAGCTGTATAAACGAAGTAATTCTAAACTAAAAACACCAACCATTTGATTTTTTGGAAACGACGGATTAACCATTGGACCAAGCATATTAAAAAATGTTTTTACACCTAAATCATGACGAATAGGCGCCACATTTTTCATAGCAGGGTGAAATAAAGGTGCGTGAAGCACACAAATACCAGCGTCATCTAAACAGGTTTTTAAAAACGCAATATCATTACTAAATTTTATACCTAAATATTCCAATACGTTTGAAGATCCGCAAGCAGAAGAAACGCCATAATTACCATGCTTTGTAACATTTACATCAGCACCAGCTGTTACAAATGATGCTAGTGTTGAAATATTGAAAGTGTCTTTGCCATCTCCGCCAGTACCGCATAAATCAACCGCATTGTAGGCGTCTAAATTTACAGGGATACAAAGTTCTAGCAAGGCATCTCGAAATCCTTGTAACTCTTCTATGGTAATATTTCGCATCATATACACGGTTAAGAATGATGCAATTTGACTTTGATTATAATCTCCTTTAGAAATATTAACAAGAACTTGTTTCGCTTCTTCGGTAGAGATGCTTTCTTGATTTATAAGTCTGTTTAATATATGTTTCATAATGATTTCTGTAAAACTGAAAGATTTTTAATTTTTTAAATTCAATGATTAGATTTTAAGAATTAACCCAATTTTCTAACATTTTTTTTCCATCAGGTGTTAACACAGATTCTGGGTGAAATTGCACGCCTTTAACATCATATATTTTATGGCGTAACGACATGATTTGTCCGTTGTCATCAAAAGATGTTGCTTCAAGCGTTTCAGGAAGTGTTTCGTTTACAACCCAAGAATGGTAGCGACCAACACTTATGGTTTTATCTAGTCCTTTGAATAAGGGTTCATCATCAACTGTAACGGTAATGTTTGTAGCAACACCGTGGTAAACAGCTTCTAGGTTTATAAGAGAACCGCCAAAAACTTCGCCAATAGCTTGTTGACCCAAGCAAACGCCAAGAATGCTTTTAGTAGCCGCATATTTTTTTATAATAGGTTTTAACAAGCCAGCCTCGTCAGGAATTCCAGGTCCTGGAGATAAAACAATTTTATCAAAGGCTTCAACATCGTCTATATGAAGTTGGTCATTTCGTTTTACTGTAACGTCACAATCTAAATCTTCTAGGTAGTGTACCAAATTGTAGGTAAAACTATCGTAATTGTCAATAACTAATACTTTTTTCATAACTAAATGGTTTCTGCAAGTTCAATGGCTTTTGTTAAGGCGCCTAATTTATTATACACTTCTTGAAGTTCGTTTTCAGGGCTTGATTTAGATACAATTCCTGCGCCAGCTTGCCAGTGTAGCTGATGATTTTTACTTAAAAACGTTCGTATCATTATGGCGTGATTAAAATTTCCTTCAAAATCCATAAAACCAATAGCGCCGCCATAAAAGTCTCTACTTGTTTTTTCATACTTTTCAATCAATTGCATGGCTTTATGCTTTGGAGCTCCGCTTAAAGTACCAGCGGGAAAAGTGTCGGCAACAACTTGCATGGTTGTTGAATTTTCATGTTTTTTGCCTGTAACTTTACTTACTAAATGGATAACATGAGAGAAGAATTGTACTTCTCTGTATGTTTCAACAGAAACTGCATTGCCGTGACGGCTTAAGTCGTTTCTAGCCAAATCAACAAGCATAACGTGTTCGGCATTTTCTTTAATATCTTCTGATAGTTTTTTTGCTAGTTCAGCATCTTTCTCATCGTTTCCTGTGCGTTTAAATGTGCCTGCGATTGGGTGAATTTCAGCTTTGCCTTTATTGACTATGAGTTGCGCTTCAGGAGAGCTGCCAAAGATTTTAAAATCGCCATAGTCAAAATAGAACAAGTAAGGCGACGGATTAATGCTTCTTAAGGCACGATATACGTTAAATTCATCGCCTTTAAATGCTTGAGAGAATTTTTTAGAAAGCACCAGCTGAAATACATCACCACGAGCACAATGTTTTTTAGCTAACGCTACGTGTTCTTTATATTCGTCATCAGTTAAATTAGAAGTTGTGGCGCCATCAACTGAAAAATTAAAACCAGCATAATTTTTAGACGTTATAAGTTGATAAATTTCATCTATGTTATTGTCAGTGTCAAAACAATGAGCAAAAATATATGCTTCGTTTTTATGATGATTTATAGCGATAATATTTTGGTAAACAGCATAGTATATGTCCGGAATATCTTGATGATTTGCTTTTTTTGAAATATCAATATTTTCAAAATAACGAACAGCGTCGTATGCCATGTAGCCAAAAACACCATTATTTATAAATTTAAATGTTTCGTCAGTATCTACTTTAAAACGTTGTGTAAACTTGTGTATTCTTTCGGTAACATTTACTCCCGGTTTTATATTAGTAGTTAGTTGACTATTATCTGGAAATTGTTCAGTAATAATCTCATTTTTAACTTTTATAGATGCAATAGGATTGCAGCATATGTATGAGAAGCTATTATCATTTGCGTGATAGTCACTACTTTCTAATAAAATACTGTTAGGGTACTTGTCGCGTATTTTCAAGTATATGCTAACAGGTGTAATAGTGTCTGCAAGTATTTTTTTGTAGTGTGTGTATAAACTAAATGTTTTCATTTGTTTTATAAATTAAAAAAGGCTTGTCGTGAATGACAAGCCTTTCTGGATATTTTAAAATTTAAATATACGATAGGGTTAATTCACGAAATTTGTGTTTCGGAATTGCCACCACCAAGTATTATTTAAAATTATATTCATTTGATATGTTTGTAGGCCTCAAATATAGAAATGAAATTGTAAAAACACAATGTTTTTTTGATAAATAATAGGACGTCAGCTTATTTGTATAAAAATTTGTTAAACAGATACACTTTATATCTATGAATATTTAATTTTAACTTATGAAGTATTTAAAGTATATTATAGTTTTGGTGTTGTTTGGGTGTAACAACCAAAATAAATCTGAACAAGTAGAACAAGTCATTCCTGAAACAGATCAAACTCCAAAAGAAGTTTCGCTAGAAGTTTATGATTTTAAAGGCGTAGAACCTTATTTAAATAAAAAAGATGACACTGTTTATGTTGTTAATTTTTGGGCAACTTGGTGCGCGCCTTGCGTTAAGGAACTTCCTTATTTTGAAAAAATAAACAAAACTTACAAGGATAAGAATGTTGAAGTTATATTAGTGAGTTTAGATTTTCCTAATCAATATGAAAGCAAGTTAAAACCTTTTATACAAAAAGAAAAATTACACTCTAAAATATTAGTGCTTAATGATCCAGATTCTAATGCTTGGATTCCTAAAGTGTCAGAAAACTGGTCAGGTGCTATTCCTGCCACATTAATTTACAATAAAGATAAACGACAGTTTTATGAAAAGTCGTTTAACTATAACGAGTTAGAAACCGAATTAAAACAATTTTTAAACCAATAACTTATGAAAACACTAAAAGCAACCATTGCAGTTATGGCATTAGTACTTTTTTCAGCTTTTACAATCACTAACGAAGGCGGTTATAAAGTAGGAGATATAGCTACTGATTTTAAATTAGAGAATATTGATGGTACAATGGTATCATTAGCAGATTATAAAGATGCTAAAGGTTTTATCGTGATATTTACTTGTAATACATGTCCGTATGCTGTAGCTTATGAAGATAGAATAGAAGCGTTAAACAAAAAATATGCTAGCAAAGGTTATCCAGTAATAGCAATCATGCCAAATAATACAGATGTAAAACCAGGCGATAGTATGGAAGCTATGCGAGCAAGAGCCAAAGCAAAAGGATTCACTTTTCCTTATTTAATGGATGCCGGACAAAAAATTTATCCGAAGTATGGCGCTACAAAAACACCACATGTTTATGTGCTTCAAAAAACAGACAAAGGAAATCAAGTAAAGTATATTGGAGCCATAGATGATAACTACCAAGATGCGAATGCAGTAAACAAAAAGTATGTTGAAAATGCCGTTGATGCCCTTTTAGCAGGAAAAGAAGTTCAAGAAACACACACAAGAGCCATAGGTTGTACTATAAAAGTATAATCGTTGCATAAACTTGTCAAGTAAAAAATTAAAAGCCGAAGTACAAACACTTCGGTTTTTTTTATGTCATTTTCATAAAGAAACAGTAATTTTGTAGTAAATTTAAAGAAATAATTATGGCAGATTTAACACAAGACCAATGGCAAGAGCAATTATCAAATGATGCAGATGCCGTTATTCTAGATGTAAGAACAGATGAAGAGCTAGAAGAAGGTTTTATACCAAACGCAGTTCATATTGATATATATCAAGGACAAGAGTTTATAAATCAAGTAGAAGCTTTAGATAAGAACAAAACCTATTATGTGTATTGCAGATCAGGAAATAGAAGCGGACAAGCTTGTGCCATAATGAGTCAATTAGGATTCACACAAACCCATAACCTTTTAGGAGGATTTAACGAATGGGAAGGTGACGTAGCAAACCATTAAAAACATATAAGTTATGAAACATTTAGCAACTACTTTAAGTTTGATGTTGTTTTTTAGCATACTATTAAGCTGTCAAGAAATAAAAAAAGAAGGTAATATAGAAGTTATCACAGCCGAAGAAATGCAAAGCATATTAGATCTTGAAGGCATTCAGTTGGTAGATGTAAGAACTCCTGAAGAGTTTAAAGAAGGCTTT
The DNA here is from genome assembly GCF_039537875.1 of Corallibacter vietnamensis. Classification (NCBI taxonomy): domain Bacteria; kingdom Pseudomonadati; phylum Bacteroidota; class Flavobacteriia; order Flavobacteriales; family Flavobacteriaceae; genus Corallibacter; species Corallibacter vietnamensis. Next base: position 77,525 of record NZ_BAABBI010000002.1, read on the forward strand.
ATAGCAAATGCTCAAAATATAGATTATTTTTCAGATACTTTTGATGAAGATATAGAGAGGCTAGATAAAAGCAAACCTGTTATTGTTTATTGTAAATCTGGAGGCAGAAGTGCAAAATGTGCAGATAAACTTTTAGAAGCAGGTTTTGTTAAAGTTTATGATTTAGAAGGAGGTATCTCTAAATGGAAACACAAAGGTCTCAGCATAAAAACATTTGAATAAAAAAAGCTCTCCAAATTGGAGAGCTTTTTTTATTATGGTGGAGTCGGAGAGAATCGAACTCTCGTCCAAACAAGCCATTAAAGGGCTTTCTACACGCTTATTCTTTTCTTGTTTTTTCGATTATAAGCTGGTTAAAGACAACCTACGTATAACTTATCTTCTTAAATTTCAAAAGTAAATCGAAGCACTTTACAATCTATATTGACATTTACGATGCCTCAAAAAGGAACGCCGTCAATCAAGGCTTTCCGGAGACATTTAGCTTGTACACCTTGTGTACCTAGGCAAATCTTACTATGATTCAGATTAAGCAGCTAAAGCGTAGTTATTCTCGCCGTTTAAAAGTTTGACCTAGCCTTTTACGCGTTTCAAAGTCATTACGCGACGTGCTTACCGTTTAATTGATCTCGCTGTCAAAACCAGTCGACCCCAATTAGTTTTTTTCAAAGCATTTTTGAAAAAGGATAGCGAAGTTACTAAAAAAAAGTTGTGCAACAGTCTAAATCCACGTATTTTCGTGCAAAATCTATACCAAATATCTTGTTGTCAGGTTAGATTTGTATCAATAAACACTTATAATTTCAACATATGAGTATCAAGTTTGCCATTATAAAGGAACGAAAAAATCCACCAGATAGACGTGTGGTTTTCTCTCCAGAAAAGTTAGCAGAAGCAAGAACACAATTTCCTGAAGCTGAATTTGTAGTAGAATCTAGTGACATTCGTATTTTTCCAGACGAAGCATATAGAAAATTAGGTTTTACTGTAACTGATGATGTGTCAGATTGTGATGTCATGTTAGGTGTAAAAGAAGTGCCTATACCAAATTTAATTCCCGATAAAAAATATTTCTATTTTTCTCATACCATAAAAAAGCAACCTTATAATAGAAAGCTTTTACAAGCAATGCTTGAGAAAAATATTGAAATGTTTGATCACGAAACTATAGTAAAAAAAAGCGGAGCAAGGTTAATAGGCTTTGGTCGTTATGCAGGGTTGGTAGGCGCCTATAATGGTTTTAGAGCATTAGGCTTAAGAGATGGTTTATTTACATTGCCTAAAGTAGAAACGTTAGCCGATTTAGATGAGGTAAAAGCAGAGTTAGACAAAATCACGTTGCCTAGTAACTTAAAGGTTTTGCTTACAGGAACAGGGAAAGTGGCTTATGGTGCAAAAGAAATTTTAGATCATTTAAAAATAAAAGAAATAAGTGATGCTTTATACTTAACATCGTCATTTACAGAGCCTGTTTATGTTATGGCAGATGTTATGGAGTATGCAAAGCGTAAAGATGGAAAAGTAGGAAATAAGCACGCTTTTTATAAAGACCCTACAGGTTATGAAAGTAATTTTATGGCTTATGCAAAAGAAACAGACTTTTTTATTGCTGGTCATTTTTACGGAAATAATGCACCGTATCTGTTTACAAGAGATGACGCTAAAAAAGCCGACTTTAAAATCAATTTAGTGGCCGATGTGTCATGTGATATTGATGGTCCTGTAGCATCAACGATAAGACCTTCAACCATTGCAGATCCTTTTTATGGATACGATCCAGAAACAGAGCAAGAAGTTGCCTTTGATGCAGAAAACGCTATTACAGTAATGGCAGTTGATAATTTACCATGTGAATTACCCAAAGATGCAAGTGAAGGTTTTGGAGATATGTTTTTAGAGCATGTTATACCAGCTTTTTTTAATAATGACGAAAGAGGTATTTTAAAACGAGCAAGAATAACACAAAAAGGTAAATTAACAGAACGATTTGCTTATCTGCAAGATTATGTAAACGGTAATTAATACAATTTTTATAGAGTTAAAATGAGTAAAATAGCTTTAATTACTGGAGGTGCATCCGGATTAGGATACGAATTAGCACTGTTATTAGCCAAAGACACTTACAATCTAGTGTTGGTTGATATAAATTCTGATAATTTAAAACAAGCCAAACAAACGATAGAAGCAACTTACTCTGTAGATGTGCAAATTCTACAAAAAGATTTGAGTGTGCAAAATGTAGCGGTTGATATTATGGATGCCGTAGGCCATGCAAAAATTGATGTTTTAATAAACAACGCTGGTTTTGGTTTGTTTGGAACCTTTCACTCAACTGATTGGGAGCGTGAAGCGCAAATGCTAAATCTTCATGTGATGACAACAACGCATTTAACCAAGTTGGTTTTAAAGGATATGGTTGCATCAGGTTCTGGCAGAATTTTAAACTTATCATCATTAGCGGCATTTCAACCAGGGCCACTTATGTCATTATATTATGCTACCAAAGGTTATATTTTATCCTTTTCAGAGGCAATTGCTAACGAGCTAAAAGATACAGGAGTTACGGTTACTGCTTTGTGTCCTGGGCCAACAAAAACATCTTTTCAAGAAGTTGTTTCTAGTGACTCATCAGAAAACAAAATTAAATTTAACATGGCTGATGCAAAATCAGTTGCATTGTATGGTTATCAAGCCATGATGAAAGGAAAAACGTATGCTATTCCTGGGAAGTTTAATAAGTTTTTAGCAACGCTACCACGTATTATTCCAAGGAATATGGCAACGAATATTGTTAGAAATATCCAAGAAAAAAATAGAAAAGAGTAACCTGTAATAATTTAGGTTGTTATTTTTAAAGTCTTAAAACACTTGTGTTTTGTAACCATAAGGTAAAACCAAAATATTAGTTCTATCGTTGTCTTAAAGCTATTTTAGCATAAGTTTGTATTCTGTAAATTATTTTAAAGGAAATTTTTTAGCATTTATATTAACTTCAAAAAGTTTTAAGGTGAATTGTTAATTCTTTTCGTGTTGTTTCTATGTGCTTTTTGTGTATATAGGCAACCTAATTTTATTGCTTTTTAGGGGTTTATTAAATTCTAAAAATAGACCCAAAGCTAATAATGCTTTGGCCAAACCAGAAATGTTGAGACGCTCTATCAGCAGAATTATTGGTAGTTCTAATGTCTGACATATTAATAAAACCACCTTTTAAATCACCTTGAATGAAAAAATGTTTAAAGAATGTAAGGTTTAAACCTGCGGTAGCAGATATGCCGTAACCAGAAACATGAAACTCATCATATCTTGGTTTTAATAAAAGTGTCGTGTTGGTTTTTGGGTATAAAACACCAGCACCAGCACCACCAGTAATATTAATTTGGAAAACATCTGTGTTTGTAATTTTTAAAAGATGAGAAATATCATCGCGTCTTCCAAATTCTGCAAAAACATAATTTAATCCGTTTGTGTGCTCAAACATTAAAAAATCCCAAGTGGCTTGTTTAGGCTGATTTTGATAAAGTCCATTATGGTATGCTCCAGGATTACTAGGGTTTAATGAAATATAGCCATCAACATTTACAAATTGATTTTGAGTCATGACATATTTCATATGATCGACTCCAACAGCAACATAATACTTATCATTAATAAAGTAACCTATTTTTAAATTGGTTTGAGGAATTGTAAGTCTTGTTGGGTTTATGTAATCTATGTGCCATCCTTTAGGTTTATCTTCAGCTTTTACATCTCTTAAAGTGAAATTATAATTATCTCCAGTAAAGGTAATGTCAGATTTAGAATATGTGTCTCTATTTCCGCCCCAACTAACAAAGAATTTACCTTTGTTAGATTGTGAGTATTTTGGTGCTGTTATGTTGTCTTGGGCAGTTGACTTTTGTGAAGTAAGCAATAGAATTCCTATTACTAACAACGTAGTTTTTAGTGTTTTCAATGAATTGTGTAATTAGCTTAAAAAGCATTTATGGTTTTGCGTATAGTAACCAGATTAGTTAGTAATTTTTCAAGATTATCAAGGTGTAGCATATTAGCGCCATCACTTTTTGCATTAGCAGGATCAAAATGTGTTTCAATAAATAAGCCATCAACATTATTTACAACACCTGCACGCGCTATGGTTTCTATCATGTCAGGTCTTCCTCCTGTTACTCCAATTGTTTGGTTAGGCTGCTGAAGTGAGTGTGTAACGTCAAGAACAACAGGTGCATAGTTTCTCATAGTAGGAATGCCTCTAAAATCTACAATCATATCTTGATACCCAAACATGGTACCTCTGTCTGTAATCCAAGCTTTATCGCTGCCAGAATCTTTTACCTTTTGTACAGCATGTTTCATAGCTTCAGGACTCATAAATTGTCCTTTTTTTAAGTTTACAACTTTGCCTGTTTTGGCTGCAGCTACAACCAAATCTGTTTGTCTAACTAAAAAAGCAGGTATTTGTAATACATCAACATACTCGGCAGCTTTTTGAGCGTCAGAAACTTCGTGAATGTCTGTTACTGTTGGTATGTCAAATGTGTTTGATACTTTTTGAAGTATTTTTAAAGCTTTTTCATCTCCAATTCCTGTAAAACTGTCAATTCTACTTCTGTTGGCTTTTTTAAAGCTTCCTTTAAAAACATAAGGAATTTGTAGCTTATCTGTTATAGAAACTACTTTTTCAGCAATACGTAATGCCATATCTTCGCCTTCAATGGCACATGGGCCACATAAAAGGAAAAAATTGTTAACTTCAGTATGCTTTATTTTAGGTATATCTTGAAGTTTCATTTAGTTATGATTTCATATTTCAAGATGCAAAGATACGTATTTAAAAGGTTTTTTTTATGCTATTTCTTATCATCCATAAAGCCATTGCAAAATTTGTGAAAACAAATAATCCGCTATACATTATAAACTTTTCAATAGAACATGAAAAATTGATAATGTTTAAGACTTCTGATAAGTAAGCAAGTATTAAATATGATGATAAACACACAAAAATAATACCTAAAGAAAAGTTCAATTTTTTACTAGGTTTTATAAGTTGCCAAATAAACGGAATACCGAATAATAAGATTGGGTAAGCGGTAATTCCTTCGCTTCTATTTACTCTAGTAAACCAATACGCTATAATCGCTATAAAATATAGGTAGGGTATAAATTTTGAATATTTGTTAATCAATTTCATCTGTAAAGGGTTTGTAGGGTTCAGATGTAAATCGCCTGTGACAAGCACAAGTTGGTTAAAAAGGCTATTTACTATTAATCATTTTGTTTAACGAAATATACAGATGAAAATTGTGTTTTTTATCGACTATAACATTTAATTAACTAAATATGAAAATATAAAAGTAATTATATCAAAATATAGCGTACCTTTGCACGCTTAAAATAAGGCACAGTATTATGGCTCAAATAAAAAACATTGCAATTATTGCTCACGTAGACCACGGTAAAACAACCTTGGTTGATAAAATTATGTACCATTGTCAGTTATTTCGTGAAAACGAGAATACTGGTGATTTGATTTTAGATAACAACGATTTAGAACGTGAACGTGGTATCACAATTACGTCTAAAAATGTTTCTGTAATTTATAAGGACACAAAAATCAATATTATTGATACGCCTGGTCACGCCGATTTTGGTGGTGAAGTAGAGCGTGTGTTAAACATGGCAGATGGTGTACTTTTATTAGTTGATGCTTTTGAAGGACCAATGCCTCAAACGCGTTTTGTACTTCAAAAAGCGATTGATTTAGGTTTAAAACCTTGTGTCGTTGTAAATAAAGTAGATAAAGAAAACTGTACTCCAGAAGAGGTTCATGAAAAAGTATTTGACTTAATGTTTGAACTTGGAGCAGAAGAGTGGCAATTAGATTTTCCAACCGTTTATGGTTCAGCAAAAAACAACTGGATGAGTGATGATTGGAAAAAGCCGTCAGAAAATATTGAGCCATTATTAGATATGGTTATAGAGCACATTCCTGCACCAAAAATTCCTGAAGGAAATACACAAATGCTTATTACGTCATTAGATTTTTCATCTTTCACAGGTAGAATTGCTATTGGTCGTTTAACACGAGGTCAGTTAAAAGTAAATCAAAATATTTCTTTAGTAAAACGAGATGGTTCTGTAGTTAAGTCTAAAATAAAAGAACTTCATGTTTTTGAAGGTTTAGGACGATTAAAGGTTGACGAAGTTCAAGCAGGAGATATTTGTGCTATAGTAGGTTTAGAAGGTTTTGAAATTGGAGATACAGTTGCAGATTGGGAAAATCCTGAAGGCTTAAAAACAATTGCTATTGATGAGCCAACAATGAGTATGTTATTTACTATTAACGATTCTCCTTTCTTTGGTAAAGATGGTAAATTTGTAACGTCTAGACATATTAAAGAACGTTTAACAAAAGAGCTTGAAAAGAATTTAGCACTTCGTGTTGAAGAAACTAACAGTGCTGATAAGTTTATGGTTTTTGGACGTGGTGTATTACACTTATCTGTTTTAATAGAAACAATGCGTCGTGAAGGTTATGAATTACAAATAGGACAGCCACAAGTTATCATCAAAGAAATTGATGGTGTAAAATGTGAACCAGTTGAAGAAATGACTATAGATTTACCAGAAGAAGTTTCAGGAAAAGCTATAGAAATGGTAACTATGCGAAAAGGAGAAATGTTAAGCATGGAAGCTAAAGGAGAACGTATGGTTTGCGAATTTATAGTGCCATCTAGAGGTATTATCGGATTACGTAATCAGTTACTAACTGCTACGGCTGGAGAAGCTATTATGGCACACCGTTTTAAAGAATACCAACCATTAAAAGGAGGTATTCCAGAACGTCAAAATGGGTCGTTAGTATCAATGGAGAAAGGGCAAGCAATTCCTTATTCAATTGATAAGCTACAAGAGCGTGGAAAGTTTTTTATAGACCCAGGAGAAGATATTTATGAAGGTCAAGTTATTGGTGAGAATTCTCGTGGAGACGATATGGTTGTAAATGTTACAAAAACCAAAAAGTTAAGTAACGTACGTAGTGCTGGTGCTGATGATAAAGCAAAAATTGTTCCTGCAATTAAGTTTTCATTAGAAGAGGCTTTAGAATATATTCAAAAAGATGAATATGTAGAGGTAACGCCAAATCACTTAAGAATACGTAAAATTCTTTTAACAGAAGTAGAACGAAAAAGAAATAAGTCTATCTAGTTCTCTTAAATATAGAAAAACAATAAAAAAGGAACTCTAAATTTCAGAGTTCCTTTTTTTTATGAACAAACACTACATAATGATGATTTTTAATATAGCATTTACAGAATGGGTTGGTTATGCAGCCATGGCTGTTTTACTACTATCATTTATGATGAAAAACGTAGTTAAACTTCGAATTATAAATACAATAGGTTGTGTACTTTTTGTGACTTATGGGTTTATGTTACAAACGTCATGGCCTATAATAATTTCAAACGGAGCCATTGTTTTTATAAACCTATATTATTTGTTAATAAAGAAAAATTAAGGTTGGGTTTGTTTTGAGTTTTTAAGCCCTAGAATACTAAAAAACAAACTGAAAAAGATAATTTGCATGCCCAGTAATCCTGTAAATACTGCAGGTATAATAACTCGAAGGGTTTTAGAAGGGTTTAAGTTTCCATATTCAAAATTCTTCCAGATAGAAATGCCGTAAAAACTTAAGCCAATTCCAGCAGCTAGTAGTAAAAACCCAATAATTAATCCAGACTCTAAATTTAGATATTTAAAGAGTTTTTCATACCTATTGCTTTTAGGTAATAATTGGTTTTCTACAGCATAAACTTTTGTTAGTGCATAAAAAACAAAAAATTGGAAACCAACAAGCACCATGCTAGATGTGTATAGCAATGTATGTATATCAAAAACAATTTTTTCAATAATAATAGATTGCGAAATCAATACTCCAGAAGCTAAAATTCCAGTAATCATGAGTAGAATACCAGGTATTAAAAACAACCACATAGGACTGTATAATAATAAAAAACGCAGATGTCTCCATCCGTCACGCCAAGTATTTAAATGAGGAGGACGTGACCTACCATCTTTATGTAATATTGTAGGAACTTCAGTAATTGATAGGTTGTTAAGTTTTGATTTAACAATCATTTCAGAAGCAAATTCCATTCCAGTGGTTTTTAAATTCATTTTGTAGTAAGCTTCTTTTGAAAAACCACGTAAGCCACAATGAAAATCACCAATTTTAATGTTAAAAAATAGGCGACCTAAAAAGGAAAGCACAGGATTACCCAAATATTTGTGTAAAAAAGGCATAGCGTCTTTTTTTATACCTCCTTTAAATCTATTTCCCATGACTAAATCATGTCCTTTTCTTAAATTAATTAAAAAGGGTTTTAGAGATTCAAAATCATAGCTGTCATCAGCATCTCCCATTATTATGTAAGTGCCCAACGCGTAATTAATACCGCTTCGTAATGCGTTTCCATAGCCTTTTTTTTCAACATGAATAACTTTAGCGCCTAGTGTTTTTGCTATGTTTTGAGAGCCATCAGTACTACCGTTATCAGCAATGATAACTTCACCACTTACTTGATTTTCTAAAAGGAACTTTTGAGCCTTTTTAATGCAAGTAGCTAATGTTTCTGCTTCGTTTAAGCAAGGCATAACAATAGATAATTCAATTGTTTTTGACATCACGAATGTATTTATAGATTAAAATAGCAATGATAAAAAATAGCGAATAGTTATAAAATAAATAGCGCATTATAGAGTGGCTTGCAAAAGCTACAATTAGGGCATTAGATAAAATTAAAGATGTTAGGTAAAATATAATAAGTGTATTGTTATTTGTTGATTTTAGTGTTTTAATAAAACTAATTATAAAAGTACCAATGAGTAAAAAAAGTATGATTTGAGATTTAAATCCGTGTACTAAATTACTGTAAAATAGCTTGATCCAATTATTAAAGTTACTCTTAATTAATACAGGAAGCATTCTTTTAGAAGACTTTTCAATATGATATCTAGCGTCTACAATAGTTTGATTTTTATTTACATAATATGCAGTTCCACGATCATGTAATGTGTAATTACAAATTCTTCCTAAATTGTCATGAAAATGCTTGTAATAGGCACTAAAAGAGGGGCGCTCTTTACTAGACATAAGCCATTTATTTTCAGAAATAAAGGCATAGCAGTCATCAAAAATAAGTTGGTCGTCTGTATTGTTTAAAAGCATTTTATCACTAGCTTTACTTACATACAAAGCCGATGCCGAAGCATTTATATATGTAAACGGAGTAGCTATGAATAAGCCATCTTTGGCTTTGTGATATGTTTTATCTAATAACGTAACGGCAAATGGCAGTAATAGTAAAGCTATAACGTTTTTAATAATTGTAGGTTTTAAAACAATGTGCTTGTTTTTTAAAATATAGATAGCAGTAAAAATAATAGTAAGCACTATAAATTGACCACGAGTTAAAACTAAAAGAATATAACTAGCTGATAGTATTAATAAGGATTTTGATGTGTTGTTAAATAAAAAATCTAAAGAAAAAGCTAGAAAAAATAAATATAAAGGATAGCTTAAGCCTTCAGAACAAATGTTGTTTGCAACCCAAAGCGGTGGGAAAAAAGGGAAAACTAATAGTAAAACAAAAACAAGTTTTAAAACAAAACTTAGGTGTAATACTTTTGAAGTTTTTATAGCTAAAGTATGAACAGCAAAAAGCCCCAATAAACACTGTGCAGATATAATGAAAAAATCAAAATATTGCTGAAAAATAATAGAGAATACTCTAACAAAAATAGGATATCCAGGCGATCTGTAAATAGTAGCATTAAGATAACTAGCCGAGTCTGGTGAATAGATAGCATTATTAAAAATGCAATACAAAAACACAAAAACGTATATCAAAAGCAGCGTGCTATTTTTATATGTTAGGCCCTTATTTTTTATCAATGATACACAATATTAAAAATAAATATTCACGAAAGATAAAGCAATAAAACGTTAGTACAAACCAAATATTTTAAAATAATAAGTATTTTAGACCTTAAGTTAGTATTGTTTCAATATTTTAAATAAAAATTAATGAACGACTATAACGTTGTTGCTTATACATCAAAATATTATGACCAATGGAATAGCTTTGTAGCACAAGCAAAAAATGCCACATTTTTATTTCATCGTGACTTTATAGAGTACCATCAAGACAGATTTGAAGATGCATCAAAAATGATTTTTAAAGGCGACAAGTTGGTGGCTTTATTTCCTGCAAATAAAAACGGAGATACTATATATTCTCACCAAGGTTTAACCTATGGCGGCTTGTTATTAAAAGATCAAGCTGTATTTACTGATGTTTTGAATGTTTTTAAAGAGTTATTGGCTTTTTTTAATAAATTAGGTGTTAATGATTTGGTGTTAAAAATGTTACCAAGAATTTATAATAAGCTTCCAAGTGATACGTTAGATTACTTTATGTTTATTTTAAACGCCCAATTAGTGAGAAGCGATATTACAATGGTTATAGAAAATTCTCACAGGCTTGAGCTTACAAGTTCAAATAGAAAACGAGGTTTGAAAAAAGCAAAAAAGCAAAATTTAGTTGTAAAAGAAGAAGAAGACTTGAGTGCTTTTTGGAATCAAATTTTAGTCCCCAATTTAAGAGACAGATTTAATGTTAAGCCCGTTCACACATTACAAGAGATAACCTACTTAAAATCTAAATTCCCTAAAAATATTAGGCAATTTAATGTGTATAAAAATGACGAAATAGTAGCAGGAACCACTATTTTTGAATCTGAAATGGTAGCTCACGCTCAATATATTTCTGCAAATAATCAAAAACAAGAGTTAGGAAGTCTAGATATGATATTTCACCACCTTATAGAAGATGTTTTCGCTTCAAAAAAATATTTTGATTTCGGAATTTGTAATGAAAACGAAGGCAAACAAATTAATCAAGGACTGTTATCATGGAAAGAGTCTTTTGGAGCTAGAAGTATTTCGCAAAATTTTTATAAAATAGAAACATCAAATTACAAGAATCTAAATACCATTTTAAAATGATTAAGTTTTTAGATTTGCATAAGGTAAATGCCACTTATGAGAGTGCATTTGTTGAAGAATTTCAGAAGTTTTTAAATTCAGGATATTATATTTTAGGAAACGGAGTTAAAACTTTTGAGTCTAATTTTGCTTCTTACTGTGAAACAAAGCATTGTATAGGAATTAGTAATGGACTTGATGCCATAACCTTAATTTTTAAGGCTTATATTACATTAGGAATGTTAGAGGAAGGTGATGAGGTTTTGGTGCCAGCAAATACATATATTGCAAGTATATTGTCTGTGGTTAATTCAAGGCTTAAGCCTATTTTTATAGAACCAGACAAGGAAACGTATAATATTTCTGTAAGCCAAATAAAAACGCATATAACATCAAAAACCAAAGCTATTCTAGCTGTTCATCTTTATGGGCAATTAGCTGAAATGGATACGATTTTAAATATAGCTAAAACACATAATTTATTAGTTGTTGAAGATGCAGCTCAAGCGCATGGCGCTATAAATAAAGACTCTAAAAAAGCTGGTAATTTAAGTCATGCAGCTGCATTTAGTTTTTATCCAAGCAAGAATTTAGGAGCCCTTGGTGATGCAGGAGCAGTAACGACAAACGATGATAAATTAGCAGAAACCATAAAAAAACTTCGAAATTATGGCTCTGATGTAAAATATGTAAATGAGCTTATAGGTTACAATAATAGATTAGATGAGTTACAAGCCTTGTTTTTAAATGTTAAGCTAAATGGTCTTGATAAGGAAAATGAAAGGCGTCGTCAGGTAGCAAAAAGATATAGTACTGAAATAAACAACGAAAAAATAATATTACCTCGTTATAATCATTCAAAAGATCATGTTTTTCATGTATTTGTTGTTTTGGTAGAAGAAAGAGATAAATTTGTAAACTATTTGACTGATAATAAAATAGAGACGTTAGTTCATTATCCAATTCCGCCTCATAAGCAAGAAGCTTTAAAGGTGTATTCAGATTTGAAGTTGCCAATTACTGATGAAATTCATAACAAAATAGTGAGCATTCCGATGAGTCCTGTCTTACAAGATGACGAAGTGAGTTATGTTATAAAAGTTTTAAATGCCTATTAATTGAAGCGGTTAATAAAATATATAGACAATAATGTTTTAATTAAAGTTGCATCGTTAAACTCGGCATCTGTAATTACTAAAATAATCACCGGTTTTTTAACATCTAAAACAATTGCGCTTTTTGTAGGAGCTGAAGGACTTGCTTTAATAGGAAATTTAAGAAACTTTTTAAGCTCGGCACAAACTTTTGCAACATTAGGAATTTATAATGGGGTTGTAAAATACATTGCAGAGTTTAAAAATAATGCTGTTGAGTTAGGTAAAACAGTTTCTACAGTTTTTTATTTAGGGTTTATTTCTACGGTTATTGTTTCCTTCTTTTGTTATTTTAATGCCGACTATATAAATGATCAAATTTTTGCGACATATAATGATTATGCCTATGTAATAAAAATACTAGCTGTTGCGCTTCCTTTTTACTCATTAAATCTGTTTACGTTTTCTATTTTAAATGGTTTTTCAAAGTTTAAAATACTAATTATAATAAATATTCTTGGGCAAATTTTAGGCACATCTATAACCATTTTATTGATTTATAAAGATAAAATAGATGGCGCTTTGGTTGCCGTTGCTATAGCAGAGTCATTAATTTTTTTAATAACAATGGTTGGTATTTCTTATCAGCGTAGCTTAATACCGCTTATCAAAATAAAGAGTATTAGTATTGGCTATATTAAAAAGTTAAGTGCTTATTCTATTATGGCTTTGTTTTCAGCTATTGTGTTGCCTATTGTGGCGCTTGCTATACGTAATTATATTTCTGAAAACATAGGGTTGAGAGAAGCTGGATTTTGGGAAGCTATGAATCGTATATCAAAGTACTACCTAATGTTTGTAAGTTCGCTTTTAGGCTTGTATGTGTTGCCTCGTTTATCAGAAATAGATAGCGTTAAAGAGTTTAGAAAAGAAGTTTTTGGGTTTTACAAAACCATTATCCCGGTTTTTGCATTAGGTCTTTTGGTGATTTATTTGTTAAGACCCTTTATTATTGCCATTATCTTTTCGGCAGAGTTTAAGCCTGTTGAGGATTTGTTTCTTTGGCAGCTACTAGGTGATTTTGTTAAAGTATTATCTATGGTAATAGCTTATCAATTTTTAGCAAAGAAGATGTTTTGGCATTACATTATAATTGAAGCTTTTTTTGTGATAACACTTTATATTTCAAGTAAATATTTTGTTGATATTTATGGCGTTAAAGGAGCTAATATGGCTCATTTTGCTACATATGTACTTCATTATGTTGTTATTTTACTTACTTTTAGTAGTTCGCTTTTTGGGGTTTTACCAGATGAAATACTTAATCAATCAGAAGAAAACGACGATGAAGATAAGAGTTAGTTTATGATAAAAAAGTTATTAGTAAAAAGCCTTTTAAATATTAGAAAAATAAAGTATTCTTTATATTCTAATAACAGGCGTGTTTCTGGAAGGTTTAAAGCTCATCAACCTGTTGTGCTAAGAGGTAAAGGTGAAATTAGTTTTAAAAAGAACGTAAATTTAGGTGTAATAAACTCTCCAATGTATTATAATGGCTATGCTTATATAGAAGCTAGGTCAGAAGTCGCAAAAGTGAATTTCGGAGAAGATATTCATATTAATAATGCGTTTTCTGCTATTTCTGAAAAATCTATAACAGTAGGCAATAATGTGTTAATAGGTTATAATTGTCAAATATATGATAGCAACTTTCATGATTTACACATAGATAATAGATTTAATAAAGATCCTAACCCTATGAAAGTTGTTATAAAGAGTAATGTTTTTATAGGGAATAACGTTGTGATTTTAAAAGGAGTTACTATTGGAGAGAATTCTGTTATAGCCTCTAATAGTATTGTAACTAAAAGTTTTCCTGAAAATGTAGTGATTGGAGGAAATCCAGCAAAAATTATTAGTCAACTTAATTAGTAGTTGTATCCCAAGTCTCAAGATATTTTTTAGCTATAGTTATGTAATCATGCTCTTTTTCAATAAAAGCTCGTGCATTTTTAGAAATTTCAAGAATTTTTTCGGGGTTAAGAATAAGCCACTCAAGTTTTTTTGCTATTGCAGTAGCGTCAGGAAGTGCATTTATAGCAACAGAATCTTCTTTTAAATGATAGTAGTCAAGCCATTCTTTTTCTGCACCTGTAAATACAACTTTTCCTTGTGACATAGCTTCTAGCGCGTTGTAGCCTTGGTCATAAGAATATACTTGATCTAAAATAATATGCGCTTTGTTGTATGTTTTAATATATTCGCTATAAGGTAAACTTCGAGTTGTTATTATCTCAACGCTATTGGTATATTTTTTTTGAATAATATTTAAGGCTTCTTCAAAAAAGGCATTGCCTTTTTTTATATAATTCATATTATTTATACCGTGAAAAATTATAATTTTTCCATCAATACTTAAAGGTGCATAAGAGAGTTTATTAGTGTTTATAGGGTTAGGAATTAAACCCAAGTATTGCTTGTGATTTAGCATTGGTAAATGATAGTCTATATCTGTAGCAATAGTTCCTTGGCTATGTTTTTTTATAAACTCATGTAATTTTTTGTATGACTTTGTCGTGTATTTTAAAGAATACGAAAATTGTTTTTTTAGTGTTCTGTTTTTTAAATAAGGTGTTAAAATAGAGTATTTTAATTCTTCTTTTAAGTAGTGATTAATGGTTATGTAATCATCACCACAGCAAAGTAAATAGAGTTTTTTATTTTGATTTATTATACGCTTTAATATTGAAATTTGCATTTTTGGATGCATTGTAAAAGCGTCTTCATTGATCAATTGTACAACATCATAATCTTGTAAATCAGTAAGTATAGATTTTACTTTTAGATAGGTTTCAACATCGGCTATGTCAAAACCTGTAATTTTATGAATTAGTTTTCTAAAAAACACTGGGGCTTTTTTTCTGAAAAATACCGGAGCAATATTTATGTCAACAGGATATTTTTTAAACAAATCACCAGACCCTATTAAGGTAACATCATGTCCTAATTGAGATAAACCTTCTTTAAGAGAATTATGTAACCTGCTAAACTCGCCTATTAAGAGTATTTTCATGTAGTTTTTTTGCCTATTATAGATAAGGTATAAAACATGATTATTTTAGAATAGTGGTTTCGTACATATTTTGATACCTTTGCTTTCAAAAGTACACAAAATTATTTTCGTTTAAAACTATCTAAAACCTCAAAGAAGATAATTTGTAAGCTTAATTAGTGATAGCTATAATAGGTGTTTTATTAATACAAGTTTTAGCTTTTTTTTTCAGAAGTAAGATATTTGATTACATGAATAATATAGAAAAAAACTCTTGTGAGTTAGAGATTCTTATTGCAACAATGAATAGGGATTCACTAGATTTTCTTTCTGTGATGTTTCAGAATAATGACCTTGATGATTATCAAATATTGATAATAAATCAAACTACAGAGGGCAATCTTTTAAAATCAAATAAAGCCAACATAAGAGTTATTAATTCTTTTGAGAGAGGAATTTCAAAAAGTAGAAACTTGGCTCTAAATAATGCAATTGGAGAGATTTGTTTACTCGCTGATGATGATGTGATATATTTAAAACACTTTGAAAAAAAAATAGTTAAAGCTTATAAAAACAATAATAAAGCATCTGTCTTAACTTTTAAAACTCTAACAACAGAGGGAAAGCCTTACAGTAATTATCCACAGAAAATCACTACGCTTTTAAAATTTTACAGAAAAATACTCTCAATTGAAATTAGTTTTAAAACAAAAGAATTAATTAAGAATAATATTAATTTTAATGAAAATTTTGGGTTAGGAGCTACTTTTGAAGAAGGAGAAAATGTGTTTTTCTTTAGAAGTATATTTGAAAAAGGAATACCTTCTTATTTTGTGCCAGAAACTATAGTGATTCATGAACCTGTAAGTTCTAGTGATGATGTAACGTCGGATAGATATATTTTTGGCAGAGCGGCAATGCATTATAAATTACAAGGTTCCTTTGCGTATTTTTATGCTATAAAGCTTATGTTTGCCTTATTACGAAGAGGTTTGATTGGTTTTAATCAAGTTATTCCTAAATTTAATGTAGCTCTAAAAGGAATTCGTAAATATAAACAATTACAGAAATGAGTAAAGTAACACCTTCAAATATAGAAATAATTGAAATTCCAAAAATCGAAGATCCAAGAGGAAACTTGGCTGTAATTGAAAAAGAGGTGTTGCCTTATCAAGTAAAACGTGTTTATTATCTATATGATGTGCCAAGTAGTGCTTATCGAGGTGGTCATGCTCACAAAGAACAGTTAGAGTGTTTAATAGCAGTCAGTGGAAGCTTTGAAGTTGTTGTGGATGACGGAGCTTCCAAACAAAAGATAACTCTTAATAAGCCAAACAAAGGATTACTAATACCTACAGGTATTTGGAGAGAGTTAGAAAATTTTTCTTCAGGGGCTGTATGTTTAGTTTTAGCATCTGAAGTTTTTGATGAAGACGACTATATAAGGGATTATAAGCAATTTTTAGATTTTAAAAATCAATAATAGTTTTTTTTATTATTAAGTATTCTGAATAATTTTACACCACACTTTAGCAAAGCATTTGGAGAAGCAATAATATAGCGTTGTTTTAATGATAGCTTTTTGTAATTAAGAATTTCTTTAAGAGTATTACTATGTTTTTTGTCATTTATTAATTTATATTTAATGATAGACGAGTATATGTTTTTGTTAATATAATCCTCTAAAAAATCAACTGAATCATAATGTTTTAAGTATTTAGAATAGTCTAAAGCTTTGTAGTGATTTCTGTTAGATTTGGTTAAACTATTATCGGTTACATTAATGGTAATTAAGGGTGTTTTTTTAAAAACAACAGGATGCTTTAATCCTATTCTTATCCAATAATCTAAATCTTCACTCGTTTTCAAACCTTCATTAAATACACCAATTTCATGCGTAATGTCTTTATTGATAACCACGGAAGAGCTGTGTATAATTGGGTGCTTTAAGCTAGCTTTAAAATAATTAAGAACAGCTACCTCGTTATTAGGAATACAAAAATAATCAGCATTGTATAATGCTTTGGGGCTTTTAATTTTAGCGGCGGTTGAGAAAACCTTGTTTTTAGGATAATTAGATATTAAAATACTTATCTCGTATAAAAAGTTGTCATCCCAAATGTCATCAGCATCTAAAAATGCAATATAATCTGCAGCTGCTTTTTTTATCCCATAATTTCTTGCAGAAGATACACCTGCGTTGGTTTTATTGTAAATATGAACTCTAGCGTCGTTTATGTTTTTTACGACTTCTAAGCTGTTATCAGTAGAGCCATCATTTACAATGATAACCTCAAAATCAACAAAAGACTGATTTAAAACACTAAAAACGGTTTCTTTTATGTGCTTTTCTTTGTTATATAATGAGATAATTACCGAGAAAAAAGGCTTCATAGACTATGTTGTAATATTGCAAAAATAACTTAACCTATATAAATCAAAAATAAACAAATTGGGTGCTTTATTTTTTAGTAAATATTTTTTCATTTGATTAATGAAAGGTTTCGTTAAGACCCTAAAAACTTTAAGCATGTTAGCCTTTTTTAGAAAGCTGTAAGCTTTAATGAGGCTTATGTGTGAATCATTTATATTGTTGTTTTTGTGAAGGGCAGAAAGTGTGTGTAACGCTTGGTTGGTCTTTTTTAAGTAGTTTATGTTGTCATCAATTCCTAAATGATAAACCTCATTGTTAATATGTAGAATAGGAACTTTATTGATACTTAATTGATGCCCAAAAACATAATCCATACCATAAGCGGGTTTTAAATTTAATGCGTTTATTTTGAAAAAAACATGCTTTTTTATCATGAAATTTGAAGAAATAATGAATTTATATTTGTTATTATTTCTTTTGTGAGCATCAACTTCTTCGCGATTTTTTCCAAATGTATATCGCAATGATTTATTAGGTTTGTAGTCTTCAGGGTTGTAAGCAAAACCACCAAAGATGGCATCATAGGGTTCTGAAACAAACGCGGTGTATTGTGATATAAAGGCGTCGTTTTTTGGGGTTATATCAGCGTCTAGAAAAAGCAGCCAGTCGTATTTAGCTTCTTTAGCAAGAGCTTGTCTGGTTGCGGTTCTTCCAAGGTTTGTTTTTCTCTCAATAAATTTAGAATTAGGTAATGAGTTTATATCGTTGTTAGATTTATTTTTGACAGAGTTTGAGCCATCATCCATACAAATTAACTCAAAGATTAAGCCTTGCTTTTTTGCACGGTTTACTAAATTCTTTGCAAGAGGTAACACATTGTAATTATATGTAGGGATTAAAATAGAAATCATACAGGGTATAGTTCATTTTCAAATCTAAACAATAAATTAAACATGTTTAGAATTAAGCTGTTTTAATTGTATTTTCCTATTCAATCTAAATAAAGGATTTTGTTTTTAGAGTGCTTATTATTCCGCTTTGAAAGTTAAAAGCGCTATATATGAGTATTAGTCTTATCCTTTACGCTGAACTACTTCATAAATTTGGTTGTCATCACATTTTAATGTTTTACTTGGGTATTTTAATAGTAAAGCATAATCGTGGGTAGCCATTAAAATAGTGTTTCCATTTTTGTTAATGTCTTGAAGTACTTCCATAACTTCAATACTAGTTTGAGGATCTAAATTACCTGTTGGCTCATCAGCAAGAATTAATTCTGGATTGTTAAGTAAAGCTCTAGCTATGGCAACACGTTGTTGTTCTCCACCAGAAAGTTCGTGAGGAAACTTAAAGCCTTTGGTTTTCATACCTACTTTATTAAGCACTTCTTCTATTCTGGTCATCATATCTTTTTTGTCTTTCCAGCCAGTAGCTTTTAAAACAAATAGTAAATTCTCATTGATAGTTCTGTCATTGAGAAGCTTAAAGTCCTGAAAAACAACGCCTAATTTTCTTCTTAAAAACGGAATTTCCTTTTCCTTTAGTGTTCTTAAGTTAAAATCAACAATACTTCCTTCGCCTTTAGTAAGCGGTAAATCACCGTAAAGTGTTTTCATAAAACTACTTTTTCCGGTTCCTGTTTTACCAATTAAGTAAACAAATTCGCCTTTGTTTACTTCTACATTTACATCAGAAAGCACTAGGCTGTCTCCTTGAAAAATAGAAGCGTCTTTAAGATGAAGTACGTTTTGCATAAGATTTTTTTAGGGTATATAAATTTATGAATACAAAGTAAACAATTAATGGGAGATAAGGAAAGGCGAAACGTGAATTTGTTCCAAATGTAACTAGTGCTTGAGCAAGCGAACCTCCCATTACAATGGCCACAAGAAACAAATCACTATCTAGATGAAATCCTGATGTAAAAAACTGGATAATCTTTTTAAAAGCGAATAAAACAAATAAAAAATGAATAGCGATTAAAATATTCCCTTGAATATAAATCCATAATCCAATTAAACCTCGTCTTATAAACCGATTTTCAAATTTATCAACATTCCATATCAATGCATTTTTGGCGTTCCAAAAATGCAACCATGAAATACCTACTTGTTTTAAGTATAAACCTGGATATTTTTTAAATAGTTTTTTAGAAATTTCTCCAAGTTTGTTAGATAAGTCTGGAGGTGATAACTGTGTTTTTTCTAATAACTCATCATAGGCATACCAAACAGCCATTGGGTAAGCGTAATCAGGTTCGTTAGCTTCAACATAAGCTCTATGTTTTACAAAAATATCTCGTATTAGTTTATCTTCATCTGGCACCTTTTCAAAAAAAGATGTGGCTGTTTGAGAAATGTTTATACCAAAATACCAAGAGCTAGTAAAGTAGCCATTGTTGCGTTCATTGAGAGAGCACCAGCTATAAAATGATATAAAAGGAAAAAGAAATATTATGATAGGTTTTAAAAAGGCTTTTCTAAAATTTGTTTTTATGTGTTTAACAAAAATGAAAAGGAAAAGACCAATTGGTATATAAATAAACATAGGCCTTGTTAAATATAAGCAGCCTAGGATAAGTGATAGAATAAAATAGTGCTTTATTGAAGCTGAAAGTTTTAAAATATGAAATTTTTCAATAAACCAGAATGTAAGCGTTAGCATAAAATAAGTAAGCGATTCTGTGAGTATTGCAAACTCATAAAAAATAACATATATAAAGGACGTAGTTATGATAGAGCTCCAAAAAGCAAAAGGAATATCTTGTGATTTTAACTTAAAAAAATCATACATAAGGTACATTGCTAAAAGCCCTAATATCAACTGAAAAAATACAGTAATATATAAATTGCCACCAGCAAGAGCAATGAGCGTTGGAAAACCAGGAGTGCGCTCTCCGGAGTAATTTATAATATCAAAATCTAAAATGATTTGACCCAGGTCAATATAATTTTGAGAATCAGGGTAAATGGTTACGGCATGGTAAAAAATAAAAACACATAGCCGAATGATTATACCGTAAACAAGCAGACTTAAAACAGGTTTTTTTAATAAAGCCGAATTTAGTTTTTTCAACATATAATCAACGATATTTATTACGGATTTTTATCAAATCTAAAGGAATTCTAATGAAATCAACCCATGTTATCCTGGAATCTCCTTTGTCAAACCATTTTTGTAACGGAACTTCGGCAATAGATATGTCACTAAAATCATTGCCTAGAATCTGTTGCGATCTTAAAAGCAACTCTATGTCAAATAGCCATTTACTAACAAAGGGTTCTTTAAAAATTGATACAGCTAAAGATGTTTTTATGAGCTTGGCGCCACATTGTGTGTCATAGATTGGAAGTTTTAAAATCATAATATTTGTGACCGTTGCCAAGACACGTCCTAAAATATGTCGTAAAGGATGTCGTTTTATAGTTGTATTAAGTGTTTTTATTCTAGAACCCATAATAAATTGGGTTTTTGGAGAAATAAAGTTTGTCAGCCGTAACATTTCATTCAATGAGGTTGATAAATCAGCATCCAAATACCCTATATAATTACAATGTTCGTGGTTTATATTATGTACTGCATAGCGAATTGCTTCAGCCTTTCCTTTGTTTTTATCTAAATTAAAAACAGTCACATTTGTATAGTCTTTTTTTAAAGACTCAAGAATTACCGCTGTAGCATCCTTGCTGCCATCATTTACAAAACAAAAGTCAAGCGTGTTGTCACGCTTTAAAAACTCTTGAAATGCTTTTAAAGGAAATCTTGATGCCTCGTTGTAGCACGGAACAATTATACATGTTTTTTGCATATGATGTAGTTAGATAAACCAATAGGTTTTAGATGGAAATTCTCTAAAAAAGTCGACAACATAAAATCAAAGATAAGTGTGTTTTTGAATACGGAAGTTACAAAAGCGCTACTTCGCCATTCTGCAACTTGAGTTGTACTGTTTTTTGGTTTTATAAACATTTCTTTAAGCTTAATTAAAAACCTTGGGAGTAATAGTGATGTAAAAAAATACCCTTTGAAAACAGTTTTTAAACCTGCTTGTGTAGTGACTTTTTCAAGTGTTTTGTTGTTGTAACGGCGATAATGGCCTAAAATAATATCATGATTGGTAAAAAGCCTTTGAAAGGCAGGGACAGTTATAAAAAATTGCGTGTCTTTAGTGAATAGATCTATAGAGATGATGTTTCTTAAAAAAGCCATGTCATTTTCTACATGTTCCATAACATCTAGGGCTAAAACAAACGTAATGTCGGTATTTATTTTTGTTAATGCATTTTCTAAAGAATTGAAAACATAAATATTTTTGTTGTTATATTTTTCAGAATAATACAGCATTTGATCATCTGTAAAAGCAATATCTACACAAAAAATTATGGCATTTGGCATTTTATCATGCAAACCTTCTGCAACAAATGTATCGCCACATCCAATATCCAAAATTACAGGAGAATCATTATTGGGTATATGTTTTTTTATTTTTTTTAGCACAAATGCCAATCGAGCTTTTTCCCATGGGTGCCTGGAAAGTGAAGCGTCTTTTTGGTGTTCAGATAATTCGGTTAGATCCATAAATGCTTGTAAATTCTTTATAAAAATAATGATTGAGAATTTAAAGGTGGAAAGATATTTTAATTCTAGTAATTAACAACCAAATAAAACACAATAATTGCATGAAAATACCATTTTAATAAGAGTGTTTATAATTAAAATACAATTATACCGTTATAAAAATAGATTGAATTATCTTTGATGTTTATAAAAATAAAACTTAATGATTAAACATAAAATCACCGCTTTTATATTAATTCTTGGAGCCTTATTTCACATGCAGGCACAACAGTCTGCTGTTTATACTAGCGACTTGGTTGCTTATCAAAAGGCTTTGATGTTGTATAATAATCAACAATATTTAGCTTCTCAAACATTGTTTAAAACAATAAAAAAAGACGCCAAATCTGAAGAGTTATTGTCAGATTGTGCCTATTACATAGCCAATTGTGCAGTTAGGTTAAACCAGCAAAACGCCGATCAGTTAATTGAGGATTTTGTTGAAGATTACCCAATGAGTACCAAGCGCAATTCAGCTTTTCTTGATGTAGCAGATTATTACTTCGCTAATGGAAAATATGCATATGCAAAAAAGTGGTATGATAAGGTTGATGAATCTTCGTTAGCTAGATCAGAACGCGACAAATTTAGTTTTAACAACGGTTATGTGGCCTTTGTTACAAAAGATTATGCAACTGCAAAAAAACACTTATCTCGTTTAGAGAGTTCACAAAAGTACGGCTCTCAAGCCAAGTATTACATAGGTTTTATGGCTTATGAAGGCGATGATTACAATACAGCCAATACATATTTTGATCAAGTAAGTGATCAAGAGAAATACAAAGAAAAGTTGTCTTACTATCAAGCTGACTTAAACTTTAAATTAGGAAAATTTGAAGAGGCTATCAAACTTGCCAAAGCGCAACTACCTAAAAGCGATAGAAACGAAATATCTGAACTCAATAAAATTATTGGAGAAAGTTATTTTAATCTAGAAAAATACGATGAAGCCATTCCGTTCTTAAAAGAATACCGAGGAAAAAAAGGAAAGTGGAATAACACAGATTATTATCAATTGGGGTATGCTTATTATAAGCAAGGAAACTATGAAAATGCTATTTCTGAATTTAATAAAATAATAGGTGGTGATAATGGCGTAGCTCAAAATGCCTACTATCATTTAGGGGAAAGCTATGTGCATTTAAATAAAAAGCAAGAAGCACTAAATGCCTTTAGAAACGCATCTCAAATGGATTATGATTTGAAAATTCAAGAGGATGCTTGGCTTAATTATGCTAAAATAAGTTACGAGATAGGAAACCCATATCAGTCGGTACCACAAGTACTAACAAGCTATTTAGAAACGTATCCTGATACACAATACAAAGAAGAAATAGAAACATTATTGATAGACTCTTACATTACTTCAAAGAATTATCAAGAAGCTCTTAAATTACTAGAAGGAAAACGAAGTTATGCAAACAAGGCAGCTTATCAAAAGGTTACTTTTTACAGAGGATTAGAGCTTTATAATGAAGGTAACTATCAAGAAGCAGAAACACTTTTTGATAAATCTTTAAAAGAACCTATTGAGGATATATACACAGCTAGAGCAACATTCTGGAAAGCCGAAACCGATTATAGTTTAACAAATTATGAAGATGCTTTAATAGGATTTAAGCAATTTCAGCAGCAAACAGTTTCTACATCTACTCCAGAGGTAACAAACATTGATTACAATTTAGCTTATACTTATTTTAAACAAAAGAATTATCCAAAAACAACCGAGCATTTCAAAACATTTATAGCAAACCATAGTGATGATGTTATTCGCTTAAATGATGCTTATTTAAGGTTGGGAGATGCCTATTTTGTATCTAGTGATTATGATAGTGCCATTGCTTCGTATCACAAAGCTATAAAAATTAATAAAGTAGATGCTGATTATGCTTTTTTTCAAGCATCATTGAGTCAAGGTTATGCCGGAAATGTGAACAAAAAAATAGCTGATTTAGAGACTTTCATTAACCGATATCCAAAATCGACACTTCGTGACGATGCCATGTATGAGTTAGGAAATTCATACGTAAAAAAAGGTGAAAACGTCAAAGCTTTAAAAATGTATGACCGCTTAAATGCTGAATACGACAGAAGTTCATTAGTTCCAAAAGCTATGTTAAGACAAGGATTAGTGCACTATAATGCAAATGCAAATGAACAAGCATTAACCAAATTTAAAAACGTCGCTAAAGCATTTCCAGGAACTCCAGAAGCAAATCAAGCAGTATCTACAGCAAGGTTAATTTATATTGATTTAGGTCGTGTAGACGAATATGCAAGTTGGGTACAAACACTAGATTATGTAAATGTCACTGATACTGATTTAGACAATGCCACTTATGAGTCTGCAGAGAAAAAATATTTAGATAATAAAAGTAATGACGCTATTCGTCAATTTAATAATTATTTAAATCAATTTCCTAACGGAATTCACGCATTGCAAGCACATTTCTACCTAGCGCAACTATATTACAAAGACGATTTAAAAACTAATGCAGCGTCACATTATGTTGCAGTTCTTGATGCGCCACAAAGCGAGTTTACTGAAGAATCTTTATCACGACTTTCTCAAGTATATTTAGAAAAGAAAAACTGGCTTGAAGCAATACCTGTACTAAAGCGTTTAGAAACAGAAGCTAGTTTCCCGCAAAATGTCGTTTTTGCTCAATCTAACCTAATGAAAGCAAACTATCAATTAGAAAACTACAATGAAGCAGTTTCTTATGCCGAGAAAGTATTGGTACAATCTAAAATTGATAATAAAATAAAAAGTGATGCTCATGTAATCATTGCGCGTTCTGCAATGAAGACCAACGATGAAACAAAAGCAAAAGCAGCTTACTCCGAAGTAGAAAAAACAGCAACAGGAGAGACAGCAGCTGAAGCTTTATACTACAATGCATATTTTAAAAACCAAGAAGGTGCTTATGAAGCATCTAATGAAGTTGTACAGCAATTAGCAAAAGACTATTCAGGATACAAACTCTATAGTGCTAAAGGATTAGTGCTTATGGCCAAAAACTTTTACGCACTTAAAGATGCTTTTCAAGCAACTTATATATTAGAAAGCGTTATAGAGAATTTTAAAGACTATAGTGATGTTGTTTCTGAAGCCAAAGAAGAGTTAAGCAAAATTAAAGCAGAAGAAGCTAAAACCAATGCATCTGTACAACCAGAAATTGAAGATTAATTGTAGCTAGCTTTATAGTCTCAAACAATTATTAAAAAAGAAGAATAAAAATATCAAACAAAATCAAAATATATGCGAAAGCACATTTATAATATATTAACCCTTTTTTTAATAGCAGGAGCAACTGTTTCTTGGGCACAAGAACGCGAAAATGATACCATTGACACAAATGTTATTAATGTTGTTAAGCCTTACACACCAACTATTTCAGATGCTTTTAAGGTAAAAGAAGAACCGTCTTTAGATGATGATGTAACAGCAGCAAAAAAGCAAATAGAATACAATATTTTTTCTTTTCCTGTAGCATCAACATTTACTCCAGCAAAAGGAAAAGCCGCCGTAGTAGACAAAGAAGAACCTGCGAAATTGTATGACAACTATGCCACATTAGGATTTGGAAGTTATACTTCAATTTTAGGCGAAGTTTATCTAAACCATGCTTTAAGCCGAACAGAAAGTGTAAGCGGTTATGTTACGCATCATTCATCACAAGGTGGTATAAAAGACGTTGCATTAGACGATGATTTTTATGATACGAAACTTCAAGTAAATTATTCAAAAAGTTTAAGGGATCTTACCTGGAATGTTGAGTTAGGAGGTTTGCATCAAAAATATAACTGGTATGGTTTACCAAGTGCAATAAACACTTTTGTGCCTCTAATAGCAGCTACAAATGATTTAGATGTAGGACACACATTTTACGGTGCGCATTTAGGCGGTGATATAGCATTTGAAGATACTTACATAAAATCTGGACGCGTGTTTTTAAGACATTTTGGAGACAACAATGGCTCTGGTGAAAATTACTTTACAGCAAGCGGAACAGCCGATATTCCTATTGCAGATCAAGAGATTTCTACCGCTATTAACATAGGATATTTAGGAGGTAAATTTGATCAAAATTATCAGTCTGCAAATGAGGTGAAATACGGAAACTTTAGCGTAGGTTTATCGCCATCATACAGAATAACACAAGATGATTTGACCGTAAATTTAGGAGTTTCTGCTTACTATTTAAACGATTTTGAAAATAGTGATAACAAGTTTTACATCTATCCAAATGTTACAGCTTCATATAGAATTGTTGACGAAATTCTTATTGCTTATGGAGGAATTCAAGGCGGATTAAATCAAAACACGTATTATGATTTAGTGCAAGAAAATCCATTTGTATCACCAACACTAAATATTTTACCAACAGATCAACAATATAATGGCTACATTGGTTTAAAAGGAAAAGTATCTAATAATGTAAGTTATGATATACATGGAAATTATATGGCTGAAAGCGATAAAGCTTTATACAAAGTAAACAGCTTACAAGTTTTTAGTGCTTCTGAAAACTACCATTTTGGTAACTCTTATGGTATTGTTTATGACGATGTGTCAACGTTTAGTTTTGGTGGAGCTTTAAGTGTTGATGTAAATAGAAATTTCACATTAGGTTTAAAAGCTGATTATTTTATTTATGACGTTGATTCAGAGGCTGAAGCTTGGAACTTACCAAGTATCAAAGGGTCGCTATTTGCCGATTATCAAATAAATAAAAAATGGTATGCAGGAGCTAGTCTGTTTTATGTAGGAGAACGAGAAGCTAGTAACGCTTTGTCAGGTTTATTTACACCATTTATACAGCAAACCGTTACGTTAGATGGTTATTTTGATGCCAATGTAAATCTAGGATATCATATTAATGATAAACTATCAGTTTTTCTAAAAGGAAATAATTTAGCAAATCAAGATTATATGCGTTGGGCAAACTATCCTGTGCAAACCATTCAAGTACTGGCTGGAGCAACATATAAGTTTGATTTTTAAACCATAAAAAATCTATCAAGACAAAAGCGTTCAATATTGGGCGCTTTTTTTATTTTTACCAAAGTGAATAAAGCATTTAATATGAAAAATATAAGT
Source organism: Corallibacter vietnamensis (assembly GCF_039537875.1). Classification (NCBI taxonomy): domain Bacteria; kingdom Pseudomonadati; phylum Bacteroidota; class Flavobacteriia; order Flavobacteriales; family Flavobacteriaceae; genus Corallibacter; species Corallibacter vietnamensis. Next base: position 104,813 of record NZ_BAABBI010000002.1, read on the forward strand.
CTCTTATCAATTATTTTTTTGGTGTTTGCATGCCAGCAAGAAAAAAAACAAGTCGATGCATTGGTTGTAAACGGCCAAGTATATACAGTAGATAACACATTTAGCATAGCTGAAGCTTTTGCTATTAAAGACGGAAAGTTTGTTGAGGTAGGAACATCAGAAACACTAAAAAACAATTACGAGGCTGATACTATTATTGATGCTCAAGGAAAAAGCATTTTCCCAGGATTTATTGATGCGCATTGTCATTTTTACGGATTAGGATTACAGCAGAATCGCGTTGACTTAACAGGAACAACAAGTTTTAGTGATATGATGAAACGCGTTGTTGACTTTCAAAATCAACGAAACACTACATTTTTGTTAGGTCGCGGATGGGATCAAAACGACTGGGAAGATAAAACGTATCCTGATAAACGCCTTTTAGATAGGTTGTATCCAAGAACTCCTGTGGCTTTAACACGAATAGACGGTCATGCTATGTTATGTAATCAAGCGGCATTTGATTTAGCAGGAATTACAAAAGATACTAAAGTAGAAGGTGGAGAGATTTTAAAATTGAATGGTGAGTTAACAGGTGTTTTAATAGATAATCCTATGGAATTGGTTAGAGCCATTTTTCCAAGCCCAACAAAAAAAGAGCAAATTAAAGCGTTGTTAGAAGCACAAACTATTTGTAAGAATTTAGGGCTTACCACAGTTGATGATGCAGGATTAGATAAACCTGTGATTGAGCTAATTGATAGTTTACAACAAGCAGGTGATTTAAAAATGCGTATGTATGCTATGATTAGTAATTCAAACGAAAATTTAGATTATTACTTATCAAAAGGAAAAATAAAAACAGATAAACTTAATGTGAGTTCGGTTAAAGTTTATGCTGACGGCGCTTTAGGTTCTCGAGGAGCTGCTTTAAAAGAGCCTTATACAGATGCAGAGAATCATTTTGGAGCTATGATTATAGGACTTGAAGCTTATGAAAAATTAGCAAATAGGATAGCTGAATCAAATTATCAAATGAATACACATGCTATTGGAGACTCCGCAAATACATTTGTTTTAAAAACCTATGAGAAAGTTTTAAAGACTCAAAAAGATAGACGTTGGCGTGTAGAGCATGCACAAATAATCACCGATAACGATTTTAACTATTTTAAGAATAGTAATATTCTGCCATCTGTGCAGCCAACACACGCTACAAGTGATATGTATTGGGCTGAAGATAGGTTGGGAGAAGATCGAATTCATGGTGCATATGCATACAAAGAACTTTTAAAAGCATCAGAAAAAATTGCTTTAGGAACTGATTTTCCTATTGAAAAAGTGAGTCCGTTATTAACGTTTTATGCAGCTGTAACTAGGCAAGATTTAGAAGGATATCCAGAAGGTGGATTTAATAGTGACAATGCATTAACGCGAGAAGAAGCTTTAAAAGGTATGACTATTTGGGCAGCTTACTCTAATTTTGAAGAAGCTGAAAAAGGAAGTATTGAGGTAGGTAAATTTGCAGACTTCATTATACTAGACAACGATATTATGACCGTTAATGAGAAGTTGATTCCTGAAACCAAAGTATTAGAAACGTTTATTGGTGGTGAAGGACTTTAAGATAGTTTCGCCAAATAATCAAAATGTTCTCCATCCATAATTTTTTCACATTCTAAACCAACAGATTTGCAAGCGGTGTACAAGGTGTTAAAGTCTAAATAAAGCCAAGTCATTGGTGATTCTTCTTCGCCTTTGTAGCTTAAGTAATAATCTAACTCGCCATAGTAATTGGCATTTGTGTCAATCCATAAACCGCCATCTTCATCTTCGTACATATAAGCAATATCTGAAGAGTCAATAAGAATTTGACCTCCAGGTTTTAAAAGTGTTTTAAGATGTGATAAGTATTTTGATACTTGAGATAGTTCTTGAAAAATACCAGTACCATTCATAAGTAATAAAATAGTATCGTAAGTGTTCTTCTCATCAAGAATACCTTTTTGATTTACTTGCAATACGCCACGTGCTTTGGCAACACTTACTGCGCCTTTAGAAATATCAATGGCGTGCACGTCAAGACCTTTTTCTTGGAGAAACAAACTATGACTTCCTGCGCCACAACCAACATCTAGAACTTGACCTTTAGATAATTGTAAGGCTTTTTGCTCTAGTTTAGGCATATCTTTGAAACCTCTAAACAAATAAGGAATTGGTAATTCGTCTTCATCAGATATGTTGGTAGATGTAATTATATCTTCTGTATAATTACCATTTTGATAATCTAGTAACGCTTTTCCAAATAAATCTTTAGTCATAAGTAAGGTTGCAAAGAGATATTGCATCTCGTTAAAAATAGTATTTTTGTAGCATGCAAGACATTATTAACAATCTTCCAAAGCTCGCCAAAGATAAGCATAAGGAAAATAAAACCTTCTTTACAAAGCTTAAAAAAAAGCCGCCTAAACAACTAGACTATATCATGCAAGAGTTACATGATGATGCGTTTGAAAAAACAGATTGTTTAGAGTGTGCAAACTGTTGTAAAACCACTGGGCCATTATTTACAGATAAAGACGTTGCTAGAATTTCAAAACATTTTAAAATGAAGCAGCAACAGTTTATCGATCAGTTTTTGCGTATTGATGAGGATAATGATTACGTGCTGCAAAGCGTACCTTGTACGTTTTTAGGAGCAGACAATTATTGCTCTATTTATGACGTACGACCTAAAGCCTGTCGAGAGTTTCCGCATACCGATAGAAAAAAGTTTCAGCAAATATCAAATCTCACCATGAAAAATGTCGCTATTTGCCCAGCAGCTTTTAATATTGTAGAAGCAATGAAAGCGCGCATAAAGTTTTAATATAGTATTGATGTTTTAGTGTTATCTAGCTTCTAACTTTTTTAGTATATTTAAAACAAAAAACATAGTTTTATAATTATGAAGCAATTATTTATAGCCCTGTTTTTATGCCTGTTTTCTTTTAATACTATTCAAGCTGACAATTGGTTACATTCTTTTGAAGAAGCTAAAAAACTAGCCATAGCGACAAACAAATTGGTTCTTGTTGATTTTTGGGCAACTTGGTGCGGGCCATGCAAGCGAATGGATTCTGAGTCCTGGAGCAAGGAAGACGTACAAGTGTTAATGGATAATTATATACCTGTTAAAATTGACATAGATAGAAATCGGGGTATCGCTCAACAGTATGGTGTGAACGGTATTCCTTTTATCTTTATTTTAGATGGAAATGGTAAAGTAGTATTTAAGGAAATGAGCTACAAAAACAAATCACAACTTATCAAATTACTAAAAAAATATGCCATAAATACATCACTGTTGAGTAGAGATTTAATTAATTATTATCAAAAAAATAATTTTACCACAGCGTTTAGATTAGGTTGTAAATATCAAGATTTTACACTTTATGTAACTAAAGATATTAAGGATGATTTTTTAAATGTTTCAGAAACTTATTTTGAAGAATCTAAAAAGCAATTAAAAGAAAGCTCAATAAAGAACAAACACGTTTTTTTGCAAAAAATGGAGCTTTATGAAATACAAGAATTACTCATTTTAAATAAACCTGAAAAAGCATTAAAAAAGCTTGATAGAATTGATGTTGAGAAAATTGATAAACTAAACACTTCGCTTTATAATTTCATTAATTATGTTGTATATAAATTATTAGACGATGATAAAGCGAAAGCTTGTGAAGAGAAATTAAACAAAAATGATAAGCAAAAAGCATTATTATTTTTAGAACAAAACATTTAAAAGCAGTATTTGGAAACAATTATTAATTACTTTGAAACCATCCCAACACTCCACAGAAGTTTACTGCTTGTTGGAGGCATTACGCTGTTTTGGATTTTAGAAGGCGCCATTCCGCTTTTTAAATTCAATTATAAAAAATGGCAACATGCTTGGCCTAACTTCTTTTTTACACTTACTACGATTATTATAAATTTTGGACTAGCCTTTATATTACTAAAAACAGCCGATTGGGTTAAAGTAAATAACTTTGGAATCATTAATTGGTTACCAGAAATGCCTTTATGGCTATATGCCTTGTTAGGTGTTATGTTGTTAGATTTTTTTGGAGCCTATTTAGCGCATTTGGTTGAGCATAAAGTAAAACCTTTATGGATGGTACATTTGGTGCATCATACAGACCATAAAGTAGATACAACCACAGGAAATAGGCATCACCCTATAGAAAGTGTTATTCGCTTTTCGTTTACCATTTTAGGTGTTTTTATTGTTGGTACACCTATAGCTATTGTGTTTTTGTATCAATCACTGTCTGTTGTTTTTACTCAATTAACACATGCCAATATTAAAATGCCTAAAAAAGTAGACAAAGCAATGAGCTACTTTTTTGTGTCTCCTGATATGCATAAGGTACATCATCATTACATTCTTCCTTATACGGATTCAAACTATGGTAATATTTTCTCAATCTGGGATAGATTATTAGGAACTTATATGGAGTTAGATCGCGATAAGCTTGTTTATGGTGTTGATGTGTTCCCTGATGAAGAAGAGAATAGTCGCGTATCAAATTTATTATCTCAACCATTCCAGAAGTATAAAAAACCAACAACCATTCCAGGTGATGAAACTATTTAAATCTATTATTTTACTTACCCTAGTAATTATTATGATAAGCTGTAGCGAAAAAAAAACAATAGGTGTTCAAGGGCATAGAGGTTGTCGTGGTTTATTACCAGAAAATACGTTGCCAGCATTTGCAAAAGCTATAGAACTTGGCGTTCAAACATTAGAATTAGACTTGGCCATATCCAAAGATAAAAAGGTTGTGGTTTCTCATGAACCTTTTATGAGCCGCTTTTATTGTTTAAAACCTAATGGAGATAAAATAACAATAAGTCAAGATAAGGTTTTTAACTTTTATCAAATGCCTTATGATTCTATAAAGCAATTTGATTGTGGTAGCATGCAGCACCCAAGGTTTCCTAAACAGAAAAATACGAATGCTTTTAAGCCATTACTTCAAGACGTTTTTATAAAATCAGATTCTCTAAATCCTGATATAAAGTATAATATTGAAATAAAAGCATCTCCAGAATATGACCATGTTTATACACCAGCTCCAAAAGAGTATGTGGCTTTGGTACTACAAGTGATACAAGACAATGGCGTTTTTGATAGATGTAACTTACAATCGTTTGATGTGCGTATTCTAGAAGAAATAAAGAAACAAGCACCAACTATGAAGCAAGCTCTGCTAGTTGATGAAAATGAAAACATTGATGAAAAACTAACAAGTTTAAGTTTTAAACCTGAAATTATCAGTCCTTATTTTGAATTATTAAATAAAACTAGTGTGAAACACTATCAAGATCTTGGTTTTCAAGTAATACCTTGGACCGTAAATGAAATTTCAGATATGCAAACTATGATAAACTACAAGGTAAATAGTATCATTACAGATTACCCTGATAGGCTGTTAGGTTTATTGTCTGAATAATAGTTTATTTATAAATTAAATAAGGCTGTCTCATACTATCATAAGCCTGTAAACCACGTACCCAAGTTTTTTTTATTTCATAAGCTGTGTGCTTACTTTCTATTTGTTTTTGTAAGGCTTCAGTTCCTGCAAGTTTGATAAAGAAATTATTAAAAAAAGCGTCTTTATCATTAGTAGCTTGATATGCTTCTATCAGGTGGTTTAAGTCTAGTCTGTTTAATTTTGCACTGTTACTTAAGTCTTTTCCGAAGCATGTTACATTTTCATGTTTCGGGTATTTAGCACCATCATTAGGTTGAGGTATAAATTTATAATTAAAAGAAAACATCGTAGTGTCTAGAGCTGGACTTCCAAAAATTTGAAACTGTTTATCTGTTCCGCGTCCAGCGCTAACACTTGTTCCTTCAAAAAAGCATAAACTAGGATATAAGTTTATAGCAGTATCATTAGGTAAGTTTGGCGATGGTTTTATAGGTAAACTATAAGGTGTGCTATGTGTATAGTTTTTTACGGGAATCACAGTAATATCACAAGAGATTTCATCCTTTAACCATTTTTCTCCGTTTATCATTTTGGCATATTCCCCAATAGTCATTCCATGTACTACAGGAACTGGATGCATACCTACAAAACTTTTGTATTTAGTTTCTAAAATTGGTCCGTCAATATAGTGCCCATTAGGATTAGGTCGGTCTAAAATAAGTACTGGTATATTCGCTTCGGCACAAGCCTCCATAACATAATGTAATGATGATATATAGGTGTAAAAACGTGCGCCAACATCTTGAATATCAAAAATCACTAAATCTAGGTTAGTCAATTGTTCAGGAGTAGGTTTTTTATTGCTTCCATACAAAGAGACAATAGGTAATCCGGTTTTAGTATCTACACCATCTTTTACAATTTCTCCAGCATCGGCTTTGCCTCTAAAACCATGCTCTGGCGCAAATACTTTTTTTATATCTATGTTTAAGGAAACTAAAGAATCAACTATATGGGTATATTCAAGTTGTAATGATTCATCAGATGCTTTAAAAATAACACTTGTTTGGTTTGCTACAATCCCAACACGTTTTCCTTCTAGCAGTGTTAGATAACGTGCTGTTTGGTTTGCTCCAACCATAGGTAAGCTGTCTTCATTCTTTAAAAGAGTAGCTTTAGTATCTGTTTTAACATTTGTAGCTTTGTCTTTAGATAAGTTTCCGCATGAAATCAGTACCAAAACAAATAATAAAACTGTATTTTTGACCATATATAAATTAAATCGTATCATTTGAATTTCGAATTTTTTACTGCTAAACGCATAATTGATAGTAAAGCGTATAAAAGTAGCGTTTCGGCACCAATAATAAAAATTGGTATAGCAGCAATTGCTATCGGTATTATTGTAATGATGATTGCGATAGCTACAGGAATTGGGTTACAACAAAAAATAAGAAATAAAGTTGTTGCTTTTAATGGCGATATAACAATAATGAATTATGATAGTAATAATTCGCAAGAGAGTGGTAACCCTATTTCTACTAACCAAAGTTTTTATCCTAATTTTAAAACAGTTGAAGGCATAAAGCATATCCAGGCAGTAGCAACAAAATTTGGGGTTATAAGAACTGAAACCGATTTTGAAGCTATTATCCTAAAAGGTGTTGGCGCTGATTATAATTGGAAATATTTTAAGGAGTTTTTAGTTTCTGGAGAATTACCCGATTATACCCAAGAGATGAATGAGCAAGTGCTTATTTCACAATACCTAGCAAATCGCTTAAATTTTAACGTAGGAGATAAGTTTACAACCTTATTCAGACGAGACGATCCTAATAGAGAACCACGAATGCTTACTTATAACATTGTAGGTATTTATAATTCTGGGTTTAAAGATTTTGACGAAACATATGTTATTGGAGATATAAAACATTTACAACGTATTAATAAATGGGACGCAAATCAGATAGGACATTTTGAAGTTCTTATTGATGACTACAGCAAGCTAAATGACATAGAGTTGCAAATAAATAAAAACATTCCATCTATGCTAGAGGCTGTAACAGTTGAAAAACGATTTGGTTCTATCTTTGAATGGATTAAAATTTTTGAAAAAAATATATACGGCATTATAGGTATTATGATTCTTGTTGCTGGTATAAATATGATAACAGCCTTATTGGTACTCATATTAGAACGAACACAAATGATAGGCATACTTAAGGCTTTAGGAAGTGATAACTGGAGTATCAGAAAGATATTTTTATATAATGCCTCTTATTTAATTACTTTAGGACTTCTTTGGGGCAATATTATTGGGTTGTCAATACTTTTTGCTCAAAAGTATTTAAAGTTATTTCCACTAGATCCTAGTGTGTATTATGTTACCGAAGCGCCTGTTTATATTAGTGCAGGCTACATTGTAGCCTTAAATTTTGGTACATTTATTTTATGTTTATTTATGTTGCTTGTACCATCATATATTATTACAAAAATATCTCCTGTAAAGGCTATTAGGTTTGAGTAAATTGCGATAAGTAATTCAAGAAACATTCGTCTATTCTTATCAAAAAAAAGTACATTTGCAGCAGTAAATTATGAGTATGGAATACGCAAAAAACATTTTAGAAACTATTGGGAATACACCTTTAGTAAAAATAAATAAACTAACACGAGACCTACCTTGTCTGGTGTTGTCTAAATACGAAACATTTAACCCAGGAAATTCAGTAAAGGATCGCATGGCATTAAAAATGATTGAAGATGCCGAAGCAGATGGTCGTTTAAAGCCTGGTGGTACCATCATTGAAGGAACGTCTGGGAACACAGGTATGGGATTAGCATTGGCAGCTATTGTAAAAGGTTACAAGTGCATTTTTGTTATTAGTGATAAGCAGTCTAAAGAAAAAATGGACATATTAAGAGCTGTTGGAGCAGAAGTGGTTGTTTGTCCTACTGATGTTGAACCAGATGATCCACGTTCTTACTATTCTGTGTCAAAAAGACTTGGTGAAGAAACACCAAATTCTTGGTATGTAAATCAGTATGATAACCCAAGTAATGCAAAAGCACATTATGAAAGTACAGGGCCAGAAATTTGGAAACAAACAGATGGTAAGATTACTCATTTTGTGGTAGGAGTAGGAACAGGTGGAACCATTTCTGGAGTAGGAAAATATCTTAAAGAACAAAACCCGGATGTTAAAGTTTGGGGAATTGATACATATGGTAGTGTTTTTAAAAAATATCATGAAACTGGTATTTTTGACGAAAATGAAATATACCCATATGTCACAGAAGGTATTGGTGAAGATATATTACCAGAGAATGTTGATTTTTCAATAATTGATGGGTTTACTAAAGTCACTGATAAAGATGCTGCGGTTTACACACAGCTACTAGCTAAAGAAGAAGGTATGTTTTTAGGAAATTCTGCCGGAGCAGCAATAAAAGGTGTTTTGCAACTAAAAGAGCATTTTAAGCCTGATGATGTAGTGGTTGTGTTATTTCACGATCATGGTAGTCGTTATGTAGGTAAAATGTTTAATAACGAATGGATGAAAAAAATGGGATATTTAGACTAAAATATATCCTTAATTATAAAATGAAAAGCTCAACACATGTTGGGCTTTTTCTTTTTTTGGCTGGTTTATTTTTTGTGTTTTAATTCATTGTAGGCTGTTTGTTTACTTCGTATTGAAGTTTCTGAAAGATTTATAAGTTCTTTTGATAGAATGAATTTTTCCGTTTTGAGAAAAATCTTAATGAAAAACAAATAAGTAAATAAAGTATACTAACTGTGATTTCATGATTGATGGTGTTTTTTTATTATGCGCTTCTTAAAATTTTTTCCATCTTTCGGCCTTTTGCCAACTCATCTACCAATTTGTCTAAATACCTAACATGTTTGGTAAGAGGAGTCTCTATTTCTTCAATTCTATAGCCGCAAATAACACCTTTTATTAAATGGGCATTTTCATTGAGAGTGGCATCAGAAAAAAATGTTTCAAATGTAGCTTTACTGTCTATGTATTCTTGTATTTGGTTATTGTCAAAACCAGTAAGCCAAGTTATTACCGTTTGTAACTCATCTTGTGTTCGTCCTTTTTTTTCAACTTTGGTTACGTAATGTGGGTATACCGAGGCAAATGTCATTTTTGCAATTCGCTCATCATGTTTTGGTGTTGTCTTCATAATTTAATCTTGTTTGCGTTTTAAAATTTTAATAGTACGATTGTATATAATATCAGCTAAATTCCAGTTATACAATTTTGTGTCTGTTGTGCTTGTAAATTGTATAACAATAGCATCCAAATTTTTGTGGTATTTTGCGATACTTTGATATCCAGGAACCCAGCCTTTATGTTCGTATTCGTATACAGAAGAATAGATTTTTTGCTCATTACCATCTAGTAGCGAGCCGTCATTTAAGGCTCTTAAAAAGATACCAACATCTTCTGCAGTTGCAACCATACCTACATTATCAGCTTTTAAATCATATGGATGACCTACATGGTAACCGCTCATCATATTATCTAAATCTACATCATTTACAGAGCTAAAGGTGTTTTTTAACTGTAGGCGATCCAAAATTTCTTCTTGAATGAAGTCATAATATGAGTAACCTAGAACGCGATCCATTATTTTACAGAGTAATAAATAATTGGTGTTACAATACTGATATTTTTTATTAGGAGTAAAGTTTGCAGGTAAATCTAGTATTAAGTTCAGGTTTTCCTCATAGGTTTCCTTCGGTTCGGCCCAATAATTAAAAGTATCTGTGTAGTTAGGAATACCACTTCGGTGCTGAATCATCATTTTTAATGTGATTTTATCTGCATATTCTATACGTCCTTTTAATTCGGGTAGGTAATCTGCTAGTGTTTTGTCTAGAGATAAACGCTTATCAGCAACTAGCTTTGTAACAGCCACTGCAGTATATAATTTGTTAATACTCGCAATCTTAAATAAAGCTTTAGGGTTTGCAGGTATTTTAAGTTCTTTGTTATGCCAACCTGATGCATAAAATGCTGGTGGCTTTCCGCCTTGATCTACATATACAATTATGCCATCAAATCCATGGTCTATAGCTTCATCTAGCTGACCTTGTACGGTGCTAGGTAGTGGTAATATCCATGCTTTTACTAATAACCATGGTACAAAAAAAAGCGATATAATGGTTCCTATGGGTAAAATAATCCGTAACACGCGCTGTATTTGTTTTTTATTCATGAGTTAGTTTTTCTTAATTCTACAGTGTTAGATACCGTGTTAAGTTGTTTTGAAATTGTCCATTTTAACCCAAATAAAGGTCTTAAAATTTTAATTCTTTTTAAAATGAATTCATAAATAAGAAAACAACCTATAAAAGTAAAAAGTGAAATGCTTAAAAATTTCAAGAACGGATGAATCTGTAAAGGTAAAATTAAATAAGCACCAGCATACAATACAAACATATGTATTATGTACACAGGATAGGCAGCTTGGCTTAAATATGTTAACAAAGCACTAGGCTTATTAAGGTAATGATAACCTAAACCAAAAACACCAAATATCCAACAGTTAGACTCTAATGTTGTTATATACATATTAGATATTGATTCAAAACCAGAATATCTTATAGCATATAATACACAAGCAATACCTATATAAAGCCATTTCCATTTTGATACTGTTTTCCAAAAGCTTGTACCGCTATAAACAAACAGAAACCCAAAAAAGAAAGCGACAAAACCTATAAAGAAACCATGCCAAGTTTGCGCATACAATTCAAATAACTGTGGTTTAACCAGACCAACTTCTAGCATGAAAAATACGGATACCATAATAGGTCCTAATGCATACGACATAAACGTTGATAACGTTTTTCTAAATAGGCTGTCTTCATGTTTTTTCAAATAATAGAATAGAGGAGAAAGCACTAGTACATAAATAAATATATGCCCTAAAAACCATAAGTGACTACTACCATAATAATAACTTAATGGCATGTTGTAATATTTTTGAAAAATAAACATGTGCAATGTTGTTATTGCAATGCATCCAAAAATAAAAGGGAGTAAAATACGCTTACTTCGTTCTATAATTAAACCTTTTATTTGGCGTTTTCTCATAGCAAAGTATAAACCCATACCTGAAACATAAAAGAGTAACGGAATTCGCCATACGTTTAGCATTGTCATAGGAGTCCATAAGTCTTCAAGCAATTGGTCACTTTTTATAAAACCTATAAATAAAGCCCAAGGTTGAAAAATAATAGCAATGTGATATATTAGTAATAAAGCAATAGCTATAACTCGTATCCAATCTATGTCGTAACGTCTTTGAGTTGTCATTTTAATACAGTTTTTTTATTATTCAAGCATCATAGCTACTACAGGACGTGCTTTTTTTAAAGCTTCCATATCAAGTGTAAATCCCATAGGCTTTAACTGCTGTATTAGCATTTCATAAAAAGGCTTTACCTCATTAAAGTCACCCATCACAGTTTCTCTAGCAGTCGCTCCAAAGTTGTTTTTTATTGTTTTGTCTGCTTTGGCATCTATGAGAAGTTGTACAATTTCTATACGTCCAAAAAAAGCAGCCGTATGTAAAACTGTAGAGCCGTCGTTGTTTTTTAGTGTTAAATCTGCACCAGCATCAATAAGTGCTTTAGCTATTTCAATCTTATTAAAAGTAGCAGCTGTCATTAATGGCGTAGAACCGCTCATAGCTTCTTTTTTATTTATATTACTACCAGATGCAATATGTTGTTTTACAGCTTCAAGATTTCCTGATAATACAGCTGTTTGAATATCAATATCTGGTTTGCTTAAAGTGTTGTTAGTTTTTGTTGAGATAGTTGTTGTTTCATTTTTAGATTGCGCACATGAGTTAGTAAGTAATACAATCATAAATACTGTTTGAAATGTGATTTTGAATGTGTGAATTAATAATGTTTTCATGATGTTAATTTTTTAATGATTAATATTTTGTTTTTTGTTGGTACAAATGTCAGGCAAGAGACGGTTTCATAATAAACCCTTATGTAGCGGTATGTGACAAGTTTGTTGAATGCATGAAAATTATGATGCAGAAGTATAAATTATGATGCAACACGCGTTTTTTTGAAGCTTGTTTGAAGATTTCTTTTTAAATAAATTTGTCTACTTTAGTGACAGCAAATACCATTATGTCAAGCAATACGTTTCAAGGAAAGTTTATAGAACAAGCCAAGATCTTTGTGTTAGAGAATTTATCTAACGAGCAGTTTGGTGTTTCTGAACTAGCAACGCTCATGAATATGAGCCGTTCTAACTTACTACGAAAAATAAAAAAGGAAACCCAGTTAAGTGTTAGTCAGTTTATTCGTCAAATTCGCCTTGAAAAGGGAATGGAGTTATTAGAGCAAACCGATTATACAGTTTCTGAAATATCCTATCAAGTAGGTTTTGGAAACAACTCTTATTTTATAAAATGCTTTAGAGAACATTTTGGGTATTCGCCAGGAGAAGTTAGAAAAAGTGGTTACGAGTTTTCAGAAAACGAAACCACTAGCGATATCACTATTGACAAAAAACCAGCTCAAAATGCATTCAAAACAAATAAAGCCTACACAGTAATGGCTTTGTTGTTAACTGTGGTTGCAGTAATGGTGCTTTTTATCATAAAAAAGAAAGACAAAAACGAGCTAGTAAGTCCTACAACCTTATCAAAATCTATAGCGGTACTTCCGTTTAAAAATATGAGTAGCGACTCTTCAAATCTATATTTTGTTAATGGTTTAATGGAATCATCTTTAAATAATTTACAGAAAATAGAAGATTTAAGAGTTATAAGCCGAACATCTGTTGAAAAATATAGAAATACCAATAAAACGGTCTCTGAAATAGCAAAGGAACTAAATGTAAACTACATTGTAGAAGGTAGCGGACAACGAGTTGGAGACCAAGTATTACTTAATGTTCAATTAATTGAAGCATTAAATGATAGCCCAATTTGGACAGAACAATATAACCACAAGGTGGTTGATATTTTTGCATTACAAAATACTGTAGCAAAAAAAATAGCCGATGCTATTCAAGCAAAAGTTACTCCAGCCGAATTACAACAAATAGATAAAAAACCAACAGAAAACCTAGAGGCTTATGATTATTACCTTAAAGCTCTAGAGCCATTTCAAGCCCAAACAAAAGAAGGTCTTGATAAAGCAATACCACTGTTTAAGCAAGCCGTAGCTAAAGATCCTAAATTTGCGTTAGCATATTCAAAACTCGCCATTGCGTACTACTATTTAGACATTTATCAAACAAATAAGCAATACACAGAAGTAATAAATAATTATGCAGATAAGGCTTTGTTGTATGATTCCAAATCAGATGAAAGCCTTATTGCAAAAGCGCTATATTATATAAATATAGAAGAGTATAGGTTGGCATTACCGCATTTAGAAAAAGCTTTAGAGTACAACCCCAATTCATCATCTGTAGTAAATATGCTATCAGATTTGTATGCGCGTACCATTCCTAATACCGAAAAATCTCTAAAGTATGCCTTAAAAGGAGTACAATTAGATATCGCCGCAAACGATTCTGTTGGCAAAAGTTATATCTATTTAAATTTAAGTAACGCTTTTATTCAAAACGGATTTGTTGATGAAGCCCTAAAAAATATAAACCTTTCACTAGACTATAGCTCAACAAATTATTACGCACCATATTTAAAAATATTTATACAATATGCCAAGCATAAAGACATGGTTCAAACCAGAAATCTTTTAATAAACGAATGGAAAAAAGACACCACAAGGTTAGATATCATGCAGGATGTGGCAAAACTGTATTATTTTCAGGAACAGTATGACAGCGCTTACTATTACTATAGTAAATACGTTAAAGTAAAAGAACAGTATGGGTTAGGCATTTATCCGCAAGAAGATATTAAAATAGGTAAGGTTTACGACCAAATGGGGTTTCATGAAAAAGCAAAACCCTTTTACAAGGCCTACGCCAGTTACTGTGCAAAAGACCAATCTATCTACCAGCCAGCAAGTTTGGCTATGCAATATGTTCATGAAGGAAAAAGAGACCTCGCTATTGAGCAGCTTAAGCTATTTGCTACAAAAAATAATTACCAATACTGGATGCTGTTGTTTATGGAAAAAGATCCAATGATGAAATCTTTAAAAGATCACCCAGAATACAAAGAAACAATTACAAAAATTAAAAACAGATTCTGGGAAGATCACGAGCGTTTAAAAAGCATGCTTATTGATAATGACCTTATATAACAAACACCATAATGCAACAAGTTATCAAGTGGCTAAAAGGGCGTTCTCTAGTTTTTCCTTGTTTTTTGTATTAGTATATCATTTTTTGTTTTCGTTTTTTAAGCCATACAAGTCATATTTATATCAATTTTAAGCCGACTATATGCCGACTATATGCCGACTTTATATCGACATAACTTAAGGATATCTTCATGTGAAATCCCATAAAAACTAGTTGTTAATCTCTGATTTTAGCTAGAATTGCTTGTGAATTAACATGATACCGTTTCTTTAAATTTGTTTTTTATGAGCATTACGACTAATTTAGGAACATGCAAGAGGCTTTTTTACACTACCTTTGGAAATATAAAAAGTTAGATTTATCCAGACTTACAACAACTGCTGGTGAAACAATTGTTGTAAAAAGCGTGGGGCAACATAATCTATTAGCAGGCCCTGATTTTTTTAATGCTCAAATAGAAATAGCAGGGCAGCATTGGGCTGGCAATGTAGAGATTCATACAGCATCAAGTGATTGGTTTTTACATAATCACGAGCAAGACAAAGCCTATCAAAATGTTATACTACATGTTGTATGGGAACACGACACCGAAGTTTTCAGAAAAAATAACACGCCAATACCTACCTTACAGCTTAAAAATTATGTCAATCCACAATTATTAAGCAATTACAAACAGCTATTTAATAACAAGTCCACATGGATTAATTGTGAAAGTCAGTTTCATACAGTAAGTGAGTTCATTGTAAACAACTGGTTAGAGCGTTTGTATTTAGAACGTTTAGAAAGAAAATCTAAAATTATCAATGAGCTTTTGGTACAATCAAAAAACAATTGGGAAGCAGTGCTTTTTACTTTATTAGCTAAAGGCTTTGGGCAAAAAATAAACAATGAAGCTTTTGTGAGTTTGGCGCAATCAGTCAATTTTTCAATAATAAGAAAGTTACACAGTAATCCCATTCAGCTTGAAGCACTGCTTTTTGGTCAAGCTGGGTTGCTAGAAGATAATCACCAAGATGCTTACTATATTCAGCTACAAAAGGAATACAAGTTTTTAAAACAAAAATTTCAGCTAAACAATCAAGGTGTTTTACCAATGCAGTTCTTTAAATTAAGACCGCCCAATTTTCCTACCATAAGGCTTTCACAGTTAGCAATGCTATATAACAAGCATCAAAATCTATTTTCAAAAATTATAGATCTCAATGATATTGAAGCGTTTTACAACCTTTTTAAAGCAGAAACAACACCTTACTGGAAAACCCACTACACGTTTGGTAAAACCTCAAAGCAAGTCTCAAAAACCATAAGCAAACCAATGGTATACTTGCTGCTTATAAACACGGTAATACCTATTAAGTTTGCCTATGCAAAACAGCATGCAGCATCAAATAATGAAGAGCTATTAAAACTAATTCAGCAACTACCACCAGAAAAGAATAGCATTATTACAGCTTATAATAACTTACAGCCTATAGCAAAGTCAGCATTACAATCACAAGCACTCATTCAGCTTAAAACAGAATACTGCGACAAACACAAATGTTTATTTTGTGCCATAGGAAATAACCTAATCAGTCAATAATTTTAGTACATTGCAGCATGAATATTTTCTATAAAGCATTACTGTATTTTCAAAAGCGAGGATATTATGTTTGCCAGCGAATAGCTGATCGTTTAGGAATTAGAGCAAAAGTAGTACGTACATCCTTTATGTATCTTACTTTTGTAACCCTAGGATTTGGCTTTGCGCTTTACTTGTTCATGGCATTCTGGATGCGTATAAAAGACCTTATTTACACAAAACGATCTTCTGTTTTTGACCTGTAATTATGAAAAGCGTATTTTTAAAACTATTCAAGTCAAAAATTTACATAGCCTTATGGTTGTTTGTATTCATAGTGGTTGTTGGTATTCTTGGCTTTAGGGTTTTATCTAACTATTCTTGGGTTGATGCTTTTTATATGACAGTCATTACAATCACCACAGTAGGTTTTGGTGAAGTACAACCTCTAGATGATACATCAAAAATATTTACAACATTTTTAATCCTTACAAGTGTATTTATAGTAGGATATGCTATAAGTATCATTACAGAATATATTTTAAGCAACAACAATCTAGAAGAATTAAAACAGAAGAAAATGCAAAAGAAAATTGATGCACTAAACAACCATATTATTATCTGTGGTTATGGTAGAAACGGAAAACAAGCTGCTACCAAACTTTTGGCATATAACAAGCCTTTTGTAATTATAGAAAAAAATAAAGAACTGATAGATAGGTTTGAAAACGACTCAACTATGTTTATACATGGTAATGCCAATGAGGACGAAGTACTTGAACAGGCAGGAATAGCGCGTGCAAGTACACTTATTTGTGCACTTCCTAACGATGCAGATAACCTTTTTGTAGTGCTATCAGCAAGACAAATAAACAAGCATTTGCGAATTATAAGTAGAGCATCTCAAGAACCTACATACAATAAACTTAAAATGGCTGGAGCAAACAATGTAATACTGCCAGATAAAATAGGTGGAGATCATATGGCATCTCTTGTTGTTGTGCCAGATTTAATTGAGTTTATAGATAATTTATCCATTGTAGGAAAAGCAAATATCAATATAGAAGAAATAGAGGTTAGCAAGCTTTACGATGCTTCAAGTTTAAAAACAATAAGAGATTTAGACTTAAGAAATAAAACAGGCTGTAATGTTATAGGTTACAAAGATGGAAATGGCGACTATATTGTAAACCCAGAAGCAGAACAAGCGCTGTTGCCTAACTCAAAAATCATTGTGCTAGGAAGACCTGAACAAATCCAGAAACTAAATACCGTGTTTGATATCAAGCACTGATTTAGGGGATTTAACAACAGATTTTTTAAAAATTCAGCATTTTTTCGCATATTGCTAACTCTAACAAAAAATTTAAAACTAACTATAACTAAATATTAAATTCTCATGAAGAAATATCTTCTCTTAATGATTTCAATGATAACCCCATTCTTGACCTTTGCACAAGAAAAAGGAATAGACGAAATAGTAAATGATGCGTTTATGCCTGTAGCAACATGGTGGCAAGACTTTATTCTAACATCGGTTCCTATTGCAGGGCTTAATGTTCCTATTGTTGTAATCTTATTAGTTGCAGGAGCAACTTTTTTTACAATTTACTTCAAAGTACCAAGTATTTCTAGATTTCCAACAGCAATAAGTACTGTGCGAGGTAGATATGTAGATATTGAAAAGCATGGTGTAGATAAATTATATGACAACGATGAAGCTTTAGCAGAAGAAGATATTCAAGACACCATTAGAGACGAAAGTGCTCACGGAGAAGTATCGCATTTTCAAGCATTGGCAACAGCTGTTTCAGGAACAGTTGGTTTAGGAAACATAGCAGGTGTTGCTGTAGCGATTGCTACAGGAGGTCCAGGAGCGACATTCTGGATGATAATTTGTGGGCTTTTAGGTATGTCTACAAAGTTTGTAGAATGTACACTTGGTGTAAAATATAGAGATGTTGGTAGCGACGGAACAATCTATGGAGGGCCAATGTATTATTTATCAAAAGGATTAAAAGCAACAGGAAAAGCAGGAATTGGTAAAGTACTTGCTGTTCTTTTCGCTATATTATGTGTTGGAGCTTCTTTTGGTGGTGGTAATGCATTTCAGTCTAACCAAGCAACAGTACAAATTTCATCATTAATAGGACTTCAAGGAGGTGCAACAGGAACCATTATAGGTGTTATTCTAGCTGTTTTAGTTGGAATAGTAATTATTGGAGGAATAAAGCGTATCGCAAAAATTACAGAAAAAGTAGTGCCATTCATGGCTGGAATATACATTTTAGCAGCATTGGTTATAATTTTTGCAAACTATCAATATATAGATGATGCCTTCGGATTAATTATAGAAGGAGCTTTTACACCTATGGCAGGACTTGGTGGTTTTATGGGTGTGTTAATTGTTGGTTTTCAGCGTGCAGCATTCTCTAACGAAGCTGGTGCTGGTTCTGCAGCAATTGCGCATTCAGCAGTTCGTACAAAGTATCCAGCATCTGAAGGTGTTGTGGCGCTTTTAGAGCCGTTTATTGATACAGTTGTTATTTGTACAATGACTGCGCTTGTAATTATTTTCTTCAACATTGATGGTGCTAATATGCAAAGCGTATTTACTTATGGAGCTGTAGAAGGAAGTAATGTAATGATAAATGCTACAGGAGAACACATTGGTGGTGTAGATTTAACATCTGAAGCATTTGACTCTGTAATACCAGGATTCTCATATGTGTTAACCATTGCTATTGTTTTATTTGCCTTCTCTACAATGATTTCATGGTCTTACTACGGATTACAATCTTGGAAATTTCTTTTTGGTAGAGGTAAAGCGGCAGATTTAACTTATAAAGTACTTTTCTTATTATTTGTAATAATTGGAGCAGCAGCAACTTTAGACGCTGTGATTAAGTTTTCAGATGCAATGATATTAGCGCTTGTATTCCCTAATATGGTAGGATTACTACTGTTATTCCCTAAAGTAAGAGAAGAAATGAAACGTTACTTAAATGCAATAGCTATAAAGAAAGAAGCTATTGAAGACGGTCACGAAGACATAACAAAACATATGTAAAAAATATGTAATATGAAACATACAAAATCCCATTTTACGTTTACTAAAAAGCAACGAAATGGGATTTTTTTATTGCTTTTAATCATTGTTTTGATACAATGCTTCTATTACTTTTCTAGCTTTTCTTCTTATGATGATTTTGACTTAAAAACTAAAGAGTTAGAACAGTTTCAAAAAGAAGTAGATTCTCTTAAATTAATACAGCAAGAAAAAAATAAGCCCAGAATATATCCATTTAATCCCAATTTCATAACAGATTATAAAGGATATACTCTTGGAATGACACCACAAGAGATAGATAGGCTGCACCATTACAGAAATCAAAATAAATGGGTCAACTCTGCTAGTGAATTTCAGCAAGTCACTAAAGTGTCAGATTCTTTGTTAGGTAAAATATCGCCATATTTTAAATTTCCAGAATGGGTAACAAATCCCAAACCTAAAACCTCATATACTTATTCAAATACACCTAAAACATATCATCAAAAAATAGATTTAAATACAGCAACAGCAAAGCAATTACAGCGTGTTAATGGCATAGGTGTAAAACTATCTGATAGAATTATAAAACACAGAAACACCTTTGTAGGAGGTTTTGCATCTGATGTAGAATTAATAGATGTTTATGGACTATCACCTGAAGTTATAGCGCGTATCACAAACATGTTTACGGTAAAAACACCAAGAGTCATTACAACCTATAATTTAAACAGCGCTACAAGAGATGAATTAGTGAAAATTCCTCACTTAGATTATGAAGTTGCTAGCGCAATAATCGAGCAGCGAACTTTAAGAGATGGTTTTAAATCTATTGATGAATTAACAAAAGTAAAAGACTTTCCGAATGAAAAAATTGAGATAATTCAATTATATTTGGCGTTAGATTAAAAATACTTAAAAAATAACAATATATGAATAGTATGTACTTCACAGAAGAGCATCACATGTTTAGAGAAAGTCTTCAGGATTTTTTAAAAAAAGAAGTGGTTCCTCATATTGAGAAATGGGAAGAAACAGGAACAGTAGAGCGTTTTATTTGGAAGAAATTTGGAGAGATGGGATTCTTTGGATTAGCTTATCCCGAAGCTTATGGCGGTCTAAATTTAGATTTATTCTATACAGTTATTCTTCTAGAAGAACTACAAAAAGTTAATTCTGCCGGTTTTGCGGCAAATATGTGGGCTCATGCTTATTTAGCAATGACACATGTTAATGCAGAAGGTAGTCATGAAATAAAAGAAAAGTATTTAGCGCCAAGTATCTCTGGAGATAAAATAGGATGTTTGTGTATAACAGAACCTTTTGGAGGTAGTGATGTTGCTGGAATGAGAACAACAGCTGTAAAAAAAGATGATACTTATGTAATTAATGGTTCTAAAACATTTATTACAAACGGCGTTTATAGTGACTATTTAGTAGTAGCGGCAAAAACAAATCCAGAATTAGGAAATAAAGGAATTAGTATTTTTATAATGGATAGAGATACACCAGGTATTTCTGCTACAAAGTTAGACAAGCTAGGGTGGCGAGCTTCAGATACAGCTGAAATAGCTTTTGATAATGTTGTTATTCCTGCTAGTAACCTAATGGGAGAAGAAAATATGGGCTTTCCATATATTATGCAGCATTTTTCTTTAGAGCGTTTAATAATGGGAGTTAATGCACATGCAAGAGCTGAATATGCTTTAGATTATGCTAAACAGTATATGAGTGAACGTGTTGCTTTCGGAAAAACTATCGATAAATTTCAAGCATTGAGACATACCTATGCAGATTTGTATAGTGATATGACTATATGTAAGGAGTTTAACTATTCAGTTGCTCATAGATTAAATAAAGGAGAATATGTGGTTAAAGAGGCAACAATGTCTAAACTAAAGTCAACTAAAATGGCAGATGAGGTTATTTACCAATGCTTACAATTTTTAGGTGGTTATGGTTACATGGAAGAATACCCAATGGCTCGTTTATTAAGAGATAGCCGTTTAGGGCCAATTGGTGGCGGAACATCTGAAATACTTCGAGAGATTATTGCAAAAATGATTATAGATCAAAAGAGTTATAAACCGGCAACATAACCCAATTAAACCGTATAAATATGGCAGTATTCTTAAAACGTTTATTAATTGTTGTGTTTAGTTTGTACAGTTTTAGTACAATAGCTCAAACAGAATTAAAAAACAAAATAGTAGACTTTACATCTTTTTTACCAATAGAAAATGCTAGTGTATATATTCAAAACACGACCATAGGAACAGTAAGTAATTCTGATGGAAAGTTTGTGCTGTCTGTACCTCAAGAATATCAAAATGACACACTCGTGGTTTCCTCAATAGGATATAAAAGTTTTAAAACACCAGTAAAAGAGTTTGATAATTCTTTAGAAATAATACTAGAAGAAGATGTGGCTTCATTAAGTGAAGTACTTATTGTAGCAGACAATAGACCAAAAACAGGAAATGAAATAGTGCTAAAAGCAATAGAAGAACTTCCTTATAATATGCCTGATTCTTCATATCTGCAAAAAGGTTTTGTAAGACATAAAGAAAGAAATAAGAAAGAATTTAAATGGTTGGTAGAAAGCGCTATTACAATATACGATTCTGGATTTTACTCTAATACAGCCAAGAACTTAAAAATTAATGTAGATCAGGTTCGTAAAAGTTATGATTTGCGCGATGTAGATAGTTTATTAACCTATACATCGTATTTAAAGAATACATCAAAAATAAGCAAGAGATTATCTTCAAAAAACCTAAAAAGAGATACTATAAAAACCACATCTTTGGTTAAGGCTATAAAATGGAATGATACTAGGGTAAACGGACTAGAAAATTTATTTAAAGGAAAACTTAACCTATTGCGTAATGTGCAAAATACCAAAGCACTTTTTGGAGATGATATTCTAGAGAGGCATCAGTTTAAGTTAGATACTGTTTTGGTAGAAAATGATAGGAAAATTTATAAAATCAAAATAGAAGAAGGCAAGGACTTTGTAAATTTAGATACCAAAGGCATTTTTAATAATGGCTTTAAAGCAGAAGGTTGGCTGTATATTTATTGGGATACATTCGCTGTAAAAAAAATAGAGTATGAGCTTATCGCAGCATCAGACGCACAAAAAAGTAGAAGCAAAACCCTATTTGATACCTATGTAAATCATAAACTTACCATCAGTTATATGGAGTACCAAGATAAAATGTATCCAAACTACATTTATTATGAAACACCAAAACTGGTTAACGTGGGTTATAAACCAACAGGTAAAGAAGAAGACAAAGCCGTAAAGTATGATCGCGATGAGCGTTATTACTATACAGTTCAAGAAATTCTTTTTACTGAAATAATAGAAGATCAAGATGAGGTGCAAAAAGCATTAAGTAAAACTTGGGATCCTGATATATTTGCTGTAAAACCTTATAACAAAGAGTTTTGGAGAAATTATAATATTCTGTTAGAGAGTGAAGAAGAAGAAAAAATGATTCAAGACCTAACAAAAAGATCGTCTTTATTTAAAGGGTAAATTACTGTATTAAAAAAAGATTTTTTTTCGTTTGCCATAATAAAATTAGTTTTTATATTTGCGCACTGAAATTCTAAAAGAGAGGAGGTTAAGACACTATGTTAATAATACCAATTAAAGAAGGAGAAAATATAGATAGAGCGTTAAAGCGTTACAAAAGAAAGTTTGATAAAACTGGAACAAAACGTGCATTACAAAATCGTAAACAGTTTAACAAGCCGTCTGTAGTACGTAGAGCTCAAATTCAAAAAGCACAATACATTCAACATTTAAGAGATCAAGAAGAAATCTAAATCAATTAATTGTTACCAATATAAAATTCCTGCAAACGCAGGAATTTTTTTATGCCCAAAAATCATATCTAAATAAAACTTTGTATTTTTATAAAATAAAGCTTTAATAACCTTAATATGTCTATAAAGTCTTTTTCAAATTATTTATTGTTAGAAAAAAAATACTCGAACCTCACAGTAAAAGCTTATGAAAATGACTTAAAAGATTTTAAAGATTTTGTAGTATCACATTACGAGCAAGAAAATCTAGAAGCCATTAATTATTCTCAAATAAGAACCTGGATTGTAGCATTGGTTGAAAAATCAATAACCAATAGAAGTATAAACAGAAAAGTATCAGCTCTAAATTCATATTACAAATTTCTTCTTAAAATAGGAGCTGTAGAAGCAAATCCATTAGCAAAGCATAAAGCTTTAAAAACAAGTAAAAAAATACAAGTACCATTTTCAGAAACAGAAGTCGCAACAGTATTAGACGAGCTACATTATCAAGATGACTTTGAGGGTATCAGAAACAGGCTTATTATAGAGCTCTTTTACTCAACAGGAATAAGACGCATCGAACTCGTTAATTTGAAATTAAACGATTTAGACCTGCCTAACAAAACGTTAAAAGTTTTAGGAAAAAGAAACAAGGAGCGTTTGGTGCCTTTATTAGATTCTGTTATACAAACCATTCATAAATATATAGATACAAGAAAAACCCTTGAAAACATTCAAGAAAGCACCTATTTGTTTTTAACAAAAAAAGGCGTTAAAATTTATGAAACACTTGTTTACCGTATAATAAATGAGTATTTTAGTATGGCATCAACAAAGGTGAAGAAGAGTCCGCATATCTTGAGACATTCATTTGCAACTCATTTATTAAACCAAGGTGCAGATTTAAATGCTGTAAAAGAATTATTAGGTCATTCAAGTTTAGCGGCTACTCAAATCTATACACATAATAGTATAGCAGAACTTAAAAAAGTATATCTAAACGCACACCCACGTAGTGATGAATAATTACAGCAAAGACTTATTGTTTAATAATAAAATATAAAGAGTATGAAAGTAAACACGCAATCAGTCAATTTTGTTGCCGATAAAAAATTGATAGACTTTATTCAAAAAAAAATGGATAAACTAGATTTGTTTTATGATAAAGTCATTCAGTCTGATGTTTATTTAAAAGTAGAGAACACAAGCGATAAAGAAAACAAAATCTTTGAAGCTAGAGTTAGTGTGCCAGGAGATAGTTTTGTTGTAAAAAAACAATGTAAATCATTTGAAGAAGGTACAGATGCAGCTGTGGCATCTCTTGAACGACAGCTAAAAAAGCGAAAAGAAAAATTAAGATCATATTTATGATAAAATTTTTCAAAAAATGTTTTGAATAAGAAAATAAATATATACATTTGCAGTCCGTTAGAAATAGCGGGCTTTTTTTTAGTTAAAAAAGTAACTTAAAAGCCGATGTAGCTCAGCTGGCTAGAGCAGCTGATTTGTAATCAGCAGGTCGTGGGTTCGAGTCCCTCCATCGGCTCTTAAATAAAAGAAAGTGTTGTGTTGATATCGCAACATAAAGTTCTTTAAGGTAATGACTTTTTAAAATATTGGGGAGATACTCAAGCGGCCAACGAGGACAGACTGTAAATCTGTTGTTTTTTAACTTCGCAGGTTCGAATCCTGCTCTCCCCACTTTTAAAAAAAATAGGATTATTAAATAATTGCGGGAGTAGCTCAGTTGGTAGAGCGTCAGCCTTCCAAGCTGAATGTCGCCGGTTCGAACCCGGTCTCCCGCTCTTTTTTTAAGCCGGTGTAGCTCAGGGGTAGAGCGTTTCCTTGGTAAGGAAGAGGTCACGGGTTCAAATCTCGTCATTGGCTCAATAAAAAAATAAAAATTAGAATACACTAATATTATATAACTAAGATTAAATTATTAAAACATGGCAAAGGCAACTTTCGATCGTTCAAAACCACACTTAAATATTGGTACAATTGGACACGTAGATCACGGTAAGACAACTTTAACTGCTGCTATTACTAAAGTATTAGCTGATGCAGGTTTATCAGAAGCTAGAGATTTCGATACTATCGATAACGCTCCAGAAGAAAAAGAAAGAGGTATTACAATTAATACATCTCATGTAGAATATCAAACAGCAAATCGTCACTATGCTCACGTTGACTGTCCAGGTCACGCCGATTACGTAAAGAACATGGTAACTGGTGCTGCTCAAATGGATGGAGCTATATTAGTGGTTGCTGCTACTGATGGGCCAATGCCACAAACTCGTGAGCACATCTTATTAGGTCGTCAGGTAGGTATTCCTCGTATCGTTGTTTTCTTAAACAAAGTTGATATGGTTGACGATGAAGAGCTTTTAGAGTTAGTTGATATGGAAGTTAGAGATTTATTAAACTTCTACGAGTATGATGGTGATAACGGACCTGTTATTTCTGGTTCAGCTTTAGGTGCACTTAACGGTGAGCAAAAATGGGTTGATACTGTAATGGAATTAATGGAAGCTGTTGATAACTGGATTGAAGAGCCACAACGTGAAGTTGATAAAGATTTCTTAATGCCAATAGAAGATGTTTTCTCTATTACTGGTCGTGGTACTGTAGCAACTGGTCGTATAGAAACTGGTATTGCTAACACAGGAGATCCTGTAGAGATTATTGGTATGGGTGCTGAAAAGTTAACTTCTACTATTACAGGTATCGAAATGTTCCGTCAAATCCTTGATAGAGGTGAGGCTGGAGATAACGCAGGTATCTTATTAAGAGGTATTGAGAAAACTCAAATCTCAAGAGGTATGGTTATAACTAAGCCAGGATCTGTAACACCACACAAAAACTTCAAAGCAGAGGTTTATATCCTTAAGAAAGAAGAAGGTGGTCGTCACACTCCATTCCACAATAACTACCGTCCACAGTTCTACGTACGTACAACTGACGTAACTGGAAACATCGCGCTTCCTGATGGAGTTGAAATGGTAATGCCTGGAGATAACTTAACTATTACTGTAGAGTTAATACAACCTATTGCAATGAATGTTGGTCTTCGTTTCGCTATCCGTGAAGGAGGAAGAACTGTTGGAGCAGGTCAGGTAACTGAAATTTTAGACTAATACAGTTTAACAAATATAAAAGTTGAGGTATTTCGATTTTTCGAAATACCTTGACTTGTATTTACGGGTTTAGCTCAGTTGGTAGAGCACTGGTCTCCAAAACCAGGTGTCGGGAGTTCGAGTCTCTCAACCCGTGCAATTATAGTGTACAAGCTCGTTGTTTTATTTTTTATAATTAATGAAAAACAGCATTGAGTTTGCTTAAAATAAATAGTAAAATGGCTGGAATTATAAACTACATAAAAGAATCATTTGAAGAGCTTAAAAATAATGTGAGTTGGCCAACATGGGCTGAAGCACAAAGTTTAACAGTTTTAGTAGCTGTCTTTTCTATTGTTTTTTCATTAGCAATTTGGGGAGTAGATACAGTGTTTAGTAAAATTGTAGGATTTTACTTTGAATGGATTAACGGTTAAATAAAGATTTATGTCTGAAGTGAGCGAGAAAAAATGGTATGTAGTTAGGGCTGTAAGTGGTCAGGAAAATAAAATTAAAGCCTATATAGAAAGTGAAATTTCACGTTTAGGTCTTGAAGATTATGTAGATCAAGTATTAGTTCCTACAGAGAAAGTAGTTCAGATTCGTAATGGGAAAAAGGTAAACAAAGAAAAAGTTTATTTTCCAGGTTACATTATGATTCAAGCAAATTTAACAGGAGAGATTCCACATATAATTAAATCTGTTACCAATGTAATAGGTTTTTTAGGAGAAACAAAAGGAGGAGATCCTGTGCCTTTAAGACAGTCTGAAGTAAACAGAATGTTAGGTAAAGTAGATGAGTTAACTGTTGAAGCAGATACAAACGTTGCAATACCTTACAAAGTAGGAGAGACTGTTAAGGTTATCGATGGACCATTTAATGGATTTGATGGTACTATTGAAAAAATAAATGAAGAAAAGCGTAAGCTAGAAGTAATGGTAAAAATATTTGGAAGAAAAACACCATTAGAGTTAAGCTATATGCAAGTAGAAAAAGTATAATAATTGTTACATATATAATAGATACATTTATTTGCTTCCAAAAATTAAATGATATCAAATTAAATTATTAAAAATGGCAAAAGAGTTAAGTAAAGTAGTTAAACTACAAGTTAGGGGAGGTGCAGCGAATCCGTCGCCACCGGTTGGACCCGCTTTAGGTGCCGCTGGAGTTAATATCATGGAGTTCTGTAAGCAGTTTAATGCAAGAACTCAAGATAAAGCTGGTAAAGTATTACCAGTGGTGATTTCTGTTTACAAAGACAAATCATTTGACTTTGTAATCAAAACACCTCCTGCAGCTGTACAATTATTAGAAGCGGCCAAGGTAAAAAAAGGATCAGGTGAACCTCATATTAAAAAAGTAGCTAAAGTTTCTTGGGATCAGATTAGAACCATAGCAGAGGACAAAATGCAAGATTTAAATGCATTTACAGTAGAAGCAGCAATGACAATGATTGCTGGAACAGCAAGATCTATGGGTATAACTGTAAAAGGAGGCACAGCCCCTAATTAATCTAAAAAATTTTTGAAATGGCAAGATTAACAAGAAAACAAAAAGAAGCTGCTGCTAAAATAGAAAAGGGAAGACTTTATTCTATAGCCGAAGCCTCTACTTTAGTTAAAGAAATAACCAATACTAAATTTGATGCTTCTGTAGATATCGCAGTACGTTTAGGAGTAGATCCTAGAAAAGCAAATCAAATGGTAAGAGGTGTAGTAACATTACCTCATGGTACTGGTAAAGACGTAAAAGTTTTAGCATTAGTAACACCAGATAAAGAAGCAGAAGCAAAAGAAGCTGGTGCAGATTACGTAGGATTAGACGAATACCTTGACAAAATTAAAGGTGGATGGACAGATGTTGACGTAATTGTAACAATGCCTAGTGTAATGGGTAAATTAGGTCCTTTAGGACGTGTATTAGGTCCTCGTGGTTTAATGCCTAACCCAAAAACAGGTACTGTAACTATGGATGTTGCAAAAGCTGTTAGCGATGTTAAAGCTGGTAAAATTGACTTTAAAGTTGATAAAACAGGAATCGTTCACGCCTCAATTGGAAAAGCATCTTTTACAGCTGATAAAATTGAAGGTAATGCTAACGAATTATTACAAACATTAATTAAACTTAAACCAACTGCAGCTAAAGGAACTTATGTAAAGAGTATCTTTATCTCTAGTACAATGAGTCCTAGTGTAGCTGTTGATCCTAAAATCGGTTAAGTAGCTTAAAACTTTAATTATGACAAGAGAAGAAAAATCACAAGTAATCGAAGACTTAACTGCACAATTAGCCGATAATGCAAATATCTATTTAGCTGATATTTCAGGGTTAAATGCAACAGATACTTCAAACTTACGTCGTGCTTGTTTTAAAGCAAACGTACAATTAGCAGTAGTAAAAAATACCTTGCTTGCAAAAGCAATGGAAGCATCAGAAAAAGATTTCGGAGACCTTCCTACAACATTAAAAGGAAACACCTCTGTATTATATTCTGAAACAGGTAATGCTCCAGCCAAAGTAATTAAAAACTTCCGTAAAAAATCAGAAAAGCCACTTTTAAAAGGTGCTTTTATTGAGGAAGCAATTTACATAGGAGATCAACAATTAGACGCTTTAGTTGAAATTAAATCTAAAGAAGAAGTTATTGGAGATATCATTGGATTATTACAATCACCAGCTAAAAGCGTTATTTCAGCGTTACAATCTAGCGGTGGTAAGCTTGCAGGTATTATTAAAACATTATCCGAAAAAGAAGGATAATCATAAATTAGTACGCACTTTATTTACATTATATTAAAATTAAAAATTTATTAAAACGATAGAAAAATGGCAGATTTAAAAGATTTCGCAGAACAATTAGTTAACTTAACAGTAAAAGAAGTAAACGAGTTAGCTACTATTTTAAAAGATGAGTATGGTATCGAGCCTGCTGCTGCTGCAGTAGCTGTTGCTGCTGGCCCAGCTGGTGGTGGAGAAGCTGCTGAAGAAAAATCAGAATTTGATGTTATCCTTAAAGCCGCTGGTGGTTCTAAATTAGCAGTTGTAAAATTAGTTAAAGAATTAACTGGTTTAGGTCTTAAAGAAGCTAAAGAATTAGTTGATGGTGCACCAAGCGCAATCAAAGAAGGAGTTTCTAAAGACGAAGCTGAAGGATTAAAATCTTCATTAGAAGAAGCTGGAGCAGAAGTTGAGCTTAAGTAAGCTTAACCACTCAAAATTATAACGGTTTAGGTCTAAAGCAAAACGCTTTTAGACCTAGACCATTTTGCGTATATAATCGCAAGGTATTACGCACACACAATTTTTTTTAATCAAAATTCCGTCCATTGATGTTAGCAAAACAAGCTGAAAGATTAAATTTCTCTTCTATTATCAATAGAACCGAATATCCAGACTTTATGGATATTCAGATCAAATCCTTCCAGGATTTTTTCCAGCTAGAAACAAAATCTGAAGAAAGAGGGAATGAAGGGCTTTACAATACCTTCATGGAGAACTTCCCAATAACAGACACACGTAATCAATTTGTTTTAGAATTTTTAGATTACTTTATTGACCCACCAAGATATACCATAGAAGAGTGTATAGAAAGAGGACTTACTTATAGCGTACCGCTTAAGGCAAGACTAAAATTGTACTGTACAGACCCTGAACATGAAGATTTCGAAACCATTGTTCAAGATGTGTATTTAGGAACAATCCCTTACATGACTCCGAGTGGTACTTTTGTAATTAATGGAGCAGAGCGTGTAGTTGTTTCTCAATTACACCGTTCACCAGGTGTGTTCTTTGGTCAATCATTCCATGCAAATGGAACTAAATTATACTCTGCCAGAGTTATACCTTTTAAAGGATCTTGGATTGAATTCGCAACAGACATTAATAGTGTTATGTATGCGTATATCGATCGTAAGAAAAAATTACCTGTAACAACATTATTCAGAGCCATTGGTTTTGAACGTGATAAAGATATCCTTGAAATATTTGACCTTGCTGAAGAAGTTAAAGTGTCAAAATCAGGATTAAAGAAAGTTTTAGGACGTAAGCTTGCTGCTCGTGTTTTAAATACATGGCATGAAGACTTCGTTGATGAAGATACAGGAGAAGTAGTATCCATAGAGCGTAACGAGATTGTGCTTGATCGTGATACTATTTTAGATAAAGACAATATCGAAGAAATCCTTGAGACTAATGTAAAAACTATTCTTTTACATAAAGAAAGTGCACAACAAGGAGACTACGCCATTATACATAATACACTTCAAAAGGATCCAACAAACTCCGAAAAAGAAGCTGTAGAACATATTTATCGTCAATTACGTAATGCCGAGCCGCCAGATGAAGAAACTGCTCGTGGTATTATAGACAAATTATTCTTCTCTGACCAACGTTACTCTTTAGGTGAAGTAGGTCGTTACAGAATGAACAAAAAATTAGGTCTTGATATAGGTATGGATAAGCAAGTGCTTACCAAAGAAGATATCATTACCATCATAAAATATTTAATTGAGCTTATCAACTCTAAAGCAGAGATTGATGATATTGATCACTTATCTAACCGTCGTGTACGTACAGTAGGAGAACAATTATCATCTCAATTTGGTGTTGGTTTAGCACGTATGGCACGTACTATTCGTGAGCGTATGAACGTTCGTGATAACGAAGTATTTACACCTATAGATTTGATTAATGCTAAAACATTATCATCTGTAATTAACTCGTTTTTTGGTACAAACCAGCTTTCTCAATTTATGGATCAAACCAATCCACTTGCTGAAATCACGCACAAGCGTCGTTTATCAGCATTAGGACCTGGAGGTTTATCACGTGAAAGAGCAGGATTTGAGGTACGTGACGTTCACTATACACATTACGGTCGTTTATGTCCTATTGAAACACCAGAAGGACCAAACATTGGTTTAATATCATCTCTATCTGTATATGCAAAAGTGAATTCAATGGGATTCATTGAAACACCATATAGAAAAGTAGAAAATGGTGTTGTAGACATAAAAGGAGAGCCAATATATTTAAGTGCTGAAGAAGAAGAAGAAAAGTTAATCGCGCAAGCAACTGTAAAAGTTGATGATGATGGAAAAATCCTTCACGACAAAGTAATTGCTCGTATGGAAGGTGATTTCCCTGTAATCGATCCTACACAAGTAAATTATACTGATGTAGCGCCAAACCAAATATCATCTATTTCAGCTTCTTTAATTCCTTTCCTAGAGCATGATGATGCCAACCGTGCATTAATGGGATCTAACATGATGCGTCAAGCCGTACCATTATTAAGACCTCAAGCTCCAATTGTAGGAACAGGATTAGAAAGACAAGTAGCATCAGATTCTCGTGTATTAATAAATGCTGAAGGTAATGGTGTTGTAGAGTATGTAGATGCAAACGAGATAGTTATCAAATACGATAGAACTGAAGATGAAGCAAAAGTAAGTTTTGATAGCGATACAAAAACATACCCACTTGTTAAGTTTAGAAAAACAAACCAAGGTACATCAATTAACCTTAAACCTATCGTTGTAAAAGGAGATAAGGTTAAAAAAGGTCAAGTACTTTGTCAAGGTTATGCTACTGAAAACGGAGAGTTAGCTTTAGGTAGAAATATGAAAGTAGCCTTCATGCCTTGGAAAGGGTATAACTTTGAGGATGCGATTGTAATTTCTGAAAAAGTAGTACGTGAAGATATCTTTACATCAATTCATATTGATGAATATTCTCTAGAAGTACGTGATACAAAATTAGGTAACGAAGAGTTAACAAATGATATTCCTAACGTTTCTGAAGAAGCAACAAAAGATCTTGATGAAAACGGTATGATTCGCGTTGGAGCTGAAGTTAAGCCAGGTGATATCCTAATAGGGAAAATAACACCAAAAGGTGAGAGCGATCCAACTCCTGAAGAAAAATTATTACGTGCCATCTTTGGAGATAAAGCCGGTGATGTAAAAGACGCTTCATTAAAAGCATCTCCATCATTAAACGGTGTTGTTATTGACAAAAAACTTTTTGCTCGTGCTATTAAAGATAAGCGTAAAAGAGCTAAAGATAAAGAAGATATAACACAACTAGAAGGTATCTACAACAGAAAATTTGAAGACTTAAAAGCTGTTTTAGTTGAAAAATTATTTGCCATTGTAAACGGTAAAACTGCTCAAGGTATCTTTAACGATTTAGGTGAAGAAGTTTTACCAAAAGGTAAAAAGTACACACTTAAAATGTTAAACGCTGTTGATGATTATACTCATTTAACATCAGGTACTTGGACAACAGATGACTACACAAACAGTTTAGTAGCAGACTTAATCCATAACTACAAGATTAAAGAAAATGACTTACAAGGTTCATTAAGACGTGAGAAATTTACAATATCTGTAGGAGATGAATTACCAGCTGGTATTATCAAATTAGCAAAAGTATATATTGCTAAAAAGCGTAAACTTAAAGTAGGTGATAAAATGGCGGGTCGTCACGGTAACAAAGGTATTGTTGCACGTATAGTACGTCAAGAAGATATGCCATTCCTAGAAGACGGAACACCAGTTGATATAGTATTAAACCCACTAGGTGTACCATCTCGTATGAACATCGGACAGATTTATGAAACTGTTTTAGGTTGGGCTGGTCAAAAACTTAATCGTACATATGCGACACCTATTTTTGACGGAGCTAGTCTAGATCAAATTAATGAATTTACTGATGAAGCTGGAATCCCAAGATTCGGTCATACCTATTTATATGATGGTGGAACAGGAGATCGTTTTGATCAACCAGCAACAGTAGGAGTTATTTACATGTTGAAATTAGGTCACATGGTAGATGACAAAATGCACGCACGTTCTATAGGACCTTACTCATTAATTACTCAACAGCCTCTTGGTGGTAAAGCACAATTTGGTGGTCAGCGTTTTGGTGAGATGGAAGTTTGGGCACTTGAAGCATATGGTGCATCAAGTACTTTAAGAGAAATATTGACAGTAAAATCTGATGACGTTATTGGTAGAGCAAAAACTTACGAAAGTATCGTTAAAGGGGAGCCAATGCCAGAACCTGGATTACCAGAATCTTTCAATGTATTAATGCACGAATTGAAAGGTTTAGGACTAGACATTAGATTAGAGGAATAATATACAGCACATGGTTTAGAAATAAACCATGTGCATCAAGTTTACAAATAATTCGATATCACCATATATTATGGCAAGAAAACAAGATAAGAATACAGTACAGAGATTTAACAAAATCTCAATTGGTTTAGCATCACCAGAATCTATTTTAGCAGAATCTCGCGGTGAAGTTTTAAAACCAGAAACTATCAATTATCGAACACATAAACCAGAACGAGATGGTTTATTCTGTGAGCGTATTTTTGGTCCTGTAAAGGATTACGAATGTGCTTGTGGTAAATATAAACGTATACGATACAAAGGTATTGTATGTGACCGTTGTGGTGTTGAAGTAACAGAAAAGAAAGTACGTCGTGACCGTGTAGGACACATTAATTTAGTTGTTCCTGTAGCACACATTTGGTACTTCCGCTCGTTACCAAACAAAATAGGATACTTATTAGGATTACCGTCTAAAAAATTAGACATGATCATTTATTACGAACGTTATGTAGTAATTCAACCAGGTATCGCTAATAATGCTGAAGGAGAACCATTACAAAAAATGGACTTCTTAACAGAAGAAGAATACTTAAATATTTTAGAAACACTTCCTCAAGATAACCAATATCTTGAAGATACAGACCCTAATAAGTTCATCGCTAAAATGGGTGCAGAGTGTTTAATAGAATTATTATCAAGAATAGATTTAGACAGCTTATCATTTGAGTTACGTCATAAAGCAAATACTGAAACGTCAAAACAACGTAAAACAGAAGCTTTAAAGCGTTTACAAGTAGTAGAAGCTTTACGTGAGTCTAATGAAAATAGAGAAAATCGTCCTGAATGGATGATTATGAAAGTTATTCCAATCATTCCACCAGAATTGCGTCCATTAGTACCACTAGATGGAGGTCGTTTTGCTACGTCTGATTTAAATGACCTTTATCGTCGTGTAATTATCAGAAACAACCGTTTAAAGCGTTTAGTAGAGATAAAAGCACCAGAAGTAATTTTACGTAATGAAAAACGTATGTTACAAGAATCTGTAGATTCATTATTTGATAACACGCGTAAGTCTTCAGCTGTAAAAACTGATTCTAACAGACCATTAAAATCACTATCAGATTCATTAAAAGGTAAGCAAGGACGTTTCCGTCAAAACTTACTTGGTAAGCGTGTTGATTATTCTGCACGTTCTGTAATTGTTGTAGGTCCTGAATTAAAATTATACGAATGTGGATTGCCTAAAAACATGGCAGCAGAGTTATACAAACCTTTTGTAATTAGAAAATTAATTGAAAGAGGTATTGTAAAAACTGTAAAATCTGCAAAGAAAATTATAGATAAAAGAGAGCCTGTAGTTTGGGATATTCTGGAAAACGTTCTTAAAGGACATCCAGTATTACTAAACCGTGCTCCTACATTACACAGATTGGGTATTCAAGCTTTCCAGCCAAAATTAATAGAAGGAAAAGCAATCCAATTACATCCATTAGTTACTACGGCATTTAACGCCGATTTTGATGGTGACCAAATGGCGGTACATTTACCTTTAGGACCAGAAGCTATATTAGAAGCACAACTTTTAATGTTAGCATCTCATAACATATTAAACCCTGCTAATGGTTCGCCAGTAGCTGTACCTTCTCAAGATATGGTACTTGGTTTATATTATATGACTAAAGAGCGTAAATCTACTGATGAAGTAAAAATTAAAGGAGAAGGTTTAACATTCTATTCTTCAGAAGAAGTAGTAATTGCTTACAATGAAGGACGTGTAGATCTTAATGCCGCTATAAAAGTAAGAACTTTTGATTTTAACGAAGAAGGAAAATTAGTTCTTCAAATCATAGATACAACTGTAGGACGTGTATTATTTAATGAAAAAGTACCTCATGCAGCTGGTTATATCAACGAAGTACTTACTAAAAAATCATTAAGAAACATCATTGGTGATATTTTAAAAGTTACTAGCGTTCCTGAAACAGCAGCGTTTTTAGATGAAATAAAAACTTTAGGATATAACTTTGCATTCCAAGGTGGTTTATCATTTAGTTTAGGTGATATTATTATTCCGCCAGAAAAGCAGTCAATGATAGATAGCGCCAATGTAAAAGTAGATGGCATTATGGCTAACTACAACATGGGACTTATCACTAATAACGAACGTTACAATCAGGTAATTGATATTTGGACATCTACCAATGCCGAATTAACTGAATTGTCTATGAAGCGTATTCGAGAAGACCAACAAGGATTTAACTCGGTATATATGATGCTTGATTCAGGTGCTCGTGGATCTAAAGAGCAGATTCGTCAGCTTACAGGTATGCGTGGATTAATGGCAAAACCGAAAAAATCTAATGCTGGTGGTGGAGAAATTATTGAAAACCCAATTCTTTCTAACTTTAAAGAAGGACTTTCAATTTTAGAATACTTTATCTCAACTCACGGTGCTCGTAAAGGTCTTGCCGATACGGCTCTTAAAACAGCAGATGCTGGTTACTTAACACGTCGTCTTGTAGATGTATCTCAAGATGTTATTGTAAATAGTGAAGATTGTGGTACTTTAAGAGGTGTTGAAGTAACAGCTTTAAAGAAAAACGATGAAGTTGTAGAAAGTTTACAAGAGCGTATTGTAGGTCGTATTTCATTAAACGATGTATTTGATCCTCTTACTGACGAGTTATTAGTTGGAACAAGTGAACTTATTACTGAAGATATTGCAAAAGCTATAGGAAACTCTCCAATAGAATCTGTAGAAGTACGTTCTCCATTAAGCTGTGAAGCTAAAAAAGGTATTTGTGCTAAATGTTACGGTCGTAACCTAGCAACAGGTAAAATGGTACAACGAGGCGAAGCAGTTGGTGTTGTTGCAGCACAATCAATTGGAGAACCAGGAACACAGTTAACATTACGTACATTCCACGTAGGAGGTATTGCAGGAAACATTTCAGAGGATAACAAGTTAGTTGTTAAATTTGATGGTGTTGCTGAAATTGATGACCTTAAAACTGTAAAAGGAGAAGATGGAGAAGGAAACATTGTAGATATAGTAATATCTCGTACATCAGAATTAAAACTTGTAGACAAGAAAACAGGTATTGTGTTAAGCACAAATAACATTCCTTACGGGTCTACAATTTTTGTTAAAAACGGAGATACTCTTAAAAAAGGAGATACGGTTTGTCAATGGGATCCATATAATGGTGTAATTATTTCAGAATTTGCTGGTAAAGTAAAATATGAAAACATTGAGCAAGGTGTAACTTACCAAGTTGAAATAGATGAACAAACAGGATTCCAAGAAAAAGTAATTTCTGAATCTAGAAACAAAAAGTTAATCCCAACGCTTCATATTGAAGACGCTAACGGAGAAACGATTCGTTCATACAACTTACCAGTAGGAGCTCACTTAATGATTGACGACGGAGATAAAATTAAAGTTGGTAAAATTTTAGTAAAAATACCTCGTAAATCAGCAAAAGCAGGTGATATTACCGGTGGTCTTCCACGTGTAACAGAATTATTTGAAGCACGTAATCCATCAAACCCAGCTGTAGTAAGTGCAATAGATGGTGTTGTATCATTTGGTAAAATAAAGAGAGGTAACCGTGAGATTATTGTAGAATCTAAATTAGGTGATATTAAGAAATACCTAGTGAAATTATCAAATCAAATTCTTGTTCAAGAAAATGACTTTGTAAAAGCTGGTATGCCTTTATCTGATGGTTCTATAACTCCAAACGATATCTTAAATATCAAAGGACCTTCTGCTGTACAACAATACTTGGTAAATGAAGTACAAGAAGTTTACCGATTACAAGGTGTGAAAATTAATGATAAGCACTTTGAAGTTGTTGTAAGACAGATGATGCGTAAAGTAAGAATCATTGATTCTGGAGATACAATTTTCCTAGAAGATCAGTTAATTCATAAGTCAGACTTTATAGAAGAGAATGATGAAATCTTCGGAATGAAAGTTGTTGAAGATGCTGGTGACTCTGCTACATTAAAAGCAGGTCAAATTATCTCTCCACGCGAATTAAGAGATGAAAACTCATTATTACGTAGAGAAGATAAGCAATTGGTTGTAGCAAGAGATGCTAGACCAGCAACAGCAACTCCAATACTTCAAGGTATTACAAGAGCGTCATTACAAACTAAATCATTTATATCAGCGGCATCGTTCCAAGAAACTACAAAGGTTCTTAACGAAGCAGCAGTAAATGGTAAAGTAGATTCTCTAGAAGGACTTAAAGAAAATGTAATTGTAGGTCATAGAATTCCAGCTGGAACTGGTATGAGAGCTTATGAAAACATTATCGTTGGTTCTAAAGAAGAATTTGATGAAATGATGCAAGCAAAGCAAGAAGTTAATTATAATTAAAAAGTATTCCCGCTGTAAAGCGGGATTCTTTTTTTAATAAAGTATTTTTATTATGGCTGATGACAATAAAAAAAAACAAGGGCAAATTAATATAGAACTTGATGAAAAGGTAGCAGAAGGAATATATTCTAACCTTGCAATAATCAATCATTCTGTATCAGAATTTGTTGTAGATTTTGTAAGTATTATGCCTGGAACTCCAAAAAGTAAAGTAAAATCTAGAATTATATTAACGCCACAACATGCTAAACGATTACTAAAAGCATTGGCAGATAATGTTAATAGGTTTGAAAATGCCCACGGAGAGATTAAAGATTATGAGCAACCACCAATTCCTCTTAATTTTGGCCCTACAGGAGAAGCCTAATATTTTAAAAAATTAAAAAATCCCTTTAAGAGTATTTTCTTAAAGGGATTTTTTATTATTAGAGTTTATTTCTATTAAAACTAGCTAGCTTTCTTTTTATTTAAGCAATATTGTAATGCACCAGATGGGCATTTTTTTACTTGCTTAATTATTTTTTTTGTCGACGCACCGTCAAGATTTATCCAAGGAATTACAGACTCCCTAAACACATTTGAAAGTTCTTTGGCACAGCGTGTTGCATTTATGCACACATTTGGTTTGTAGGTAACAGTAATATCATCGTTACTGAAAACATTATTGTTTATTTCCATAAGCGATTTGATTTGGGGGTGTTATTATAAAATATCGTTTAAATGTATAAAACAATCGATTAAAAACAAAATTTATTTGAATTCTGATGTAAAATGGAATTTTATACTTGGATATTTTTGTTGTGTCATTTGTAATGAGAATGCTGAATCAGCCAGGAACACCAATTGATCATGCTTGTCTTTGGCAAGAAAACGTTGTTTTACTCTTAAAAACTCTTTGTATTCCTCGTTTTTTTCATCTTCAGGGTCAACCCAACATGCTTTAAAAACATTTAAGTTTTCATAGGTGCATTTTGCTCCGTATTCGTGCTCAAGTCTATATTGAATAACTTCATATTGTAATGCTCCAACAGTTCCTATAACTTTTCGTCCGTTAAGTTCTAATGTAAATAACTGCGCAACACCTTCATCCATTAACTGGTCTATACCTTTGTATAGTTGTTTTGATTTCAAAGGATCTGCATTATTGATATATCTAAAATGTTCAGGTGAAAAACTAGGAATACCTTTGTAGTTTATAGCTTCTCCTTCGGTAAGAGTATCTCCAATTTTAAAGTTTCCAGTATCATGTAAACCTACAATATCACCTGGATAAGATACATCTACGATTTCTTTTTTTTCTGCAAAAAAAGCATTTGGACTAGAAAATTTCAGTTTTTTATTATTTCTAACATGAAGATAAGGTTTATTGCGTTCAAATTTTCCTGAAACAATTTTTATAAATGCTAATCTATCTCTGTGATTTGGATCCATATTGGCATGTATTTTAAATACAAAGCCAGTAAATTTATTTTCATCTGGTTTAACCAAACGCTCTTCACTTTGTTTTGGTCTAGGTTTTGGCGCAATGTCAACAAAACAGTCTAGTAGTTCACGAACACCAAAATTATTCAAGGCAGAGCCGAAAAACACAGGTTGTTGCTGTCCATTTAAGTATGTGTCTTTATCGAAAGTAGGATATATACCTTCAACCAATTCAATTTCTTCTCTTAAAGTATTTGCTGCTTTTTCTCCAACTAATTCATTAAGTTCTTCAGAAGCTAAATCAGATATTTCTATTGTTTCTTCAATATTTTTTCTACTATCACCACTAAAAAGGTTTACATTTTTTTCCCATAGATTGTAGATACCTTTAAAGTCATAACCCATTCCTATAGGAAAGCTTAATGGAACAACACTTAATCCAAGTTTTTGCTCAACTTCATCAAGTAAATCAAAAGCATCTTTTCCTTCTCGATCTAGTTTGTTAATAAACACAATCATAGGGATATTTCGCATTCTACATACTTCAACAAGTTTTTCAGTTTGCTCCTCAACACCTTTGGCTACATCAATTACAACAATAACACTATCAACAGCAGTGAGTGTTCTGAAGGTATCTTCGGCAAAATCTTTATGTCCTGGCGTATCAAGAATATTAATTTTGATCCCATTATATTCAAAAGCTAATACTGAAGTTGCTACAGAGATACCTCTTTGGCGTTCAATTTCCATAAAGTCACTTGTAGCACCTTTTTTTATCTTATTACTTTTTACAGCACCAGCCTCTTGAATTGCACCACCAAAAAGAAGTAGTTTTTCTGTTAAAGTTGTTTTACCAGCATCGGGATGCGATATAATACCAAAAGTTCTTCG
The DNA here is from genome assembly GCF_039537875.1 of Corallibacter vietnamensis. NCBI lineage: Bacteria > Pseudomonadati > Bacteroidota > Flavobacteriia > Flavobacteriales > Flavobacteriaceae > Corallibacter > Corallibacter vietnamensis. Next base: position 144,923 of record NZ_BAABBI010000002.1, read on the forward strand.
TCTATTTATTTCCTTGTTAAAACTCATAATTATCCGTAAAAATAGGTTGCAAATATACTATTAAGTATGATTGGAGATAAATTTTTATAAAATAAGTTGGTTTATATTAAAATGTTAATATTTTGATGTATTTCATCGAAAAATGATGTTTTTCCTTTTTTAATAATGTTTAATGTATTTATATTTATGATATATCTATTATATTTTTTATTTTAATAATAATATGATATTAAGTTAACATTTTAGTAAAGTTTAGCTCAAAACTTTAAAATTCTTCCCCCTAAGAAATAATTTATAGCTAAACACATTTTCTGTTTTTTCAAAGATTTTTCTTTGAAGCTATAGCGATGTGTTGTGTACGCATTTGATCAATTTTTTTTGATTTTTCAGTTGTGTCATGTTTAAGATTTTAATCCCAAAATGTCTATAAATTATGTGCAATTTTACTTACCCGTATTTAGTTTTTACAAAGCTTTTTACCCGAAAAAAAAGGATGCTTTACCTGTTGGTTTTGGCTGTAACATTATTTTCATTTATAAATACAAGAGGCAGCAATTTACCTGTTGATAATGAGTTGGTTTTACCTCCAGTTAATGTGCCCTGTAATACAGATGTTCCTGTGCCAATTACAGCCTTAAACTACAGTGACTTATCTGTAACAAAATCTACAACCGGATTATGCGTCTTAAACTGTAGCGTTACAAACGAGGCTAATATAATTGATGCAGATGAATCAAATTTTTCTACTGTTGTAACAGATATAGGAGTGGGTATAACACATACAATTACTGTTACAGACAATACAGTTGATGAATTTTTTAATGCAGGAGGTTATGCTGGTTTCTTATTAGGAACATCATCTGTACTTGAGGTTGATTTGCTAAATGCTATAACAGTGAGAACGTATCTTGACGGAACTCTACAAGAACTCAACACAAGTAGCTCACTTGCTGTCGTACAACTACTGGCAGGTAGCCAATATTATGTAGGGTTTTATACTACGATGGACTATGATGCTATAGAAATTTCAATTTCAAGTTTAGCAGGTGTCTTGTCTGCAACTAATATATATCATGCGGTTTCGAGCGATTTTTGTCCAGGACCAGCACTGGTTTGTAATACACCAACAATGCTTTCAAAGCCGGATTTTCCAGCTAAAATTGTAGATTCTCGTACAGGTTTTGGAGGTGTTTTAAGTGTAGGGACTATTGTAGATGCTAATGCAGCTATAGATTCTAATAGTAGTTCTTATGCAAGTATAGATTTCACATTAGGTGTTTTAGCTACAGGAAGCTTGTCAATAAAAGACGAGTTGACAGATTACCCTGAACAAACATATGTAGGTTTTGATATTGAGAACTCCTCAGTTTTAAATTTAGATTTATTAGATGGAACAACAATTAATACATATTTAGATGGAGTCTTACAAGAAAGTCAATCAGGGAGTTCTGAATTATTATCTGTAGGAAGCGGTTTACTGTTTACTGGTTCAGAGCGCTCACAAATAGGTTTTGTTACATCACTACCATTTGATGAAGTACAATTATCAATCCAGCAAACGGTTTCTTTAGACTTAGGAAGTACAAGAGTTTATGGGCTTGTGTTAGAATCATTTTGTGAGGGAACATTAGCTTGTGGTGAAGCCACATTGTTAAATAACCCTTCTCAACCAGTAATAATAAATAATACAAATACAGGAATAAATGGTATTGCCTGCATAGGATGTGAGGTTGATAATGCTACTAATGTAGTTAGCGAAAGTAATTCAGACTTTGCAATGATTAATGTTGTTGCTGGTGTTGCTAGTACAGCTTCTATTTCTGTAGAAAATGTATTAGATACTTTTCAAGCAGGAAGTCAAGCAGGCTTTGTAATACGAGATACAAATGATTTGTTAGAAGTAGATTTATTAAGCTCCTTAACAATATCAACATATTTAGATGGGACTTTACAAGAGTCTGTAACTGCAAGTAGTTTATTGTCGTTAGAAGCTTTAGGCTTAATAAGCATTACTCCAAGCTCTACAAACGGTTACCAGTTAGTTGGTTTTAATACAACATTAGATTATGATGAGATTCAGCTCACAGTTGGGTCCCTCGTTGGAGTGATAAATAGTATAGAAGTTTATGGTGGTTATGTTGATACTTCTATGCAAATAGAAGGAACAATTATAAATGAAACTGCTATAGGTCTGTCAGATGGTAATCTTTCAATATCGGTTTCAGGAGGAACGCCTCCTTACTCTTATCTATGGAGTCCAAATGGTGAAACAACTGATGTTATATCTGGATTAACAGCAGGAACTTACTCTGTTACAGTTACAGATGCATTAGATTGTCAAAAAACAGCAGAGTTTATTGTGTATACAGATGGCGTGCAGTATCCTGTTCCTTGTAACACTATAGATCCGGTTGCAATTACTGCTTCTGGTTTTACAGATTTAAGCATTACAGAGAACACTACAGGTCTTTGTGTTGCCGGTTGTGGTGTCTTAAATAGCGGAAATATAATAGATTCAGATACAGATACTTTTGCCACTATAGCAACATTAGTAGGTTTGGGAGTAACACATACGTTGACTGTTACAGATGAAACAACTTCAGAGTTTTTTACTGCAGGTGGTTATGCAGGTTTTTTAATTGAAAATAGTTCTGTATTGCAAGTTGATTTATTAGATGCTATTGTCGTTAGAACTTATCTTGATGGTAATTTACAAGAAGTAAATACCAGTACGTCATTAGCGGCGATAAATAGTTCGTTGTTAGGTTCAGATGCGTATTATGTAGGTTTTTACACGACAATGGATTATGATGCTATAGAAATTTCAATTTCAAGTTTAGCGGGTGTTTTATCTACTACAAATGTTTATCATGCGGTAACAAATAGTTTTTGTGAAGGACCTGATTTAGCTTGTAATACGCCAACGGTATTAACAAAACCTGATTTTCCAGTAAGAATAGTTGATGAGCACACAGGAACAGGAGGTTTACTTGGTGTTGGTAGTGTAAATAATACAAGCAATCTTTTTGATTCAAATTACGGCAACTATGCAACAATAGATTTATTGGCAGGTTTAGCTGCAACAGCATCACTAGCTGTAAAAAATGAATTAACAGATTATCCAGCTGAAACATATGCAGGGTTTGATATTGAAAATGCTACATTATTAAACACGCAACTGTTTGATGCTATAACTATTACGACATATTTAGATGGGACATTAGTTGAATCTAGAACAGGGGCAACAGAGCTTGTACCTGTAAATTCTGGATTACTTTTAACAGGAACTGAGTCAACACGAATAGGTTTTGTGACTACAGCACCTTTTGATGAAGTTCAAATAACAATGTCACAGCTTGTTTCGTTGAGTTTAGGAAGTACTAGAGTTTACGGATTAGTATTAGAATCTTTCTGTCCTGGAATTATTAATTGTGATGAGCCTTATGTGTTATCAAATCCTAACGATTCAGTAATAATCAATAATAATAGAACAGGTACAGACGGATTAATTTGTGCTGCATGTGAAGTTGATAATACGCAAAATGTTATTTCAGAAGATGATAGTGATTTTGCTATGATAAACGTTGTTGCAGGTGTAGCAGCATCAGGTTCAATTTCTGTTCAAGATGTTCTTACAGATTATCCAGCAGGAACAACTGCAGGCTTTGTAATACGAGATACAAATGATTTATTACAAGTTGATTTATTAAATTCTATTACCATTACAACTTATTTAGACGATGTTCAGCAAGAACAGCAAACAGCTAGTAATTTATTAGCGTTAGAAGCTTTAGGGCTTGTAAACATTACACCAACGTCTACAGATGCATTTTATATTGTAGCTTTTGAGACAACATTAGCTTTTGACGAAGTGCAAATAACAGCTGGTTCACTAGCAAGTGTTATAAATTCATTAGAAGTTTATGGCGGTTATATTGATGCGACAACTACAGGATTCTGTCAATCAGCCGATATCGCGTTAATCAAAGTCGGAGTATTTAATGATGAAGATAGCGATAGCTGTAGCGATGTAGGCGAGACCATCACCTATACATTTACAGTAACCAATCAAGGAAACGCAAGTATCACCAATGTGGTATTAGACGATCCAATGTTAGGTGGAACGATAGCATTAGCATCAGGCGATGACGATTCAGATACTGAATTAGACGTTGATGAGACTTGGATTTACACGATGGATTACACCATTACGCAAGCCAACATAGATGCTGGATCAGTAAGCAACCAAGCAACAGTAACTGGAACAAGCACAGGTGGCGTTGATGTCAGTGATTTATCAGATAACGACAATATCACAGAAGACGAAGTAACAGAAACGATGCTTTGTCAATCCGCTGATATCGCATTAATCAAAGTCGGAGTATTCAATGACGAAGATAGCGATAGCTGTAGCGATGTAGGTGAGACCATCACCTATACATTTACGGTAACCAATCAAGGAAACGCAAGTATCACGAATGTGGTATTAGACGATCCAATGTTAGGTGGAACGATAGCATTAGCATCAGGCGATGACGATTCAGATACTGAATTAGACGTTGATGAGACTTGGATTTATACGATGGATTACACCATTACGCAAGCCAACATAGATGCTGGATCAGTAAGCAACCAAGCAACAGTAACTGGAACAAGCACAGGCGGCGTTGATGTCAGCGATTTATCAGATGACGACAGCATCACAGAAAACGAAGTAACAGAAACGATGCTTTGTCAATCCGCCGATATCGCATTAATCAAAGTCGGAGTATTCAATGACGAAGATAGCGATAGCTGTAGCGATGTAGGTGAGACCATTACCTATACATTTACGGTAACCAATCAAGGAAACGCAAGTATCACGAATGTGGTATTAGACGATCCAATGTTAGGCGGAACGATAGCATTAGCATCAGGCGATGACGATTCAGATACTGAATTAGACGTTGATGAGACTTGGATTTATACGATGGATTACACCATTACGCAAGCCAACATAGATGCCGGGTCAGTAAGCAACCAAGCAACAATAACTGGAACAAGCACAGGTGGCGTTGATGTCAGTGATTTATCAGATGACGACAGCATCACAGAAGACGAAGTAACAGAAACGATGCTTTGTCAATCAGCCGATATCGCATTAATCAAAGTCGGAGTATTCAATGATGAAGATGGCGATAGCTGTAGCGATGTAGGTGAGACCATCACCTATACATTTACGGTAACCAATCAAGGAAACGCAAGTATCACGAATGTGGTATTAGACGATCCAATGTTAGGAGGAACGATAGTATTAGCATCAGGCGATGACGATTCAGATACTGAATTAGACGTTGATGAGACTTGGATTTACACGATGGATTACACCATTACGCAAGCCAACATAGATGCCGAATCAGTAAGCAACCAAGCAACAGTAACTGGAACAAGCACAGGTGGCGTTGATGTCAGTGATTTATCAGATAACGACAATATCACAGAAGACGAAGTAACAGAAACGATGCTTTGTCAATCCGCTGATATCGCATTAATCAAAGTCGGAGTATTCAATGACGAAGATAGCGATAGCTGTAGCGATGTAGGTGAGACCATCACCTATACATTTACGGTAACCAATCAAGGAAACGCAAGTATCACGAATGTGGTATTAGACGATCCAATGTTAGGAGGAACGATAGCATTAGCATCAGGCGATGATGATTCAGATACTGAATTAGACGTTGATGAGACTTGGATTTACACAATGGATTACACCATTACACAAGCCAACATAGATGCCGGATCAGTAAGCAACCAAGCTACAGTAACCGGAACAAGCACAGGTGGCGTTGATGTAAGTGATTTATCAGATGACGACAATATCACAGAAGACGAAGTAACAGAAACGATGCTTTGTCAATCCGCCGATATCGCATTAATCAAAGTCGGAGTATTCAATGACGAAGATGGCGATAGCTGTAGCGATGTAGGTGAGACCATTACCTATACATTTACGGTAACCAATCAAGGAAACGCAAGTATCACGAATGTGATTTTAGACGATCCAATGTTAGGTGGAACGATAGCATTAGCATCAGGCGATGACGATTCAGATACTGAATTAGACGTTGATGAGACTTGGATTTATACGATGGATTACACCATTACGCAAGCCAACATAGATGCCGGATCAGTAAGCAACCAAGCAACAGTAACTGGAACAAGCACAGGTGGCGTTGATGTCAGTGATTTATCAGATGACGACAGCATCACAGAAGACGAAGTAACAGAAACAACGCTTTGTCAATCAGCTGACATTGCATTAATCAAAGTTGGAGTATTCAATGATGAAGATGGCGATAGCTGTAGCGATGTAGGTGAGACCATTACCTATACATTTACGGTAACCAATCAAGGAAACGCAAGTATCACGAATGTGATTTTAGACGATCCAATGTTAGGCGGAACGATAGCATTAGCATCAGGCGATGATGATTCAGATACTGAATTAGACGTTGATGAGACTTGGATTTATACGATGGATTACACCATTACGCAAGCCAATATAGATGCTGGATCAGTAAGCAACCAAGCAACAGTAACTGGAACAAGCACAGGTGGCGTTGATGTCAGTGATTTATCAGATGACGACAGCATCACAGAAGACGAAGTAACAGAAACGATGCTTTGTCAATCCGCTGATATCGCATTAATCAAAGTTGGAGTATTCAATGACGAAGATGGCGATAGCTGTAGCGATGTAGGTGAGACCATCACCTATACATTTACGGTAACCAATCAAGGAAACGCAATTATTGATAGTGTAGAGTTGAATGACGACATGTTAGGAGGTGTTATAGCTTTAGCGTCTGGAGATTTAGATAACGATGGCGAATTAGATTTCAATGAAACCTGGTTGTATACATCTACTTACGTAATAACTCAAGCCGATATAAATAATGGATTAATAAGTAATCAGGCTATTGTGTCAGGAATAAGTGTTGCAAATGGGACTGTAGTCGCAGATTTATCTGATGATGATAGTGTGTTAGAAGATGACCCAACAGTGACATTGGTGTGTAACTCAAGTTCAGTGTCTCTTGAAAAAGTAGCCGTGTTTAATGATGAGAATGGTAGTGGAGCAGCTCAAGTAGGCGAGACAATTACCTATACATTTACGGTTTATAATACGGGCTTATCAACACTTTATGACATTGTAATTCAAGATGCTCTTCCGGGTATAGAGATTCAAGGTGGTCCAATTTCGGAATTGTTACCAGGAGAAATTGATGACTCTACATTTACGGCGACTTATACTATTACACAAGCTGATATAAATAACATGTTGGTTACAAATCAAGCAGAGGTTATTGCTTTTGATGCATCAGGAAATACAATAACTGATACATCCGATGATCCTACAAATTTAGAGGATGTAGATATAAATGATGACGGAGAGCCAGATGATCCAACAGTCACCGTATTACCTAGTGTACTTAATGCAGGATTTGAAATTTTTAATGGCATTACACCTGACGGAGATGGTTTAAATGATTTCTTTTTGATAGAGGGTATTGAAAATTTTCCAAATAATAATCTTAAGATATTTAATCGTTGGGGAGTTAAGGTTTATGAAACAGATGGCTATGGTATTTCTGGAAATGTTTTTAGAGGTGTTTCTGATGGTCGTGTAACTATTAGTAAAAATGAAGAATTACCTACAGGTACATACTTCTATATATTAACACGACAATTTAATCAGCAAACCCTTAACAATCAAGGTTACTTATATATCAAAAGAAACTAATAAAACTTTAAAAACATGAAATATTATATATTATTACTATTAGCTTTTATTAGTGTTAATTTAAGCTTTTCGCAACAAGATCCACAATACACACAATATATGTATAACACTCAAGCTGTAAACCCTGGTTATATAGGGTCTAAAGAAGCGCTTGGTTTTGGATTATTATATAGAACACAATGGGTGAGTTTTGAAGGAGCTCCTCAAACAGGAACTTTTACTATAAACTCACCTTTAGGAGAACTTAAAAGAATGGGTTTAGGTTTGTCTATTGTTAGTGATAAAATTGGACCAGCTACAGAAACAAATGTTGTTGTAGACTATTCTTATTCAATAATTTTATCTGAAATATCAAGATTATCATTTGGTTTAAAGGCGGGAGTTGATCTTCTTGATGTAGATTATACCAAACTGAATATTTATGATGCTAATGACCCGCAATTTTCTCAAAATGTAGATAAAAAACTTCAGCCTCAAATTGGAGCCGGAATTTTCTTTAATACAGATAGATTGTATTTAGGACTATCTGTTCCTAACTTTTTAAACTCCAAACATTACAATTCAGATAGTTTAGATGATGTTAATGTTAACGCAGTAGCTATAGAACGATTACACTACTTTTTTATAGCAGGTTATGTATTTGATATTAGTGAAAACCTGAAATTTAAGCCCGCAACTATGATAAAAGCAGTTAGTGGTTCTCCATTGCAAGCAGATTTATCAGCAAACTTTTTATTTAATGAAAAGTTCACTTTAGGAGCAGCTTACAGGTGGGATGCCGCCATTAGTGCTATGGCTGGTTTTCAAATTACTAACAAGCTGTTTGTGGGTATGGGATACGATTTTCAAACAACAGATATTGAAAAATATAGCGACGGCTCTTATGAGATATTCTTAAGGTTTGATGTTTTCAATAAAACCGAACGTATACTAACCCCAAGATTTTTCTAAACAATGATAATTATGAAAACATATATATACAAAGTAGTAATATGCTTGGTTTGCCTTTTTTGTAATGTAAATACATTTGCACAAATAGGTAAAATTGAAAAAGCAAACGCAAAATATGATAAATACGATTATATAGATGCAAGACAGATTTATTTAAAAGTTGTAGATAATGGATACCGCTCTGCTGAAATTTATAGAAAACTAGGAGATACATACTATTTTAATAGTGAATACTCTGGCGCAGCCAAATGGTATTATAACTTAATAAATGAGTTTCCTTCTGACGCTGTTACAACAGATTATTTTAGGGCAGCACAATGTCTTAAAAGTATTGGAGAGCAAGATGAAGCAAATAAGTTAATGGATGTATATAAATCAAAAGGCGGAAAAGCCATTGCTATAGAAACCTATAAAAATGTCGCAGATACATTATTTGAAAAAGGTGTTCAGGATAAACTGTTTGAGATTGAAAAAATAGGAGTAAATACAGGATATTCAGATTTTGGACCTGCATTTTATGGAGACCATATCGTTTTTACATCAAGTGATGAATCTATAAAAAACTTTGAAAACCAATCTGCAGACTTATCAGGTTGGGATAATCAACCGTTTTTAGATTTATATCAAGCTACAGTTGATGACGAGCTAAACGTTGTAGATGCTATAGCCTTAAAAGGTGATGTTAATTCAGAATATCACGAGTCTACAGCAGTATTTACTAAAGATGGCAACACTATGTATTTTACTAGAAACAATTTTATAAATGGTAAGAAAGGTCGAGATAAAGACCATGTTGTGAAGCTTAAAATATATAAAGCCACAAAAAGTGGAGATCGTTGGGAAAATGTAAAAGAGTTGCCTTTTAATAGTGATAGTTATTCAATAGGGCATCCTGCATTAAATCCAGAAGAAGACAGGCTTTATTTTGCTTCAGATATGCCAGGAACATTAGGAATGTCAGACTTATGGTATGTAGATATTCTGGGTGATGATATTTATACAAAACCAGTTAATTTAGGAGACACAATTAACACCGTTGCCAGAGAGACATTCCCGTTTATTAGCTCTGAAAACAACCTGTATTTCTCAAGTGACGGACATGCAGGTATGGGAGGTTTAGATATCTATGTTACTAAAATAACAAATGAAGGTTTTGGAGAAATAGCCACATTTGGAGAACCTATAAATAGCTTGAAAGATGATTTTAGTTTCATTATAAAAGAAGGAAGAATAGGGTATTTTGCATCAAATAGAGATGGAGAAGAAGGCAGTAAAAGTGACGATATTTATCAAATATGGGAACGATGTGAGATTACTATACAAGGTCCAATCAAAGATGAAGTTACAGGCGATGTAATTCCAAATGCCGAGGTCACTTTGCTGGATAGTAGCAATAATGAAATAGATAAGTTAGTAGTTGGAGAAGATGCTGTGTTTTCTTTTAAGTTAGACTGCGATCAGCAATATATTATCAGAGCTAAAAAAGAAGGTTATAACCCTAGGGAAGAAATAATAGAAACACCTAAAAACCCAAAAGCCATAGAAATGCCTATAGTTTTAAATATGCCTATGACTTTAAAATCTACAGATCCTTGTCCTCCAGATGATTTAGGATGTCGATTAACATTACAACCAATTTATTTTGATTATGATAAATCAAACATACGCCCAGATGCTGAAATAGAATTAGCTAAAATATTGGTAGCATTAAACGAGTACCCAAAACTAAAAATACACATCGAGTCTCATACAGATTCTAGAGGAAGAGATGCATATAATTTAAAATTATCTGAACGTAGAGCACAATCTACATTGCAGTGGTTTTACGATAAAGGGGTAAGTAATAGTAGATTGTCCGCAAGAGGCTACGGAGAATCTCAATTAATAAACCAATGCGAAAATGGTGTAGAGTGTACAGAAGAAGAACATCAATTAAATCGTAGGTCGATGTTCATTATTCGGGAATAAGGTTAATAGCTTATTCTTTATTAATACCCTGTCTATTGTTTAGTCAGGGTATTATGTTTTAAAAAGTGATAGCTTTCATACCAAAAACCATTTGCTATTTTGTAAATTTGTTTTTAGAAACAAGTAATAAAAATGCTTGTTTCTAATGATATGCTTTGTATATGTTGTATCGTCACAAGCAAAAAACCATTAATATATAAATGAAAGAAGAGCAGGTTATTCTCGTCAATGAAAACGATGAGCAAATAGGATTAATGAACAAGATGGAAGCCCATGAGAAAGCCTTGTTACATCGTGCATTTTCTGTGTTTGTTTTCAATGAAAACAATGAGTTAATGTTACAACAGCGCGCAGCTCACAAATATCATTCTCCTAACTTATGGACAAATACATGCTGTAGTCATCAACGTGAAGGTGAGAATAATATAGAAGCAGGAAAACGTCGTTTGCAAGAAGAAATGGGGTTTGTTACAGACTTAAAAGAAACAACTTCTTTTATATATAAAGCGCCTTTTGATAATGGCCTAACAGAGCATGAGTATGATCATATTTTAATAGGATATTTTACAGATGAGCCAGAAATAAACCCTGATGAAGTAGCTGCTTGGAAATGGATGTCTTTAGAAGACTTAAAAGTAGATATTTCTTTGAATCCAGAGCAATATACGGCCTGGTTTAAAATTATTTTTGATAAATTTTATGAACATATAAATATTATTGAAAATGAGGGTAACTGTTAGTAGAAAAGCACATTTTAACGCAGCACATCGGCTATATAGAAAAGATTGGACAGATGAGAAAAATGAAGCTGTATTTGGTAAATGTAGTAACCCAAACTATCATGGGCATAACTATGAGCTCATAGTTAGTGTTACCGGAAAGATAGATAATGAAACAGGGTTTGTGATAGATATGAAAACCCTTAAAGAGCTTATTAAGAGTGAAGTAGAAGATGCTTTTGATCATAAAAACTTAAACCTTGATGTTGCAGCTTTTAAAGACTTAAACCCAACAGCCGAAAATATAGCTGTTATCATTTACAACAAGTTAAAACCTAAACTAAAGAATGATTTAGATTTAGAAATAACACTTTATGAAACACCAAGAAACTTTGTAACCTATTCAGGGCAAAAATTATGAAAGAGACATTATACCCAATAAAATTTACACCTATATTAAAAGACAAAATTTGGGGTGGAAATAAATTAAAGAATATTTTAAATAAAAACAGCAACTTACCTAATGTAGGAGAAAGCTGGGAAATTAGTGATGTTGAAGGAGATACTTCTATTGTTGCTAATGGCACTTTACAAGGTCAGTCTTTAAAGTACTTACTAGAATCGTATCAGTCTGATTTGATAGGAGAAAAAAACTATAAGATTTTTGGTGATAAATTTCCTTTACTAATAAAGTTTATTGACGCAAAAGAAGATTTGTCAATTCAACTGCATCCTAATGATGAGTTAGCAAAAAAACGCCATAACTCTTTTGGTAAAACCGAAATGTGGTACGTGATGCAAGCCGATGACGATGCAAACTTGATAGTTGGGTTTAATCAAGAAATGGATGCAAAAACATACTTACACCATTTAGAAAATAAAACTTTAACAAGCATCCTTAATTTTGATAAAGTAAAAGCAGGCGATACATATTTTATTGAAGTAGGTCGTGTTCATGCAATTGGGGCAGGAGTTATGCTAGCTGAAATACAACAAACAAGTGATATAACCTATCGTGTTTATGATTGGGATCGTGTTGATGATCAAGGAAATGCACGTGAGCTTCATAATGATTTAGCCATAGATGCTTTTGATTTTGATATGCCCAATAATTTTAGAGTAGCATACACAAAAGAGCAAAATGTTTCTAATGAAATGGTCAGCTGTCCTTATTTTACAACAAGCTATCTTGAAGTAACGCAAACACTTCTTAAGGAAAATACGCATGATTCGTTTATGATTTATATGTGTGTGGAAGGCGAAGCAGAAATTATTACAGACCAAGCTTCTGAAGTTATAAAAAAAGGAGAAACTGTTTTAATGCCATCAGCAATAAAAACATTTACTATCAAGTCAGACAATGCCAAGCTTCTTGAGGTTTATGTATAAAAAAAATCCCAAGTGAAACACTCGGGAATTTTATCTAACATGCAGTTTTATTGTCCTGAAAAGCTCTCTCTTCTAAAGGAAATCCAAACAAAGCACTACAAATAGTTTCTTGGTTTTTAGAAGATTTTTTTGCTTTAGTAACAATGATATTTACCAGATAGCCATTAGCATCTTGTTTTACTAATTGGGCTTGTATGGTTAAAGTATCATTTACAAAAGCATTTTTATGCATTTTAAACTTATAATCTGTTAATTCAGGAACGTTCTGTAAATAAAATTCCTTGACAGGATATGTTGCTATAGTTTTCACTTTATTGTAAAGTGTGTATGGTAACAAAAAGCCATTTGCATTGCTAATATCTTTAGTTACTTTAAAATTAGCATTTGTATGTGTGTTTCTATGAGTTTTCATGTGTGTTTGTTTTATGGGTATAATAATATAGGAGTGAGTTTGTAGTGGTGATATGTTTTATAAGTAACATTCATACTATTAATAAAATTTAACGCGCGTTTCATGGTTTGTGTCATGGATTTAATTGTTTTCATAATGATTAAAATTTAAATGATTAAAAAGTGATTAAAATAAAAAAGGTGCCTTTTTACAAAAGCACCTTTTAATTTATAGTTGTTATATAATTTTTTAACGTTTATTCAAGATGCATATAAGGTATGGTTTTAGACATACAAATAGTAACCGACTTCATCTGTTGTGAGAAACGGTTAAAATTATAGTTATATGTCGCCTTTAATGCATTCATTGTTGTAAAGCTACTAATAAAATTGATACAGCGCTAATATTTAAAAAAATTATAACATTTTATATGGTATATTAATGTAATTTTGTGACAAATAAATATAATTTGAATTATGGCAAATAAAAGAGACCTTAAGAAAGACATTAATTATGTTTTAGGAGATATTATTGAAGCAGTATATGTTTGGGAATACGCAAACACTGATGCAGATACAAAAAAGAGCGAAGCAATTATAGATGAAGCTATAGAAACATTTGATTCTTTAATTGCCAAGGTAAACGCTAAAGATGTTGAAAATAAAAAGGCGCATTTTAAAGCAATAAACCAAGAGCTAGAAGAAAAAGGAAGAGCTTTAATAGAGAAAATTAATAAGCTTAATTAAAAAAAGAAAAAAAATGTTTGCAAATATAAAATTCAAGATTATATTTGCAACCGCTTTTGCCGATGTAGCTCAGCTGGCTAGAGCAGCTGATTTGTAATCAGCAGGTCGTGGGTTCGAGTCCCTCCATCGGCTCTAAATTTAAAAAACTCCAATACGTTTTATGTTGGAGTTTTTTTATGCATAATACTTTTTATTATTTGAAGTAACTTAATGTAATAAAAAAAGCCTCTCGTATTATGAGAGGCTTTTTTTATAAACTATTCTTCAGAAGCTTTTCTTTCTTCTAAAAAGTTTTGAAGTGTCTTGCCGTACATAGAATTTTTTATTCTAGGTGTTAAAGCATTATTTATAGTGTCTAACCATTTGGTTTGTGCATCATATATTTCTGTAAGTGCTAAATAAGGCGATATTTCACTATCATTGTTAGTCACAGCAAAATTAACAGTATATAAATATTTACTCTTCAAAAGGCTTGTTAGAGCTCTTTCACTCGATACTATTTTTGCCGAATCTCCCATTTGTTTGGCTTCTAAATTCTCTTTAATAAGATCTAGGTTTCTATCACCAAAACGATTTAAAACAGTTAAATATTCATTATATAATGTTTGCTGCTTAGAACCAGTTATTGTAGCATCAAAAACAAAATTTTTAAGCGTCGTGTTTATTTCAGTAATACCTTTATCAGCAAAGAAAACAATCTTGTCTTGTTTTTCATTTGTGTTGTTTCTATCTAGTCTTAAATAAAAAGCTTCAGGTTCATCTATATTTGCATGTAATTCAAAATCAGAATTTCCTGTAAGTGCTAAAGAATCTGCTATTACAAGTATTGAGTCTTGAGCTCTTTCAAGGTATACAGTTCCTTTTTTTAGGCCTTTTACATGACCTTTTACAGTTAGGTTGTGATTCTCTTTTCCGCAAGAGAATGCCATGAATGCTATAAGTAATACAGCTAGTTTTTTCATCAGCTTAAAATATTGGTGTATTTAATAAAAAATTTGCGAGCGCTAATATCTTAATTTATTTTATAACTATTATCCTGCGGCAGCAATTTTCATAAGCTCTGCACAAAGTATTGCGCCGTAAGTTCCTACAACGTAGCCAAAAACAGCCAATAACGCGCCAACTGTAGCTAACGAAGGGTGAAAAGCAGCGGCAACAACAGGAGCAGAGGCAGCGCCACCAACGTTGGCTTGACTTCCTACAGCAAGGAAAAAATAAGGAGCTTTAATAAGTTTGGCAATTAAAATTAAAAGCCCGGCGTGAATAGCCATCCAAACTAAACCGATAAGTATTAGTCCTGGGTTTTCAAATATTTTACCTAAATCCATTTTCATACCTATAGTGGCTACCAAAATGTAAATAAATACACTACCTATTTTACTTGCTCCAGCGCCTTCGTAGTTTTTAGCTTTTGTAAACGATAGTAAAATACCTATTAGCGTTGCGATAGAAATTAACCAGAAAAAACTGCTACCAAAAGACGATAAAGCACTTTTAGGATCACTAACAGCTTCAAAATTTGTTGTTAAGTAGGTTGATATTTTTTCTGAACCAAAATGAGCAATTCCTACGGCTACAAAGGCAAACATGAGAATCATCATTAAGTCAGTAAGTGTTGGAATGCGTGTAATTTTATCGCTAAAGCTTTGAACCTTTTGTTGTAGCTCGTCAATGGCTGTATTATCGGCTTTAAGCCAATTATCAATTTTCTTTCTTTTGCCTATTCCTAATAAAATAATAGCCATCCAGATATTCGCAACAACAATATCTACAAGTACCATACCGCCATAAAGTTCTTGGTTGAATTCATAAATTTCTAGCATAGCGGCTTGGTTAGCACCACCACCAATCCAGCTTCCTGCAAGTGTGGCTAATCCTCTCCAAACGGCATCAAAACCTGCGCCGCCAACGGTTTCTGGAGAAAAGCTTGAAATTAATAATATGGCTAATGGACCGCCAATAATGATGCCGATGGTTCCTGTAAAAAACATAACCAAAGCTTTCCACCCTAAATTAAAAACGGCTTTTAAATCAATACTTATTGTTAGTAGTACTAATGAAGCTGGTAATAAATAGCGACTTGCAATAAAATAGGTTTGAGATGTATCAGCAGATATTAATCCTAATGAGTTAAAAATTGCTGGTATTAAGTAGCACATTAATAAGCCAGGAATGTATTTGTAAAATACAGGCCAAAACCCCGTTTTTTTAGATTCAGTAAAAAAAACAAATCCTAATGCAAGCATTAATAAACCAAAAACAATGGCATCGTTTGTAAAAATAGGTTGGTTATCCATATTGAGTATATTTTTTTAGAAGTTGCAAAATACCAAAATTAACGGGTATAAAAAAAGCGACTCTTGTTGAGTCACTCTTCTTTTTTCTTTTTTGGTTCGCGTTTATGCTCTTTAAGATATTGCATAAGCATCCACTCAATTTGACCATTGGTGCTTCTAAACTCATCAGAAGCCCATTTTTCAATGGCCTTGAGCATCTCTTCATTAATTCGTAATGCAAAGGCTTTCTTTTTTGACATATTATTTTTTTATAAACGTTTCTAGCGTGTTTATCAGTGTTTGTGATAAGGAGAAATCTGGTGTTTTGTATGATGTTTCATTATCATCATCATTTTCAATGGTTTTTAAAACATGATTCATGTTTGGTATAATGACTAGTTCAGATTTAGGGTTTGCTTTATGCAAATTTTCAGCATCAGTTTCAAAAACCTGTAAGTCTTTTGTACCATTTAGGATTAATATAGGAATATTTAGCTTTTTTATTTCTTCTGACGGATTATATTGCATCCAAGATTTAAAAAATGGTTGATTAGGTTTTGCAAAAATAGCCATTAGTTGTGAGTCTACTTTTTTTATTGTGCCGGTTGTCTTTAGTTCTTTAAAATGTGCTTCGGCTTTTATGCCTAAAGAATCATTTTGAGATTTTAGTTGTTTTGTCATTATAACATCTATAGGACTTGATGGTCCAGCTAGAGAAACATATTTGTTTACGTGATTGTTTGCGGCAAGCATAGCAACAAGAGACCCTTGACTATGACCAATTAGGGTTATTGAAGAAAACTTTTTATCATCTTTAAATTGATTGATCGCAATATTTACATCTTCAACAAAAGCATTTAAGGACATGTTTTTCATCATATATCGAAGGTTGACCCAGGTTGCAGAGCGCTTGTCATATCTGTAAAAAGCAATGTCGCGCTTTACTAAACTATCAGATAGTTGTTTTATATAGTTGGCGTTTGCAAGTCCTATTTGGTTGCCATTTCTATCTACATTTCCAGAACCGTGTACAAAAATAACAAGAGGTTGTTGTTTTAAACTTTTGTTATAAGTTAATGTACCAGGAAGTTTAATGCTATCATTCATAAGCATAAAATCTTCTGAAACGATATCATTTTGAGCGATTATGCACGCGCTCACAAAAAGGAATGAAAGTAAGATGCGTTTTTTCATATTATCTGTTTTTATCACGTTCTAAAATCATCATGGTTAGGTTTTGATGCATAAACTTAAGTTGCCATCCTTCTCTAGCATATTGATTGCGTAGTTCGTCTAGCTTTTCATTTCGCCTAGCTATTCCTAATCTGGTATTTACTGTTTTATACTCTTTCATGTGATATTTTAATGCGGGAATTTCTTTTTTTTAATTGTTCTATAAAGGGTTCTACTTGATTTTCTAGTGTCCTGAAATTTAATTCTTTTTCGCGCTTGTTTAAAAGCTTTATAATAACTTCAGTTTCATAGTCATCTTTTTTAATTATTATTTTACTTATGGTGTTTATAGTAATTTTTTTAGACCATACTTTTTTAAAAACTAAATAATAAATTAAATAAGCCGATACAAGCAAGCCTAAAGCACTCAAAAAAACATCTATATAATCTTTAATTTTGTGTAGGGCATTTATTTTCATTAAATACTGCAGAGATCCAATGAATACTATTGTTATGATTATGTTAGAACGATTTCGTTTTTTTAACGAGTCATCAGATCTTTTTGAAAAGGATATTTTTTCATTATCAATCTCAAGGTAGCCATCAACTAAAATGTATTTATAAGTCATATTTATTAATGGTTTAGAGTTCCTGTGTTTAATACAGGTGAAGCATCTTTGTCACCACATAAAACAACCATTAAATTACTTACCATAGCAGCTTTACGCTCTTCATCAAGTGCTACAATCTCTTTTTTGTTAAGTTCTTCAAGAGCCATTTCAACCATGCTTACTGCTCCTTCAACAATTTTATGTCTGGCAGCAACAATAGCTGTAGCTTGTTGACGTTTTAGCATGGCATTTGCAATTTCCTGTGCATAGGCTAAATAACCTATTCGCGCTTCAAGAACTTCAATACCTGCAATAGATAAACGTTCGTCAATTTCCTTTTCTAAAGCGCTACTAACTTCGTTGACACTAGAGCGTAATGTGATGTCTTCATCAACACCTTCGTCAGCAAAATTATCATAAGGATACATGCTTGCTAGTTTTCTTACAGCTGCATCGGTTTGTACACGAACAAAATTTTCATAGTTATCTACATCAAAAGCAGCTTTGTAAGTGTCTTGAACACGCCAAACCAAAATAGTACTAATCATTACAGGGTTTCCTAATTTATCGTTTACTTTCAAACGCTCACTATCAAAGTTACTAGCTCGTAACGAAATTTTCTTTTTTGTGTAAAATGGGTTTACCCAATAAAAACCATTTTTCTTAATAGTGCCAACATACTTTCCAAATAAAAGTAAAACACGTGAACCATTAGGTTGTACCATTACAAAGCCTGGCGCTATAAGTAGTGCAATAAAGGTGCAGATTATATATAAAGGCTGTTCAGTAATAATAGCTATGCTAATACTTCCAATAAATAGAAATAAAAATACAAAAAGCATTAAGTAACCATTTGCAGGGATGATGATTTTCTCTTGTTCCATAAGTTTATAGTGATTAGTTTAATTTGATATTAAAATGATATCATAAAGATATGTTTAAATTTTGAAATTACAAAATAAACTTTGGCACGAGTTTTGAATATCTATTTATACAAAATGTTACTACACAAAATTTTATTAAAGTGTGGTTACTTTAATAAAAGTAGTAACTCATATTTTTGGTTGGTTAGTAAGAAAAAGCATCCCGATTGGGATGCTTTTTTATTTAACGCGTATTTTTTAGGGTAGTTTACTTTATAAAATCTAAAAGTGTAGGTATAACAGCCTCTGAAAGTTTTCTAAAAGATTCGTTATAAGATTTTGAGTTTTCTAAATCATCTCCTTGAATAGTGAATAGCACATGATTCATGTTTTCTATAATCTTTAAAGAGCTATTAGGAGCAGCAGTATGTAATTGCTTTGCTTCATCTTCAGGAACCTGTAGGTCTTTAGTGCCATTTATTATTAATACAGGCATGTTTAAGGTTTTTAAAATTTCTTGCGGATTGTACTGCATCCAACTACTCATAAAAGGTTGTGTGTCTTTATTGAATATAGAAGCTAAAGCAGGAGGAAAGCTATCGGTTGTTTTGCCTTGCCTTAAAACATTAAAAACTTTTTCAGATTCATTAACAAGACCTGGAACTGTTTTATTTATTTGTTCTAAAATAACAGTGTCAATTGTTTTTGCTGAACCAGCAAGAGATATAAATCCATCTGCATATTCTTGAGCAGCAATCATTCCAACAAGACTTCCTTGTCCGTGTCCTATTACATAGATGTTTTTAAATTGTTTACTGTTTTTAAAATAGTTAATTATAGAAATGGCATCTGTTACAAAATCATCAAAAGTTATGGTCTTATCAACACGGCCACGTTGTATTTGTCTTACAATACGTTTGTCATATCTAAAAGCAGCAATACCATGACTAGATAAGCCTTCGGCTAGTTTTTTTAAGAGATTATTTTTTTGAAAATTTTGATTTCCGTCCCTGTCTATTGGACCATAATCAGAGATAAGAATGGCTAATGACGGATTTTTTGCCTCGTTAGGAAACGTTAATGTGCCATCAACAAATGTATTCACAGTAACATTAGTAGAAATAAAGTCTGAAGCTTGAGCCATTATTGTAAAATGACAAAAAAATGCAATAGCTAATGCGTATAATTTCATAAACCCTCAATTGTTATTTAAAAATACAAACTAAAATCATAATCAGATGTGATAACGTGTAATTATGTGAAAAATGTATGTAGTGTTCATGTTTTATTTGTTGTAGATTAAGTTGTTATACATTGTTTTTAAGTTGTAAAAAAGTAATATTCTACTTATAAATGTTAAAAAAAAGTGCATTTCATCGAAAATATATACACTTAAACGTTATTATTCATATTAAGTTTTACATTTGAAATGTACTAAAAAATTACTTTTTAGTTCAATGGATTAATTAATTAATATTTGCATTATGTCGTTGATACGAGAAACCCTAAATCTAACAACATAAATAAAGATGCAAATCAGATTAAACCGAGGTTGAGGGACCTCGGTTTTTTTTATTTTAATCCTATCGACTTTTCTTCTTAAAAAACTAATGCGTAGCTTTATAAACAAGAAACAGAATTATGAAAATTAAAGCTCTTATTTTATTATTTAGTTCTACGTTTTTGATATTCGCTTTTACTTATCAACAGCAATTGCCAAAGGGATTCGTGTATGTTGATACCGTAATTCCTGATATTGATGTAGAATTACGATATTATTCAACACACAATTTTGTAGGTGATACAATAAATACCTATCATGACAATACGTTAATCTTGACAGAGCAAACGGCAAAAGCATTAAAGAGTGTGCAAGATGAACTTCAGTCTAAAAATTTATGTTTGCGAGTATATGATGGTTACAGGCCACAACCAGCTGTAAATCATTTTATAACCTGGGCAAGAGACCTAAATGATACGATAAATAAAAAAGAGTTTTATCCTGAAGTGAATAAACGTCATTTGTTTAGAGACGGCTATATTGCTTCGCGTTCTGGACATAGTCGTGGTAGTACGGTAGATTTAACCATTATTGATGGAAATACTTTTGAACCAATAGATATGGGAAGTCCTTATGATTTTTTTGGAGAAGAGTCTTGGGTAAATTATGAACACATTACAGAAAAACAAAAAGCAAATAGGCAGTTATTACAAAGCGTGATGTTAAAACACGGTTTCAGGAATTACTCTAAAGAATGGTGGCATTTCACTTTACGAGATGAGCCATTTCCTAATACGTATTTTGATTTTCCTGTGGAGTAAGAGATGTTACAAATACCAATATGCCCAAGCTATTAATATGAACTGTAATGGCAAGCGTAGAATAAGAAGCCATTTTGGAAATCCAGCACTTTCTTTTTCACCTGATAGCATGTGAAAATGCACTAATAAAAAAACTAAAAGCATAGCAATAATACCATATACAGCAAAAGCTCTTGTGCTTTCAAAAAGTAAGGTAATACCCAAAACAATTTCTGCAACACCACTTAATGCAACTAATAGTTTATGATTAGGTAAATACCTTGGCATAATGCGTAAATATATTTTAGGTTTTAAAAAATGCAGTATGCCAGCCATTATATAAAGGGCAGCCATTACATATAAGTGCCAAGGGTTACTCATCTTTATATGCGTTATATGAGATACCAACACCGTAATTAGTAAGTCCAGATTTAAGAAGACTGGAATCCATAGAACCTCTTTGGAAACGTGTCCAAGAGTTGTTGTTTAAAAACACACGCTTTATATATGTGTTATTTCCTTTTATTTCATTTGTAAAAGGAAGCAAAGGTCTGAAGTTTGTTGGTATTTTAACAACACCTTCACGGGTTTTAATTTCTTTGTATTTTTTATTAGGTAGTAGTTTTCCGTTTTTATCGGTATATCCTAACACTTGAATAGAAACAAAAAAGCCGGTTTTAGGAAAAAAGATATCTAAATCTGAAATATCTAAATCGTACAAGTCACCATGTTTTTCAGTGACTCTAAAAATAATATTCTCATAAGTGAGTACATCTCCAGGAGTTCCATTGTTGTTTTTGTAAAATTTCACTTTAAAAAGTGTAGAAAATGGTTTTTTTTCAGCGTTTTTTCGGTTGCGCTTATCCCAGTCTTTAGATTCTAAAGTAATAGGGAAATGTATAGTTGTTATTTTTTTTAATTGACTATCTGGATTAGAAAAATACACAGCTATTTCAGATTCTATTGTTGGTAGCCAGCAATGGTAGTAATTATCATCTAGGTATGGTTTTAGGGTTTCTTCTTTAAATTTCCTGTTTTCTAAATTTGCATGAATTACAACTTCGTCAAGTGTGCTTATTTCTTCTTCTAAAAAAATAGTTTTAGGCAAAGCACTAGTGTCTGTAACATACTCTTTAAAACCTAAAGCAGATATGCGTAAAGAATCTACATCATGATACAGTTTTTTAGTAAAAACAAAAACGCCTTCATCATCAGCAAAGATGCCTTGCCCGTTACCAAAGGAAATGGTTGCATAAGATATTGGAGATTGAGTTTTATTGTCTTTAATAGTAATTTGAGAAAAGCCTGTAATACTTATAAATAGAACAAAAAAAAGAAGTAGCTGCTTGAGCATGTAGCAAAAAGATTATTGTGTTATTAACTATAAATATATCAATAAAAAAAACTGCTACCAATTTATGATAGCAGTTTGTAATAAGTTAATATATTGTATGCTAATACCAGCGACGTTTTTTCTTTTTAGATCCGCTGCCTTTACGACCTTTTTTGTGTTTGCTTCCAGAACTTTTAGCTTTATGAGCTATGGGTTTAGCTTTTGGGTCTAAAGGATATGGGTGATTTTCCTCAATAGTAATTTCCTTATTAATTAACTGCTGAATAGTTTTTACATAGTTTTTTTCATCAGCAGAGCAAAACGAGTAAGCTCTACCAGTATTTCCGGCACGACCAGTTCTACCTATTCTATGTACATAAGTTTCAGGGATATTTGGTAAATCAAAATTGATAACAGCGTCTAATTCATTAATGTCAATACCACGAGCTGCAACATCTGTTGCAATAAGGATATTTACCAGTCCATTTTTAAATTTCTTAAGCGCTGTTTGTCTATCATTTTGGCTTTTATCACCATGAAGTGTATCTACCAAATAGCCATTTTTAAGTAAGGTTTTTTCTAGTTTATCAACACCAAATTTGGTGCGTCTAAAGATTAAGATACTTCCTTTTATTTCGTTTCGAAGTAAGTGCAAGCAAAGTTCAATTTTGTTGCGTTTAGGTACATAATAAAGAAGTTGACTTACCGTTTTTGCAGCTGTTGCTGTAGGAGATACTTCAATGCGTTTAGGCGATTTTAGTATGTTATTAGCTAATTGCTCTACTTTAAAAGGCATTGTAGCAGAGAATAAAAGCACCTGTTTTTCAGCAGGGCATAACTTTTCTATAGTTTTTACATCATCAATAAATCCCATATCTAGCATTAAGTCAGCTTCATCAAGAACAAGAATTTCTAAATGGTCTAAATTTATAACTTCTTGCTTTTGAAGATCAATCAATCTGCCAGGTGTTGCTACTAAAATATCAACGCCTTTGGTGAGTACGTCTATTTGAGGTTCTATAGGAGCGCCACCAAAAATAACTGTAGTTCTTAAATTAGTGTGTCTTCCATAGGCTTTTATATTATTACCTATTTGTAATGCTAATTCGCGAGTTGGGCTTACTATTAAAGCTTTTATAGTTTTACCGCGTTTTGGTGCGTCTTGTTTAGAAAGTAATAACTGTAATATAGGTAACGAGAAAGCTGCTGTTTTTCCTGTTCCTGTTTGAGCTATAGTAATCACATCATTTTTGTCAAGAACAAAAGGAATGGTTTGCTCTTGAACTAATGTAGGAGAATCATAGCCTTGTTCTGAAATGGCTTTAAGTATAGGTGCGCTAAATTGTAAATCTTTAAAAGACATATTTGCTATTTTAGTAAAGATACGTTAAAAACAATGAAGGTTTTAATATTCGGTTTTATCACCTTTACTAGCCCATTTATCAAAAACAGAAACACCTTCATCTTGCAGCATTTGCTCAAACGGAATGCTTCTTACCGTTATTGGTTTGTCAATTTCTTCGTATATAAAATGATCGTCAAAGCCTATATTTGCAGCATCTACTTTATTACATGCATAATATACTTTTTTAGGTCTTGCCCAATAAATGGCACCTAAACACATAGGACAAGGTTCGCAAGAGGTATAAACAACACAATCGTCTAATTGAAAGCTGCCTAAAACTTCGCAAGCTTTACGAATAGCAACAACTTCAGCGTGTGCTGTTGGGTCATTGGTAGATGTGACACAGTTATGACCTTCTGCAATAATAGCTCCATCTTTTACAATAACACACCCAAAAGGGCCTCCAGCATTTGAGCTCATTCCTTTGTCTGCCATAGCAATGGCACGTTTCATAAATTCTTTGTGATTACTCATATTGAAATTTTATCAAAAAACAAAGGTCGCCCATTTTTTTAAGAGTGCAAAGGGAAATAAGTACATAACTTATTAGTTAATGACGCTTACTGTATATGTAGCAACAATGCTATTGTCAATTTTTAAATGCACATCGTAATTACCTTTGTGTTTAAAGCTATTGCTGAATGATATATTATTATCATTTATTTGAAAGTTTTCAATTTTGAAGGCATGCTCTTTTAAACCAATAAAATGAATAAGCTCAATGTCATCTTGTGATGTAGATGCTAATGTCTTAAAACTAAAATGTAATGCTTCGTCTTTTTTAGTGGTCACATTAAGTGTTTTTGGGTGTGTAGGAATAATTTTGTGTTTAAAAGTTTCACCATACACAATAGCTTGAGGCGTAAATTTTGTATTGGCTAACGAATCGTTTAAAAACCATTTTTTATTCAACGGAAAATGATTTTTGGCAAAAAGAATAGGATCTGTTAAAAAATAGCCATCATTATAATCTTTTATGAAATTTGTGTTTATAGAAAATCCGCTAGACCAAGTGGCATCGCATAAGTACCATTTATTATTAAGTTTTACGGCATTCCAAGAGTGGTTAGCAAAGTCTAATGCTTCAACATTGGCAGAAACTGATCTTCCGTAGCCATCAACAATCACGCATTCAATGTCAGCTAAAAAACAAAGTTCTTTTATTAAATAGGCATAACCTGTGCACATGGTTTTTTTGCGTTTAAGTAGTTTTTTTAAGGCTTTAACTTTAAACTCATTATTCCATTTTAAATAAGCTACAGTGTCGTGTGCTAACTTTCTTTTATATTTAAAAACTTTACTATCTTGAGTAGTATCTCCTTTTATATTTTGGCATACCCAAAGATAAATAGCTCTAAATTTTTCAACATCAGTTTTAAGATTAGCGGTAAGCTTATGCGCAAGTACCGGAAGGTTGTCAAGATCTTCTCCTTCGTTTAATTTCGCAATATTATCAGCGCGAGTAAAATCGACAGTATTAAAATCCGATACTTGCGCTACTGAAAAGCTTACAATGCTAAAGGTTATTATAACGAGCGTTTTTTTTCTCATGTTGTAGTTTAATCTCTTTTAGACCTATACACTTCTTTTGTTGCTACTTTTCCCATAATGATATGCGGGATGTCTTTCATGTCTATTTTTAGTTCTACATCATAAACTGAATCCTGATTCGTAACAACAACCTTTTTTGATTCTTTCCCCAAAAAACTAAATAATAAAACATCACCTTTTTTTAGTTTTTCAGGAAATATGAAATTACCATCAAAATCTGTAGATGTACCAATAGTGGTACCTTGCAACACAATGTTTACACCAGGAAGTGGCAACTCGTTTTCAGTAACAGTGCCTTCAACAGTTATGTTACTTTCTTGAGATTCTTGAAGCACTTTTGAATTATCTTTTCCTATATTTTGTGATGCTTTTGATGTGCTTTGTGCTTGAGCAGTTCCAAACGAGAATAATGATAAACAAGCTAAACCAACAGCGCTTAAAAAGCTTAACTTTTTTCGTTTTGGAGTAGGTGAGTAGGTTTTTAACTGATTGTTGTTAAATCTGCCACATACGTTTTGAGTTTCTTTCACCTTAAAAAAAGCAATAATTTCATCTGACGTCATTTTAGTGAAATCAACAACCTCTTTTTCGCATGAACCACAAAAACCACCTTTTGCAGTTGGCGTAAATTTTTGAAAGTTTTCTTGACAAGGTGATTTAATACTTAAGTTGAATGGGTTTTTCATAATACAAAGTGTTAATGTTATTCCTGTCAAACCTAGCAAAGACCAAGATGTTGTAAAATGAGGAATTGGTAAAAGGTGTGTTTTAGTGAGGGAACATCGCTTTTTGTTTAGGATGAAAAAAAACCACTTCGTGTTAGGAAGTGGTTTTTTAGTATAAGAACTACTGAATGAACTTCAGCTTGATAATTTGTTTACTTTATCATGTCGTAGCTACGCTTAATAAAGTTTGTAAGTTCTTCACCTTTAAGTAAGCCTTGACTTAAACGCGCTAAATCTAAACTTTGGTTTATTAAACGTTCTTGTTTTTTCTTGGTTTTGGTGTTTAAAATTTCACCAACTAATTCATGATTTGTGTTTACAACCAAGTTGTACATATCTGGCATGTTGCCCATACCAAACATACCGCCACCACCAGTTTGTTGCATCTCTTTCATACGACGCATAAATTCTGGTTGTGTAATCATAAATGGCGCAGCATCGCTATCCATTGGTTCTAATTGCACTGTGAATTTTTCAGCAGGAATTACTTCTTTAAGAAGTTCGTCTAGCGTTTTCTTTTCATCATCACTCAATTTAGAAATCTTGTTGTCATCTTTCTTAATTAAGTTGTCTATATGGTCAGCATCAACACGTGCAAACGAAATATTCTCTTTTGTCGTTTCTAGTTTTTGCATTAGGTGAGAAACAATAGGAGAATCTAAAAATAACACTTCGTAACCTTTTGCTTTTGCAGCTTCAATGTAGCTGTGTTGCGCATCTTTGTTTGATGCGTAAAGAATAACAAGTTTGTCGTCTTTATCAGTTTGTTTTGCTTTTATAGCATTGTAAAGTTCGTCATACGTGTAGTGTTTACCATCTACAGTTGGGTACAATGCAAAGGCATCAGCTTTTTCAAAGAATTTTTCTTCAGAAAGCATTCCGTATTCAATCACAATTTTAATGTCGTCCCATTTTGCTTCAAAATCTTCACGGTTGTTGTTGAATAACGATTTTAATTTATCAGCCACCTTTCGTGTAATGTAAGACGAAATTTTCTTCACAGCACCATCGGCTTGTAAGTAACTACGAGAAACGTTCAGCGGAATATCAGGAGAATCAATAACACCACGAAGCATGGTTAAGAATTCTGGAACAATACCTTCTACGTTATCTGTTACAAATACTTGGTTTTGGTATAGCTGAATTTTATCTTTTTGGATGTTGAGGTCGTTAGTCATTTTTGGGAAATATAAAATCCCAGTTAAATTAAACGGATAGTCAACATTTAAATGAATGTGAAATAATGGTTCTTCAAACTGCATTGGGTACAACTCACGGTAGAAGCTCTTGTAATCATTGTCTTCTAAATCTGTTGGTTGCTTTGTCCAAGCAGGATTGGGATTGTTTATAATATTGTCAACCTCTTTTGTAGGTGCAGGATCGTCTTCTTTTGCATCTTCAGGTTTTGGTAAGGTCTCTGTTTTTGTTCCAAATTTAATTGGCACAGGCATAAACTTGTTATACTTTGTAAGTAGTTCGCTTATGCGGTTGTCTTCTAAAAACTCGGTAGAATCTTCAGCAATATGAAGAATAATTTCAGTACCTCTTTCGGTTTTATCGTGAGCTTCTAGTGTAAACTCTGGTGAACCATCGCAAATCCAATGTGCAGCTGGTTCATCTTTGTAAGATTTTGTAATGATTTCTACTTTTTCAGCAACCATAAATGCTGAATAAAACCCAAGACCAAAATGTCCTATAATTCCTGAATCTTTTGCAGAATCTTTGTATTTGTCAAGAAATTCTTCGGCACCAGAAAAAGCAACTTGGTTGATATATTTTTCAACTTCGTCAGCAGTCATACCTAATCCTTGGTCAATAATGTGAAGTTTTTTACCGTCTTTATCAACTTTTACTTCAATTTGCGGATTGCCGTATTCAACGCTAGCTTCACCAATACTGGTTAAGTGCTTTAGCTTTAAAGTTGCATCGGTTGCATTACTAATTAACTCACGTAAAAAGATTTCGTGGTCACTGTATAAGAATTTTTTAATGAGCGGGAAGATGTTTTCTACCGATACATTAATGTTTCCTTTTGCCATAATATATGTGTTTTATTGTATTTGTAATTATGTTCATTCCAAAGACAAAAAAAATACCAAGCCTAAAAAAGTGACAAAGTGACATTATATAAAATGCTATGCGTGCATAACGATAGATTATTTTTTTTAAAGAGGTTTTATTTTGAAATATTTAAATTGCGAAGCTAATTTTTATGATATGTATAATTCAAAAATAATAGGTTTAGGTTCTTATGTGCCTGACAATGTGGTAACCAATGATGATTTAACCAAGTTGATGGATACCAGTGATGAATGGATTCAAGAGCGAACAGGAATTAAAGAGCGTCGTTGGGTAAAACCAGGAAGTGGTGATACCACATCTGCAATGGGTGTAAAAGCAGCTAAAGTTGCTATAGAACGCGCAGGAATTGATAAAGATGACATTGATTTTATCATTTTTGCAACTTTAAGTCCAGATTATTATTTTCCAGGACCAGGAGTTACCGTTCAAAAAGAATTAGACATAAAAACAGTTGGCGCATTAGATGTACGTAATCAATGTTCTGGTTTTGTGTATGGGTTATCGGTTGCTGATAATTTTATAAAAACAGGAATGTATAAAAACGTGCTTGTTATTGGAAGTGAATTACATTCTCACGGATTAGATAAAACTACTCGTGGAAGAGGTGTTTCGGTGATTTTTGGAGATGGAGCAGGAGCAGCAGTTTTAACACGTGAAGAAGATAATAGTAAAGGTATTTTATCAACGCACTTGCATTCTCAAGGAGAACATGCCGAAGAGTTAAGTTTGATAGCTCCAGGAATGGGAAAACGTTGGGTAAATGATATTATAGCAGATAATAATCCTGATGATGAGAGTTATTATCCTTACATGAACGGACAGTTTGTATTTAAAAATGCTGTAGTTCGTTTTAGTGAAGTAATTATGGAAGGCTTAATGAAAAACAAGTTGCAGGTAAATGACATTGATATGTTAATTCCGCATCAAGCAAACTTGCGTATTGCGCAGTTTATTCAAAAGAAATTCCAATTGGAAGACGACCAAGTATTTAATAATATTCAAAAATACGGAAACACAACAGCAGCTTCTATTCCTATTGCTTTAACTGAAGCTTGGGAGCAAGGAAAAATAAAGGAAGGCGATACTGTGGTTCTTGCTGCCTTTGGAAGTGGATTTACTTGGGGAAGTGCTATTATAAAGTGGTAAATTAAACAAACAGACTTTTATAAATAGAAAAACCCGAGCCTTATTAGGTTCGGGTTTTTCACTATTAACCAATTTTAACTAACACTAAACCATAAAGTGTAAACCTTATAGTTATGATTACTTAAAAACTTATCACTTATTATTATAGACGATAAAAGTTTGAAATTATTACATAAATTATTTTTTTTAACGAGAGTTTAACAAAAGCAAAACCCCAAAGCAGTGACACTTTGGGGTTTCTTTATTTAATAGCCAGACATTAACACTAACCATCAACTATTATGTTGGCTATCAAATATGAGTTTACATAAATCCGCCGCTACCAGATTTTATGTCATTATCACGTTGTTTACGTTGTAGTGCTCTGTATTTTTGACCACCAAAACGGTATGAAAAAGTAATGTTCCAAGTATTGCTTTCCCAATTGAATTCTCCAACATTTGGGTAAGGCGTATCGCCTTCAAAGGCAAATTTCATTGTATCAAAAATGTCATTGTAATTAAAGCCAAATGTAGCGCGGTTGTCTTCTAGGAAACTATAGCGTAAACCTGTGTTTACAAAATACATTGGGTCTCTTGTAAATTGTACGCCTTCTTCTTTACCACGATACATAGCAAATAACGAAAGGTTCAACCTTTTAGTAGCTCTAAAGTTATTGAAAAGTCTAAAGTTCCAAACTAAATTTTCTACTTCACTATTAATTGTTACAATATCAGAAACAGTTGGGTTTTCGTAATTGCTTAAGTATTCTGTTAGACCTTTTTGAGTTTGTGAGTATAAATCAAAACTACCATTTAGGTTCCACCATTTTGTAGGACGGTAGTTACCAGAAACTTCAAGACCATAAGCTGTTGTGTTATCAAAATTATCATAAGACATAATAGAATTTGCATCTGATAAGTTTGTACGATCTATTCTTACGTAGCGGCTTATTTGATCTTCAATAATTCTGTAAAACACACCAGCAGTTATACTACCTTTTCCTAGGTTTCTGGTATAATTTAGTTCTACAGAGTTTGTGAATTGAGGTTTAAGTTCTGGGTTACCAAATGATGATACACGTGGAGTGCTCCATTCTCTAATAGGGTTTACTTGTTGTAAACCTGGACGATCTATACGGCGGCTATAACTTAATTGATATGAGTTTTTATCAGATGCTGTATAGGTAAGAAAAGCCGATGGATATACTTGAAAATAATCATTCTCAAAAGGCAATAATTCTACAGTGTTGTCTTTAAATAAACGTAAAGGTTCTGCATCTACATTTACTTGTTCAAATCTAGCGCCAACTTGATAGCTCCATTTTTCAAGAGTTTTTCCATAGGTAGCATATAATGAGTATATGTTTCTTGTGTAGTCAAAATAGGTGCTTGGTGTTGGTATAACAAAGCCTTCGCTGTTGTAAGTGATTCCGGTAGAATTATAATCTATTGTAGAGTTGAACAATCTGGCTTCTGCACCAATTTCTAATTTTGTTTTTTCGTTTAGCGGATTTACATAATCAACATTTATTGTTGTTTGATCACGCTTTGTATCTACAAAATCCATGTAATCTTCAGGGAAATTGAAGTTTATAAAGTTGAAATCTGCTATTTGGTCTTGACTAAAATCATTGTAATCTATTTCAACATCTAAAGTCTCATTTTCTTTTTTGAACTCATGTTTGTAAGCAAGGTTGTATTGTCCTGAACTGTTTTCGGTTTCATCACCAAAAATTTGACGTCTTTTAATAGAATTAGCATCTGTTAGTAGTGTGTTTCCTATGCCATTACCTTCAAAAAGGTTTTGATTTGTAAAGAAAGAGATGGTGTTTCTATCATTTAGATAATAATCAAGTCCAACTTTAAATAAATGTGACTTGTTATTGTTGAAGAAATTGAAATCTTGTCTAGAATTATCATCTAGTCTATCAATATCACCAAAGTTATCCCATTTACCAATGTTGTTACCATAACTACCATATACATTAAATTTTCCGTTACGGTAATTGACATCTATGGAACTGTTGAATTTAGCATACACTTCTTTTGTTAGACCTAAATTTATGTTTCCGTTAAAGCCTAATTTTGTGTTTTTATGAAGTATGATATTAATAATACCACTCATACCTTCAGGGTTGTATTTTGCTGATGGATTAGTGATTAATTCTATGCTTTTTATAGATGTAGAAGGAATTTGTTTTAGTAATTGAGCAATAGGTACGTTGCTTAATTTTCCATCAACCATAACACGAACATTTTCGTTACCTCTTAAGCTAATGTTTCCTGTTTGTTGGTCAACATTTACAGATGGTAAGTTTGTCATAATATCTGAAGCTGTAGCTCCAGCAGTAGTTAGGTCTTTACCTATAGTAATTACTTTTCTGTCTACTTTTTGTTGAATGGTAGAAACTTCTGCAACAACTGTAACTTCATCTAGGGCAGCAGCAGCTTCTTCAAGTAAAATATTACCAAGGTTTACATGCTTGCTGTCTTTGTTTATGGTAATGTTTTTTGTAATGGTTTTATAGCCAATAAATTGAATGCTTACAGCGTGGTTTCCTTCTGGAATTTTATCAATGTTAAAAGTTCCATCATCATTGGTGATTCCTCCTGTAACGGTTTCACCAGTGTTGTTTTTCACAACAATAGTTACATATGGTAAGGGTTCGTTAAGTGCTGCGTCTAATACTTTACCAGAAATAGATCCGTTTATAAGTAGTTTTACAACAGCATTTTGCGCATGTATATTGCTGGTTAATAATAATAACAAGCAACATGTAATTAATTTTTTCATTAGATTGGTTTAGTTTAGTAATTCTTTTTTTTGATTGATACTTTGTATTTGTTATTATTACCATAGACGTTTATTTTATAATAGTGTTACTTTATTTAACATTACTTAACAACACTTTAACAAATGAGTAAAAAAACATTAGTGCTAGGAGCTTCTTTAAAAACAGATAGGTATTCAAACTATGCTATTAGAAAATTAGTAGCAAATAATCATGAGGTCGTAGCCTTTGGTTTAAAAGAAGGTGAAATTGAAGGTGTTACTATTGATACAGGTTTAAAACCATATAATGATGTAGATACGGTTACGCTTTATTTGAATCCGAAGCGTCAAAAAGATTATTACAATTATATAATTTCCCTAAAACCTAAGCGTGTTATTTTTAATCCAGGTACAGAAAACCCTGAACTTTATAAGAAGCTAAAAGAAAACACCATTGATTTTGAAGTTGCTTGTACGTTAGTTTTGCTTTCTACAAATCAATACTAATCCTAAAAAGGTTAAAAATCCGTTTAGGATAAGTATAAAGAAACCAAATTCAAACCCAAACCATTTTAAGCTATTTGCACTAATTACATATGATAAAATAGGTGCTAATATTGCTATAAAAGGAACAATTTTGTCTCTTACTTGCCATTTTGTAAACAAGCCAAAAGCATAAAGTCCTAAAAGTGGGCCATAGGTATAACCTGCAAAAACAAATAGTTTAGCAATAACACTTTCATCTTTAATGATGTACTTAAAAGCAACTATAACAAGTATAAGTACTAAAGATATTAATACATGAATACGTTTTCTTATACGAACTTGTTTTTGCTCATCATATTTTTTTTCAATATCTAAAATATCAATACTAAATGATGTGGTTAGAGAAGTTAAAGCACTATCGGCACTGCTGTAAGCTGCAGCAATAAGGCCTAAAAGGAAAAATATAAAGACACCAATACCTAAATGGTTTTTTGCTAAAATAGGGAATAGGTCGTCTTTGTGCGCATCAATACCATTTTGTTTTGCATACATTGTTAATAGCAGTCCTAAACTTAAAAACACAAAGTTGACTATGGTTAAAACTATGGTAAACCAAAACATGTTTTTTTGAGCGTCTTTAAGAGTTTTACAGGTTAGGTTTTTTTGCATCATATCTTGGTCTAAACCTGTCATTACTATGGCTATAAAAGCACCAGAAATAAATTGTTTCCAGAAGTAATTGCTAGATTTAATATCATCAAAAAAGAATGTTTTAGAAAGTTCGTTGTTTAAAACGTAATCAAGAACATTACCGCCAGATAAACCTAATTCATCACTTACAAAATATATGGTAACACCAACAGCTATAAGCATAAAGAGCGTTTGTAAGGTATCAGTCCAAACAATAGTTTTTATCCCGGATTTAAATGTGTAAAGCCATATAAGTAATACCGTAATAGTAACCGTTTGCCAAAATTGAATTCCTAATTCATCAAACAATATAATTTGCAATACGTTAGCAACTAAAAATAGCCTGAAACTAGCACCAACTACTCGAGAAATTAAGAAAAACGAAGCTCCTGTTTTATAAGAATAATTACCAAAGCGCTCACCTAGATAACTATATATGGATGTTAAATTTAGTTTGTAATACAGAGGAAGTAAGACCGTCCCAATAACAAGATATCCTAGTATGTATCCTAAAACAACCTGCATGTAGCCAAATTGAGAAGCCTCAATCCAACCAGGAACAGAAATAAATGTCACACCAGATAAAGAAGCTCCTATCATTCCAAAAGCAACCACATACCAAGGCGATTGCTTATTGGCTTTAAAGAAAGCATCGTTTCCGGACTTTTTTCCTGTGAGATAAGAAATTAAAATAAGTACGCCAAAATAGCCTAAAATAAGTAGTATGATTTGTGTTGCGCTCATAGTAACAAAAAATATGAGCCAAAATACAAATTACTGATGTATATGCAATTCTTAAATGTAAAATCGTAAATTCGCAACTATGGAATTTGCATCAAAATTATTAGAAAAAGCTGTAGATGAAATGTCTCAACTACCGGGAATAGGAAAGCGAACTGCTTTGCGATTGGTACTGCATTTATTGCGCCAACCTGAATCGCAAACATTTCAGCTAGCAAAAGCTCTTGAGACTATGAGGCGCGATATAAAATTCTGTAAAAACTGCCATAATATAAGTGATTATGAACTTTGTGAAATATGTGCAAACCCACATAGAACAAATGAAATAATATGTGTTGTAGAAGATATTCGTGATGTTATGGCAATAGAAAATACAAGTTCTTACAAAGGTCTTTACCATGTTTTAGGAGGTAAGATTTCGCCAATGGATGGTATTGGGCCAAACGATTTAAATATTCAAACGCTAGTAGATAAAGTAAAAGAAGGTACTGTGAAAGAGCTTATTTTTGCACTAGGTTCTACAATGGAAGGCGATACAACAAACTTTTATATTTACAAACAAATTCAGGATTTTGAGATAACAACATCTACTATTGCTCGTGGTATATCTGTTGGTAACGAATTAGAATATACTGATGAAGTAACTCTGGGTAGAAGTATTATAAACAGAATTCCGTTTGAGTCATCATTAAAATTATAACTTCTTGATGCCGTTTTTACACACAGAGATTTGTTCTTGAATTGTTTTTGAAAGAATTTTGTTCCCTTTATCTGTGTCTCCTTTAGGCGCTTCTTTGTGATATATGTGAAATTGAATTGCAGCATGTTTGATACGTTTTGCTGCTACGCCAGCATTTATTAATCTTTGGGCAAAATCAAAATCTTCATAGCCCCAACCAATATAGTCTTCGTTGTAGCCATTAATATTTATAGCGTCTTTTAGCCAGTAAGACATGTTACAACCTCTTAATTTGCTAGAGTTTTTATGTTTTGATTTTGTAAATGTGTTATAAAAAGGTAAGTAAATAGCGCGAGTTCTTCTTAATAAACCACTGCCAAACCAATAAAACTTAATTTGTTTTTTCTCTAAAGCTTTTTTAGAGTAAGGTTCTGTGATAGAAATACGAGATCCAAATAAATAAGTGCCTTTTTTTGCATTAGCAATATGATCTTTTATAAAGTTAGAATGTAATATAATATCACCATCAATTTGTATTACATAATCTGAAGTAATTGTTTTTAAGGCTTTGTTGAGAATAACCGTTTTTGTAAAACCTTTGTCTTCATGCCATATATGCCTGATTTTTACAGGGAAATTTTCCTGATAAGACTCAATGAGTTTTTTTGTCTCTTCAGTAGAGCCATCATCTGCAATAACAACTTCAGTTGGTAGTTTTTTTTGACGTTCTACACTCATTAAAACGAGTTCTAACGCTTTGGGCCAATTGTATGTTGAGATAAGTAGGGTTGTGTTCATAATTATGAGTTTTCAAGATTAAAAACAGTATTTACCCATTGTGATATGTGGTATTTGTTTACTATTTCATCATCAATTTTTTGATATGGAGTAGAAAAAAAGGTTTTAGGGATTTTTATTTCATCGCTATCAACAACAGCTATATTGTTTGGGGTGTAAAAGTCATAGTTTACAATGTCTTTATTGGTTGTGATTATTTTTTTCTCTAAAGCTAAACCTTCAAATATTCTAAAAGATAATCCTTTTTGTTTAGGGCGTTGTAAATCTAATAAATACGTGCTGTTTTTTACTAGGTTAAAAACATCATCAAGGGTGTAGGTTTTTGTTGTTTGTTCAATGTTTAAGTGCTCTAACTCCTTATGGTGAGTGCTAGAGAATGCTATAAGTTTATAGTCTATATCATGTGCTTTGAAGTATTTTGCAAATTGCGGCATTGTTTTGGTGCGCTTGTCAAGAGAGCTTATGTTGAATACGCCAAAATCAGGTGTTGTTTTAGCAATACTTTTATAATCAAAATAGATGTAATTGGTTATAAGATTAAAGTTGTGTTTTGCAACATCATCAGGATCAAAAGAATAGATTTTATCAAAGTACGGATATACGCGTTTCATTCTTGGGTAACGCGCCATACTATCATTTAAAAAGGTAATAAGTGTTTTTGTGTTTTTCTTAATAGACTTAATTGTTTTTATAGATAGATTATCTCCTTTTATTATTAAAACAGCATCTTGCTTTTCGTTTTTATTAATTGCGTTTTTTAAAACGTTATTTAGATGTTCTCGTTTTAAATTATAATTAAATAATGTTTTTGTGACAAAATTGAGAGCTTTATGAAAAAAGGTAGGATAACTGTATTTAAGTTTATAAAAATCTATATGCTTTACTTGAACGCCTTGGCGTTTAAGCTCTTTAGCTATAAATTCATTATATCCCCATTTGTCTAAACTTATAATTGTTACTTTCATAGTACTATTTGAGTTTGAAAAACATGGTATAAGCAAAAACCCGCTTTTTAAAATCTGACTTTTTTAATATAGCAAGTAGGTCTTCTCGGTGTTTTAAAAAAATGTAAGCACGCTTTATATTGTTTATAATAGAAAAACTCTTAAAGGAATTGTTTATGGTTTTAAGAATTTTTTTATTCTTATTATTTTCAGGAATTACCTCATAAAATGTTTTAACTCTGTGTCGTCGTTCTATTTTTTTAGCTTTTTTATCTACTTTATTTTTTTTAGATACAATAACATTGTTGTCATGAAAGCGATACTTTACTAGAGCTTCATCATAATAAGTAACACCGTTGTTTAGCGTAGCTATAAATGTAAGCCACCAGTCGTGAGGTACTTGGTCCGGAAACGGTAAAGATTTTTCTATAAGTTCTTTTTTTATAATACTTGCATGGCCTGAAACACAATTCTCTATGACAAAGTTTAATGGGTTTTTTGAGGTTATCATGTTTTTAGATTTCGAAAAACTATTTCCGTTAGGTTCTAAAAGGGCATTGGTGAATTCTGAATTGCAATATATTATATCGTAATCTGAAATGTTTGCAACTAGTTTTTCTATTTTGGTAGGATGCCACCAATCATCTTGATCACAAAGGGCAATGTAGTCTCCATTTGCTAACAAAATACCTCTTTCAAAGTTTTTAATATAGCCTAAATTTTCTTTAAAACTATGTACACTTAAGTTATTATGGTTTTTAGCAAGATTAGTAACTATGGAAACCGTATTGTCTGTAGATGAATCATCAGCTATTATAATTTCTATGTTAGAATACGTCTGTTCTAAAAGGCTTTGTATTTGTGTTTCAATATATTTTGAGCCGTTGTATGTGCAAACTACTATAGAAACTAATTTCATAATTAAAACTGATTATAAGTTGTATTTTTTATGTATGTTTTTCATTCTTACTTTAAGCAGTTTGTATTTAGGATAGCTATAGTTTGATGTATAAGAATCTATAATAAAATCATTAAGTTTTGAAGCTTTATAAAAAGCAAAAACCTTTTTAAAGCCATAACGCTTATAAGATACCATAACAAACCAATTTTTTATAGAATTAATATGGTTTTCTGAAGTGTGTTTTTTTACGTTTTTAAATAATGGGTTATGTAAAATTTCATAGCAAATCTGTAGTTTTTCATAAAATTGAATGTATATAAATTTATGAAAAGCTTTCTTATCATTTTCAATTTTACTTGTATTTCTCATAGATTCAGAATCGTTATGAACTCTAAATTTTACAAGTTTTTCATTGACAAAGGTAAAGTTGTGAACTAAAATTTTATTTAAAATAAAGATGTAATCTATAAGCTGAAAATACGTATCAGGATAATCTTCTTTAGAATAATAGTCTTTATTAAATAAAAATGTTGGTGGTTCTCCTATGCAATTATTAAAAATATAAGGACTTATGCGTTTTGCTGTTTCTTTTGGAGTGTAAACAATAGGATCGTTAAAGATTAGTTCTGTTTTAGGTAACTTCTCTGCGTATTGTTTTTTTATTTTTGGGTCAAAACCTTCTTCAAATATGTACTCTCTGTTACATATTACAAAATTTACATTTGAAGATAATGCCGCATTTATCATTTTTTCAACACAATCATGCTCTAATAAGTCGTCTTGAAATAAAAACTTAACCCATTTTGAAGAGGCTTTTTCTACGCTTTCACACCAATTACCTACCAGACCTAAATTTGCAGTGTTTTCATAAACTTTAATTCTAGAATCTTTTTCAGCAAAAGCGTTGCATATAGCAAGAGTGTTGTCAGATGATTTATCGTCTGTAATAACAATCTCTATGTTTTTATATGTTTGATTTAATGCACTTTGAAGCGTTTCTTCTATAAATGCGCCACCATTATAAGTCGGAATACAAATTGATACCAATGGTGCGTTTTCTTGTTCCATAAGTTAAGATTGATTACAAAATTACGTATTATAATCGTTTAGTTAGATGCGTGATCAAAATCGTCATTAAGTAAAACGTCTATATTTCTTTCTACAATTTCGTATAAAACGATGTCTGGCTTTTCGTTTTTCATTAATGTTTTATCAAAATTATGTCTCCAAATGCAAAGCGTTTCACCAAAATTATTAGCAATAGTTTCCTGTAAAGCAACAAAAAAGGAATCTCTCATAATTATGATTTTTAAATCGTTTACATCGCTAGTATAACGGTGTTCGTAATCTTTAGGGTCAAAGTGATAAGGAGATGGTAAAGGTAGTTGGTTGGCTTGCTTTGTCCAGCTATATTCAAACTTGGGTTTGATGGTTATAACCTCTTCATTTTTTTTAAGAAATAACATACCATTTAAGTCTCCAATAGGAGAATTAAAGCGTTCTATCTCATAGTCGCTTAGTGGGTGGTTATTAAAGTTTTGTGTTTTATAATCTTTAGATAAACTATTTATAATAGCTTTTGAGGCATAATAGCCTCCTAAATAGTTCCAGTGAGAATCTGTTCTATGATATAGTCTTATGCTGTCTTTAGGAAAATACGCTCCTAAATCTATGAATGGTATGTCAATATTCTTACATAACGTTTTTATTTGTTCAAGCTTTGTTTTTTTATTGCTTTTAGCAATGGGAATCATATCCCCATAAATGCTATGCTTATTTGGAGCAATAGATAGATAGAATTTAATACCATGGTCTTCTATCCATTTTTTGTTTTCAAGTAAATTTGTTTTAATTGTTTCTAATTGTTCCTTGTTAAAGTTTTGTATTCCTTTAGATTCAGTTAATGCATTACTATAATCGTTTCCTAAAAACTTCCAACCGTTATTTAAATCAATAACAGAGTTGGGTACAGGATTTACTTTTAAAA
Organism: Corallibacter vietnamensis; assembly: GCF_039537875.1. Classification (NCBI taxonomy): domain Bacteria; kingdom Pseudomonadati; phylum Bacteroidota; class Flavobacteriia; order Flavobacteriales; family Flavobacteriaceae; genus Corallibacter; species Corallibacter vietnamensis. The sequence goes on from NZ_BAABBI010000002.1 coordinate 184,319, forward strand.
AGTTTGCTTTTATATTACAATACATTTCAAACAAATCAGCTTTTAAAGGAAAGTTACGTTTAAAGTTTAAACTGATTTTCTTTTCTCCAGGATTTTTTGGTTCTACCTTTATTTTTAATAATACTAAAACTAAAGGGATAGAAATCATTACTATACTAACAGTAATGAATATTTTATGAAGTCTATTTTTCATTATGTTGAGATACTAATTAAAATCTAAAATAAATAAACGGGTTATAAGATCCTGCAGCTATGTATAGAATGCTAATAAATAGCAGTGAAATTACAAGTAAATACCTAAATGGCAAGAAAGTAGGGTTGGTTAATTTCTTTTCAAGATAAGGATATATTGGGAAAGAAAAAATAATGCCTAAACCAAAAATAATAATTGTTTCGTTGTTGTAATTAAAATAAGACAGGTAATCGTTAAGAGCATAAGACCCTTCATTATAAACAAACATTGTTTTGAGATAAATTAATGCATGGTTTAAGTCTTCGGCCCTAAATAAAACCCAACCTATCAAAACAATAAGTAATGTGTAAATATGCTGAATTGGCGCCCATAATTTTTCTAAAACTTTATCAAAACCAACACGCTCAATTACAATAAAAAGTCCGTGAAAAAGTCCCCAAATAACAAAGTTCCATGCGGCACCATGCCAAAGCCCAGTAATAAAAAATACAATAAATAAGTTTAAATAGGTTCTAGATTTACCCTTTCTATTTCCGCCAAGTGAGATATATAAGTAGTCTCTAAACCAGGATGATAATGAGATGTGCCAACGCCTCCAAAATTCTTTAATACTTTTTGATATATATGGGTAATTAAAGTTTTCAAGAAAGTTAAAGCCAAACATTTTACCTAAACCAATAGCCATGTCAGAGTAAGCTGAAAAGTCAAAGTAAATCTGGAAGGTGTAAGCAAATACACCAATCCAAGCATTTAGTGTTGAGATATCACCACTGCTTTCAGCAAAAATATTATCAGCAACACTAGCAAATGTGTTGGCTAAAATCATTTTTTTAGCAAGACCTAAAATAAAACGCTCTAAACCTTTAGAGAAAGATACTAAAGTTACCTCGCGCTTTACAATTTCTTTCTGAACATCAATGTATCTTACAATTGGTCCAGCAACAAGCTGTGGAAACATAGTGACATAGGTGGCAAACTCTAAAATGTTTCTACTAGCTTTTACATTGCCCCTGTAAACATCAATGGTATATGACATAGTTTGAAAAACATAAAAGCTAATGCCTAAAGGCAAAGCAATTTCTATAATACCATCAAAAGCACTTGTTTGGATGCCTAAACCACTTATAGCAGCTTTTAAATTATCTATAGCAAAATTAAAATACTTAAATACACCTAGAGTTAGTAAATTGGTAAGCAAAGAAAACCGAAGCCCAAGCTTTTTGTTTCCTTCCTCTATCATGATACCACATTTATAATCTACAATTGTAGAAAATATCATTATCAATACCAGAAACTTCTCACCATATGTATAAAAATATAAACTGGCTGCTAAAATTACTAGATTCCTATATTTTTTAGGTACTATAAAATAGAGTAGAAGAACAAAAGGCAAAAATAAAAGTAAAAAATATGCGCTGCTAAATACCATTGATTTTATTTAAAATAGGGTGCAAATGTAATAATAATCGTTAACATTTTTTTAGTAAAAAAAGATATATCATATAGTTAAATGTATTTTTCTAAAATAGAATTTATTTTGCCTTATATTTGGTGCGTTTCACTAGGAAATATCAAGGACATGCAGTTATCAATAATTATTCTGAATTACAATGTGCGCTATTTTTTAGAGCTATGCTTAAAAAGTGTTTCAGAGGCCATTTCAACTTTAGATGCCGAAATTATAGTTGTAGATAATAACTCATCAGATGATAGTTGTGAGATGGTAAAACAACTGTTTCCAGATGTCAATCTCATTGAAAATAAATTAAATAGTGGGTTTTCTAAAGGAAATAACATAGGTGTAAGCCATGCAAAAGGCAAATATGTTTGTATTTTAAATCCAGATACAGTAGTCCCTGAAGATGCTTTTTCTCAACTTATTGAATTTGCAGAAAACCAAACCAATCTAGGTATTGTTGGTTGCAGATTAATAGACGGTACAGGAAAGTATTTGCCAGAAAGTAAGCGTAATATTCCCAAACCACGTGTTGCTTTCAAAAAGTTGTTAGGTAATCCAAATGACTATTATGCCAATCAGCTTGAAGAGCACGATATAGGTAAGGCGCCTATTTTTGTCGGAGCATTCATGCTGCTTAAAAAAACGGTTTATGAACAGATAAATGGCTTTGATGAAGACTATTTCATGTACGGAGAAGATATAGACTTATCTTATAAAATTCTTAAAGCAGGCTACGACAATTATTATTATGGTAAAACAACAGTTATACATTTTAAAGGAGAAAGTACACTAAAAGATGCAAAGTATGCACAACGCTTTTATGGTGCTATGCAAATTTTTTACAAAAAGCATTTTAAAAGTAATCTAGCTTTTAATATTGTTGTTTGGTTAGGAATAAAAGCTGCATATTTAATAAGGACAAACCCTAAAGCGGATAATACAACAAGTAAACATTTAGTACTGTTATCAAATAAAATACCAGAGTATTTACAAAAAAAAATAGAAAAACCTATAGAATTAAGAGGAGACCTTGAAAATGTAAAACCCAATACAGAAATTATTTTTGATACAGATATGCTTGCTTTTAAGTCAATTATTGCACATATTGATGCGTTTAGCAGTATATCAAATACAACTTTTAAAATATTAATCGCGCAATCTAATTTTGTTTTAGGTAGTAATAGCTCTAAAACAAGAGGAGAAGTAATAGTTTGTTAACAAGAATTTATTGATGAAACTGCAACAGATTAGATGATTTTTCATTAATTTTGCAGGCGAAATAAAAAAAAACACGTTTCCATTACAGATATGGCAAAATTCGAATTAAAACTCCCAAAAATGGGAGAAAGTGTAGCAGAAGCAACAATCACTTCATGGTTAAAAGAGGTAGGAGATACCATAGAGGCTGATGAGGCAGTTCTAGAAATAGCAACAGACAAAGTAGATAGTGAAGTTCCTAGTGAAGTAGATGGTGTTTTGGTAGAAAAACTATTTAATGTTGATGATGTTGTTCAAGTAGGGCAAACAATAGCTATTATTGAGACAGAAGGAGAATCTTCGTCAAGTACAAACAATTCTACATCACAACCTACCAAAAACGTAGAAACAAAAACTGATACAGTAGCCGTAGCTCAAGTAGAAAGTACTGTTGAAACAGCAAAAGAAACAGCCGCAACTGTAGTTTCTTCAGGAGATCGTTTTTATTCTCCTTTGGTTAAAAATATTGCAAAGAAAGAAGGTATTGGTCAAGAAGAATTAGACGCTATTCAAGGAACTGGAAAAGATGGTCGTGTTACCAAAAACGATATACTAGCGTATTTAGAAAATAGAACAGTGCCACAAACAGGAAAACCAGCGGCAGCACCTCAAGTAAAACAAGCTTCAGAACCAGTAAAAACAGCTCCAGCTATACCAACAGGAGATGATGAGATTATTCAAATGACCAGAATGGGTAAACTTATTGCTCATCACATGGTAGATTCAGTGCAAACTTCAGCTCATGTTCAAAGTTTTATTGAAGCTGACGTTACAAAAATTTGGAACTGGCGTAAAAAAGTAAAAGATAGCTTTATGAAGCGTGAAGGAGAAAATCTTACGTTTACTCCAATCTTCATGGAAGCCGTGGCAAAAGCACTACGTGATTTTCCAATGATGAATATTTCTGTTCAAGGAGATACTATTATTAAGAAAAAACATATCAATTTAGGAATGGCTGCTGCTTTACCAGACGGAAACTTAATAGTTCCTGTTATAAAAGATGCAGATCAACTTAACCTAGTTGGTATGACAAAAAAGGTGAATGATTTAGCTAACCGAGCTAGACAAAATCAATTAAAACCAGATGATATTCAGGGAGGTACTTACACTGTAACAAATGTAGGTACATTTGGAAGCATCATGGGAACACCAATAATCAATCAACCACAAGTAGGTATATTAGCATTAGGAGCTATACGTAAAATGCCTGCAGTTGTTGAAACTCCAGAAGGTGATTTTATAGGTATTCGTTATAAAATGATTATGTCTCATTCTTACGATCACCGTGTAGTAAACGGAGCGTTAGGAGGTCAGTTTGTAAAAGCAGTAAAAGACTATTTAGAAGCTTGGGATCCTAATAGAGAGATTTAAAAAAAAATATTCTAGAGTAAAAAAGCACAGTTTAATACTGTGCTTTTTTTATTATTATAACTGTGTATTATTAAAATTTTAGAAACGATGAGTTCTATATATTCTCGTTATCTTTGCATAAAAATTATTTTCCATGAATCTCAATCTTACCAAACCTATTTGCTTTTTCGATTTAGAAACCACAGGTATTAATATTTCAAATGACAGAATTGTAGAAATATCTATATTAAAAGTGCACCCAAACGGAAAAGAAGAAACTTATACGCAACGTGTAAACCCTGAAATGCCAATTCCGCCAGAAGTAACAAAAGTACATGGCATATCAGATGCAGATGTAGCAGATAAGCCTACATTTAAAGAGTTGGCTAAAGAGATTCATAATATGATAAAAGATTCAGATTTAGGAGGTTTCAATTCAAATAGATTTGATATACCATTATTGGCAGAAGAAATGTTGCGAGCAGATGTAGATTTTGATATGAAAAATCGTTTAGCAGTTGATGTTCAAACTATTTTTCATAAAATGGAGCAACGTACATTAAGTGCTGCATATAAGTTTTATTGTGATAAAAATCTAGATGATGCACATAGCGCAGAAGCCGATACACTAGCTACTTATGAAGTATTAAAAGCACAAGTAGATAAATATGATGAGTTAGAAAATAACACCGCTTTTTTAGCAGAATTTAGTTCTCGTAAAAAGTTTGCTGATTTTGCAGGTTTTATTATATATAACAAGAAAGGCGAAGAATGTTTCTCGTTCGGTAAGCATAAAGGTAAATTAGTTACCGAAGTTTTAGAAACCGAACCAGGGTATTTTGGTTGGCTGCTTAATGCAGATTTCCCTTTGTATACAAAAAAAGTGCTAACAGCTATAAAGTTAAGAGCGTTTAATAATAAATTAGGGTAGTTTTATAAGTTATGAAATTAATTTGCATAGGAAGAAACTATACAGAACATATCAAAGAGCTGGAAAATGAAAAACCGTCAGATCCAGTGGTGTTTTTAAAACCAGACACAGCCATTTTACTAAAAAAACAACCGTTTTTTATACCAGACTTTTCAAATGATGTGCACTATGAGGTTGAGGTTTTGGTTAAAATAAATAAAGTAGGAAAATATATAGATAAAAAATTTGCTCATAAATACTATGATGAAGTAGGTTTAGGTATAGATTTTACGGCACGAGATTTACAGTCAAAACTTAAAGAAAAAGGATTGCCTTGGGAAAAAGCAAAAGCTTTTGACGGCGCAGCTGTTGTTGGTAAATGGGTGCCAAAAAGTGATTTTTCTGACATAAATCAATTAAATTTTTCTTTAGAGAAGAACGAAAAAGTTGTGCAAACAGGAAATACCAGTCACATGCTGTGGAAAATTGATGAGATTATCGAATATGTTTCAAAATATTTTACTTTAAAGATAGGAGATATTATATTTACAGGAACTCCGGCAGGAGTTGGAAGTGTAGATGCAAACGACAAGTTAAGAGGGTTTTTAGAAAACAAAGAAATGTTTTCAATAACAGTAAAATAAATGGAACAACATTACAAACTATTTAGAGTAAGAGAATTAGCAGATAATGACGAGGATTTTATTGCAGCTTTAGCAGCAGCCTTTTTAGATGAAGTACCTGAAGATGCAGAACGATTAAAAGAAGCAGTTGCATCCAAAGACTATTTTTCGGCATACCAAGCAGCACATAAAATGAAACCTACAATAGACTTGTTTGAGCTAGGTGTTTTAAATGACCTAATAGAAGTACAAGACTGGGGAAAATTTGAAAGAACTGAAACAGATATTTCTGAAAAATTAGATATCGTTATGGCAGCCGTAAATAATGCTTCAGAAGAAATTAAATCAGATTTTGGCTTATAATGCAAGCAGAGATTATAACCATTGGAGACGAAATTCTTATTGGGCAAATAGTAGATACAAACGCAACGTTTATATCAAAAACACTTAATAAATTAGGTGTTTCAGTATACCAAATTACGTCTGTTCAAGATGATGCAACTCATATTTTAAAAGCCTTAACAGAGGCTGAAGAAAACGCTGATATAATCATTATAACTGGAGGATTAGGTCCAACAAAAGACGATATCACAAAAAAAACAATCACTAATTATTTTCAAGATACATTAATTAGAGATGATGCCGTAACCGATAATATATATAGGTTATGGAAAGGTTTTAAAAAAGATGTTCTTCCGTCTCAAGTTAATTTAGATCAAGCATTAGTTCCATCAAAAGCCACCGTTTTAATGAATGTAAACGGAAGCGCACCAGGAATGTGGCTTGAAAAAAATAATAAAGTATTTGTATCACTTCCAGGAGTTCCTTTTGAAATGAAAGCACTTATGGAAGACGAAGTCATTCCACGACTAAGTGATAAATTTAATTTTCCATATATATATCATACTACAGTATTAACAGCAGGGTTAGGCGAGAGTGATCTTGCTGCGCGTATAGAAAAATGGGAAGACGCATTACCTGATTTTATAAAATTAGCATATTTACCAAATTTAGGACGCGTGCGATTACGATTATCAGGAAAACATGCCGACAAAAATATTTTAGAATCTGAAATAGCTTATCAAATTCGCTTATTAACACCACAAATACAAGATATATTTGTTGGGTTTGAGTCAGAAGGAACTATAGAGTCTATTTTAGGAAAGCAATTAGTAGCTTTAGAAAAAACAATAGCAACCGCAGAAAGCTGTACAGGTGGAAAAATAGCCGAAATGTTTACGTCAAGTGCAGGAGCATCAGCATATTACAAAGGATCGGTTGTGAGCTATGCAACACAAACAAAAATAGATGTTTTAGGTGTTTCAGAAACACTTATAAGCAAACATTCTGTAGTAAGCTCTCAAGTAGCTGAAGCTATGGCAAAGAATGTATTAGAGCTATTCAAAACGGATTATGCTATTGCTACTACCGGAAATGCAGGTCCTGAAAAAGGAGACTCTGATGCCGAAGTAGGAACAGTTTATATTGCATTAGCAACAAAAACACATGTGTATTCTGAAAAATTTAATTTTGGAAACCACAGAACAAAAGTGATAAATAGGGCGTCAAATAAAGCATTCGAAATGCTTCAAAAAGAAATTTTAAAAAAGTAACAATTTTAGTTTGCTGATATTGTAAAGTTTTACTAAATTTGCAGCCTGTTTTAAAATAACAATATTAAAGTTAGAAGAAATGTCAAGAGTTTGTGAACTTACTGGGAAAAAAGCAATGGTTGGGAACAATGTATCTCACGCAATGAATAAAACAAAACGTAAATTTGATGCAAATTTAATCAAAAAACGTTTTTATATTCCTGAAGAAGATAAATGGGTAACTTTAAAAGTTTCTACATCAGCATTAAAAACTATCAATAAAATTGGTATTTCTGCTGCACTTAAAGAAGCTAAAGCTAAAGGATTTATAAAATAAGCATAACGCATAAAGATACGTTACAATGGCAAAGAAAGGTAATAGAATACAGGTAATATTAGAATGTACAGAGCATAAAGAGTCTGGGCAACCAGGAACATCTCGTTACATTACTACAAAAAATAAAAAAAATACGCCAGATAGAATGGAGATTAAAAAATTCAATCCTATTCTTAAGCGTATGACAGTTCATAAAGAGATAAAATAATTAAGTCATGGCAAAGAAATCAGTAGCATCATTACAAACAGGATCTAAGAGATTAACTAAAGCAATCAAAATGGTGAAGTCACCTAAAACTGGTGCTTATATGTTTGTTGAATCAGTTATGGCTCCAGAGTTTGTTAATGATTTTTTAAACAAAAAATAAATTAAATTCTTACATTTAATTCTATAACTGCTTTCATTTGAAAGCAGTTTTTTTATATCTATATTTGACAGATAATCTGACAGTTTAGCAGTATTTTTTTTAGGCTAGATTTTTGATTATAGATTATAAAATTTTTAAACCTATGAGTTTTTTTAAAAAAATATTCTCTTCAGAAAAAAAAGAAACATTAGACAAAGGTCTAGAAAAGTCTAAAACAAGTTTTTTTGGTAAATTAAGTAAGGCAGTTGCAGGAAAATCTAAAGTTGATGATGAGGTTTTAGATAATCTAGAAGAAGTACTTGTGTCTAGTGATGTAGGCGTAAACACAACGCTAAAAGTTATAGAGCGTATAGAAAGCCGTGTCGCTAAAGATAAATATCTTGGTACAGACGAGCTTAATAAAATTCTTCGAGAAGAAATAGCAGCCTTGTTAAGCGAAACCAATTCAGGAGAAGAAACTGAATATACAATTCCTGAAAACAAAAAACCATACGTACTTATGGTTGTGGGTGTTAATGGAGTTGGAAAAACAACTACCATAGGTAAACTTGCATATCAATTTAAAAAGAAAGGATTAAAAGTTGTACTAGGAGCTGCAGATACGTTTAGAGCCGCAGCTATAGATCAATTGCAAGTTTGGGCAGACCGTGTTGATGTGCCAATGGTACGTCAAGATATGGGAAGTGACCCAGCTTCTGTTGCTTTTGATGCTTTGCAATCTGGTGTAAAGCAAGATGCCGATGTTATTATTATAGATACTGCGGGACGTTTACATAATAAAGTGAATTTAATGAATGAGCTTACAAAAGTAAAACGTGTTATGCAAAAAGTTGTTGGGGATGCACCTCATGATGTGTTATTAGTGTTAGATGGTTCTACCGGACAAAATGCTTTTGAACAAGCAAAACAGTTTACAGCTGCAACAGAAGTAACTTCATTAGCAGTAACAAAATTAGACGGAACAGCAAAAGGTGGCGTTGTAATAGGAATTTCTGACCAGTTTAAAATTCCGGTGAAATATATAGGAGTAGGAGAAGGTATTGAAGATTTACAAGTTTTTAATAAATACGAATTTGTAGATTCGTTTTTTAAATAAAAACAAAAAAGGCTCGCAATTTGCGAGCCTTTTTTTTGTTTTAATCTGTTACAAAAGAGCTTGGTCCAGACCAATCACTATAATCATTTCCTCCACAATTAGACCTTACATAAAAATCATAAGCTGTGTTGGGTTCTAAATCGATTAGTTGAACATTATCAGAGTTTACATTAAGGCGATCTCCGGTTCCAAGTTGAAATCCATTTAACCCAAATTCTAAATTAAAAAAATTAGAATCGTTACGGTCACTCCATTCAATAACAGCAGAAGTTGTAGTTATTGAGCTAGTGTCTAAATTATGAGGTTGTAAACAGTTTTGAAAAGGAATAAGAACTATGTTTCCATCGTCATCTTTAGCGCAGTTTAACATAGTAAAGAAAACTAGTGTTACATAAAAATACTTTTTCATCTTGATTTGTTTTTAAAATTGATTGATAAGTAAATAACGTAAATTAATATGTTTTTATTTAATTTATTACAGTATTTATTTTTTCCCATTCATCAGAATTTAAAGGCGGAAAATATATTTCCGGATTTGAAGTTTCTGGCTTATTAATTATGATATTTTCATTGTCATTTGATGAACAATTCCATAAAAGCAAAGCGCAAATGATTATAGAAAAAGGTTGTGTTCTCATAGCGAGTTTCTTAATTAGATGTTTAAATATAGGAAAGGTTTAATTTAGTTGTATCTTTGCTGCCTGAATTTTAGATATGAGAACAAAATCACTTAAAAAAAATAAAATCAATGTTGTAACATTAGGTTGTAGTAAAAATGTTTATGACAGTGAGGTGTTAATGGGACAGCTTAAAGCTAATGGAAAAGATGTTGCTCATGAAGAAGAAGGTAATGTTGTAGTAATTAATACCTGTGGTTTTATAAACAATGCTAAAGAAGAAAGCGTGAATACCATTTTAGAGTTCATGCAAAAGAAAGAAGCTGGAGATGTAGATAAGGTTTTCGTTACAGGGTGTTTAAGTGAGCGTTATAAGCCCGATTTAGAAAAAGAAATTCCTGATGTAGACCAATATTTTGGAACAACTGAATTGCCTCTTTTGTTAAAAGCTTTAGGTGCTGATTACAAGCATGAATTAATAGGTGAACGTTTAACTACAACACCAAAAAACTATGCCTATTTAAAAATTGCTGAAGGCTGCGATAGACCTTGTAGTTTTTGTGCCATACCTTTGATGAGAGGAAAACACAAAAGTACCCCAATTGAAGAATTGGTTATTGAAGCCGAAAAATTAGCCGCTAGTGGTGTAAAAGAGCTTATACTTATTGCTCAAGACTTAACCTATTACGGATTAGATTTATACAAAAAAAGAAACCTAGCAGAGCTTCTTGAAAATCTTGTAAAGGTTGAAGGTATTGAATGGATTCGTTTGCATTATGCGTTCCCAACAGGATTTCCAATGGATGTGTTAGAGGTTATGAATAGAGAACCAAAAGTATGTAATTACCTAGATATTCCATTACAACACATATCAGATCATATTTTAAAAAGTATGCGTCGCGGAACAACAAAAGCTAAAACAACAAACTTGATACAAGACTTTAGAAAAGCTGTTCCTAATATGACTATCCGTACAACACTTATTGTTGGCTATCCAGGAGAAACTGAAGAAGATTTTCAGGAATTAAAGCAATGGGTGAAAGATATGCGTTTTGAGCGTTTAGGTTGCTTTACATATTCTCATGAAGAAAACACACACGCTTTCAATTTAGAGGATGATGTGCCTGAAGACGTGAAACAAGAACGGGCAAATGAGATTATGGAAATTCAATCTCAAATTTCTTGGGAACTAAACCAAGAAAAAATAGGTCAAGAGCTAAAAGTTGTTATTGATAGAAAAGAAGGAAATTATTTTGTAGGTCGTACAGAGTTTGACTCACCTGATGTTGATAATGAAGTGTTGATAGATGCTTCAAAAGTATATTTAAAAACAGGAGATTTTACAACAGTTACTATTGTTGATGCAGCAGATTTTGATTTATATGCTGAAGTTGTAAATTAATAAAACAATATAATTTATATATCAAAAGGCAAGCTAATTAGCTTGCCTTTTTTTATTAAAAAGAAGATAATGTAATTAATTTTTTGCTAGCTGTTTATTAATTTTTTTAATAGCAGATTCTATAGATTTTTCAGGTTCTATAATGTTGTATTCACCCCAAAATTGTGGGTCAGAAAAACCAGAAGCCTCATCGCTTAAAATCATTGAAGGTTTAAAACTTTCTTGATAGCTTAATACTTTACTGTTATTATCTTGCCAGTCTGTTATAGCCATTTCGCTATTTAGGGTGTAATTACTATTAAACAATTTACCTTTCCAGTTGACCTTAAAAGCTAATTGTATGTTGCTATAACGGTAATGCCACTTACCGTTTTGAGTTTTGTAATCAACACGATATGCAGCTTCAATAGGAAGCACTCTTACTTTGTTAGGTTTTTTCTTTATAAAAAGTTTACTAGCTGCTTCAGCATCAGTGACATTTAAGTTGTAAATGGCGCTAATTAATGCATAGTTTTCAGTATCAATATATAATTTCCCAAAGTACAACGGAGATTGTATTTGTGGTTTTTGTTTAAAGTTCACAACATATACTTTCCTATTATCTATTTGTGTAGAGTTTTCAAAATTAAAATCATAATTGCTTAAATTATCTTCATTAAATATAAACTGATTGTATTTAATCATATCTACATAAAGCGTGCTAAATGGTCCTCCTTGAAGTTTTAACGCTATAGTGTCTAATTTTGTGTAATCGGTATTTTTTCTAGCTTTTATCAATCTTACTTTGTCGCCTTTTCTAGATTGGTAAGACTGTTTATAAATCTCTACAACAGCTTCAGATAGCGAGGCATTTTTGTTACGTTTTTTTATGGTTTCCCTATAAAAACCAGTCATGATTTTTTGCTCATTAATGTAGTTTTCGCCTTTGCGCTTTAATGTAGCTTCAACTAGAGATAGAGCACTTTCAGGAGCTGTTAAATTCACCTCGGTTAAACTAGTAACATTAGGTTGTAAATGTATTTTAGGATGATTTGTTAAATCAGAAATTTTAATTTTCTGTTCAGAATATCCCAAAAAAGAAAATGAAACCGTTGCGTTAAGTAAGTTGTCAGGAATTTTAAGCAAAAACTCGCCTTCAGTATTCGTTATTGTGCTAATATTTGTGTCAATAACACTAATATCAGCAAAAGTAAGCGGTGTTTTTGTTTGCGCATCATAAACTGTTCCTTTGAAAGCTTTGTAGGAATTTAACTGTTGTTGAAAATCAAAAAAAGCATGCGATTTAAAATTGCTAGTCATTAATAAAAATACTGCAATAAAGGTCAGGATTTGAGGGGAATTGGTTTGTAAGTGTATCGTTTTCATGACACTAAAGATTTAAGTTTGTCTACCTGAAATCTATTGTTAATATACGCATTTTTTTTGAGATAGTAACGATTCTAATATTTATCTAGTACTTTAATATTAATAATGGTAAACTCTTAACGTAATTTTTAGAATCTAAAAAATGGAATAACTGTATATTTACACTTCAATTGAAAAGTAACTATGCCAACAGACTGTATTCCGTTTAGAGAAACCAATTATTTCTCTTCTTTAATATGTGACTATTTAGATGAAAACAATAATTTAAAACCTTTTTATAACCGTTTTCCTGAATTAGAAAATTTTAAAGCTCAAATTGAAGATAAAGCATCTAACTACAAAGCAAGTGTTAGAGAAACATTAGTGGCTGCTTTAGAAAATCAGTATAAAAGTACAGAAGCATCAGCTGAAACTTTAAACAATATCAATGCACTAAAGCAGGAGAACACGTTTACGGTAACGACTGGGCATCAATTAAACCTATTTACAGGACCGGCATATTTTTTCTATAAAATAATCTCTACAATAAATCTTTGTAATGAGTTAAAGGCAGCATATCCAGAATATAATTTTGTGCCTGTTTACTGGATGGCAAGTGAAGATCATGATTTTGATGAGATTAACTTTTTTAATTTTCAAGGTAAAAAAGTACAATGGAACAGAAATGCTTCTGGCGCTGTTGGAGAGTTAAACCTTGAAGGTTTAGATAGTGTTTTTAGTGCCTTTGCATCAGAACTTAATGCTAGTCAAAACGCAAAAGAATTACAAGAACTTTTCAAAGAAGCTTATCTTGATAATGATAATTTAACCAATGCAACGCGCTATCTGGTTAATAAGTTGTTTTCTCAATACGGACTAGTAATTTTAGACGGAAATGATAAAGCTTTAAAGCAATTATTTGTGCCTTATATAAAAGAAGATTTGTTAAATAAAACAGCTTTTAAGCATGTTACACAAACAAATGAAGCTTTAAATAAACTGTCTGATAGTTACAAAATTCAGGTAAATCCAAGAGAAATCAACCTGTTTTACATTGTTTCAGGAGTGCGTGAACGTATTGTAGAAATTGATGATACATATACTGTTATAGACACCAATATTACATGGGATAAAACATCGCTTTTACAAGAGGTTGAGCAATACCCAGAACGATTTAGCCCTAATGTCGTTATGCGACCGCTATATCAAGAAGTTATTTTACCTAACTTGTGTTACATTGGCGGCGGTGGCGAATTAGCATATTGGTTTCAGTTGAAATCAAATTTTGAAACGCAACAAGTTACTTTTCCAATATTGCTTTTAAGAAACTCGGTGTTACTTATAACTGAAAAACAGCAAGAAAAGTTAGAAAAACTGAATCTTTCAGTTTCCGATTTATTTTTAAAGCAATCAGAATTAAGAACTAAAGTCACAAAAGCTATTTCTAAAATAGATATTGATTTTTCACCACAAAAAGAACTTCTTAAAAATCAATTTCAAGACCTTTATAAACTAGCCGAAAAAACAGACGCTTCTTTTTTAGGAGCTGTTGGCGCTCAAGAACGTAAACAAATAAAAGGATTAGAGCATTTAGAAAAACGTTTACTTAAAGCGCAAAAACGCAAGTTACAAGATCATTTACTACGCGTAACAGAACTTCAAAACGAATTATTCCCTAATCAAAGTTTACAAGAACGTCAAGCTAATTTTTCCGAATTTTATTTAGAGTTTGGAAACCAATTAATTTCGCAGTTAGTGTTAAATTTGCAACCTCTAAAAGGCAAATTTACAATACTAAACTTAAAATGATTCATGCATAAAATTGATATTGAGCTTATTGAAATGACACTAGATGTCATGAAATATGCTATTGGTAGAATTTCAGCAACAGAACACGATATAGGAAAACCCAAAAAAGCTGAAGAGCTAAAAGCTATTGTTGGCGAAACGGTAACAGCAAAAGGCGTTGGAGGCGAATATGCTTTTAATCTTTGGAAAGAACACTTATCAAAAGCCAATGTTCCTGTAGATCATCCTAGAAATTTAGCATTCGTTCCTGCGTCTCCAACAAGAGCAGCAATTATGTTTGATTTAGTAACATCAGCCTCAAGTATTCATGGTGCTTACTGGATGGAAGGTGCTGGTGGTATTTTTTGCGAAAACGAAGCCATGTCTTGGATTGTTTCTTTAACAGGTTTGCCTGAAGGTGCTTTTGGAGTATTTACAAGTGGTGGAACAGCAGCTAATTTATCAGCTATAGTAACAGCAAGAGAATATTGGAGAAGAGATGAAACTTATAAACGAGAAAAAGGCTTAATCATAACATCAATAGGTGCGCACTCTTCTATAAAAGCTATGGCAAAAGTAGCCGATGTTGATATTTTATTGGTTGATTCTGAAGAAGAATTAAAAGGCGATGCTTTAAGAAAAACTATTGATGCACTTAATTTTCATCAGCGTAAAAGGTTATTTGCTGTTGTAGCAACAGGAGGAACTACCAATGCTGGAATTATTGATGATTTAGAAGGAATAGCAAATGTATGTGAGCAAGAAAACTTATGGTTTCATGTAGATGCAGCCTATGGAGGTGGCGCTTTAGCAGCAGACTCTGTAAGACATTTGTTTCGTGGTATTGAACGAGCAGATAGTATAACCATAGACCCACATAAGTGGATGTTTTCACCTTATGATTGTGGCGCTGTGATTTATAAAAATCCAGAACTGGCAAAAGAGGCACATTCTCAACAAGGATCTTACCTTGATATTTTTAAAGATGAAGGTGCTCACGGATTTAATCCAACCGACTATCAAATACAATTAACGCGTCGTGTTCGTGGTTTACCTCTTTGGTTTTCTTTAGCAACTCACGGAACAGACAGATATAAACAAGCTGTAGAAAGAGGTCTTGAATTAGCACAAATAGCAGGTAGTATGATAGAAAATAATCCGCATGTTGAACTCGTGAGAGAACCAAGTTTATCATGTGTGTTATTTAGAAGAATAGGATGGAATCCTGAAGATTATACTAATTGGACATACGAAAACCACAAAAAAGGTTTCGCGCTTGTAACGCCTACAAAATGGAAAAATGGTGATAGTTTTGAAACAGTATCTAGATTTTGCTTTATAAATCCTGATACTACCGAAAAAGATATAGCCATGATATTAGATTCAATGGCATAAAAAATAGAAAAAAAATAGGAGACTAAAAAGGTCAATAGAAAATCAATTACTATTTTTGCGCATGCAACACAACAACGTACTTATATTAGATTTCGGTTCGCAATACACACAGCTTATTGCCCGAAGAGTGAGAGAACTTAACATTTATTGTGAGATTCATCCATTCAACAAGATTCCAAACAATTTAGAAACCTATAAAGCGGTGATCTTATCGGGAAGTCCAAACTCGGTAAGAGGAGAAGATGTTTTACATCCAGACTTATCACAAATACGTGGTAAAAAACCTTTGCTAGCTGTATGTTATGGTGCGCAATATCTTGCTCATTTTTCAGGAGGAGAAGTAGCGCCATCAAACACAAGAGAATATGGTCGAGCAAATTTATCTTACGTAAAGGAAGATGCTTTTTTTAGTGGGATTTCTAAAGGAAGTCAAGTGTGGATGAGCCATAGTGATACTATAAAAAAGTTACCAGAAAATGGTGTTTTACTAGCTAGTACACATGATGTAGAGAATGCAGCTTATAAAATAGAAGGTGAACAAACTTATGCTATTCAGTTTCATCCAGAAGTATATCATTCAACAGACGGAAAACAATTGTTAGAGAGCTTTTTAGTTCACATAGCAGAAGTAAATCAAGATTGGACACCGCAATCTTTTGTTGAAGAAACTGTAGCAGATTTACAAGCACAATTAGGAAATGATAAAGTTGTTCTAGGATTATCTGGTGGTGTAGACTCTTCTGTAGCAGCTATGCTATTACATAAAGCCATAGGTGAAAATTTATATTGCATTTTTGTAAACAATGGCTTGCTACGAAAAAATGAATTTACTGATGTATTAGAACAATACAAAGGTATGGGCCTAAATGTAAAAGGTGTAGACGCTTCGGCACGCTTTTTGGATGCATTAGCAGGATTGAGCGACCCAGAGCAAAAAAGAAAAGCTATTGGTCGTGTATTTATAGAGGTGTTTGATGATGAAGCTCATGAAATTTCAGATGTAAAATGGTTAGCTCAAGGTACAATCTATCCTGATGTTATAGAAAGTGTTTCTGCAACAGGCGGACCAAGTGCAACAATAAAAAGTCATCATAATGTTGGTGGTTTGCCAGATTTTATGAAACTTAAAATTGTAGAGCCACTTAAAGCCTTATTTAAAGATGAAGTACGTCGTGTAGGAGCTTCTATGGATATGGATAAAAACCTATTAGGACGTCATCCATTTCCAGGTCCAGGATTGGCAATAAGGATTTTAGGAGATATAACTGCTGAAAAAGTTCGTATCTTACAAGAAGTTGATGCTGTATTTATTGGTAACTTAAAAAAATGGGGATTATATGACGCTGTTTGGCAAGCAGGCGCTATTCTTTTACCAGTAAACAGTGTTGGTGTTATGGGAGATGAGCGTACTTATGAAAAATGTGTCGCTTTAAGAGCTGTAGAAAGCACTGATGGTATGACAGCAGATTGGGTAAATTTACCTTATGAGTTTTTACAAAAAACCTCAAATGAAATAATAAACAAAGTAAAAGGCGTTAATAGAGTAGTATACGATATTAGTTCAAAACCACCAGCAACAATAGAGTGGGAATAAAAGTGACATTGTTGTCATCTAATTGATGATTTATAGCGTATATAAAACGCTACTTGTATAAATAAAACACAGTATAAATGAAACAGTTTCTTTATCTAATCTTCTTTTTTTTAATATTTAGTTGTGGTACAGCGTCTCAAGCTCAAAACTATAAGACACACAAAATAAAACAAGGAGAAACCATTGAAAGTATTGCTAAAATTTATAGTGTAACACCATTTGATATTTATACATTAAATCCAGATGCAAAAAACGGATTAAAACGTAATGATGTACTCATAATTCCAAATTCTAAAATAGCAAATACTGAAGCACCTCAAGCGGTTATAGAGAAAGAGTTAGTTGGTTTTAAAGAGCACAAAGTAAAACGAAAGGAAACGTTATATAGTTTATCAAAAATGTATGATGTTGCTCAAGAGGACATAAAAAAGCATAATACATTTTTGTATGCCAATAATTTAAGAAAAGGCGATGAGCTAAAGATTCCTGTTTATAAAAAAGTGCTTACTGTAAACGAGCCAAAGGCAACAACAAAAGATTATACTGTTTTACCAAAAGAAGGAAAATGGCGTATAGCTTATAAATATGGAATAACGGTTACCGAGCTTGAAGCAATAAACCCAGGCATGAATGAGGTGCTAAAAGAAGGTGAAGTTATACAAGTGCCTAATTTAGAAAAAGAAGCCGAAAAGCCTATTGACGATAGGTATTCGTATTACAAAGTTTTACCTAGGGAAGGTTTTTTTAGATTAAAACTAAAATTAGGATTAGAACAAGAAGAGTTAGAAGCTTTAAATCCAGAACTTAAAGAAGGAGGATTGAAAGTAGGAATGATTCTAAAAGTACCATATCAGGCAGCGTCATCAGAAGAAGCAGAAGCAGAAGCAAGTTCAGACTTAACGCAAAGTATTACCAATTCTGATACAAAGCATATAGCAGTAATGCTTCCTTTTAAACTAAACTTGGTTGATACAGATTCTATTTTAGATACCAAAAAGCTTATAAATACCAATCCTTTTTTAAATAAGTCATTAGACTTTCATTCTGGAGTGTTAGTAGCTTTAGACTCACTTAAAAAAATGGGTGTTTCTCTTAAGGTAGATGTATATGATACAAAAAATCAATTAAGTGAAATTTCAAGTATTTTAAGAAACAATGATTTTGAAAATGTCAATGCTGTTATAGGACCTTTTATGCCTAATAATATTGAGAAAGTTTCTACCGAGTTAAAACGTTACAACATTCCTGTTATTTCACCAATAACAAAAAACGTAACACTTACAGAAAATGTGTTTCAATCAAGGCCATCAGAAGATCTTTTAACAGAAAAAATTGTAAATTATGTTGAGTCAGATTCTACAATTACAAAAGTCATCATAATTGCAGATCATGATAATACCAAAGTTAGTAACGATTTAAAAAGTAAATTTTACGCAGCTTCACAGGTTTACTCAAGAAAAGACAAAGAAGGTAAAGATGCTCACTATATATTAGATGACGATATTAAACACTTATTAAAACCAGGAAAAAACGTGGTGTTTTTAGAAACGAGTCATGCTGGGTTTATATCAACAGTAACTAGTAAGCTAAATGCTTATATTACTGATGACGTGAAAATTATTTTGGCAACAACAAATATGAATGATGCCTTTGAGGATGATGAAGTTTCTAACTATCATTTATCAAACTTGCAGTTTCATTTTCCTACCATTTCAAAAATGTATAATGAAGATGATAACAATAGCTTTGCTAAAAACTATGAAAATCGTTTTGGTGTAAGTCCAAATAAACTGGCAGTTCGTGGTTTTGACTTAACTATGGATGTTGTTTTACGTTTATCTTCTTCTGAAGATTTATACACATCTGTAAACGATACGCCTTTAACTTCCTATGTAGAAAATAAATTTGCTTACAAAAAGAAACTGTTTGGTGGTTATTATAACAACACCGTTTACCTTGTAAAATATAATGACTTAAAAATCGTTGAAATAGAAGATTAATCAACGTTTTTTGATGACTTAAAACAGGTGAAAAAAATACTATTTTATACAATATGCCTTATTATATCAGGGCTACAAGCACAAGATGTAACAATTCCTTGGAGTAGTTCTTATAAGCTATCATGGAACGATTTTAAAGGTCCAATAGATGAAAATTCTGAAGCAGTAGCTACAACAGCATCAGGAATAACATTTGGTTATTCATTAAAAATGAAAGGGCAGTCTGTAGAAGGATTTACAACAACAGTAAAGACATATTTTTATCCAGAAAAATCTTGGTACAAACCTAATCAGGTTGATGAAAATGTTTTGGCGCATGAACAGTTTCA
Source organism: Corallibacter vietnamensis (assembly GCF_039537875.1). Lineage (NCBI taxonomy): Bacteria > Pseudomonadati > Bacteroidota > Flavobacteriia > Flavobacteriales > Flavobacteriaceae > Corallibacter > Corallibacter vietnamensis. Next base: position 203,973 of record NZ_BAABBI010000002.1, read on the forward strand.
CTTTAATATTACCGAATTATTTGCACGTAAATTCAGAAAAAAAATAGCAGAACTTAAAGTGTCTAACACAATTAAGGAATCACTTAATACTTTGCATAAACGTATAAATAAAGACCTTGCAGCTATGCAAAAGCGCTATGATGCAGAAACAAATTATTCAATAAACAAAGCGTTACAAAACAAGTGGCAGTTATTTATTGCCGAAGAGTTAAATAGGCTAAAACCTTATTCACACTAGCCATAATGAATTTACAACCCAACAAAGACTTTTTAATAAAATTAGCACATACCAAAATGCCTTATGGTAAATATAAAGACCGATATCTAATAGATTTACCAGAGTATTATGTTGTTTGGTATCATAGTAAAGGTTTCCCAAAAGGTGCTCTAGGCGATATGCTCCAAACGGTTTATGAGCTTAAAGTAAATGGTTTAGAAGAACTAGTGCGAAACATACGAAATAACTTTCCTCAAGAGAAATAAAGCATTTCAACAGCTCATCTTAAAAAAATAACAGTTCGGTATACATCTTTTTAAAACCCAAAAAGAAGTGAGCATATTTGTACCATCAAAAAAAACGAACAGTTTTAATTTCTATAAGTTATGTAAATAATTTTAACTTTATTAACTATAACACATATAGCATATGAGCAGACATTTTAAAAATATCATTATTGTTTTTGTCATTGGTACAGTTGTTTTCTTAATAGGAAACGTTATGTATGACAAATTTCATTTTGACTCTGTAAATGATTTGCTCATAGACTTTATGTTTTATCAAGGTTATGCGTTCTTGTTAGGATATTCTAATATGTATTATTTTCAACTTTTAGAACGAATAAATTGGAAAAAAAATCAAAGAGTAATACGTATACTTGTAGGTATTGTTGGTTCTGTAATTATTACGTTATTAGGGCTTTTTATACTCAGAACACTTACCGCTTTATATTACGAAGGCTACAATTTTAGTGACTTCATAGCTCATGAATCTTGGAGAAACTATACATTCGGGCTTTGGATAACACTCTCAATAGTTGTCATTTTTCACTTTGTTTACTTTTATAACAGGTATCAACAAAACAAAATAAAGGAGCAAAAGGTAATTGCAGGAACCGCAAGTGCCAAGTTTGATGCGCTAAAAAATCAATTAGATCCACATTTTTTATTTAATAGTTTAAATGTACTTACAAGTCTTATAGAAGAAAACCCAGATAGTGCACAAAAATTTACCACAGCATTATCAAAAGTATATCGTTATGTTTTGGAGCAAAAAAATAAAGATTTAGTAGCAGTAGATGAAGAACTAAAGTTTGCAAAAACCTATATGTCTTTATTAAAAATGCGTTTTGAAGATAGTATTGTGTTTAACATACCAGAACAAGCATCAAACCCAGATAGTAAAGTTGTACCATTATCATTACAGTTGCTTCTAGAAAACGCAGTAAAACATAATATGGTAACTGCCACAAAACCATTACACATCAAAATTTATGAAAATCAAGGCAATCTTGTCGTAGAAAATAATCTACAACCTAAACAAATCGTCAAAAAGAGTAGTGGAGTAGGTTTGAGTAATATTATGCAGCGATATCAATTATTAACCAATAAAAAAGTAATCATCAATCAACAAGCAGAACGTTTTGTAGTAGCAATACCAATGCTTACCAAACAAATTTCAATTATGGAAACAAATTATCAAATTTCAGATAAGCAAGCAGCTTATAACAAAGCAAAAAAACACGTGCAGGAGATCAAAGGGTTTTATGGCAACCTGTTATCATACTGTGTGGTTATCCCTTTCATTATTTTCATAAACTATAAAACTTACTGGGATTTTCAATGGTTTTGGTTCCCTATGTTAGGTTGGGGTATGGGCCTTATTTTTCATGCTTTTGGCGTATTTGGATATGCAAAAAATTGGGAAGAACGTAAAATTCAAGAAATTCTAGAAAAAGAACAACAACAAAGTAAATGGCAATAATTATGAAACCAAATTTTATAGAACAAGACCGCGTATATCGTGCTACAAAACAAGTAAAAAGAATAAAAGGGTTTTACTCACACTTATTAGTTTTTATAGTCATTAACTTAATGATTATGTTTATAAATATTCAAAATTTACAACCAAACGAAAGTTATTTTCAGTTCAAAAATTTTGTAACACTCACCTTTTGGGGCTTCGGACTTTTTGTACATGCATTATCGGTGTTTTTACCCAATTTTATTTTTGGAGCCAAATGGGAAGAGCGAAAAATAAGAGAACTTATGGAGAAAAATAATAACCAGTGGGAATAATATTTTGGGCGTTACCCTGAAAAAAAAATCAGGGTCGCGCTTTTCGCGCTACACGGTAGCTAGCTACAATCGCTAACGCAATAAAAACCAAAAAAACACTAATCAACAGTATGAAAGTCATAATTATAGAAGACGAAAAACCATCAGCAAGACGCTTACAGCGTATGTTAGAAAAATTACATATTCAAGCTCAAACCATGTTGCACTCTGTTGAAGAAGCCGTAGCTTGGTTTCAAGATAATGAACATCCAGATTTAATTTTTTTAGATATTCAATTAAGCGACGGATTATCTTTTGAGATTTTTGAAACTGTAAAAATAAAGTCATCCATAATTTTTACTACAGCTTATGATGAGTATGCATTACAGGCTTTTAAACTAAATAGTATAGACTATCTTTTAAAACCTATTGATGAAGATGAAATGGTTCAGGCTATAAATAAGTTTAAAACAAATTTTAATCCTCAAAAAGCTGTTACCTTAAATTTTGACGACATAAAAAACCTATTAGTAAATCCTATTGAAAGAGAATACAAAAAACGATTTTCAGTAAAAGTAGGGCAGCATTTAAAACTTATTGCTGTAGATGATATAGAATGTGTGTTTAGTGAAAATAAAGGTACTTATTTGCATACCAAAGATGGTAGAAATTATCTCATTGATTTTACACTAGAGCAAATGGAAAACGAGTTGCCTCCAAATGTGTTTTTTAGAGTAAATCGCGCATTTTATGTAAATATCAATGCTATAAAAGATATGGTAAGTTATACCAATTCTCGATTACAAATTAAATTACACTCATTTTCAGATCAAGAAGTTATTGTAGCAAGAGAACGCGTAAAGGATTTTAAAAACTGGTTAGAAGATTAATTAATCCTCTTCAATACGGTTATCATCAAAAGAAGATGGTAATAATTTAGGAATAAACTTAACAACCAGAGGTAAAAGTAAAGCACCACCAGGAAGCATAAAAATAGCCAAACTAGGAATTGATTTAAAAATATCTAGCAATTGATCTTGAACTTTCTTTTGTTCATCATCATTTAAATCTCTTACAGTAGACTGTGTAAGTAATATCATAAGCTCTTTACTTTCTCTAAGCTCTTTTTGTAAACGTTTGCTATTTCTAGAAATAAGTTTGCTTACCATTTGGCTAGAGTTAGAATAAAACGTTTTTACAATATTTTTTGAACTCAATAAGGCTATTTTATCTTTATGTAAGCTATAAAAATGTTGAATTGCAGCCATAGAATTTTCAACACGTGTGTTTTTTACCTTAAGCTTTTCACCTAGCTGTTTTAATATGGTTTCTTCGTTATCATCAATTTTTAAGTCGCCCCAAGTTGCCATACACGCAATGTCAAGAATGTAGTAGGTTTCTAAATTTGTGTTTATAGATGTTAAAGCTTCATCAAACGAGATACTGACATTGGTTTGGTAACGTTTTGATTGTTCAACAAGGTCTATTAAACTCTCGTCATACTTTGTTTTTTTAGATTTAGAGTTTAGCACCTCAATAACTATTGTTTCAATGACAGCTTCAAGGTGTTGTATAAATCTTTCAGAAATGGTATGCTTTTTTAAAAACACATTGTAGGCCAATATATCAGTAAATAAAAGTGCGTTGGTTATAAAGTAATTAAAACTTCTATCTATTAGGTTATGGTCTATTTGTATGCGTTTGTGAATTATTTTTTCTAATAAAGCAGTGTTTTTTTTCTCACCAAGCAACTCTGAAAAAACAGAGGGTTTATGCGCGTTTATTTCAGTGTAAAAATTTATAATACTCTCAACAAAATTATCATCTGTAGTACAGTGCTCTTTATATATAAAATGAAAAGCTAGCAAAAAGTTTACTTTACATATTTCTTCTTCAGTATAATCAGTACTTTCTAAATAATTATTTACTACACTTATATTACTACCGTAAACAAAACCGCTATCTCTCAAGGCTTTGTAAAAATTGTTAGTAGTGTCATGATTCCATAAAGGATTTTCCTCAAGAAGTTTAAGGAGTTTTTTTATCCAGCCATTTGCTGATGGATTCATAGGTGTCTTTTGATTAAGGAGCTGTAAAGATAAATTTTAAATCTAAAACGTCAGAATATTTTTCATTAACAAAATTTTAACAAAACCGCTTTATAAGTTTTCTCGTAGGTATGTGTGAAAGCAAAAAAAAATTAATTAACAAAAACATCATTATTATGAAAAAATTAAAAATAATTCTAGGAATCGGGATTATAGCAATTGGCGGTTTCTTTATGATTGCAGCAGACCACATTGACGCACCAGCAGTTTCTGGTGGTACAAGTGATATTACAGATTTTTATGCATTTCAGGCTGAAGACACAGACAATATTGTGTTTGCTGCCAATGTGCAAGGTTTATTAAGTCCTACAGATACAGGCGATGCTGTTTTTGATGAAAACGTGCTAGTAGAATTTAACATTGATACTGATGGTGATAATGTTGAAAATTTAGTTATCCAAGCCATTCCAAGAGATGGAACTATGTACTTTTTTGGTCCAGCATCACCAAATGCAACAGGTTTAAATAGTACCATTTTAACATCTGCAACACAATCTAGTGTAGCAATTACACCTTATGGATCTTCTGCAAATATCGAGGAAAATGGCGGGATGAAATTTTTTGCAGGACCAAGAGATGATCCGTTTTTTATGGATTTTGCCCAATACGGAGAAATTATAGCAGGAAATGCTACTGGTTTTAATGATCCAGGAAGTGACACATTTGCAGGAACCAACGTGATGTCTATTGTCGTAGAAGTACCAAAATCTATGGTTGGCGGATCAGGAACTATAAACACTTGGGTAGAAACTAAAAGAAAATAATACAAATACTATAAAGACTATAACTATGAAAACAATAAACTACATAGCAGTTATGATACTTGTATCATTCGTGTCATTAAACTGTTCAAATGATGATGATTTTACACCAATAACAGGTAATGGAGGCATGCAAAACCCAGATTTTTCTGGAACTTATGTACAACAAGACCAAATGGGAAGACCAGCAGTAAATACCGTATTTGTAAGTTCAGCAAGTAAAGATATGTTTAATACAACCGTTCCTTCTGATCAGAATGCAGCATTTCAAAGTATGTTTCAAACAAATTTAGAAGCATTAAGTCCAGCTTATGCAAACCCTGGAGATCAAAATGCACTAGGATTAGACGCAGCAACTTTTACTGGATTATTAGCTACAGATGTATTAAATGTGTCTCTAGATGGAACAACAACTTTTTACGATGGAACTAATGTATTAACAGGACGCGCACTAGCAGATGACGTGATTACTGTAGAACTACTTTTAATTTTTGGTGGCGAAGATTTTACTGAAAATCCGACACTATCTAATGATAATGTAGATGCTAACGATAAGCCTTTTTTGACCTCATTTCCATATTTAGCAACACCATGGTAATATAATTAAGTATCAAAGTAAGGCTAATACTTACTTTGATACTTAATTATCAAAATTACAATCATCGACCTACGATTTATTTAAAATAGCCCAATACCTAACATTAACCTATAAACAAAACAAATTACCCTATGAAAACTCAATACAACATACTACTGATGCTTGTTTTAGTAGTTTTTATAACAAGCTGTAATAACAAGCCAAAAACAATAGCAAACACATTAGATTATAACTCATATTTTAATACTGAGGGAGAGAGCGAGGCGCTGAAGAAGGCAATGAATAATTATGAATTTTGGAAGAAAGATTTAGACAACAATCCAACCCAATATCCATTTATTGCAAAAATTGCAGCGTCTCAATCTCAATTATTTTCAGTTACAGGAAATATTGATTATTTAATAAAAGCCGAACAAAATTTAATACGTGTTAATGAAATAACAAAGTATAATAATGCAAGCTATTTAAGAGCTTTAGCAAGAAATTATATTTCACAGCATAAATTTAAAGATGCGTTGTCACTATTAAAGAAAGCTGAAATAAATGGAGAAAACTTAAAAGGCACTCAAAAAATGCTTTTTGATGTAAATCTAGAATTAGGAAATGTAGCTGAAGCCAAAAAAAATCTTGATGCCATAAAAAACCTACGTGATTTTGATTACTTGATTAGATTATCAAAATGGAGTGACCATCAAGGAAATTTAGATGCAGCAATAAAGTATATGGAACAGGCAAAAGTCATTGCAGAGTCATCAAAAGTAAAAGGATTAATACAGTGGACATATACTAATATAGCTGATTTTTATGGCCATGCAGGAGAGATTGAAAAATCTTATAATCATTATTTGAAAGCTCTAGAACTTAATCCAGATGATGCTTATGCCAAAAAAGGTATTGCTTGGATAGTATATTCATATGAGAATAATCCAGAGGAAGCACTTCGTATACTTAACGAAATTTCAAAAACGCATAGTTCACCAGATTACCATTTATTTAAAGCTGAAATAGCACAGCATATAGGAGATAAAAAGGCCAAAGAAGCTTACACAAACGCATATAAGGCTTTAACCAAAAATGAAAATTATGGTGATATGTATAATGCCTACAATGTAGAATTGCTTGCAGAAGATTTAAGTACTATAGATAAAGCCTTTTTACTAGCAAAAAAGGAAGTTGATAATAGACCTACAGCACAATCTTATGATTTATTAGCATGGACATATTATAAAAAAGGAGATGTTAAAAAAGCGTTAGAAATTATGCAAGATTATGTCGTTGGTCATACTTTTGAACCAGCAGTTATGTGTCATTTAGCCGAGATTTATAAAGCAAATGGTCAAGTGTCTAAAGCAGAGGAAATTAAAAAAGATTTGTTAAAAAGTACTTTTGAACTTGGACCAGTAAAAACAAAAGAAGTTTTGTCTATTTAATACATAACGTGACTAAATATTTAACCTAACCAATATTTTATGAAACCAAAACACTTATTACCATTTATTATGCTACTTGTAATGCAAGTAACGCAATCTCAAAACCTGAAAGGAAAAGTAGTTGATGAGAATAATCAGCCTGTAGAAAACGCATACATCTATAATAAAACAACATCGTCTCATGCGCACTCTCAAGTAAACGGACAATTTATTATAGATAAAACACATGTTGGAGATTCTTTAGAAATAGGTCTTTTAGGCTATAAGGACACCACATTAATATTATCACAAAACAATTTTGATTCTAATTTTGTGGCTACATTAAAAAGTAAATTAATTTCATTAGATGAGTTAGTACTTACTGAACAGATTAATGCTATGCATAGCATTGCAAAGTTAGATTTGCAATCAGATCCTGTAAATTCTTCTCAAGAAATTTTACGTAAAGTACCTGGTTTAATAATTGGTCAGCATGCAGGTGGCGGAAAAGCCGAACAAATATTTTTAAGAGGATTTGATATAGATCATGGAACAGATATTAATTTATCTGTTGACGGAATGCCTGTAAATATGGTATCTCATGCACATGGTCAAGGTTATAGTGATTTACATTTTTTAATACCTGAAACTATTGATAATATAGATTTTGGAAAAGGACCATATTATGCAAACAAAGGCGATTTTGCTACGGCTGGTTATGTTGATTTCAAAATAAAAGACAACATAAAAAACAGTCTAGTAAGTTTTGATTACGGACAGTTTAATTCATTAAGAACACTAGCATTAATCAATTTATTAGATAATGTAAACTCTCAAAATGCTTACGTAGGTGTAGAATATTTAGCAACTGACGGACCATACGAATCACCTCAAAACTTTGATAGACTAAACCTTATAGGAAAATATACCACCTATTTAAAAGGCGACGACAAACTATCATTTACACTTACACACTTTAAAAGTCGTTGGGATGCATCTGGGCAAATTCCACAAAGAGCAGTAGATAATGGTAGTATTACACGCTTTGGAGCTATTGATGATACCGAAGGTGGAAACACGTCAAGATCAAACTTTAATGTAAATTATTTTAGTGTATTAAATGATGATACCAAGTTAAAAGCTAGTGCTTATTACTCTAAATATAAATTTGAGCTTTATTCAAACTTTACATTCTTTTTAGAAGATCCTGTTAACGGTGATCAAATTAAGCAAAAAGAAGATAGAGATATTTACGGTTTTGATTTACAAATAACAAAAAACAAACAATTAGGAAGTGTAGAAGCAACATATACTTCGGGCGTTGGGTTAAGACACGATGATGTAAATGACATAGAACTATCTCATACTTTAAATAGAAAAGAAACTTTAGAAAACATTCAATTAGGCGATGTAAATCAAACTAATATGTTTGCATTTATTAATGCAGCTTTTGAAATAGGAGACTTTACAATAGCACCAGCATTGCGTTTAGATTATTTCAAATTTATGTATAATGACGCTCTAGCTACTGAATACTCAACACTAGACGAAACAAAAACAGCTTTAAGTCCCAAACTAAATTTCTTTTATAATCAAAATGAAAACTTACAATGGTTCCTAAAAACAGGAATAGGGTTTCACTCTAATGATACACGTGTAGTTGTTCAACAACAAGGTCGTGATATATTGCCAAAAGCCTATGGTTCAGATTTGGGAGCTATCTGGAAACCTTTCCCAAAAATGGTGTTTAATACAGCTGTTTGGTATTTGTTTTTAGAACAAGAGTTTGTTTATGTAGGTGATGCAGGCATTGTAGAACCTAGCGGAAAAACCGAGCGTTATGGTCTTGATTTAGGATTGCGTTATCAGTTTAATGATTGGTTGTATTTTGATACAGATGCTACGCTAACTCATGCTAGAAGTGTTGATGACCCTAGTGGAGAAAATTACATACCATTAGCTCCAGATTTTACATTAGCAGGAGGTTTATCAATAAACGATTTTTATAATTTTTCAGGAGGTTTAAGATATCGATTTATTGATGATAGACCAGCAAATGAAGACAACTCTATAGTTGCAGAGGGCTATTTTGTAACAGACTTTAATGTGAATTATACATTTAATAACAACCTAACGCTAGGTGTTGCTATAGAAAATTTATTTGATGTAGACTGGAATGAGACACAGTTTGCAACAGAATCACGATTACAAAACGAAGTTGATCCTGTTGAGGAAATACACTTTACACCAGGAACGCCTTTTTTTATAAAAGGAAATGTTACCTATAAATTCTAATATGAAAAAGAGAATTTTTAAAACTAGCAGATAACTTTAAAGATTATTAATGAATAATTTTTAAGAGGTTGGTTAGGAGTTTTTTGTTAGTTTAAGCGTCTACTTTTTATTAAGTAGGCGCTTTTTTATTGTTGAGGATATTCTGTTTCTGAAAATCTATCTAGAAGTTTTGTGTAAGATTTTTTTGTTTCCTTGTACTCTAACCAGCTTTTTAAATTTAAAAGTAAAAGTAAGAGTAAAATACACAGTTGTATTACGATTAAGTAGGTTAATGTAGACATAATGATTCTTTTTGATTGAACTTAATAGCTTGGGCTTCATAAATTAAGACACAGCAAAACACTATAAGTCACAAAAAAACCTCTAATTTTTTTAGAGGTTTTTAATTTTTTAAGAATAATGACGTCTTTTATGAAGATGTTGAAACCGCACCTAAAGTATATAGTTGCTCTAGAGTAGGAGATTGACTTCCTCCTGCAGGTTCTAAAGTAATACCAAAGGCTTCAGACTCATTTGCATTATTTATAGTAAATATTTTTGACTCGTTTGTAGTAAAATTATCTACAGTACCTAAACTAGTAGGAGTTAATGGCGATAATTTAAGAGACCAAATTTGATATACTTTTCCATTAGGTGGTGTTGGTAATCCTTGTAAATCAAAGTAAACAACATCACCTTTTTTATCCCAATAAGCTTTTGCGTAAGCTTCAGGATATGCCGTTTGTCCTGCTAGCGGAATAGCAATAATATCTTTGTCTCTTAAAACAGTAATCAATTGTTTGGCATCAGATAATTCGGTGTCAACCTTTTCAAGTTGTATTTCTAAAAGTTCCTTATCTGTTTCAACAGTTTGTATGTCAGATTTTAATGTATTGTTTTGATTTGTTGTCCATAATAACCCACCAGCAAGTATAATAGCAGCAGCCCAACCGCTGTATTTAAACCAGTTAGATTTAGGTTTGTTCATGGTAATTACTTGTCTATTGTTATCTAAACCTAGTTGCTCTTTTACTGCTTTAAATATATGTTGTGTATTGTGTGGTGAAACAGCCGCAGTTAATGATATAACAGCCGCTTCAATTTTTAAAACTTCATCTAGTACATCAGGATGTTTCAACAACACATTGTAAACGTCTTCATATTCTTTTTCAGAAAGTGTTCCAGCTACATATAGCTCTAATATTCCAGATTCTATATATTCTTTTGTATCCATTTATTTTACTTGAAGTATATTTCTTAACTCGTTTATGCAATTTCTATTTCGCGTTTTTATAGTGCCAATGGGCATCTCTAATTTTTCAGAAGCTTCTTTTTGAGTGTATCCTTTAAAATAAAGAAGTTCTATAACGTCTTTACATTTTTTTGCGAGCTTACCTACAAATTTTTTAATACCAATGGCATTGGTTTTTTGGTTAAGGTTTTCGTTGGTCTCTAAAATATCTACGAAAAATTCGGCATCAAGGTTTTTCTTTTTGTTTTTAAAGCTTTTAGAGCGTGTTTTATCTATTGCTGCGTTTCTTGATATATTTAAAATCCAAGTAAAAAAACGTCCTTTTTTGGCAGAATAAGAACTTGAGTTATTCCATGCTTTAATGAATACGTCTTGCATAACTTCTTCAGCAATGGCGTTATCTCTTACTATGTTATATATAACACCGTGTAGGCTTTGACTATACATATTGTATAATGTTTCAAAGGCTTTTTCGTCTTTCTCCTGAAATTTGATTACTAATTCTTCTAATTGCATTGGTTAGTTTTTGTTCTTATGAAAAATAGTGAATATTACCCAATAAAAAAAGCCACTTTAATAAGTGGCTAATAATAAAAATTTGTAAAGCAAGTAATTTAAAAAATTAATTTTTTCTCAAAAAAGTACTAACTTCAATACTTACATCTTCCCATGTTTTACTAATGCCATCGGCTCCTTTGTGTAAATCAAAGCACACTTTATTCAAGGCTTCTAATGCCTCAAGAGCATTCCAGTCTTTTAAATTCATAGTACCAGATAGCTTAACACGTCTTTCATCTGTTATAGATACCTCAAGAGGTAACTCATTAGTTACGCCATTCATTGTTAATAATGCAGTGCATGTATTATTCGTATATTTTATGGTGCCTTTTATAAAATCAGGGTCAATCATAGACCCAAAAAAAGTTTGCGTAATTTTAGTGTCTCTGGTGTTTGTTGGGTCATTTGTAAATAAACTACTAATTGGAATTGAAAACGTTAAATTGTTTAAAGCTTCTTGTGGTGTACTTCCAGATTTTTCATCAAAATCTACAGTTGTGAACTCACCAGCAACACCAACTTTATCTGTTGTTTTGTAAGCAGTCCAACCTATAGATGTTGCTTCAGGTTTTACAACAAATTTTTCAGTTACAGGTAATTCTTGTTTTTCAACTTCTTTAGTTTCTTTTTTATCGTTTTTACAAGAAGTTACAATGCTAATAGCTGTTATACATGCTAATAATACTAGTTTTTTCATATTAAATGATATGGGTTTTTATTTAACCGAAAGTTACGCATTATTTAAGAGAGTTTAAAATTTATAAGGCGCTATATGACAATTATCATGTTTTATTTTTATTGGCTAAAGTACTTTTGATTATTAAAATGTTAGGTATGAATAATTTATTAATAAACAAGTATAATGTTGCTGGGCCTAGATATACTAGTTACCCAACGGTTCCTTATTGGGATGTAGATACATTTTCTTTAAAACAATGGAAATGGTCATTAAAGCAAGCTTTTGATGAGAGTAATGATACTGAAGGAATAAGTATCTATATACACTTACCATTTTGTGAGAGTTTGTGTACGTTTTGTGGTTGCCATAAGCGTATAACAAAAAGACACGAAGTAGAAACGCCCTATATAGCGGCTGTTCTTAAAGAGTGGAAACTATATTGCGATTTATTAGAGGCTAAACCAATAATTAAAGAGTTGCATTTAGGAGGTGGAACACCTACTTTTTTTTCTTCTGAAAATTTAGAATATCTTATTAAAGGTATTTTTAGGTTAGCAAATAAGGCTAGTGATTGTGAAATGAGCTTTGAGGGACATCCTAATAACACAACAAAAGACCATTTAAACACACTTTATAATTTAGGGTTTCGTCGTGTTAGCTTTGGAGTTCAAGATTATAACGAAACGGTTCAAAAAACCATACACCGTGTACAGCCATATGAGAATGTTAAGCATGTAACAGAATTATCCAGAGAAATAGGCTTTACATCTGTAAGTCATGACCTTATTTTTGGGTTGCCTTTTCAAAATGAAAATCACGTACAAAAGACTATAGAAAAAACCAAAATACTTAATCCTGATAGAATTGCTTTTTACAGTTATGCACATGTACCATGGATAAAAGGAAATGGACAGCGAGGCTTTAAAGATGCCGATTTACCAACTCCAGAAAGCAAAAGAGCACAATATGAATTAGGAAAAAAAGCATTGCTTGAGGCAGGTTATTTAGAAATAGGTATGGATCACTTTGCTTTGCCTACAGATGGATTGTATCAAGCAATGATACAGAACACATTGCATAGAAATTTTATGGGTTATACAGCATCAAAAACTAAAGTAATGATTGGGTTAGGTGCTTCATCAATAAGTGATTGTTGGTATGGGTTCTCTCAAAATGTAAAGGGTATTGAGTCATATTACAGTCTTGTAAACGAAGGTGTTATTCCTGTGCAAAAAGGGCATATATTATCTAACGAAGATCTGATTATTAGAAAGCATATTTTAAATTTAATGTGTCATTTTAAAACTGATTGGAAATCGTCTGAAATGTGTTTTAAAGCGTTGCCAAATGTTTTAAAAAGACTAGAAGAGTTAGAGAAAGATGAGCTTATAAAAATTGATGAAAATAGTATAAAAATGACTTCAAAAGGGAAACCATTTGTAAGAAACGTTTGTATGGCTTTTGATTTGTTATTACAAAGAAAACAACCAGAAAAACAATTATTCTCTATGACGGTTTAATAGATGTTAAGAGAACTTTAAAGTTCTTGTTTTTGTTTGCAGTCATTCAATTTTTACGTAACTTAAACTATCGTAATAATACCCATAATTAAATTATAAATTAAATAACAAAACCTCAATCAAAATGAAAAAAATAATAGTGCCAGTAGATTTTTCTGAACACTCAGAGTATGCTTTAGAAGCAGCCGCTTTATTAGTTAAAAAAAACGGTGGAGAAATCTTGGCCTTACATATGTTAGAGCTATCTGATGCTGTATTAACACAAGCTGATTCTGAACAAGATATGAAAGCTGTTTTTTACCTTAAATTGGCAGAAAAAAAGTTTGAAGAGTTTTTAGATAAACCATATTTACAAGATGTAACTGTAACACCAATTGTAAAGCATTTTAAAGTTTTTAGTGAAGTTAATGATGTTGCTTTAGAACATAGTGTTGATATGATTGTAATGGGATCTCATGGAGCCAGCGGATTTTCAGAAATGTTTGTAGGATCTAATACTGAAAAAGTAGTGCGAAATGCAACAGTGCCAGTACTGGTTGTTAAAGATCACTTGCCAAAACAAATGTTTGAGAACGTTGTGTTTGCTTGTGATTTTTCAGAAGAATCTGTAAAAGCTTATATAAATGCAACAGCTTTATTTAATGAGCTAAATCTAGATATACATTTGCTTTATGTTAATGTTCCTGGTGAAAGGTTTAGAAGCTCTGAAGAAATGAGACATAAGGTATCTCAATTCTTACAAACAGCAGATGGTAATTTAGACAATTTAGACAAAGTACGTTATGTGTCTGATTATACTGTTGAAAAAGGCGTATTAAGTTATGCTGCAAATACCAAAACAGATTTAATAGCCGTTTCTACGCATGGGCGTAAAGGAATTGCTCATTTTTTTGAAGGTAGTATTTCTGAAGATTTAGCAAACCACTCAAAGTTTCCTGTTATTACTTTTAAATTATAACAATACCTATCATTTATTATACAATTAGTAAGGGTAATTCTTTACGCTTACTAATTGTTGATTTTGTTACATTTTTTAATGTATTGTTTTTTCGATTTTTGTTATCAATAAACAAACTTATTATATCAATATCATGGATTTGCTTATAAGTTGTAATTGCGCTTTCTAATGAAACATCTTGTATTTGATAATATTTAATGGGTACAATATTATTGTTTTTTAGTACAATTTCATCTTTTTCTTTAAGTGCATGCTTTTCATGCTCAAAAACTCTTATAGCGTGTATGTTTAAGTGATTATTTTTAATTATTGAGTTAAGTTTTTTATAGGAATTATCACTTATAAATTCCTCATCATTTAACACTAAAAGTAAATTTTCAGGCTTTTTATAACGACACTTTTCTGGTATAATCAGCATTGGTCTGTCAATGTTTTTAATAACTTGAATAGTATTAGAACCAAAAAAATGTTCTATTAGGTTTGAAGGACCATTATACCCAGTGACTATTAGCTCTATAGGATACTTGTTGATAATTTGCTTAATAGCGCTTGTGAAATTGTCATAGTCAACAATAGTAGAAAACTCAAAACTTTCAATAGTATTTTGTTTATACAGTTTATCTTTTAAAGTATTTAGATTTGCTTTCTCATCTTTAATTATGGAATTATATAGGTTTTCGTTAGGTTGATACCACAAATCATCTAAAATAAAACTTCCAGATTTATGAACATGAAGTATATGAAAATGACAAGCTTGATTTTTGAAAAAATTTAAAGCATAATTTATAGCGTTATTGGCGGTGTCAGAAAAATCTGTTAATAGTAAGATGTGTCTCATTTTGTTTAAAACAGTTTATGTTATATAAAAACTAGTTTAAGATAATGATTTAATGGCAATTAATATGACCATCTACCATTTCAGTAACCGGAGTAGGTGAAACATAAGGTATGCCAAGCCCTAATCCTCTAGCAATAAAAAGCAAACCTATTATTACAATAAAAACAGGTATGGCTTTTTGTATGCGAAGTTTGACTTTAATATTTAAAAACTTGCCAATATAAATAGCAGTTGTCATTAAAGGTATTGTGCCTAAACCAAAAAGAATCATGTACATACTACTTGCTATTACCGAAGCATTTGCAATAGCGGCAAATACCGCCATATAAACTAACCCACAAGGAAGAAACCCATTTAAAAAACCAATGGTTAAAAATGTGTCTGCCGTTTTCTTTTTTAAAGAAGCGCCAAGTTGTTTTTTTACTTTTGAAATTATATGATAAACGGGTTTAGAAAAGCGATATTTATTTAAAGTTTTGCTAGGTATTATTACAAGAAGAATCATGAGAATACCAATAAGAATAGATAACTGTTGCTGAAATCCAAAAAGATAAAGCCCTTTTCCTATAACTCCAAAGGCAACTCCTATCATAGAGTAAGCAAGTAATCTCCCAATATGATATGTTGTGATTTGAGTGATTTTTTTTAAAGAATTACTTCTGTCTACAGGTAGCATAAAAGCTATTGGTCCGCACATACCAACACAGTGCAAACTTCCTAATAATCCTAATATGAAACCAGACCAAAGCATTTTTTAATAAATTATTTCGTCTTTGAAGAGATATAAATTTCCATTATATTTCCAATCTACTTTAATGTTCCAACGACCATCCAATAAACGTTTGTCAGGTATGAGCAAATGATTTTTAGACAATGAAATAGGAGTTTCAAAATCTAGTTGTTTATTAGATGGTCTGTAAAGGAACACTTTTCCTGAAATTTTTTTTGCATCAAGATTTTCAGGAAATTCTATAATTAGTCCATCTTGATTTTTTGTCCAACTTATATTTTTTGATAAGTCTTTAGCGTTTTTTTGTTTGTTTATATCGTTTTGAAATTCTAGTTCTTGTTTATAATAATCTTCAGTAACTAGATCGTGATTGTATTCTTTGTTGGTACTCATAGTAATAACAAAATAGAGGATAAACCCAATAAACCCAATAAAGGCCAATACAATTCCTGTTCCCCAATTTATCTTCATAGTTTTTTGTTTTTTTAATTATAACTTCTAGGTCCTAAAAAATTTACTTTAGTGCTTTCTATAAACTCACCGTGGCTATATACATCAATAGTGAGTTTTACTTTATCACCTTTCATGTCTTTTTTGTTTATCTCAATAAATAATGTTCCTTCTGCCAAGCCTTGAGAAGGGATAACAAAATCACTCGATGTAGATACAAGTTTTACAACACCTTTGGTATGTCTTAATTTAAAAGTTACATTATCTATACTATGTGTTGTTTTGTTTACCACTTTATAGGTGAATACGTTACTTATTATATTATTTGCTTTATGTTCATATAGTTGCCCAGGTAATCGTAAAATTCTAGCTTCTACATCGTTTCTTAATAAAAGCATACCAGAAAGCACTCCTATTAAAATTGTTAGTACGGCGATATATCCTTTTAACCTTGCTGTAAGTTTAAATGGTGCTTTCTTTTCAATGTTATCTTCGCTGGCATATCTAATTAATCCTTTAGGTAGATTAATGCTTTCCATAATGTGATCACATTCATCTATACAAGCTGTACAGTTTACACATTCTAACTGTGTTCCATTTCTTATGTCAATTCCCGTTGGGCAAACATGTACACATTGTAGGCAGTCTATACAATCACCGTGACCAAGAGCTTTTCTATCTTCGTTTTTTCTGAATTTTTTTCTACCGCTTTCACCTTCTCCGCGCTTATGGTCATAAGCAACTACTATAGATTTGTTATCAAGTAAAACACCTTGAAGTCTGCCATAAGGGCAAGCAATAATGCAAACTTGTTCTCTAAACCAAGCGAAAACAAAATAGAAGACAGCGGTAAAAATTAATAATGGAAATAGAGTTGATAAATGACTAGAAGGCCCTTCTGTAATATACCTTATAAGTTTGTCGCTACCTATGATATAAGCTAGAAACACATTGGCAATTAAAAATGAAATTATTAGAAAAATACTCCATTTCAAGATGCGTTTTTTTATTTTTTCGGCATTCCATTTTTGTTTGTCTAGTTTACGTTGTTTATTTCTATCGCCTTCAATCCAATATTCTATGCGTCTAAAAACCATTTCCATAAAAATAGTTTGAGGGCAAATCCATCCGCAAAATATGCGACCAAAACCAACGGTAAAAAGCGTGATGAAAACTACACCAATTATCATAGAAATAACAATAAGGTGAAAGTCTTGTGGCCAAAAAGGAAATCCAAAAATATTAAAGCGTCTTTCCAGAATATTAAACATTAAAAACTGATTACCATTAACCTTGATAAAAGGAGCAGAGAAGAGAAATGCAAGTAAAATATAACTTACTATTTTACGTTTCTCATAATATCTGCCACTTGGTTTTTTAGGAAAAATCCAAGCGCGTTTACCTTCTTCATTAATGGTACCTATTGAGTCTCTAAATATGTCTTTTTCAGGCGATTTCACGTTGGCATTAACTTATTTGATTGTTACAGAATCTGTCACTTTTGTTGAGTCTTCTACTATTTTATCAGTTGTTATCTCATTATTTTCAGGCCAAATAATATTACCTTCGGCTTCTTTAGGTTCGGCCGGTGTTGTTCCTTGAAATGTTAGGACATAACTAGCTACTTGTGCTATTTCAGAAGGTTTCAAGTTTTGTTTCCATGCAATCATACCTTTACCGTTTCGACCTCCTTCAGAGATGGTTTTGAATACATTTTTAATGCCACCTCCTAATATCCAATGGTTATCAGTTAAGTTTGGACCAATACCGCCGCCACCATCTGCTTTATGGCAGGCAACACAGTTTTCTATAAAGATAGTTTCACCTGCTTTTAGGTCTGATATTTCTGTAAGGACTTCAACTGTATTAAAGTCAACAAGATCTTTTGCAGTTTTTTTGTATTCTTCAATAGCTATTTTGGCTTCGGCATATTCTGTTTCTAACTCGTCATATTGATTATCACCATTGAATACGTGAAATCTAATTAAGTAAATACAAGCAAAAACAATTGAAGCATAAAACCCATATAACCACCATGGCGGTAAAGAGTTGTCTAGCTCGCGAATACCATCATAATTATGATCAAGAATAATTTCATGCTCTTCTTCAATAGGTTTTGAGCCTAGTAGTTTTTTGTAAGTTTTTTCAACCCAAGTAATAAATGTTGGAGTTTGTGTTCTTTTTGCATCATAACGAGCCTTGGCTTCAGCATCTAGGCTTTGGTATAAAACATTATCCATAGCACCAATAATAGCTTCGATAGCAATAAGAATTAAAAGCACTAATAGTAAAAATAAACTAATAAGCGGATACTCAATAAAAGCTGGTTTACCTCCTGAATCTATTAGATATTCTGATAATCCGAAAATAAAGAAGAATACAACAGGTACGCGTATCCATGAAGGAAAAAACTGTCTCATAATTCTATTTGGTTTTTATGGTTGTCTAATGGTAAGTGGCTTACCGTTTTTATGTATTCTTTTTTTGCTGTAGCAACCCACCAAAATAAGACTACAAAAAAGATGAAAAATATGAGTAATGATATAAGTGGGTATATTTCTATGCCAGAAATACTTTCCATGTGGTTTTTTACAAATTTTAGCATGACTTATTGATTTTGTTGTTGCGTGTTACTTAATTGAGCTTCTAACTCGCTTACTTTTACATCGGTTCCTAGACGTTGTAAATAGGCAATTAAAGCTGTTATTTCTCGGTTTCTCATTTCTATAAAGGCAGTTCCTCCAGCTTTTTTATCGGCTTCATAGGTTTGAGCAAAGTCAGGATCTGTGTAAAGGTTTTTTTCAATTTGTGTACCTTGTTCTAGCATTTGGTTTTGAGCATTAGCAATGTCATCTTCAGAATAAGGCACACCTAGCTGAACCATAGCACGCATTTTATCTTCAGTTTTAGATTTGTCTAGCTCATTTTTTACTAACCATTGGTATGCTGGCATGATAGAGCCAGAAGACGTACTTTGTGGGTCATACATATGGTTTAAATGCCAGTTGTCAGAGTATTTGCCACCAACTCGGTGTAAGTCAGGACCAGTTCGTTTACTTCCCCATAAAAATGGATGGTCATATACAAATTCACCAGCTTTTGAATATTCACCATAACGTTCAACTTCACTTCTAAACGGACGTACCATTTGAGAATGGCAACTTACACAACCTTCTCTTATGTAAATATCACGTCCTTCTAATTCTAATGGTGTATAGGGTTTAACACTACTAATTGTTGGTATATTAGATTTTACCATAATGGTAGGAATGATTTGAATAACACCACCAATTAATATTGTAATGGTTGCCAAAATGGTTAACTGTACCGGTTTGCGCTCTAGCCATGTATGGAAACCTTCACCAGCAATACGTCTTTTTGAAACACGTTTAAGAGCTGGAGCTTCAGCTAATTCGTCAGTTACAGCGCTACCTTTTTTCATAGTAGCAATGATGTTATAAGCAAGGATAAACATTCCGAAAATGTATAGCGAACCACCTATAGCACGCATCCAGTACATAGGGATGATTTCAGAAACAGTCTCTAGAAAATTTCCATAAACCAATGTTCCGTCAGGATTAAATTGTTTCCACATACTAGCTTGAACAAAACCAGCTACATACATTGGTAATGCATACATGATAATACCTAATGTTCCAATCCAGAAATGAGCATTTGCTAATTTTTTTGAATAAAGTTCGGTTTTAAATAACCTAGGTATTAACCAATAAATCATTCCAAATGCTAAAAAGCCATTCCAAGCTAGTGCACCAACATGTACGTGAGCAATAACCCAGTCTGTAAAGTGAGCAATAGCATTTACATTTTTAAGTGAAAGCATTGGGCCCTCAAAAGTTGCCATACCATAACCAGTAATGGCTACAACCATAAATTTTAAAACAGGGTCTGTACGTACTTTATCCCAAGCGCCACGAAGTGTTAGAAGTCCGTTTATCATACCGCCCCAAGAAGGCATAAGTAGCATAACTGAAAAGGCAACACCTAAATTTTGAGCCCATTCAGGTAACGCAGTATATAATAAATGATGAGGTCCAGCCCAGATGTATATAAATATTAATGACCAAAAGTGTACTATTGAAAGTCTGTAAGAATAAATAGGTCTATCAGCCGCTTTAGGAACAAAATAATACATTAGTCCTAAAAAAGGTGTTGTTAAGAAAAATGCAACAGCATTATGACCATACCACCATTGTACAAGAGCATCTTGAACGCCTGCATAAACCGAGTAACTTTTAAAAGCACTCACAGGAAGTTCTAAACTGTTGAATATATGAAGTACAGCTACAGTAACAAAAGTACCTAGGTAGAACCAAATAGCGACATACATATGGCGTTGGCGACGTCTTAATATTGTGCCAATTAAGTTCCAGCCAAATGCTACCCAAACAACAGCAATAGCAATATCAAAAGGCCATTCAAGTTCAGCATACTCTTTTGATGTTGTTATTCCTAATGGTAATGTGATAGCAGCGCCAACAATAATAAGTTGCCAGCCCCAAAAATTTATGTTACTTAAGGCATCACTAAACATTCTTGCTTTTAAAAGTCTTTGTGATGAATAATAAACACCAGCAAAAATGGCATTACCAACAAAGGCAAAAATAACAGCGTTTGTGTGTAATGGTCTTAATCGGCCAAAACTTAACCAAGGAATTCCATCGGTTAAATTTGGAAACAAGAACATAAAGGCTAGGAGCAAGCCTACAAGCATTCCTACAACACCCCAAACCATAGTGGCTAGTAAGAATTTTTTAACAATCTTGTTGTCGTAATAAAATTGTTGTACTTCCATAATAATTAATTAGTCTTATTGGTTTTTATAGTTGATTTTGTTTTTTCTTTTACTAATTCATCTTCAAAAAGCATTCTTACAGATGGCGTATAATCATCGTCATATTGACCGTTTTTTACTGCCAAAATGAAGGCTACGAAAAAAATTATAGCAACGATGATGCTAATAGTTAATAGTATATATATAACACTCATACCTAATTGAAGTTATAGTTCAAAATTACCACGATGAGGTTTCTTAAAACATGATTTTTATCATGTTTGAGCATTTTTTGTATCATAATTTCCTGTTTAAAAAATTTGTAGATATTGTTGTGAAAACCACAATACTAATGGAACTTAAAGGCATTAAAATAGCAGCTATAACAGGAGAGAGTTGTCCGGTAACAGCAAAGTAAAGGCCAATGATGTTGTATATGAATGACAAGACAAAACTCCACTTAATAATTTTTAAAGCACTTTTTGAAGCTTTTATGAAAAGATGTAGTTTATTAAGTTTTGAAGCATCAAGAATGGCGTCACAAGCAGGAGAGAACACATTAATGTTTTCTGAAATAGCAATACCAACATTGCTTTGAGCTAATGCTCCAGCATCGTTTAATCCGTCACCAACCATTAAAATTTTAGCGCCTTCAGTTTGGTGATATTTTATATATTCTAACTTATCGTTTGGCTTTTGATTAAATATTAGTTTGGTTTTTGAAGGTAAAAGTTTTTTTAAGTTCTCATATTCACCTTCATTATCACCAGAGAGAATAACCAAATCAAAATCTTTTTTTAGTTGGTTAAAGAGTTTAGATAACCCTTTTCTATAGCTATTGTAAAAAATATATTTTCCTTTGTAATTATTGTTAGTACTTATATGTACAGTTGTGTTAAGCGCGGTGGTTTCGTTGATACCTACAAATTTTGCCGATCCAATTTTAATATGATCAGCATGATGAGATGCCTCAATGCCTTTGCCAATATGCTCTTCAAAATGATTTAAAGTAATTATATTATGCTCATTAAGGATGTTGTACAGTGAGCGACTTAAGGGATGATTTGAGCCTCTCAAGGTGTTTTTTAGTAACGCTTCTTCGTTGATTGAAAGCATATCGCCATCATAAGTAACAGTACTTTTTTTATTTGAGGTAATGGTGCCTGTTTTATCAAATATTATGGTGTTTATAGATGCTAGTTGCTCTATAACAGAGGCGTTTTTTACGTAAAATTTAAACTTACCAAACAACCTTAAAAGGTTACCAAAAGTAAAAGGAGCTGATAGCGCAATAGCACAAGGACAAGCAATTATAAGAACAGCAGTAAAAACATTGAGCGCTTTTGAAGCATCTGTAACCAACCAATAAGCTGTAGATACAAATGCTATGGTTAAAACAAAAATTGTAAACCGTTTGCTTATTGTATTGGTTATGTTTGTAAAGGAATCTTCTTTTTTCTTATTAAAAACATCATTGCTCCAAAGTTGTGTAAGATAACTTTGCTCAACAGATTTTAAAGCTTCCATTTCAATAACACCAGAGGTTTGCTTACCTCCAGCAAATACTTTATCACCAGATTTTTTGCTTATTGTTTCAGACTCTCCTGTAACAAAGCTATAATCTATTCGGGCTTTGCCATTTATTAAAATACCATCAACAGGAATTAGTTCTTCATTTCTAATAAGTAAACGATCACCTTTTTTTATATCATAAATTTGAATAGGTGTCTCTTCAGAGTTTTCAATTTTTGTTATGGCAATTGGAAAGTATGATTTATAATCGCGTTCAAAAGATAAAAAGGCATAGGTTTTTTGTTGAAAAAACTTTCCCAAAAGAAGAAAGAAGACTAGACCTGTTAAACTATCAAAAAAGCCAGATCCTAAATCAAAAAGAATATCGGAGGTGCTTCTTAAAAATAAAACAATAATACCTAGCGCAATAGGAACATCAATGTTAAGTAAGCCAGATTTTAAACCTTTATATGCCGATACAAAATAATCTTGAGCGGCATAAAAAACAACCGGTAAAGAAAAGGAAAACATCAACCATCTAAATAGCGGTTTATATTGTTCAAGCCAGAATTCATTAACTTCAAAATACTCTGGAAATGATAAAAACATAACATTACCAAAGGCAAAACCAGCAATCCCTAATTTATAA
Organism: Corallibacter vietnamensis; assembly: GCF_039537875.1. Classification (NCBI taxonomy): domain Bacteria; kingdom Pseudomonadati; phylum Bacteroidota; class Flavobacteriia; order Flavobacteriales; family Flavobacteriaceae; genus Corallibacter; species Corallibacter vietnamensis. Next base: position 227,335 of record NZ_BAABBI010000002.1, read on the forward strand.
ATAAGCTGTCTGTTTACTTTGTTTTTGCCAGTATCGTAATCTTCTAGAGATATATAAGGCTCGTAACCTATTCGACTTAAAAGTAAGACCAATTCTTTTAGTGAAAAATCACTTGTATGGTATGTAACTCTTACTGTTTTCTTACCAAAATTTACTTGAGAAGCGGTAATGTGAGAAGAAAGCTTGTTAAGGTTTTCTAATATCCATATACAAGAACTACAATGTATATGAGGAATGCTTAAGGTTACAATTTGTGTTTTATTATCATTAAACTCTGTGAGTTTTTCAATAATATTTTCTTGTTTTAAAAACTCATACTTGCCTTCTATTACTTTAGGCGTAGCACCAGGTGCTTGCTGTAAGTCATAGTAGCAGGTTAAATCATTTTCAGAAAAAATTTCGTAGACTGTTTTACAGCCATTGCAACAAAAGTCTTTGTTGTGATAAACTATATGATCTGTTTTACACAAATCACCACAGTGGAAACAATGCGTTTGTTCCATAATTATTTGCTCATTTATACCTGTAACAAAGGTTACATATTGAGCCAATAAAAAATATGATATTTGTCATGTTTTAAGTATTTTTACAAAACACGAAAACAAGGTATGAGTAAGTGTGAACAATGTATAGTAAGGCAGTTTAATTCTCTTAAGGCATTAACTAAAGATGAGTTAATACGCATTTCTGGGTGTAAAACATCAAAGCATATAAAAAAAGGAGAACTTATCTTTGAAGAAGGTGATACTCTAAATGGTGTTTTTTGCATTAAGGATGGTATTTGCAAATTATCTAAATTAAGTGCTAATGGTAGAGACCAGATAGTAAAACTTGTTGTAAAAGGAGATTTATTAGGTCAACGTTCATTACTAGGAGATGAATCTGCAAATTTAAGTGCCGTTGCATTAAACGATATGGAAGTTTGTTTTATTCCTAAAGCAGAAATAATTACAGATTTACAGAAGAATAGTAATTTTTCTATGGATGTTTTACAGCAAATGGCTCATGATTTAAAATCATCAGACGATGTTATAGTAAACATGGCTCAAAAGTCTGTTAAACAACGTTTGGCAGAAACATTACTATATATTTATAATAACTTTGGTGTTGATGCAGAAGGCGCTTTGAATGTTATTTTATCTCGTGAGGATTATGCCAATATTGTTGGGACAGCAACAGAATCTGCCATAAGAATCTTATCGCAATTTAAAAAAGAAAATCTTATAGCAACAAAGGGAAAGCAAATTATAATAAAAGACATAAAAGGGCTACAGCATATTGAGTAATTACCAGCTACCTCTAGACTTTATATTGGCCTCACACAACTTTATTATTTCTATAATCCTTTTTTCTCTAGTAGCTATTCTTTTAGCTTGGTTTAACCAGTATAAATATCCTTTTCTATAAGAAGGCGCAAAGTTTTTGTAGTTTTTTAAAGCATTTGGGTTTTTATTAAAAGCACTTTGTAAATCCTCTGGGATAACACCATTTTCTACATCATCTAATGCAGACCAACTACCATTGTCTTTAGCTATTTCAATGGTTTTAAAACCACTTTCGTGCATTAAACTATTGATGGTGAGTTCTTCAATATGTTTTTTATTTACTGCGCTCCAAACACTTTTAGGATTTCTAGGTGTAAAATATTGTCGGCGTTTACCATTTCCAAGACTTTTTACTGTTGCGTCTATCCAGCCATAACATAAGGCTACTTTAACAGCTTCTTCCCACCGCATACTTTCTTTCTTGTGGTCTACTTTATAAAAGATTAAGTAAACACCTTTTGAGGTAGCATGGTTTTCATGTAACCACGAGCGCCAGTCTGTATCAGTTTTAAAATAGAGTTCAGGTGAATTTGTCAATGTGATTTTTTAGATTTTTAAAAACCCTTTAGGAACTTCAAAAAGCGTACTGTCTTCTTCTATAAAAGTAATATTTTTTAGCGTAGCTTCACCAATTTGCTTGGTCAAACCTAAATTTTCTTTCCATTCCCAAAATGTCCATTTTCTGGCAATTGGAATATTTTTTACAGAAGCAAAATCTTCATATTTAATAGCATGCGGATCTGCTTCAGCTTCTTCAATTGTTTTTCCGCTTGTAACAATATAGGCTGCAGCTTCTATAAGGTTAGAGTTTTTATTAGCATAGACTACATACCAATCATCAGGAGCATCTCCAGTATTGGCTTCAAATGTTAATTTTTGTGCGTTGTATTTGCCTCCATCTAACTCGCTGTTAGTATATGAGTGCCAAACCGTTCCTTCATCACTTAACTTATATGGAAATAAAAAGAAGTAATTCCAAGTGTAAGCATTAAAACGAACTCTTTGTGTATTTGTTATTGATGGCGAATAGTAAACTTGATTATGGCTATAAATAATCACATCACCATTGCTTAACTCTAATTTTCCTTTTGATGAATCCGTAGCAAAAGACGCACTTCCATTTAAAATTTCGTTGCCTTCAAATAGGATTGATATCTGAAATTGAACAACCGACTCTTTTAAAAATGCTGTTTTTTTGTGAGAGGTTTCAATGCTAGTAACAAAGCTATTGGTTGTGTTTTTTTCTGATATTTCTGTTTTCTGAGAGGCTTTTTTGTTAGTCGTTTCTTTACAAGCGGTACTACATAATAGTAAACAAGTTAGCATAAAGATGTGTTTCATAATAAGGTGTTTTATTATATAAAGATATTTAGTCAAGGTTTTCTAAAAACCTATCATAGTCAGCTATATTTTTTTTGCTTCTATATAAAAATCAGGGTCTATTTTAATCGTATTTCCTTTGATAGTTGTTGTTTTCCAATCAGGTATAGGAAACAGCCATTGTTCTTTGTCATCAATAACGACTTGAACTGGCATATCAAAATTATCAACAATGTTTACCCATCGGTATTTTAAAGTATTGTTTTTTATTTCATATTCTAATGTTGGAATTTTTGTAGTACGTAGGTATTGATTAAAAAACGCGGTTAAGTCAATGCCAGATTGTTTACTAATGTAATCTTCAATTTGCTCTGTAGTTACTGTTTGGTGGTAAAATGTTTTGTTTAATCCACGTAAAATTTGACGCCACTTTTCGTCATCTTCAATTAGCTGACGTAAGGTATGTAGCATATTAGCACCTTTGTAATACATATCACCAGAACCTTCATTGTTTACATTGTAATGTCCTATAATAGGCTTGTCATTACTTATAGATGCTCTGGTTCCTATTACGTATTCTGCTGAAGCTTTTTTTCCGTAATAATAATCTAAAAAGAGATTTTCAGAATATGCCGTAAAGCTTTCGTGAATCCACATATCGGCAATGTCTTTATTGGTAATGTTGTTAGCAAACCATTCATGTCCTGCTTCATGAATTATAATGAAATCAAATTTTAATCCCCAACCAGTTCTTGACAAATCACTACCTAAATAGCCTTTTTTGTATTGATTTCCGTAGGTTACAGAGCTTTGATGTTCCATACCTAAATAAGGAACTTCAACAAGTTTAAAGCTGTCTTCATAAAAAGGGTAAGGTCCAAACCAGTGTTCAAAAGCTTCCATCATTTTAGGCGCATCTTTAAAGTGTTCTTTTGCCAAATCTAAATTATCTCGAAGCACGTAATAATCCATGTCTAAAGGGCCTTTTTCTCCTTTATACATTTCAGAAAAGTTTACATAATCTCCAATATTTACGTTTACGCCATAATTGTTTATGGGGTTTTTTACAGTCCAATTAAAGGTGGTGGTTTTTTTGTTTTCTTTTATGCTTTTTAATCGACCGTTTGACACATCAGTTAGTCCTTTAGGAACAGTAACACTAATATCCATACTGTCTACTTCATCATACATATGGTCTTTACAAGGCCACCAAACACTAGCGCCTAAACCTTGGCAAGAAGTTGCAATAAAGTCTTTCCCATTTTTATCTTTTTTCCAAGAGAATCCGCCATCCCAAGGTGCTCTGACAGCTTCTCTCGGTTTACCAGAATACGTGACTTCTATAGTATTTACGCTATTTATTTCTTGATTGTCTTGCAATGTTATAAAATGTGCATTACCATCATGTTTTACGTTTAGAGTTTTACCATTTTGGGTTACTTGTTCAATTTTCATTGGTTCTTGTAAATCTATTTGTAAAACTTGATACGGTTTTAAAACACGATATTTAATGGTGTTCTTTCCTGCTATTGTTTTAGTTTCAGGGAATACTTCAATATCTAAATGGTAATAAGTTAAATCCCACCATTCGCGTTCTGGAGTGATTGAGCCTCGTAAAGTATCTTGATGAGTGAAATTTTCTTTATCAGAAAGTAAGCCTTGAGCATTAGATATTAATGCAATAAAAAAGCAAAAAGTAAAGAGTACCTTTGAAAACTTCATAATGATTGATGATTTAAAATATGTTTATTAGTTTGTAAATTTACTTAATAATTTAATGCCAAATATTTCAGATTAAATAAAACAATAATTTGTTTTACTCAATTAATAGTAACGTACCAAAAATGTTTGCGTTAACATATCCTTGATTTTTATCTTTACCAGGAATAAAAATAGAGCCTATAAAGTTTTCACGCTCTTTGCTAGAATCGTTGTCACAATAAGCCATAGCAAACCCTATTTTCTTATTTGCCTTTAAATTTTTTGGGGTGTTTTGTTGTCCATCAATGAAGGTGTCATCAAATAGTTTAATTTTCATTTCCCAAAGAGAAATGTTTCCCACTGTTGTTCGTTTTGAGATAACATGATCGTTATAAAGCGTAGGTATTTCACCTGGTGCAATATCAACAACATTACCATCTAAAGCCACGTGATAGGCAAAGGCATTATGGTTGTATTGATGTTCTCCGCCGCTATTATCTTCGTCTATAAAAACTTCAACACAATCATCGTTCCACCATAGTTTTAAAGGGTCTGAATATTGATCATAAAGCGTGTCATCATAAACTTCTACTAATGCGTAAAGAGCATCATCTTTCCAAGTTAGTTTGTAGCGTCCATTAAAATCTGTAGAGTCATAAGGTTGTCCTAACCATAATTGATCTATATTAAACCAAGGTTCTGTTTGCCAAATAACTTCATCAGCATGTCCGTCAATAGTAATAAAATCAGTTGTTTTATTTACTAAAATAAGTTGTGTTTCCTTTTTGGGTTCAAAAGTTATGGTTGGTTCTTTTGTGTTTTTGCAAGCAGTTAATATTATCAAGAAAAAGAGTAGGGAGAAGTTAATCTTCATTTGTTGAATTTTAAGCTCCAAATTTACATAAAAAAGCCGCTTCAATTACTTGAAACGGCTTTTCACTTCTAACTAAACTTAAATTAACCTAAAAACAGTATTTGTTTTCAGCCTTTATTTTTTCAGCGATTTCGTGTCTTAAGTCTACGATATCCGGATAGTTTTGATATTTAGTAAAACGCTTAAGTCCCATTAACATCATACGTTGCTCATCACCTTCAGCAAAAGAAATAATGCTTTCTTTTCCTTTTTTCTCTATAGTTTCTACAGCGTGATATAAGTATAATTTAGACATAGCTATTTGAGCAGATTGAGACTCTTCTCCAAATCGTTTTGCGTTTTTCTCTGTACGTAAGATTGCAGATTCTGCCATGTAGATTTCAATTAAAATATCTGCAGCAGCAACTAATAATTGTTGATGTTCTTCTAAATCTGGTCCAAATTTTTGTACTGCAGCACCAGCAACCATCAAGAAGGTTTTCTTAAGTTTTGCAATCATTTCTTTTTCTTCAGAAAAAAGCTCAGAATAATCTGGTGTATCAAAAGAAGGAATACCCATTAATTCTTCTTGAACTTTCATTGCAGGACCTAATAAGTCTACATGACCTTTCATTGCTTTTTTAACTAACATACCTACAGAAAGCATACGGTTAATTTCGTTTGTTCCTTCGTAGATACGAGCAATACGAGCATCTCTCCAAGCAGCTTCCATTGGAGTTTCTTCAGAGAATCCCATACCTCCAAAAATTTGGATACCTTCGTCTGCACAATTTTGTACGTCTTCAGATACTGCTACTTTTAAGATAGAACACTCGATAGCATATTCTTCTACACCTTTAAGTTCTGCTTCTTGATGTGTATTTCCTGCTTCAACACGTAAAGCAATACGGTCTTCGATATTTTTTGAAGCTCTGTAAGTTGCAGATTCACCAACATAAGTGTTAGTTGCCATTTCGGCTAACTTAATTTTTATTGCACCAAAGTCTGCAATTGGTGTTTTAAATTGTTTACGCTCGTTAGCATATTGAACAGCTGTAGTTGTGATACGTCTTTGCGAATCTAAACAAGCAGCAGCTAATTTGATACGACCAACGTTTAAGGCATTCATTGCTATTTTAAAACCTTCACCACGACCTGCTAACATATTTTCTACAGGAACTTCAGTATCATTAAAGAATACTTGACGTGTAGAACTTGCACGGATACCTAATTTATGTTCTTCTTCACCTAAAGTAATTCCGTTAGGATTATTTTTATCATATTCTACAATAAAACCAGTAATGTTTTTGTCATCTTCAATTCTAGCAAAAACAATCATTAAGTTACAGAAACCAGCGTTAGAAATCCACATTTTCTGTCCGTTGATTTTGTATGTTTTACCATCTGCAGAAAGCTCTGCAGTAGTTTTACCAGAATTTGCATCAGATCCAGCACCAGGTTCTGTTAAACAATACGCACCAAACCATTCACCAGAAGCTAATTTTGGTACATACTTTTGTTTTTGTTCTTCTGTACCATAAAGTGTAATTGGCATAGTACCAATACCTGTATGCGCACCAAAAGCAGTACTAAAAGATCCAGTACCAGAAGAAATATAGTCACAAGTTAACACTGTTGATACGAAGCCCATTCCCATTCCGCCATAAGCTTCAGGAACAGCAACGCTTAAAAAGCCCATATCACCAGCTTTACGCATTACTTCTTCTGTTAAAGCATAATCTTTAGCTTCAAAACGAGGTTTGTTAGGTATAATTTCACGGTCATTAAACTCGATAACCGAGTCTTTCATCATTTGTTGTTCTTCTGAAAAATCTTCAGGTGTGAAAATATCTTCACAATTTGTTTCTTTTACTAAGAATTGACCGCCACGTAGGATGTCTTTTTCAGTTTCTGCCATATTTTTATAAGATTAAGAGATTCAAGATTCAAGATCCAAGACTTATAAAACAAGTCTAGATTGAAATCCCGAAATCATTTTTTGTATTTGTTTTATTTGTTGTTCTAATTCTAAAAATTTTTCTTCTGTAATATAGTTTTCATTGAAAGCTACATTTAATTGTGTTTCCCATTCGAAAGCAGAACCTAAGCTGTTTTCTAAATAAATATTGAAATGCTTATCAGAGCTTTTGCTTGAACCTTCTGAAATATTTGAAGGAATAGAAACTGCACTTCGATTCATTTGACTCATTAATCCATAAGTTTCAAATTTTGGGAACGTTCTAGTAATTTTATAAGATTCAGAAACTATTTTCATGCTTTCATTCCAAATTTTTAATTTTTTAAAATTATGCATATTTACCTCTTGTTTCTTGATTCTTAAAATCTTGTCTCTAGTTTAAAAATTCAAAAATTCCACAAGCGCCTTGACCAGTACCAACGCACATGGTTACAGCTCCATATTTGCCTTTCATGTCACGTTTACGCATTTCGTCAAATAATTGTACTGAAAGTTTTGCACCTGTACATCCTAATGGATGCCCTAATGCTATTGCACCACCATTAACATTAATAATGTCTGGATTTAAATCTAACTCTCTAATTACAGCTAATGATTGAGATGCAAAAGCTTCGTTAAGTTCAATTAATCCTAAATCAGATTGTTTTAATCCTGCTTGTTCTAATGCTTTTGGAATAGCTTTAACTGGTCCAATTCCCATAATTCTTGGTTCTACACCAGCAGCTGCATAATTTACTAGTCTTGCTACAGGTTCAAGATTTAATTCTTTAACCATATCTTCACTCATAACCATAACAAATGCAGCACCATCACTCATTTGAGACGAGTTACCAGCGGTCACACTTCCGTTAGCAGCAAATACTGGTCGTAATTTTGCTAAAGCTTCTACATTAGTTCCTTTTCTAGGACCTTCATCTTTTGTTACAGTGTATGTTTTAGTTGCTTTTTTACCGTTTTCATCTAAATAAATTTGCTCTACATCTATAGGAACAATTTGATCTTGAAAACGATCTTCTGCTAAAGCTTTTAAAGCTTTCATATGTGAATTGTAAGCAAACTCATCTTGATCTTCTCTAGATACTTTAAATTGGTTAGCAACTGCTTCTGCAGTATTACCCATTCCCCAATAATAATCTTCGTGACCATCTTTTACAGTATCGTAATTTAGTTCTGGTTTAAAACCTGTCATTGGTACGCTACTCATACTTTCTGATCCACCAGCAATAATACAATCTGCCATTCCTGCTTGGATTTTTGCAGTTGCAATACCGATAGTTTCTATTCCTGAAGAACAAAAACGGTTTACCGTTACACCAGGAACATCTACACTGTTTAATCCGATTAATGAGATAAAACGTGCCATGTTTAAACCTTGTGATCCTTCTGGCATTGCGTTACCAACTATAACGTCGTCAATACGTTTTACGTCTAGATTTGGTAGTTCTTTCATTATGTGCTGAATCACTTCTGCACCTAACTCGTCTGCTCTTTTAAAACGGAACACGCCTCGTGGTGCTTTACCAACTGCTGTTCTGTATGCTTTTACTATATATGCTTGTTTCATTTTTCTTTTGATTTTTAGAGCCAAGAATCAAGAATCAAGATGTCTTGTTTCTTGCATCTTGTTTCTTTTTTCTAATTTCTAAGTGGTTTTCCAGTCTTCAACATATGCTGAATTCTTTCTAATGTTTTTCTTTCAGTACAAAGCGATAAAAATGCTTCGCGTTCTAGATCTAATAAATATTGCTCACTTACTTTAGTTGGTTCTGATAAATCACCACCAGCCATTACGTAAGCTAATTTGTTAGCTATTTTTTGATCGTGTTCACTAATGTAGTGGCTTGCTTCCATAGAGTCTGTTCCTACCAAGAACATACCTAATGCTTGTTTACCAAGTACTTTAATGTCTTTGCGTTTTACAGGTTGCGTGTAGCCTTGATTTGCCATTAATTTAGCGTGTGCTTTAGCTGTAGCAATTTGTCTGTCTTTATTAACAACAACGATATCTTTTCCTTTTTGTAAAACACCTAAATCAAAAGCTTCATAAGCTGAAGTTGATACTTTTGCCATACCGATAGTTAAGAAATACTCTTGCAATGTATTTAACTCAACATCACCTTTTTTGAAAGTATCTTGCGCTCTTAAAGCCATTTCTTTAGATCCGCCACCACCTGGAATTACACCAACTCCAAATTCAACTAATCCCATGTAAGTTTCTGCAGCAGCAACAACTTTATCTGCGTGAAGTGATAATTCACATCCGCCACCAAGTGTCATACCATGAGGTGCAGAAATAGTAGGAATAGACGAGTAGCGCATGCGCATCATCGTGTCTTGGAAGTATTTGATCGCCATATTAAGCTCGTCATACTCTTGTTCTGCAGCCATCATAAAAATCATTCCGATGTTTGCACCAACAGAGAAGTTTGCTCCTTGGTTACCAACCACTAAACCAGCAAAATCTTTTTCAGCTAAGTCTATTGCTTTATTTAAACCAGCTAGTACGTCGCCACCAATAGTGTTCATTTTAGATTGGAATTCAACATTTAAAATTCCGTCACCTAAATCTTCAACAACTACACCAGAGTTTTTAAATACCTCGTTAGATTTTCTGATGTTATCTAATATGATGAAACTATCTTGTCCTGGTACTTTTTCTTGTGCTTTCTTATCAATATCGTAGAAATAAGTAGCTCCATCTTTTACTGTGTAAAATGAGGTGTTACCAGAAGCAACCATATCATTTACCCAAGCTGCAGGTGTTTTCCCTTCAGCTTTCATGATTTCAAGACCTTTTTCTACACCAATTGCATCCCAAATTTGGAAAGGACCATGTTCCCAACCAAATCCAGCTTTCATAGCATCATCTATCTTATATAATTCGTCTGAAATTTCAGGAATACGATGTGATACGTAAGCAAACATTGCTGCAAAGTTTTTGCGATAAAACTCGCCAGCTTTATCTTTTCCTTTTACTAAAATTGGAAAACGATCGATGACTTTATCTACAGTTTTTGTTAATTCAAGCGTAGGGAAAGAGGCTCTTTTTTTAGAACGATAGTCTAATGTATCTAAGTCTAATGATAAAATTTCACTTTTACCATCGTCTGTTTTAACTTTTTTATAAAATCCTTGACCAGTTTTACTTCCTAACCATTTGTTTTCCATCATGGTATTGATGAAATCTGGTAATTTGAAAAGCTCATGTGCTTCGTCATTAGGACAGTTGTCGTAAATTCCGTTAGCAACATGCACTAAAGTGTCTAATCCAACAACATCTACCGTACGGAAAGTTGCCGATTTTGGACGTCCAATAACAGGACCCGTTAATTTATCAACTTCTTCAACAGTCAATCCTAATTCTTTTACTTGATGAAATAAGGATTGAATACCAAAAATACCAATACGGTTACCAATAAAAGCAGGTGTATCTTTAGCGATTACAGATGTTTTTCCTAAAAATTGTTCGCCATATCCGTTTAAGAAATCTAAAACGTCTTGAGATGTTTTAGGTCCAGGAATTACTTCGAATAATTTTAAGTAACGTGCTGGATTAAAGAAGTGCGTTCCGCAAAAATGCTTTTGGAAATCTTCGCTGCGTCCTTCACTCATAAACTTAATAGGAATACCAGATGTATTTGATGTAATTAAAGTACCTGGTGTACGGTGTTGTTCTAGTTTTTCAAATACTTGTTTTTTAATGTCAAGTCTTTCTACAACGACTTCCATAATCCAATCTACATCTGCCACTTTTGCTATATCATCTTCAAGATTACCAGTAGTAATTCTGTTAGCAAAATCTTTGTGATAGATTGGTGATGGTTTAGATTTTAACGATGCGGCTAATGCAGTGTTTACAATGCGGTTTCTTACGACCTTATCTTCTAAGGTTAATCCTTTAGCTTTTTCGGCATCGTTTAATTCTCTTGGTACAATGTCTAATAATAAGACTTCTACACCAATATTGGCAAAATGACAAGCAATACCGCTTCCCATAATTCCTGATCCAATAATGGCTACTTTTTTGATTCTACGTTTACTCATGTCTATTTTAGGATATTATCTTTTTGATTGTATATTTTCTTGTTTGAAATTAGTTCATTAATGACTTCGGCTACTTCATAAAAGCTTTGAAGCTTCTCTAATGGGATGTGTTTTTTTATGGCATCATTAAAGGTTAATACCTTTTCTCTAGAGTAAGCTCTCTTTTCTCTACCAAAATCTGTAAGGTGTATTAAAACACCTCTGCCATCTTCAGGGTTAGGTTTACGCTCAATTAAACCTCTTGTTTCCATAGTTTTTAGTATTCTGGAAAGGCTTGTTGCTTCCATACCCATTTTAGGGCCTAATGAAGTAGAAGGTGTTCCTTTTTCAGGGTCAATACTTAATAGCGTAAAACCTGTTGCCATAGTACTATCAAACTTGGCAGCTTCTTCATTATACATTTTGTTTACAGCTAACCAAGTGGTTCGCAAAACATAATCAATAGTTTTATCTTTCATTTAAAATATTTTCATTGATTCAAATATAATAAATTTTGTTATGCATGCATAATAAATAATGGTAATTTAACATAAAAAAAGACCTTTTATTAAGGTCTTTCTATTTTTGGGTATGTTTAATTGTATATTTTATTATAAAGATCTTGATAGATGCCTTTTATAACATCGCGCTTCATTTTCATAGTTGGTGTGAGTTGACCACCATCTATAGACCAAATATCTGGTGTGAGTTCAAAGCGTTTTATTTGTTCCCATTTACCAAAGTGTTTGTTACAGTTATCAATTTCTTTTTGTATTCTGTCTATTACTTGTTGGGATTCTGAAATTTCTTTGTTGCTTGTACCTATATTTAGTTTTTTACGTTCTATCCATTCTTTGATAAATTCAAAGTTAGGTTGAATAAGTGCGGCTGGCATTTTTTGACCTTCACCAATGACCATTATTTGTTCTATGAAACGCGATTGTTTTAATTCGTTTTCTAATAGGGTAGGGATTACGTATTTTCCGCCAGAGGTTTTGAACATTTCCTTTTTTCGTCCTGTAATTTTAAGGAAGCCATCTTTGTCTACTTCTCCTTTGTCTCCTGTATGGAAATACTCTCCAGTCATAACGCTTGCGGTTTTTTCTGGGTCTTTGTAGTATCCCATCATGACATTAGGGCCTTTTACGAGTATTTCGCCATCATCAGCTATTTTTACTTCAACGTTGTTGATGAGTTTACCTACGGTTCCTACTTTGAACATGTTGTCAGCATATTTGCCTACGGAAATAACGGGTGATGTTTCTGTAAGGCCGTAGCCTTCCATGATTTGCATTCCGGCGGCACAAAAAATACGTGTTAGTCGTGGCTGTAGTGCAGCACTTCCGGATACCATAGTGTTAAGGTTACCACCTAGGGCTTCTTGCCATTTGCTGAAAATTAGTTTTCTGGCAATGCTTAATTTGAATTCATACCAGGCTCCGTTTTGCTTGTAGGGTTGCCATTGTTCTCCTAAGTCTATAGCCCAGTAAAACAGTTTCTTTTTGATGCCTGTAAGGTCTTCGCCTTTGGCGTATATTTTATCGTATACTTTTTCTAGTAGTCTAGGTACCACACTCATGAGGTGTGGTTTTACTTCTTTTATGTTGTCGCTTATCTTGTCTATGCTTTCAGCAAAGTAAATGTTGGCGCCTGCGTATTGGTAAATGTATATTAATACGCGTTCAAAAATGTGACAAATAGGAAGGAAGCTTAAAACAATGGTTCCGGCACCATAAATAGGTAAGCGTGGAATACTGTCTAGGGCATTGCTAACAATGTTTTTGTGAGATAGCATAACGCCTTTGGGTCTGCCTGTGGTACCAGAGGTATAAATGATGGTTGCTAAATCGTCTTCGGTGACATTGTCTTTTCTGGCTTCAACTTCGTTTTGGTTGCTTGTGTCTTTACCTAGTTCAAATAGTTCTGAATAGTGCTTGCAACCTTTGATATGGTTGAAGGAATAGACGTCTTTGATTTTTGTTTTGTGCTTAACCTTATTGACTTTTTCTAGGACTTCTTCGTCAGAAACGAAACAGTAAATAGACTCACTGTGGTTTAGGACATACTCGTAATCTTCAGCAGAAATGGTAGGGTATATTGGGATGTTTTGGGCTCCTGTTTGTAGGATGCCTATGTCCATGATATTCCATTCGGTTCTGTTTGAGGATGAAATTACGGCTATTTTATCGTTTTTTTGGATGCCTAAACGTAAAAGTGCACGACTCACAGCATTGGCTTTGTTTATGTAATCTTTTGTGGATGTGGCTACCCACTTACCATCATATTTAGTTACTAAAGCTTTTTCAAGGTTGTATGTTTCCAGTTGGTAGTATGGAAAATCAAAGAGTCTGGTTATTTGTGTCATTGGTTTAAGTACGATTGAAGACATGCAAATTATGAAATTAGAAGTGATTTTCAAATATGTTGTTAAAAAAAGGGTGTTATTTTATGATTTTGATGTTTTAAGGGTTTGTGTATTAGTGGTGTATGGTTTATGTGATTTTTGAGTATGGTTGATGAATTCTCTTACATATTGTGTGTGATTATTGTGGTTTTTGACCCGAACTCACCCGACTTAACCCGAAGTAAACCCGAAGTAAACCCGAAGGAAACCCGAACTAGACCCGAAGTAGCTATGGGAAACAGTGTGGGGTGATGGGCGTGGGGTTTTTTTGTTGTTATTTGATATTGTTTGCGTTGTTTTTTTTGATGATTTTTTCTGTTTGCTATTCTGCAAGATGGATTGGTAAAAGTGGTAAGGGTTAGGAGGAAAACAATACCAGCTATGGAATTAGGGATATATGTTTTGTGAAGGGTTTTTGCTTTGGGAATGGCAGAAGTTTTTGAAATGGATGTAAGTAACATCTTTACTTTAGAAGGCTTTGTTTATAACTACTAACAGAATTGTATGAGTTTGTTAGGAACTATGTTTTATGATTACCTGTTATTTTTTAAAACGTACTATAATTGCTAATACAAAAATTAATAAACCAATTACTCCAAGAGTATAATGTATGACACTGTTTTCAGATTTAAAACTACTAGCTATAATTATGAAAACTCCTGAAAGTATATATAAAAACACAGGGTTTGTTTTTTGAAAATTTATCATCATTTAATTGTGATATAAGGTGTTGTGTGTAATTATTAGCAAAAGTTTATTTTGGTTTTAAAGTTAATGATTTTAGGTTAATAATTAACTTTTTAAATATATTCAAAGAATTGGAATTAGCAATTATAAAGCTATTTTTATACCTATTGTTGAGGGTAGTTTTTTTTAATAACTTAAATTTGTATTTTAGTAAGATAGAAGTGGAAGAACAAGGTTACATAGAAATTAGAGTTACAAATAGAGATAATACTCTGACTCCTAAAGATGTTGATATAAATGAAGTTAAAGATTTTATATCAGATATCGAGACTTTCTTATATCCAAATCGAAAAGAAAAGCGTAATCGTCCACATATTTCTTATGACCTAGAAGAAGGTTCTGCAAAACATAAGTTTTTTTTACCAATAACTGCTGTAATTTTATTTAATGGATTAACTAGTGAAATTAAAAATAGAAGTAATTTAGATTTTTTAGATTATAAGAGGCAATCAATAATTGATAAATTTCAAAAAAGAGCTTTTAGAGAAGGTTATAAGATAGAGTTTAACAACTCTTTATCAGATAGTACGTCTTTAGTTATTGATGAATCAACTAATTATGAAATGATTGCTCCGACTTATTTTGAAAGTGAGTTTTATTTATATGGTGAAATTTATCAAGAAGGAGGAAAAAATCCAAATCTTCACATTAGTACGGGTAAATATGGTAATGTAACAGTTTCTGCCACTAAAGAACAGATAATGAATGGTGAAAAGAAAACATATAAACCATATGGTGTTAAGGTTAGAGGTAAAAAAAATCTTGATGATGGAACTTTAACGGATTTAGTGCTTTTACAGTTTATTCAATATAAACCTATTTTTAATAAATCACTATTAGATAAAGTTATTGATAAAGCTTCGGTAAACTTAAGTAAGATAGCTAATGTTGATACTTGGTTAAATGACATTAAAGCAGAAGGAATATGAATGGAATAAAAAGTGTTCTGTTAGATTGTTCTTTTTGTATTCGTTTGCTTAAAAGAGATGATGAGTTTCATCAAAATTGTGTTGATTATTTCAAATACTTTATTGAAAATAATATTGAAATGTATTTGTCGACAATAGTCGTAAGTGAATATTCTGTAGGTGATAATCCAGAAAATTTACTTTCTTTAAATACATTTAGATTGTTAGAGTTTGATTTTTCAGATGCTAAATTTTCAGGCGAGTTTTTATCATTGTTAAAAGATTTAGGAAAGTTCGGTGATTTTGGTGAGAGAAAAGTTGTTATTAATGATATAAAACTTTTTGCTCAAATTCATAATCGCAAAATTGATGCTTATATAACAAAAGACCGAAAGTCGTTCAAAAAAATGATAGAGCCTTTGAAGGAAGGGTTTAATTTGAAATTTGAAGTGATTGATTTAACTACTCCTTTAAATTCAAAATTGGGACGTTTGTTCTAAATCACTGTCAACGATTTTGTATAAGGTTTGCTTCACCAGTTCGCACTTCGTACTCGTGTATGAAGTAGGTTAGAATAAGTAATTATTTATAGCCAATGTTGCCAGTAGTTATTTTATTTTTTTAATTGCTTTTACCGGCCAATATGATGCTGGGTCATCTACATCATAAATTTCCACCTTTTCTTGTTCTTTAAGAATATTCGCAAGAGCGTAACTCGGTCCAAAAGCATATCCTTTAGAACCTAAAAGTTTCGTTATGAATGATTTAAGTCCAACATAAGTAAGATTGTTGTATCGAAGTGAATTTTCCGCTCGTTCCAACTCTTTAAAAAATTCTTCCTCTGTGATTATATCAAAGAAATCCGATTCATCTCTTTCATATTCAGAAAGGTCAATTTTTCCTAAAACTTTAGGTGAGCTTAAAGATTCATTTGATTCTACTTTGTCAGATATTTTTTCTCTTATAGCAACCTGTTCCTCTACAGAAAATTTGAATTCATCAATTTTTGATTCAGCATTTAAGATAATTTCTTTCAATTCTTTGTGCAGTTCAATCGTACTCTCTAAATCATCTTTGATAAAAAGATTGTTATGAGCAACTTTGTTTCTTACTTTAAATAATTGCTTCCATTTTTTATCAAATCCTTTGTCCTTGAAATTTTCTTTAAAAAACCGATTATAATTACTATCAAGGTCAGCCTTTAGTTTTTCAAGTTCTTCTAATGTTGTTACATCTGCAAGGCTATCGGCTAAATTTTGCGGTCTATTAAATCCAAGTTTATGCTTGTATATTATTTCCCCTAAATCATCGAAGTCAATTAAAGTCAAGTCAGTTTGTACAATATTTGAGAAAACGTTCTCATTCCCTGTTCTCATTTTAGTTTTTTCGATAACTTTATCAGGAACAGCTTTTTGCCACCAATCCAAACCAATTTTTTGAGTAAAGAATTTAGAGATATAACGTCTCAACAAATTCTCCAATTCGTTAATTAGAGGATACGCCTTGTTAGATATTTCAGTACTTATATCATCAGTTAGGATTCTTATGTGTTCAAATGACAATCTATTTCTTAAATGTATCACGAACATATACCTAAACCTCTCTAATTTATCAAAATCAGATGATTTGACTTTGATTAAGAAGCCAGCTTCTATTAAGTCATAAAGCGTTGAAGATGTATCTACTGGTTTGATTTTTAATTCTATATCAGTATCCTCAATTGCAAACTCGTCATTTTTTTCAATGCTTTTTGCATTACTCCATAACTTCTCGGTAGACATAAGTCCGTAAACCAAACTTTTTGGTGACAAAATTTCACTCTTTCCACTTGGGTCAAGAATTAGTACTTCAAAAAAGTAGCATTCATTTGATTTTTTCTTTGTCATTTGTTTAGGTTTTAATTACTGGCAACATACAGATAAACAGCCTCGTGTGCTTATTTTGATTGTGCATATACCTACAAATTTAACGGATTTTTTATAAAATCAAAGTTGTGTTTTGGTATATGTGTGTGGATTTGTGTGGTTTGGGTGCTAATTAAGTAAGGGTTCTTGAGGCAGAAGGGAGTGCGTGAGGGTTTTGCTATGCCATTATGCTTTGCTTGTGTGAGAAGTAGGTGAGGACAGGTGGTGGTTTGTAGATGGTGTTAGGGTTTGGTTATTTTTTATTCAGTTTATTTCCATTCCATTTGTATTTTTTCAAAACCTTTTTTGATTTTAATTTGAAAGTTGGTTCATCATTCTCATTTTCTTTTATCTTTTCATCTTGAAATTCTGTCAATTCAATTGTTTGAAATTCTGCATTGAAAACATAATCTTTAGTTTTCATTTCAAATTCGTAATCTTCTTGTTCAATTGTTGGAAGTTCAATTAGTTTTTTATTGTTAGTTACAAAAAAATAATACTTTGATGTATCACAATAACAAGCGCATTGGTTAATAACTACTCGAATTATTTTCTTGACATTTTTAAAGTCAGTTGTTATTAATTCCTCAACTTTTGAGTCATTTTCATAAGTTTCAATAAAGACTTCGATTTCCTTAAGTTTATTTTCTAGACTGTCGGTTATATAAATTTGAGTGTTTCCATTGAACTCTCCACTTGATGACAACATTTTTTCAAATAAAGACTTGTCATATTTGGTCAACATGAATTCTTCTGATTCAGTGTATTCTTGTCCATAAATCAAAAATTGGAATAAGAGAAATATTGATAATATGACTGTTTGTTTTTTCATAATTACTGGCATCGTGCTCGTGTATGAAGTAGGTGAGGACAGGTGATGGTTTTTAGATGGTGTTAGGGTTTGGCGCTTTTTTTAGTTTAGTTTCTTGTTTTTTCCAATGATTATGTACAATAAAGGCCCTATAAATGGCATAAAAATGACTACTAAAATCCAAATTAGTTTGTTGTTTTGGGCAAACTTATTTTTTAAAATATCAATCAAGCAATAAATCCAAAGTCCTATTGCTAATAAAATAAAAGCTTGCCATATAAAAAGCTCGATTGAGAAATTATTGGTTATTGTATTCATATTGTTTTTTATTTAGCGTTTGAGTGAGTGATTGTGCTGTTGTGTTTTATGGTGTATTTAAGCATGTAATTTAGTGAATAAAAACTGAATAGAAAATCTGTGAGGATTTTTTGAGTTGGTTAGAGTTAAGCAATGGGTTGTATAGGTTGTTGTGGTTAGTATTTTAAGACGGTTTTAATTTCTCAAGCGTTTTATTTTCTTTGGTAATGAGGTTTTTCTTTTCTGTAAAGAACTTGTTTATTTCAGTTTTTAGGTTGTTTTTAAATACGTTTACATCTTTTTTTAGGGCGGATAAATTAGTTTCAATCAAATCTAAATTGTTTGAGAACTCATTTTTTAGTTTTTCAATTGTTTCCTCATTTTCTCTAATTTTATTCCAGTTGCTCAATGTAAATTCAAGTTTGTTATTATGAATACAGGCTTTTACTGTTTTTGGATTGTTTGAAGTTGGTGAATAGTTAAAGAACTCCTCGTTACCAATGAAGCTAACTAGGTGATTAATTTGTTCAATTTTATACTCTTTGTTTGGGTCTGCTTTTATGTTTTTAGGGAATCTATGACCGCTGATTTTATGTTCAGTTATTGAGGATAAAACTGTTTCTTTGTTTAAGGTAGGAACCTTTAATGTTACTAAATCGTATTTGTATAATATTTTTTCTATTTCTTTATCTATGTCAACGTTTAAGATGTAAGTGTTGTTGTATTTTTCAATTTTTTTGAAAATGGATTCTCTTATTTTGCTCAAATAAGATTCAATTTTATGTTCTTTAAAAAGTTCGGTTTGTTGATTTTTTATATACATTTATTATTTATGATTTAGGTTTTTTCAAATTACATGCAACGTGTTTTGTGTATGATTTTGTTGCGTGGTTACTTGCGAGGACTTTCCGCAAGGAAAGTCAGAAGCAATGAACTATAGCCGGTGTTGTACGCTGGCTTTTATTTTTATCAGACTCAAAATCAAAAGTCCGATTAATATAATATTTGTCCAAAATGCAAAACTTTTCATTTGTTCACTTTTGTCCGTTTTAAATGTCAATTCCTTTGCGATTGCTATTTTGTCTTGGTCAATATTTTTATTTTCTGTTATTTTAAAATCAAACTCACTTTCTTTATCTGTAACAACATTTAAGTAATTAATTTCGCCCCTTGCGTTTTTTGCAACAAGCCAAAATTCAGTTGTTCCATCATTCTCGAACCAAAAGTCAGACGTTTTATTTGGCTTCAAATTTTTGTCAAAAGTGACATAATTTCCTTTTCCGTTCCATTCGTTGTCCCAAAAAGCTATGGAATAAATTTTTAAGTTTTTATCAGTCAGATTTTCAGTCCGAACATTTACTGGGGTTGAAGCACCAAATGAGTCGTCAAACAATGAATTCAATCCTAAAGCAGAAAGTCCGATTACAATTCCGAAAATTGTAAGCATTTTTAAACCACTCTTTTTGTCAGAAGAAGTAAAATATCTAATCAGTAAAATTAGAATAAGTAAGAAAGCTGAAAATAGTAGTATGTTCATTTTTTAAATTGGAGGCAACGTACATATAACACTACTAGTCATGTTATATCTATTATAATTATACCTACAAATCTAACAGATTTTTTATAGAATCAAAGCAGTGTTTTGGTATATGTGTGTGGATTTGTGTGGTTTGGGGTGTGTTGTGCCACAGAATACTTGTGTATGTTTGAGGTTTTTAATGTTTATGAAAAAAAGAGGCCAAAACGTTTTATGGTTTTGACCTCTTGTGGTAATTGATTAATAGCTACGTTTAATTTTGTTGCGCTGGTTTGTAAGTGCCACAAAGACAAGGGAGGTTTTGATTATTCATAACTTCTTGTTCTACATTAAAAAATCGTGGTATTGTTGTGCCACCACCGTTTCCTATGCTTGTGTAGTTAAAAACAATAGTACCTCTAACTCCTCTAGAGACATCTCCTGCGTTTTCAGATAGGTTTTGTGAATTATTAAAACCAGAAGAATTAGAAGCATTAAAAGAATCTCCTTTAATAGCAGAAGAGGTAATAACCCAAAAAGAGACGTTGTCATAATTTGAATTAGATGAATAATTACCAATAACAATGGCTTGTGTTATTTGTTCGGCGGTAAATGCTCTTGCATACGGTTCGTTATAATAGGTATCCTTGCACATTTCGTTTGCTGCTTGCCAACCAGTTTTACCATTGTAACTAAATTTTCCATCATCAGTTTGGTTACTTCTACCTAAAATATAAGGTTCCATAAGTACTGGGTTACTTACCGTAGAGGCCGTTTTGGCATGTAGTGCATACGGTACACTTAATAATTGGCTTGTGGCTGTTATGGTATAGTTTGTTCCGCCGGTAGGGTCGGTTTCTGTTTTTATAAAGTATGTGTTATCTGCCCAGTTTATGGTTGTTATATCTCCAGATATAATTGTACCTGTTCCTATTTCAATACTTATTAATCCGTTTTGGTTTGTAGTAGGTGTGTGGGTTTCAGTAAAAACCGTATTGCCTGATGCATTGCCTTGTAAAATACTTATTTGCATACTAACATTGGTATTGCTTATAAGCTCATTTGCAGCATCTCTAATTACTGCTTGGTAATTCATTTTTTCTGGTGTTTGAGCTTGCATGCTAAAGCAACAAATAAGGGATAAGGCTATGTATAGTTTTTTCATGTTACTTAATTTTTAATGATTTTGAAAGTTTTGATGTGTTTAGATTGTTTGTAGATACTTAAAAAATATGTAGCCGCAGGGTATGATTGCATATTGATTATGGTTTGCTGGTTTGATATTTTATGGTTGCTTAAGGTTTTTCCTGAAATGTCTGAAAGGTTGTAAGATGTCTCTTTATTATAGTTTTCTATTTTGAGTTGTAGTGTATTAGTTGTGGGATTAGGAAATGCTATCATTTTTAGTGATATATCATTATTATGAGTTCCTAATGTTTGAGAAATAGTATAAGGTTGCTGAATGCCTTGTTCTATAGTTCCGTGGGTTGATGTACTGTTTGTAAATACCGTTTGACCTATTGTGTAGCTAATAGATCCTTGTGATGATTGTGCATTGTTTGCACTACTTACCATACTATTTTGAGCTAACGTGTTTATAGCGGTTGATAGAAAAATAATGTGTAATAGTTTTTTCATTTAAAAATAGATTAGGTTTTCTGGAGAAATAAGGTGTAAAGTTAGTTTGGTTACTATTTTATGACAATACGTAGGTCTACGTATAGTATTTTATGAAAAAAGGCCAAAACGTTTTACGGTTTTGACCTTTTAAGGTAATTGATTAATAGCCTCTTTGATATTTTTAAATTACGATCATATGGTATTGCGGTGTGCCATATTTCTCATAAGTGTTGTTTTACATTTTTGTAATTCTTCTTGTTGTTGTTTCATTGTCTGAATAAAGTTTGAAAATGTATGTTCCTGAAGACAGGTCTTGAATGTTGATAACATTTTCAATTTGATTTAGACTCATTACCTGTCTGCCCAAGGTATCATAAACTTCAACCTTATCAATCGTTATGTTATTAGGTATTTTAAGGTTTAGTATGCCGCTATTATTCGGGTTAGGGTAGAGTTTGATGTTTTGTAATGCATTAGCATCGTTTACACTTAATGTAGATACAACTGTTACTTGCGCTGTACATGAGCTTGTATTGTTGTTACTGTCTTGAGCCGTAAATGTTACATCAAACGTGCCTTCTTCAGTAAATGTGTCTTGAGATAGACTTACGATTAAATCTGTAGTGCTCGTACAGTTATCTGTGCTACCGTTGTTAACATCATCAGGTGATATTGTTACAAAGCCTACCGTTTCATCTAATGGTACTGTTATGTTTTGACATACTGTAGTAGGTGCTATAGCATCTGTAATGAGCACTCTTTGTATTTGTGTAGACTGATTACCTGTAGTGTCTTGATATACCCAAGTAACTAAATACTCTCCTGGCTGGTTGTAGGTTGTAGCATCTGTTGTTGAGGCTGTAACGGCACCACTACAATCATCAGTAGCTGTTGGCGCTGTTAAGGTTACACTACATTCAGCCTCTACTAGCGGTAATGTTTTAGTGTCTGGTATAGGCGCAGAATTTGCGTTATAAACCGTAATAACATAGCTTTTCTCTTCTATACCACCATGGTTGTCTGCAATGTTTAAAATCACTTGGTGCTTACCTATTTGGTCTTGCGTAGGTGTCCAGTTTATAACATCACCGGTAAGTGTCATGCCTGCTGGATGTGTAGGCATGGTTAGTGTTAAGTCGTCTTCAGAATCAGGGTCAGAATAACTCACCGTAAATGTATAAGGGTTACAAGGATCAGTAACATCTGCTAGACTTTGAGTTTCTAGTTTAGGGATGTTATTAACATCAGGACTGATGAATTCAAAGTCAATGACGTTTGATAAGTTAGATTCAGTAAAAGACCCATCAGTTTCTTCTCTCATAGCCGTTACACCAAATTTGTAAGTACGGCCAGGAGCTATTTCAGTAAAGTCGAAAGCTGTTGCGCTACCAACACCTTGGCTTTTGCTAAAGCGAGAAACTTCTTCTTCATCTATATACATAACGTAGTGATCAGCATCTCTTACTGGGTTCCAAGCAAGTTTAAAGACATTGTCAACTAACTCACCAATTAGCGTTGGTGTGTTTACAGGAGACTCATTTACAACAGTAAATGTCGTTGTTGCATAAACGTATTCAGCAGGGTTGGATTCGTCTTCAATTTTAGCATACACATGATATGTGCCACTTATTAAATCTGATGCATTGAAAGTGTATTGATTTGTGTTATCGTTTTCAGATATATCTCCAACTATTTGTTTACCATTAGCACCTTTACCGTCAATATCATAATATAGAGACACTAAAGCATCACTATCAACGTCTTGGTCGCTCCAAGTAATTGTAAGGTCTTTTGTGGTATTGTTGTAATTTACATTTGTTATTTCGATTTCAGGCGCATAACCCGCACCGAAAATATCAAATTGATATGTGTCAGTTCCTTCAATGTTAATTTCGTAATCGCCCACTTGGGTATCTTTTAAGATGTAGAAAACTCTGGTGTTTTCATTACTTTCAGTATATAAAGCACTGTTTGTTTCAGCATTTGTAGGCGTTAAAACAGTACCGTCAGGAAGGCTTAAAGTCGCGTTAGGGTAGTTGTTTTCTCCTTCTATACGCACAATGATGTTATCATAACTTTGAGGCAGGTTGAAAGGGATGGCTGTATTGGCATTTCTGGCTTGAAAAACCAAGCTACTACCTTCTAGACGATTGGCCGCTTTTGCATTGAGGTCATTTTCAAAATAATGTCCTTCAGGTAATTGACCACGTTCTCCGAATGAAATAGGGCCAAGTCTACCGCCAACGTTCACATTACCACCGTATTCAACATCAACATCAACAGTTAAAACGTCAGCAATGGTTGTGCTTGCTTTGAACTTGTCGTTGTTTATTTTAGCTTGAAGATTAGCAACTGTGAAAGGTAAGAAGTTATTAACAGCTTCGCATACCGTGCAGTTACTAGCAGGTATTTCAGGAATGGTAAGAGACATATCAGCCGACGCTTCAGCAAAGAGTCCGTTAGATCTGTTTTCTACAAGCAGAGAAACATCACCTCTAAATATTTGAAAAAGATTTACATAAGCACTCGCATTTAGGCCTAAACTATTTACTAAAATGCTTCCGCCACCAACTTCTTGATTAAGAACAAGAATGGTACCGCTAGCTTCAAGCGATGTGCCAAATGTGTATGCCAATTGCATGTTGTCTAGCTTTAAAATATCTATTGGCGCAATAGGTTTTAAATCTACACCCAAACCTATAGAAAGCGGTGGTACTTGAATACCGTTTATAAAACCATTACCACCAGACAATTCCCATCCAGTATTTGCTAATGGTATTCCAGGGCTGATTTCTACTTCTAAAGAAACAGCATCTAAACCGCCATTGATTATTTGTACGCCGCCAGCAATAGATGTTGTTTTACCTAATAATGATAATTTTATAGCCGCAGAGCCACCAAAAGAGTTTTCGAAAGTGTCAAAGTTTACTGATGCGTTACGAAGCTCGAACGTATTGAAAACTTTTACAGAAGGGTTTCCGTTTATGCTAGAAGATCCTGCGATGTTTACACCCGATTCTACGACACGTAATCTATCAATTGATACATTTACTTGAGGTCCAAAAACTTCAGTGGGTAAACTTACCGAGCCACCAATTTCAATACCTGGGTCGGTACCAGATATGATTTCAAATTTTGAAAACTCTATAGGAATACCAACAAGGGTGAAAAAAGTAGAAACCCCAGTTGTAGCAGCATCTAAAGCAGTGTTTATATATGGGTTGCCATCTGTGTCTTGTTCTATTTTAAGAGCAATATCTCCTTCCATAAGGTCTACTTGAGGACCACCAAAACTACCGAATTGCGTAATGTCTGTAGTGTATACTTTACACTGGCAGCTGACACTATTATTTGCTAAGTTTACAGTCACGTCATCACCAAACTCCATTTTACCAGCATGCACATTACCACTTAAAATATATTTTCCATCTCCTAGATTGGTGGTTCTGTCTGCCTCAAACATTAAACCATTGACAATAATTTCAGCAGGTTCAATACTTTCTCCCGTAGTATCAACAATAGCGTATGGCTCTTGAAGGTTTGTGTCAAAACCAATATAGCCATTTACTGTACCAAGAACATCAGGGCTGAATATAACTTCAAAGTCCATGGTTTCTCCAACACCTAGTGTTATGTTTGTTAATACTCCTTGATCTCTAAACATAAACACGCCATCACCGTAGGTGTTGTTTATAACTAAATCTGCAGTTCCGGTATTTTGTATTGTAAAAGACTGAGGGTTAGAGCGACCAATACTTGTTTCAGGAAAGGTAATAGGTTCTGCATCTAAAACAGTTAGAGCAGGAAGTAAAGCGCCGCCAAAAGCTTTGATTTTAACAGAGTAATCAAAACCACCCACATTTTCGTTATTTAAAATAGGCCCCGTTCTTAAAGCAATTTCTCCGTAAGCTGATGCTAACGAAGGCGAATAAGCAATTATGATATCGCTACTTTCTCCCGGTTCTATAGTAAAAGGGAAATTATTATACGTACTCCATTCAGAAGGTAACTCGGTGTAGTTAGGAATAGAAAACGTACCACCAGTTTGATACAGTGCTGTATTTTCGCTATAAATAACCATAGTCGCTGATCCGGAATTGGTTATTGTGTATGGTGTATATGATGTGCCACCAATTTCAACATCGGTCATTTCTTTAACGCCTTCGCCTTCAAAGTAAGCTAGGTCTAATACTGTATAAGACCATAATAAAGGATCTCCTGTTATGGCACCAGGGTCTGTATTTGTAGTAAGTTGTAATTCTACATTTTTATAACCCGTTGATAAAGGTGTTGCTTGAATTTGAACATTACGACTTTGGCCTTCGGCTACATAAAAAGGTAAAGTCATATCAATACTATAATCTGGTTCATCATCAGCGTCAATTCCAACTTCAACAAGTTCAAAATCTGATATTTCTAAAGTACCAACACCATTGTTTGTAATGGTAAAGTTTTTGGTAACAGTTTCTCCAATTCTAATATTTTCAGGGAAGTCACCATTTTTAGTAATATTAGCATAAGGAGCAATAGCAGTACCACTTAAGAATACACGAAAATCACCATCGTTTGTATCAAGGTTTAATCTAGCCGTATATCCGCCTACGTAAGTAGGATTGAATGTTACAGGTATTATTGATGATTCCCCAGGAGGTATTGTGATAGGTAAGCTTAATGTTTCAGAAATCTCAAATTGAATAGGGCCAAAGTTACCAAGGTTGTTTGCTATATTGGCATCGTTGATAATTAAATTGCCACTACCGTTGTTGTGTATAGAAAGTAGTTCAGTACGTCCTTCTGTAGATATTTTTGTGTTTAAAAAGAATATAGATGTTCTGCTTAATTCAATTTCAGGCGCAACACCAGTTCCCATTAAATTAATACCTATAGAGGCATTATCATCGTTGCTTTCAACTACTAGCGGAGCAAAAACATTACCACCTTGTTGCGGATTACAAGTTACTTGAAAAGTTACGCTATCACCAGCAGGAATAGTTAATGGCGTGACAATACCGCTAGCTGTAAAGTCAGCACTAGGTAAAGTGATGTTTTGAATTTCAACAGCATCTGTACCAAACTCGTTTGATAATGTTACTGTTTGCGGCGATGTTGTAGTACCAATTTGCGTTTCAGGAAATTCTAATTCAGCTGGACTCACTCTTAAAGAAGAGTTGGTAGCATTTGCTAAAAGGCTAATGCTATGTGGACTGCTATCTACATTACTTGTGAAATTTATTTCGGCTGTTTTACCGCCAACAGTATTACCTGAAAACTCTATATTATAAGTTACAGAGCCACCAGCAGGAATCGTTTGAGCACTATTATCTGTTATAGAAAATAGCTCGCTATGCGTTCCTGAAATTTCTAATGATGACACTTCTGTTTCTAAAGTTCCAGGGTTTTGTATTTCTAATGCGTAAGTAGCTACTTCGCCAACTCTAGTGTTGTTTAAGTTTATTTCTGAAGGAAATGCAATTTCTGATTGCACACCAACGCCTTCTAAAATGACTGGAATGGCTGGATTGGTATGGTTTTGTACTGTGTAATACATATACGCTCTTCTAAAGCTAGTATTGCCTGGTGTAAAAGATAAATCAACAATTAAGGATTCACCTTGAGCTAAAACCACAGGGAATGTAATTGGTGTTGTTATAACAAAATCTGCAGTAGCATCAGCACCAACAGGATAATCGTCAAAATATATGCTGTCTATGAAAAGTTCACCTTCACCATTATTTGTTATTGTGTTTGTACCTGAAACCGTTTGGCCAACTTCTACATTGCCAAAATCTGTGTTTGAGTATGAAGGGTTACTGGCAAAAACATGTCCGTTTAAATTGATGTCAGTTTGATAATTAAAGAAGTCATTACTAGTAACAGTAAGTGTTGTAGACCTATCAAAAGCATTTCCAGAGGCCATAGGTGTTGGAGAAAATGTTATAGGAACATTATACGTGTTTCCAGGCGTAATGATTAGTGGTGTAGTAGGTGGTGTGAATGAGAATGATGTCTCTGATGAGGTGTCTAAATTGAAATTAGAGATCTCTAAATCTTCATTACCTATGTTTTCTAGTATTAAATCTTGAGTTGTGTTTGTATTTACGTGAATGGTACCGAAGTTGGGATTTGTAACCCTTAATTCTGGATATACAGCCGGTACGGCATAAGCTGTAATAGGTAATTGATAAGTTTCAGTACCACTAGTTTCTTCAACTTCAATGTTTAAGGTGGCCGTATAAGTAACGCCTTCAGTAGTAGCGTTAATTCCTACACCTAAATTTCCTTGACCACCGTTAGAATCATAATAATAGTTTCCAGTAAAAAAAACGCCTGCAGCATCATCAGTTATATAAATGTCTGCTATGTAAGATGCATTGGGTTCGGTTTCAGGATCAGAATCAGAAACCATTACAAATGCTTCCCTATGTTGCCCTACTTCTACATTACCCATATCAATTGGGTTAGGAGAAAATGTCAGTGCTTGAGCTTTTAAATTAGTAATACTAATTAAACATAGTATTGCTAAAAAACAGATAGATTTAAGTGATGTAAAGGTTTTCATAAGCATAAAGTGTTACTAGTTAGTAAGCTTAATGAGGCTGATATTAATGGTTTACTAAATTAATTATGATGTTATTTTGTGGCAATACGTAGGTCTACGTAGTGACAAAATGTATAAAGAGGCCAAGACATTTTAAAATCTTGACCTCTTAAGGTAATTGATTAATAGCTACGTTTAATTTTGTTTAATGATTTTAAAACTTTGTGATTTGGTGCCATCAGTAAGTTTTAAAATGTATATTCCAGATAATATTTTAGAAACATCAATG
The DNA here is from genome assembly GCF_039537875.1 of Corallibacter vietnamensis. NCBI lineage: Bacteria > Pseudomonadati > Bacteroidota > Flavobacteriia > Flavobacteriales > Flavobacteriaceae > Corallibacter > Corallibacter vietnamensis. The sequence continues at coordinate 255,569 of NZ_BAABBI010000002.1, forward strand.
GTTTTTGAAGTTTGGTTATTTGCTTTTAAAATCTCTTGCCCCTGAATGTTGTATAAATGATAACTGTATTCCTGACTAGATGTTTTGATGTTTAGAACATCTTTTACAGGGTTAGGGTAGATTTTAAAATCTATAGTTGAAACATCACTAATGTTTAACGTGGATTGAAATTCATAAGCGCCAATATCTATGCTGCCGTCAAATAGTCTTGGATTACCTGCTAAATCTAGATTAATATCAGGTATAGTGGCATTTGTTCCTGCGTTGACTAGAGGAGAAGATGTTGTTAATGCGTAATCACCGTTTAAATTAGGAGCTGTGTTGGCTAGTATAGGATTAACAAATGCTGGATTTGTAGTCATATTCAAGTTTCCAACTCCAGTATTGTTAAAGTCTCCGTTTAATGAGTAACTTATATCGCAGCTTGTACATTGTCCCATATTAGGAAAAGCAAACCCAGCATCATTTCCACTTACTACTGAATTTGTCATAGTAAAGGACTCTCCTATATTTCCACTAGTAGGCACGTAAGCAAATACTCCGCCATTGTAATTGTCTGCATAATTTCCTGAAACAGTAATGTTTGTAACAGTAGTGGTTGATGTAAATAAGTACATACCGCCACCTTGACTTGTTGCTTTGTTACCAGAGAATAGAGCGTTTTCTATGGTTGTGTTTGCATAGCGAGTTTCAAGAGCACCACCTGTTGCAGCAGAATTGTTTTGAAACGTTGTGTTAAAAATTCCTAATTCACTCATTGTGATATCTGCTAGCACTTCGCCTGATTGAGGTTGTACTCCGTGAAATGCAATAGCTCCTCCAATACTAGCTGTGTTACTAGTAAATTTACAATTAGAAATAATCATGTTTGCTTCTGAAGCATATATAGCACCACCAGATGTTTGTTCAAGACCACCTGTTGTTGGAACATTTCCGTTTTGAAAATGAATGCCCTCTATAATAGTACCTAAACTTTGAATATTGAAGATTCTAGAATTGTCTTCACCACTTATTATAGTATTTTCTATACCATTTCCATCAATTTCAAGCGGCTTGTCTATAATAATTTCACCAGAAGTTAAAGTAATGGTATTACCGTTAATAGACGGATCGAAAGTGATTACTGCATTTTCACAGGCGTTTTCAATAGCATCACGTAAAGAGCCTGAACCGCTATCTGCCGTAGATGTGACCATAACAGAATTTTCGCAAGTTATGAATTCATAAGCTCCTAAATCTACAGTTGAATTGTATATTCTTGGGTTTCCATCTAAATCTTCAGTTAAGTTTATAAAATTGTTGTCGCCAGCATCTATGGCAGGAGAGCTATCGGTTAATTTGTAACCATCAACATATAGAGGGTCTGTGTTTTCAATGTTATTTCCACCATCATTTACATTTGGAGGAATGCTACCATTGTTTCCAGAAGTAATATTAAAGAATAAACAATGTGATACAATAGGAGAGTTTGTTCCTCCATTATTTATATTTCCGTTGCTACCACTGTTATTAGTGAATATACTATTTGTAGCTGTAACGTTACCAGCAAATATATGAATGCCACCACCGTGAGAGGCAATATTGTTTGCTATAGTACAATTTACCGTTGTAAGGTTACCACTTTCGGCTGAAATTGCGCCACCACCAGCAGTTGCTGTGTTGTCAAAGAACAAACTATTAGAAATAGTGGTTGTAGTTGCGCTGTTGCCAAAGTTTATTATAGCGCCACCAACACCATTATTAATTCCGTTTCCGTAGGCGGTATTGTTTTTAAAGATGCAGTTGTTTATGTTTATGTTTTCAGCATTTCTAATATAAATACCAGCTCCAGCACGACCAATGGCTACTTGCGAGTTATCAGAATCATCATCGGCATAACCATTTTCAATAATAAATCCATCTAGTGTAACATTGTTTTCGTTTAAGGTTATAATAGTATGTGAATCTCCAGAGTTTGACGTGTTGTCATTGTTTAAATCTCCTGAAAGAATAGTTAAATTTTCTGACCAGTTACGTTCATTGGCTGTAGTTTCGGTGCCATTAAAGCCTCCAAGAACGGTTATATTATTAGGAATGATAAAACTGTCGGTTTCAAGTAAACCTGGTTTGTATGTGCCAGATGCTACCCATATTTCATTAGCGCATATGGCATTGCTGATAGCATCTTGTAGGCTCGTGAATGCGTTGCTCCAATTGCTTCCATCATTTGCGCCAGTTGCACTAGCATTTACATAAACAACAGTAGGTGAGCCAATACAAGAATCAAACTCATAAGCACCTCTGTCAATATTAGAGCCAATGATACGCTCATTACCATCTAAATCAAATGTTGAATTGTTATGTGTTGAAAGCCCTGAATCTATTGCACTTGAGGTTTCCGAAACTCTAAAGTTTTTATTTAAAGCATCAACAAACAAAGGGTCGTTAGATGAATTTGAGTTGGTATTGTAAATGTTGTTTATAATACAATGGGTTGTGTTTGAATTAGGAGCGTAAATTTGCGTGTTAATTTGTGTGTTGTTTGGGTCATTTGCTCTTGTGTTGTCCCAAATAATTGAATTGTGAACATTTACTGTTGCGGTTGTTCCATTCCAAACTCTAATGCCAGCTCCAGCTTCAGAGTCACCGTCATTCTCTGTTAATGTGCAGTTAACCATGTTGTAGGTTGTTGCACCATTATCTAATATGCTTATTCCGCCACCTGTTCCTATATTACCATAAAATAAACTATTTGTGATGTTTACAACACCATCATCATTAGCGTTTTGTCTTGACCAAATAGCGCCTCCGTTTTGATTTGCTGAATTGCCATTAAAAATGCAATTTTCAATATTTACATTTAAAGTGACTTCACCTGAAAACGTTTCAATAGTTATAGCTCCGCCATTACCACCATTACCACTAGATCCACCTGTAGAGGAATTGTCTTTAAATGTGCAGTATTCAAGGTTTATACCTACAGTACTTCCTGTAACGCCATCTAAAAACAGTGCTCCAGCAGATGTTGAAGATTGGTTGTTTTGAAAGGTACAGTTTTTTACATTTGGAGTAGAGTTATTACCACTTAAAGTAGTTCTGTTTAACCAAGCACCACCTCTTTGACCATAGGTTGAAATTTTTACAGCATTTCCTTTTTCAATGGTAAACCCATCTAATAGCATATTGTTGCCTACGTTTGTTGTTTTAATGATATTATAACTGTTGTCATTAATTTGATTTGGAGTGTTAATGTCACCACTTAAAACAGTTATATTATTTTCCCAATCTCTTTGATTAGAGTTGGTTTCAGTACCGCTAAAACCACCTAGTATTATGATGTCTTCAGGAAGGTGAAATGATTCATCGCGATTACCTGCTATTTGATTGTTACCATCATCTGGATAATAGATTCCTTGAGCTACCCAAACTTCTTGTGCTGTAGCACCACAATTTGAGTTATACATGTCCAAAGCGTTTTGTAATGACGAAAATGCATAAGCCCAAGAGCTACCATCTTGATAGGTGCTTGTATTGTTTGCGTTGACATATAAAACATTATTGTTGAATGTTGGACATGCAGACGAGCCATTTTCATACGGTCCTAAATCTATGTTACTACCATTTAATCTTAAATTATTGTCTAAATCCCTTAAACTGTTACTGTAAGAGTTATTTCCTGCTCCAATGGCGGGAGATGTATTTTGTAATCTGTAATCTTGATTAGGAACATCCACAAAAAGCGGATTAGTATCTAAAATATTTGTTCCGCTACTATAACCACCTTGTATAATATTTGTATCTGCAATACCATTAAAGCTTTGAATATTGGTTGTGTTATTCCAAATAATAGAATTGTATAAAGTATTTCCATTGGTAGCATTTAAGCGTAAGGCAGTGTTATTGTTTGAAAATGAAGAATTGGAAATATTAATTATTCCATTTCCATTACTTAAAGCAATAGAAGCATTGTCGTTAAAAAGCGTGTTTGTTATTGTTAGTGTTTTATTATCGTTTAAATTTATAATATAAGGTATGCTATTGTTAGAGAATTGACACTTGTCAATAAGGATGTTACCATATGGATTAATTACAGAACCTGAACTGTGTACAGACGAATTTCCAGAAAACGTACTTTTTGATATTGTTGCGTCTGTACCATTGAAATAAATAGCAGAACCACTTATACCATTATTTGCTGTATGTGAATTGTTAGTAAAAGAGCAATTTTCTATAACAGGTGGTAAACTACTGCTTCCACTAGTATAAATAGCTCCACCACCTGAACCTGAAGAGTTACCATCAAAAATTGAATTTTTAATAACTGTGCCTTCTGTTGTCCCCATATAAAAAGCGCCTCCTCTACCTGCTGTATTTGATGAAAACGTACAATTATCAATAATAGGACCTCCGTAGTCCCAGTTTAAGGTGTTGTTATAAATAGCACCACCTTCGTTTGCCATATTTGTTTCAAAAGTACAGTCTCTTATTATTAAGCTTCCGGGTTCAATTTCTACAATATATATAGCGCCACCTTTGGCGTTGTAAGAAGTAGTGTTTATTGCTTTATTATTTATGAACTTGCAATTTGAAATAACGGTAGCGTTTGCACCTCGTGCAAACATGCCTCCGCCTTCATTACTTCCATAACCACCTGAATTATCAGCGTTGCTATTTGTAATTGTAAAACCGTCTATAATATTGTAGTCGCCAGATGTTCTAAAAATGGTATAGACAAAGTTTTGGTCATTATTGTTTTGTTGTATATCACCATTTAGAATTGTTGGGTAGAGTTCTGGGTTTCTAGAGTTATTACTTGCGTTATAACCACCTAAAAGAGTAATGTAGTTTTTGTTCAACAAAAAATAGCTAGAACGATCGTTGTCGGTTTGGGTAGCTCCTAAATCTGGATAGTAATTTCCTTGAGCAACGCGTATTTCATCATAATTGTTGGCTGCATTTAAAGCGTCTGTTAAGTGCTCATACGCATTAGTCCAAGATGTGCCGTCATTGTTTCCGCCAGAAACATTAACATCTACATAAATAGTGTTTTGAGCTGAAATACCTATTGTAAAGACTAACGTGAATGATAGTAGTAGCTTTTTCATTTAGTGTGTGTTTAGGTTCTATAGGGAATGCTAAACTAATCACAATGAGGTTGGTTTTCAATACGTAGGTCTACGTAGTAAGCAAGACATTTTTGAGTTTATTTGTTAAAAATTTCAGGATGATTTTTTAACCAAATAATCAAGGCATTTTGGTTTGAAGAGTCTAAATTTAGTTTTTTTATAATATTGCTTCGGTGTTTTTCAACGGTACGTTTTGAAATAAATAATTCTTCAGCTATTTGGTTGCTACTTAAGTTTTCGTTGAGGTATTTAAGGATTTTTATTTCACTAACCGTAAGTTCAAAATTTTCGCTGTTGCTGGTGTCAAAATGTATGGAGTTGCTTAATTTTGAACTGATGTATGTTTTACCAGACTTAATAGTGTTTATACATGCCTCAAGCTCCTGCATGGCACTATCTTTAGTAATATACCCATGAATAGATTTTCCAACTTCATTTAAAAGGGCTTCTTGCTTGTGAAGTGTTAGAATAATAATTTTTGTAGTAACATTTTTTCTAACTATTTCTTCAGCGATTTCTAGACCATTAAGTTTAGGCATATCAAAGTCTAAAATAGCAATATCAGGATTAAGTTTTATTATGCTGTTGTAAGCCTCTTGTCCGTCAATAGCTGTGTAAATAATATGATATCCTAGTTTTTCTAAAAACTCTTTTGTTCCATTAAGTAATAATGGATGGTCATCTGCAAGTATGAGTTTTGTAGGCATAACGTTATTTTGGGACGCTTATTTTTATCGTTGTTCCTTTGTTTTTATTAGATTTAATGGTAAGAGTAGCATCAATAAGTTTGGCACGCTCTTTTAATGTTTTCATTCCTAAACTATCAAGTAAATCAGTGTTTTGAGATACATTAAACCCAATACCATTATCCTTTACTTCAAATATAAGGTGAGAATCGTTTTCAAACAAACTTACTTTGCAAGCTTTTGCTTGTGAATGTTTTTCTACATTATTCAAGCATTCTTGAATCATTCTGTATATGTAAATTTCTTTGTCTTTTGGTATAGATGTTTTTGGTGTTTCTATAGCTTCAGAATAAAATATTTTAGAGCTTTTTTGAAATGTTTCTATTGTGTGTTTTAATGATGCTATGAGTCCTAACTTTTCAAATCTAAAAGGATGAAGCCTATGAGAAATATTACGAACATCATTTATGGTATCATCTACAAGTGTTATATCGTTGTTGTCTTTTGGGTTTTCTGTTTGTTGAAACCTGTTTTTTATGAGTAGTAAGTTTTGACCAATACCATCATGTAACTCGCTAGATATGCGTTTGCGCTCTTGCTCAATATTTTTAATTAAATTTTGAGAAAATTGCTTTTGTAATGCTTCTTTTCTTTTTAAAAACTTTTTAGAACGCCATAAATAAGCAATTAAAAAAAGAGCAAATATGGCAATGCCACCAAAAAGTAACCATTGGTTTTTTAATTTATTTTTAGCAGATAGTAGAGCAATATTTTTTTGTTGTTTAGAAATTTCTAAATCCTTTTTTTCTGACTCAAAAAGCGATTGTACATAGGCAAACTTTTTTCTAGATGCAGCTTTATCTAAAGAGTCTTTAATGCGGACAAATTTTTTATAATGATTAAGGGCTTTTTTTGATTGCCCTTTATTCTCATTTATTAAGGCTAGTAAATGCTCTATTTGCAAAAGGTTTGAAGCTTCATGAGAGTTTTTTATAGAAGAAATTATGGTGTTTACATATGTTTCTGCTTGCTCATATTTACCATTAGCATTTGCGTTATATGCTTGCGCAAGTGTGTAGTAACTATTTAAAAAAGCGCTATTGGATATGCTATTTATTTTTGTGTTTAATTTTTTTAAATACTTATTTGAAAGTTCAATATTATTTTGTCTAGCATAAGTGCTAACAGCAGATGATAAAATTAAAATATTTACAATTTCACTAACATCAGAATTGGTGCTTATGTTTTTTAAGGCAAGTTCTGTATGGTATAATTCTTCTTCAGTATTATTTTTTATAGACGCATCAATTGCGGCACGAACATGAGCCATTGCAACCACTTGCTTTTCATTGATAGAAGCGCCAAGATTATATATGGGTTTTCTAGCTTTTTCAGCTTCATCATACAAACCATTATTACTAAAAAGTGTGCTCAAGCCATTTTGAGTCCATAAATAAAACAATGTATCTTTTTGAAATGAAAAAAGCTCGCCTGCTTTTTTAAAATAGGAAGCGCTTTCAGATATACTGTTTATTTTAGTGCTGTTTTCTCCTGCTTTTAAATACGCATAACCAAACTCATGCAGTGAAGAATCTTTACTTGATTCAAAAATGGATATGCTTTCATTTAAAATTTCTAATGACTTTCTGTACTTTTGGAGATAAGTTGCAGCTTCGGCATAGTTTATATAAAAGCTAGCAATTTCTTTATCATTGCTGCAAGCCTCTAGGTTAGGATACATGCTTTTGCAAAAATCGAATGCTTTTTGATGCTCAAGTGCCTTAAAAATATAGTAGTTTGCTAATTTATTGGTGTAAAGTAAAGCACTGTCCCAATTTTTAGTTTCTATAGCAACGGCTCTATATTTAGCAATTATATTAGCAGAAACACTGTCATTAATTACAGAACCGTTTGTTAGAAGCTCGCTTAATAAATTTAGTTTTTCATTTGAGTTATTAAGACGATTTAAATCACTTTGAAGGTGTGTGCTATTTATAATGTCTTGACTGTAATTAAGCCAAGACACCATAAATAAACAATATGTGATTAGTTTTATTTTGATAAATTATTTTTTATTCTCAATCCAAAGTCTAGCATTCACAAAGGCTTCTAACCAAGGAGAAACTTCGTCTTTACGTCCATTTGGGTAATTAGCCCAGTTCCATTGGAATGTTGAACGCTCAATATGCGGCATAGTTACCAAATGACGGCCTGTTTTATCAGTCATCATAGCGGTGTTAAAATCAGAGCCATTTGGATTGTGCGGATAGCCTTCGTAACCATATTTAGCAACAATATGGTACTTATCTTCAGAATAAGGTAAATTAAATTTTCCTTCACCATGCGAAATCCAAACACCTAAAGTACTGCCCGCTAAAGTTGATAGCATCACAGAATTATTCTCTTGTATTTTAACTGAAGTAAAAGAACTTTCGTGTTTATGAGAATTGTTATGAACCATTTTTCCATGAACCTCGTGGTCTGGGTTTATGAGGTCTAATTCCATCCATAATTGGCATCCATTACAAATTCCAACAGAAAGTGTATCTTCTCTTTCAAAGAAGTTTTTAATAACTTCATTTGCTTTTTCGTTATACTTAATAGCTCCTGCCCAACCTTTTGCAGAGCCTAAAACATCAGAATTTGAGAAACCACCAACAGCACCTAAAAACTGAATATCTTCTAAAGTTTCACGGCCCGAAATTAAATCGGTCATGTGTACATCTTTTACATCAAAACCAGCTAAATACATGGCGTTTGCCATTTCGCGTTCAGAGTTACTCCCTTTTTCACGAAGTATAGCTGCTTTAGGTTTAGAATTTTGGTTGTTTAGTTCAGGAAGTTTTCCTGTAAAATGCTTTGGAAATTCAAACTGTAATGGTTGGCTTTTGTAATTATCAAAACGATCTTTTGCTAAACCGTTTGCTGTTTGTTTTTGGTCTAGTAAAAACGATGTTTTGTACCACATATCACGCAAACGCGAAATAGTCATGGTGAAAACATCACTACCATTAATAATGCTTAAAACATCAGCGTCAGTTACTTTTCCTATGTTGAAAAATTCAATATTTGCTTCAGCTAAAACTGTTTCAATAGAAGAGTCGGTAGCTTGAATAACCAATCCTGCATTTTCAGCAAATAATAATTTAAACGAATCATTTTCAGCTAAAGCAGATAAATCTAATTCGGCACCTAAATTATTATCAGCAAAACATAATTCAAGAAGTGTCGTTATTAATCCACCAGAAGCTACATCGTGCCCTGCAACAATTTTTTCATCTACAATTAATTGTTGAATGGTGTTAAAAACAGTTTTTACATAATCGGCACTCTTAACCGTTGGCGCTTCATTTCCAATTTTATTTACAATTTGTGCAAACGAGCTACCACCTAATTTAAAGTTATCTTGTGATAAGTTGATGTAATAAATATCACTAGCATTTTTTTGTAAAACAGGTTCAACTATTTTGGTAATATCCGTACAGTTTGCACCAGCCGAAATAATGACTGTTCCCGGAGAAATGACTTCTTCGTTAGCATATTTTTGCTTCATAGATAGTGAATCTTTACCTGTTGGAACATTCACACCTAAATCTATTGCAAATTCTGATACTGCTTGAACCGCTTCATACAAACGCGCATCTTCACCTTCGTTTTTACAAGGCCACATCCAGTTTGCAGAAAGCGATACATTTTTTAAACCGTCTTTTAAAGGCGCCCAAATAATGTTGGTTAAGGCTTCGGTAATAGAATTTCTACTACCAGCAACCGGATCTATTAATCCGGAAATAGGCGAGTGCCCAATTGATGTAGCAATACCTTCTTTTCCTTTAAAATCTAGAGCCATGACGCCTACGTTGTTTAGTGGTATTTGTAATGGGCCCACACATTGTTGTTTGGCTACTTTACCACCAACGCAGCGGTCTACTTTATTTGTTAACCAATCTTTACAAGCTACAGCTTCAAGTTGTAAAAGTTGATCTAAATAATCGTAAAATTTATCTTTATTGTAAGCTACATCGGTATAATTTCGTGTAACCGTATTATCTGTCATTATTGTTTTTGGCGAGCTACCAAACATGTCTTCCATAGCTAAATCCATAGGTTTGTTGCCTTTGGTTTTAGATTGGAAGGTAAATCTATGATCGCCTGTAACGGTACCAACGGTGTACATTGGCGAACGTTCTCTATCAGCAATTTTTTGTAAGGTTTCCAAATGCTTTTCAGCAATTACAAGTCCCATGCGCTCTTGCGACTCGTTACCAATAATTTCTTTATCAGAAAGTGTTGGGTCTCCAACAGGTAATTTATCTAAATCAATGTGTCCGCCAGTATCTTCAACCAATTCACTTAAACAGTTTAAGTGGCCACCAGCACCATGATCGTGAATAGAAACGATAAAGTTTTCGTCACTTTCTACCATGCCACGAACTGCATTTGCAGCACGTTTTTGCATTTCAGGATTAGAACGTTGTACGGCATTAAGCTCGATACCCGATTCAAACTCACCTGTGTCGGCACTAGAAACTGCTGCGCCGCCCATACCAATACGGTAGTTTTCACCACCAAGAATAACAACTTTGTCGTCTTTTTTAGGAATGTCTTTAAGGGCTTGGTCTGCTTTACCATAACCAATACCACCTGCAAGCATAATCACTTTATCGAAACCAAGTTTGCGTGCTTCTTCTTCATGTTCAAACGTTAATACCGAACCTGTAATAAGTGGTTGTCCGAATTTGTTACCAAAATCTGAAGCACCATTACTGGCTTTTATTAAAATGTCCATTGGAGTTTGGTATAACCAATCACGCTCTTTAACCGCTTGTTCCCAAGGACGATTTTCTTCTAAACGTGAGTAAGATGTCATGTAAACCGCAGTTCCGGCTAAAGGAATAGATCCTTTTCCGCCAGCTAAACGGTCGCGAATTTCACCACCCGAACCTGTTGCAGCACCGTTAAAAGGCTCAACTGTAGTAGGGAAGTTGTGCGTTTCGGCTTTTATTGAGATTACCGAATCAAAATCTTTAGTTTCGTAAAAATCAGGCACATCGGCACGTTTTGGTGCAAATTGTTCCACTTTTGGGCCTTTTATAAAAGCCACGTTATCTTTATAAGCAGAAACAATATCGTTAGGATTTTTGTTTGATGTTTCTCTAATCATTTTAAAGAGTGACATCGGTTTTTCCTCACCATCAATAACAAACGTACCGTTAAATATTTTGTGGCGACAGTGCTCTGAATTGATTTGAGCAAAACCATATACTTCAGAATCGGTAAGTGGTCTTCCTAATTTTTCAGAAAGATTATTTAGGTATTCAACCTCTTCATCATTTAGAGCTAAACCTTCTTGCGTATTGTAAGTAGCAATATCCTCAATATTTTTTATAGCTTCAGGCTCTATATTGATTATGAAACTGTCTTGATGTAAACCCTTGTATTTTTGAGAAATCATAGGGTCGTAATCTTTGAAATCTTCAGAAACTGATTGAAATTCTTCAATACGAATAATCCCTTCAATGCCCATGTTTTGGGTGATTTCAACTGCGTTTGTACTCCAAGGTGTAATCATGGCTGCACGTGGGCCAACAAAAAAAGCATCTAATGATGCTTGTTCTATTTTAGGCTGGTTGCCAAATACCCATACTAATTTTGTAATTGTATCGGTAGATAATTCTTTTGTTGCTTGAACAGCAAAAACTTTACTGTTTTGGTTTCCGAAGAAATGAATCATTTTATATGTTAGTTTGTGTTGTTTAAAAAGGCAAATTTAATGCTTTTCATTAATATTTTAATGATAAAAATCACAGGATATTATTGAGTTATTCACGCGGTTATTAACTATAAAAAAAGCGACTCGTTAGAGTCGCTTTTGCTATTATTTTTTAATAAGCTTTTTACTTATTGAGGCATTGCCTTGTTTTATTTTCATAATGTAAATACCACTTGTTAACTCTTGCGTGTTTATAGTGCTTGAGTTGTAAATAGTTTTTGAGAGAACTTTTTTACCTAATACATTAAAAATATCTATTTGAGTTTCTTGTTGGTTGGCAAGTTTGATATTTAATATATTTTTTACTGGATTAGGGTAAATACCTATGTTAGCGATATTGAAATCTATTGTGCTTAATGTTTGTGTATGGTCTCCTAAATCAGTACAATCGTTTTGAGGAAATGAATCCCATTCAGCAATATTAAAAGTGGTTGTTGGTTCAGAAACCGTTGGTTTTCTAACCAAAGTTATATCTTTTGCATAATCAGCATCACTGTTAAAATCTCCTAGAATATCTATTAGAACGTCATTTTTAAAAAGACCTATGGCATCATTTCCGTTAAATGATGTAATGCTGTTATTTAAGTCGTCATATTCAGAAGTACAAACAGTGGAAGATCCGTTGGCAATGACATATACATCTTCATTATTGATTATAGCATTACTAGGAAAGCTATAAACATTGGTCCAAGACGCGTTACCATTAAAGCTTATTTTTAGTGTGTAAGCAGATAAATCGGTGATATTTGAACCAGTGAAATTTGCTATTTCTAAAGCTTTATTTGTGCCGCTTCCTTCTATGTATTCAGAAAAGAATAAGTCAACACCACCTTCAGAAGAACCATTATCTGTTGTAGTTTCACAAGCTTGATTACTAAAACTTGATTCGTTACCAGCTGCATCTTTTGCTTTTATGGTGAAGCAATATTCCGTATTTGATGATAAGCCAGGAACAGTAAATGATGTAGATGTAGTATTCAGAGAATTAACACCATCAATATAGATGTCATAAGATACTACAGCAATATTGTCAGTAGATGCATTCCAAGATAAATCAATGCTATTGTCTGAAGGATTAGAGGCAACAAGATTTGTTGGAGTAGAAGGAACTTCATTATCAGGTGTTGGGTTCCAGATTAAAGTAACATATTCCGGATGATCTATAAACGGGTTTCTGTTATCCTGATGATTATAGAAAATATCATTGTTTCTATCTATTTCTTTTTGGGATACAGGATCCATATTGTGCCATTCTAGTAAGATGTTTAAAAATGTATTTTCAAAAACAGTATTAGATGTACCGTTAAACATAGCATAGCTTCCCCAATTAGAAATTTGATCTTCATAGCGCGTGGCAAAGTAAAAATAAATTCTTGCTATATCTCCTTTAAACTCATCAATAGGCTCAAAAACAATACCTGTATATCCAGCAGAATATCCGCTGTTTAAATTATTACCAAGTTTAGAACCATTTTGAGTTGGATTTGATATACCGGTTTGTGATACTAATTGCGAGTTATTAACAACGCCAAAAGGGTAATTACTTCTAAAACCATTCACACGACCATCAGTAGGAAGTAATGAGTGGGCATCACTACGCATAGGAATTTGTCGGTTAAATACAGACTGTGGGATCACATGCTCTTTATTATAGCAATCTCCTTCTTCGTCATATTCGCCACATTCTTGAGTAACAGGTGTAAAATTGTAAGGGTCTGCGCCAGAAGGGCTTTCAGAATATGGATCTAAAATAGTATTGCTACCTGTTTCATAATAATTATCTATATCATAATTAGCAATAAAGGCATCCATAGCATCATAGCCTTGATCGTCGTGTAGATATTCTGTATCTAGGCCATCATTTACGTTGTCTATAATTTCTTTAAGTTGTGTTTTTAACGTAAATCCAGTTCCAGTTGCTGAATCATAGTAACCAGTAGGAACTTGAGCAAATGTTGTTGTTACAATTAGTGTTAAAAGTAGTGTGTAAAAATGTTTCATTACAATAAATTATTTTTTCTTTTCCAATAAAGCCATGTAAAATCCGTCAAAACCAGATTCATGAGCTAAAACTTTTTTATCTTTCACAAAGGTAAAGCCTTTTCCAGACTCGGATGTTAAAAATTTGTCAACTTGTTTTTGATTTTCTGAAGGTAAAACAGAACATGTAGCATAAACTAGTTTTCCGCCAGGTTTTACCATTCTAGAATATTGTTGTAAAATGTCTTGTTGTGTTTGTTTTATTTTTTCTAAAAAGGATGCTTCTAACTTCCATTTAGCATCTGGGTTTCTTCTTAAAACACCAGTTCCAGAACAAGGCGCATCAATAAGAACACGATCAGCTTTGTCGTATAGTTTTTTGATAACTTTAGTTGAATCTATATGTCTAGGTTCAATGTTATGAGCGCCATTTCTTTTGGCTCTTCGTTTTAACTCTTTTAGCTTATTAGCATAAATATCCAGGGCAATAATTTGCCCTTTGTTTTCCATTAAAGAAGCTAGGTGAAGTGTTTTTCCACCAGCACCAGCGCAGGTATCTACAACACGCATACCAGGTTTGATATCTAAAAAATCTGCTACTAGCTGTGATGAAGCATCTTGAACTTCAAATAAACCGTTTTTAAAAGCTTCAGTAGAAAAAACATTGGCACGCTCTTTAAGTTTAAGCGCATTAGGGTAATTTTTTAAGAATTCGGTTTCAATACCTAAATCAAAAAGTTCTCCTTGAAGTTTTTCTTTGGTTGTTTTTAAGGTGTTTACACGTAAAATTACATCGGCTTGTTCATTTAGAGCAGAAATTTCTTTAGTCCAAATGTCGTTTCCTAGTTCTTTTTCTCCAAGTTCATCTAGCCAATCAGGTAGCGATTCTTTGATTTTTCTAATTTTAGATAACTCATCAAAACGCCCTTTTATTTTTCTAGAAGGTGTATTGTCAAAATATTTCCAGTCTGGTAATTTTATACCTTTTAATGTTGCCCAAACAGCAAACATACGCCAAAGATTATCTCTATTGAAAGGCTCTTTAACATCAGCTATTTCAGCATAAAGCCTTTTCCAGCGTACAATATCGTAAGTGGTTTCGGCAACAAAAGCACGATCTCTGCTTCCCCAACGTTTGTCTCGTTTTAGGAGTTGTTGTATAACCTTGTCAGCGTATTGACCTTCGTTAAATATTTGTGTTAAGCCATCTATTGTAGCAAAACATAAGTTTCTGTGTAAACGCATTGTAAAAAATTAAGCATGCAAAGGTATGGTAAATGCCACGAATTCACGAATTTTTTGTTTAATATTGATTTGTATTAGTTTAAAAAAATAAAAATATGAGATATTTCTTGTTGGTAATGTTAGTTTTTTTTGTTGCTTCTTGTAAAAAGGAACCTGCTTATAAAGAGCGATCTTTTTCTTCAGTAAAAATTAAAACAGTTTTACAGGATTCTACATTAAGTATTAGAGCAATCGATATTTTAGATGATGGGAATCTTGCGTTTGCTGCTAATAATAATACATTTGGATTATATTATGATGCAGAAGATAAGCTGTTTGTGTCTCAACAACAACATGACTCTTTAGATATTCATTTTCGTTCTGTAGCGAGTACTAGTAATGATTTTTTTATGTTAAGTATAGCCAATCCTGCACTGCTTTTTAAAACAGGAAAGCAAAATGCGATGAGTTTGGTTTATAAAGAAGTTCATGAAATGGTGTTTTATGATGCGCTTGCATTTTGGAATGACAATGAAGGTATTGCAATAGGCGATACTACAGATGATTGTTTGAGTATTATAATAACAAGAGATGGAGGCAATACTTGGAAAAAAATAGCGTGTGATCAATTGCCAAAGTCTGAAAATAATGAAGGTGCTTTTGCCGCAAGTAATACAAGTATTGCTATAGTAGGAGATAAGACATGGGTTGCTACAACAGCTGGTAGAATTTTGTATTCAGAAGATAAAGGTGCTACTTGGCAAGTGTTTAATACACCAATTGTTAAAGAAAAGGATACAGAAGGTATTTACTCCATAGATTTTTATGATGCAAATAATGGCTTTGCTATTGGTGGAGATTATACAAAACCAGAAGCTAACGTGTCTAATAAAATGCGAACTGTAGATGGCGGTAAAACATGGGAATTAGTCGCAAAAGGAGCTGAACCTGGTTATAGAAGTTGTGTGCAATATGTGCCTAATAGTTTTGGAAAAGAACTTGTAGCTGTAGGTTTTAATGGAATTGATTTTTCTAATGATAATGGAACAACATGGAAACACTTAACCGATGAGGGTTTTTATACCATTAGGTTCTTAAATGATAGTATAGCTTTTGCAGCAGGACAAGGAAGAATAAGTAAGCTGCTTTTCTCTGAATAAAAAAAAGAGCCAACAAGTGGCTCTTTTTTTATGGTTTATCATTTTTGTCGTGACGACGTTTTTTAAACTCTTCAAACATTTTACGTTTAAAATTGTCTTCAGCTTGTTTTAGCATTATAACTTTTTTTGCAGGTAAAATACTACGTATATCTTTCATGTAGTTTGAGAATAATTGATGCCTTTTATTGTAGCTGTTTTGCATGTCATCTAGCAATTTACTTGCTTCAGATTCAGACATGGTTGTTACATCAACGGCTTTTCTTTTTTTGTAGCTAGCTTCTCTTAAGGCGTGATTTTCTTCATCAAACTTATTGTAAACAGGCCAAAATTTTTGAGCTTCGGTTTTTGATAAGTTTAAAGCATCTGTAATAAAAGCTATTTTGAGAGTTTTAATTTTTTCATCTCTATCCATTCGGTCTTGTGCATTTACAAACGAACTTGTAAAGACTATAACTAGGAGTATAAATATCTTTTTCATGGATTGTTTTTTTGTTTTTTATTCTAAAATATAATCTTCTATATCTGTATCGTCATATAAGTAATTCTCTAGCGCAGAATCGCTTACTGTTTCTTCCATAATGGCGTTTTCTAATACTGTTGGGTCTGTAATAAGAGTACTTATTTCAGCTGATTCTACATCAGATAATAATAAGTAACTTTCTATGGTTTCATTATCTAATGATGAGAATGTTACAGCTTCTTTATTAGAAAAGTTTAAGGTAAATAATAAGGTGATTACAGCGGCAATGCTAGAGATAGAGAGCCAAGTATTTTTGTTAAACAACGGAATAACTTTAGTTTTTTCTTTTTCTTCTTTTGAAATTGAGACACTAAAGTTTTCTAAATATCCATCAGGCATGTTAAAACCAGATGTGTCAATCTTGCTTTTTAGGTTTAACTCACTTAATAAATTACTTTCTAAACTATCAAAGTAATTATCTGGAGTTTTAAATCCTGATTGTGTGATATTATGTATTCGCTTTTTTGTCATAATATTAAGACTTACTTTTTTAAGAAAGGTTTAAAATATATGTTTCTATTTTTTTTATTGCAATATGATAGGATGCTTTTAAGGCGCCTTCGCTAGTTTCAAGTATTTCAGACATGTCTTTGTATTTCATATCCTGAAAGTATCTCATGTTAAAAACAAGTTGCTGCTTCTCTGGTAAGGTAGCAATGGCTTGCTGTAACTTTAATTGAATGTCGTCTCCTTCAAAATATTCATCAGCTTTTAAGTTTTTTATAGCTAGATTTTGCGCTTCTTCATTTGATATTTGAAGTTGTTTTGCGCGTTTACTAATAAATGTTAGCGACTCATTTGTTGCAATACGATACATCCAAGAGTACAGTTTGCTGTCACCTTTAAAGTTGTTTATGTTTTTATAAATTTTTATAAAGGTGTTTTGCAAAACATCATCTGTATCATTGTGATCTTTTACAATATGACGAATATGCCAATATAAACGTTCTTTGTATTGCGCAACCAACTCATTAAAAGCACTGTTTTTGTGTTCAGCTTGTTTTAGTTTTTTTAATAAGTCTGTTTCTTCAATCACGCTAAATACTATTTTTATAGTAAGACTAAAATTAGTTTAAATGGTTTAATAATGTAACTGTTTATTTTAAAAAAATAATCTATTAAGCTATTGTTCTGGTAGAAAAAAAGGGCAAAACTAAAATGTTTTGCCCTTTTTTTATTTGATTAGAGTATGTAGTGTGTTACTCAAAGCTTTGCATTTCTACTAGCTTTTTATACATACCATCTTTTGCTAATAATTCTAAATGCGTTCCTTGTTCAACAATTTCACCTTTTTGCATTACAACAATAAGATTTGCATTTTGAATTGTTGATAGTCTATGCGCAATAACTATTGAAGTTCTGTTCATCATCATTTTTTCTAGAGCTTCTTGTACTAGTTTTTCACTTTCGGTGTCTAGGGCAGAAGTAGCTTCGTCTAAAATCATGATAGGTGGATTTTTGAGTACAGCTCTCGCAATGCTTAAACGTTGTTTTTGTCCGCCAGAGAAATTGTTTCCGGCATCACCTACATTGGTTTCAATACCATTAGGAAGGTCTTTAACAAACTCCCAAGCGTTAGCGATTTTCAATGCATTTATAACGTCTTCTTCAGAAGCATCAGGTTTTCCTATAAGGATGTTGTTTTTTATAGAGTCATTAAATAGGATAGAGTCTTGAGTTACAAGTCCCATAAGGTTTCGTAAAGATTTTTTGGTAATATTTTTTATGTCTTTACCATCAACTTTTATATGCCCTTCATTTACATCATAAAATCTAGTTACTAGATTGGCAATTGTGCTTTTACCACTTCCAGATTGCCCTACTAGAGCTACCGTTTTTCCTTTAGGAACTTTTACTGAAAAATTCTTTAAAACTAAATCGTCGTCATATTTAAAGGATATGTTTTCAATAGAAATTTCGTTTGTAAAATCTGTTATGTTGGTTGCATTATTTAAATCAGGCATTGTGTCTTCTTCATGTAAAATTTCAAAAACACGATCAGCAGCAGCCATACCGTTTTTAACTTTATATGATGCTTTACTAATAGCTTTTGCAGGTGTAAGAATAGCGTAAGCTAGCCCCATAAAAGCAATAAAGGTGGTGCCTTCAATAACATTGTCAATAAGTACAAGTTTACCACCATACCAAAGCAAAACAGCTATTGTAATGATTCCTAGAACTTCACTAACAGGACCAGCTAAATTGTTTTTTAAACCAATTTTATTTGATAGGCGTAAAATTCTATCTGCTGATTTTGTAAAGTTGTTAGTGAAAATAGGTTCGGCGTTATAGCTTTTTACTATTTTTAATCCTGTTAAAGATTCTTCAACAATAGATATTAATTTTCCTGATTCTTGTTGCGCTTTTAGAGAATTACTTTTTAAGCTTTTACCTATTCTTGATATTAAAAAACCAGCAAGAGGTATAAAACAAAGTACAAAAATTGATAATTGCCAACTTATAGAAAACATGAATATTAATGAGAAAATAATTGTAGCAGGTTCTCTTACAATTAGCTCTAATACAATAAAAAAGGAGTTTTGCATCTCATTTATATCGCCTAGTATTCTAGCCATAACATCGCCCTTTTGTCTTTTTGAATAAAAGCCAAGTGGTAGTTTTATTATTTTTTGATACATATCTTTTCTTAAGGCAGTAAGAATACCGTTTCTTAAGTACATAATATGTTGCATGGCAAAATAACCAAATAGGTTTTTAAGAAGAAATGTTGATATTACTATGGCTATTACTATAACAAGAGCCATTTGTGAGTCACCATTTTCTAAATAACCACTTACTTTGTAGTTTAATAATTGCTCACCGTAGTCTTTTATATCTAATATGCCATTCCACACAGGAGCTTCTGTAACGGTTGCTGTTTTGTCAAACAAAACTTTAAGCATCGGTATTAATGATACAAAAGCCAAAGCGCTGAAAAGTGCATAAAGTAAATTAAAAAACACATTTAAGATAACATGTGTTTTAAACTTCTTAATAAAAGGAAGTAATTGTTTTATTATTTTTTTCATTTAATTAAGCTGCATATCTTTTATGATAGCATCAATTTTTGTTTCTAGTTCTTTCTCTGTATTTGCAAAAGAAGAAACGGTTTTTAAAGCGGTGTTTACACTGATGTAAAACTTAATTTTAGGCTCTGTACCACTTGGTCTTAAAGCTATTTTGCTACCATCTTCTGTGTAATAAATTAGCACATTAGATTTTGGAATGCTGATAGCTGTTTCTTGACCAGATACAATATCTTTAGAAAGTGATAATTGATAATCTTCAATTTTAATAACTTTAGAACCATTAACTTCTTTTAAAGGCTTTTCTCTAGCATCTATCATCATTTGTTTGATTTCTTCTGCACCTTGAATTCCTTTTTTTGTAATTGAAATTAAGCGTTCTTTATATAAGCCATGTTTTACATAAAGCTCTAATAGTGTTTTGTAAAACGAACTTCCGTTATTTTTTGCTTCACTAGCAATTTCACAAGCTAAAAGTGTAGATGTAACTGCGTCTTTATCACGAACAAAATCACCTACCATAAAACCAAAACTTTCTTCGCCACCACCAACAAAATTTTGATTAGGTGCGTCTTTAATCATTTTGGCAATCCACTTAAAACCAGTTAGGCCAACTTTGTATTCAACATTGTAGGCACTAGCCAATTCCTTCATCATTGGTGTAGATACAATAGTCGAGCCAATAAACGCATTGCCGTTTAATTTGTTGTTTTTCTGCCATTGTTTCAGTAAGAAATCTGTCATGACAACCATCGTTTGGTTTCCGTTAAGCAAAACCAATTCATTGTTGTTGTCTCTTACAGCAACACCTAGTCTGTCACTATCAGGGTCTGTTCCAATAACAATATCAGCTTGTACTTTGTCTGCTAAATCTAAAGCCATTTTTAGTGCTTCAGGTTCTTCTGGGTTTGGAGATTTTACAGTTGGGAAGTCTCCGTTTGGTTCACGTTGCTCTTCAACAATATGAACATTTTTATAACCAGCACGTTTTAATGTTTCTGGGATAGTTGTTATAGATGTGCCATGTAATGATGTAAATACAATAGATAGGTTGTCTTTAGCTTCTTGAGATGTAAAACTTCCGTTTTTTACAGACGCATCAATAAAAGCATTGTCTACATCCTTACCTATAAGTGTTATTAGTTTCTCATTGGCTTCAAATTTAATTTCTGAATAATCTAATGCTTCTATTACAGAAATGATAGCACCATCTTGAGGAGGTACTAATTGTCCGCCATCTTGCCAGTAAACTTTGTACCCGTTGTACTC
This sequence comes from Corallibacter vietnamensis, assembly GCF_039537875.1. NCBI lineage: Bacteria > Pseudomonadati > Bacteroidota > Flavobacteriia > Flavobacteriales > Flavobacteriaceae > Corallibacter > Corallibacter vietnamensis. The sequence goes on from NZ_BAABBI010000002.1 coordinate 276,309, forward strand.
TGGTGGGTTATGAGACGCTGTAAGAACAATACCGCAGTGACAGTTTAAGTGTTTTACGGCAAATGATAGTTCTGGTGTTGTTCTTAAATCTTCAAATAGAAAAACTTCAATGTTATTAGCAGAAAATACATCGGCTACAACTTTTGCTAATGTATTACTGTTATGTCTGCAGTCATAAGCGATAGCAACTTTTATAGATTCTCCAGGGAAGACTTTATGTAGATAATTACTTAACCCTTGTGTGTTTTTTCCTAATGTATATTTGTTAATACGATTTGTGCCAACACCCATAATACCACGCATACCGCCGGTTCCAAATTCTAGGTTTTTATAAAAACTTTCTTTTAGTTCTGTAGGGTTTGATTCTATTAAGTTTTTAATATAATCTTGCGTTTCATTGTCAAAAACTGGAGTTAGCCATGAGTTTGCACGTTCTAACAATTCAGGTTCTATATGTGTCATAATATCAATTGGTAAAATGCAAAAATAAACAATTTAACATGCTATGTGTAAGCTTGTTTTAATGATTGCGTTACAAATTTAATTCGTCTTTAATAAGGTATCGTTTTTTATCTTGTTTAGAGCGAAGAATAATTTCTCCTAAAAAGCCGGCAACAAAAAACTGTGTTCCAATTATCATAGTTGCTAGCGCGATATAAAATTGAGGGCGTTGCGTAATTAATCTGCCATAAGGGTTTAAAAAAAGCTTGTCTATACCAAGATAAAAAGAAAAGCCAAAACCTATAGCAAACATAAGAACGCCTAAAGCACCAAAAAGATGCATAGGACGTTTTCCAAAACGCGAAATAAACCATATGGTAATTAAGTCTAAAAAACCGTGAATAAACCGATCCATGCCAAATTTAGTTTCGCCATATTTTCTTGCTTGATGCTTAACAACCTTTTCACCAATATTAGTAAAGCCAGCTGTTTTTGCTAAAACAGGAATGTAGCGATGCATTTCGCCGTTTACATCAATGTTTTTTGTTACATCTTTATGGTAAGATTTGAGTCCGCAGTTAAAATCATGAAGCTTTACGCCTGATGTTTTTCTAGCAGCCCAATTAAATAATTTTGATGGCAGATTTTTACTAATTACAGAATCATAGCGCTTTTTCTTCCAACCAGAAACCATATCAAACCCTTCATTTATAATCATGTCATAAAGTTCTGGTATTTCTTCTGGATTGTCTTGCAAATCTGCATCCATGGTGATTATAACATCTCCTTGCGCTTTGTCAAAACCAGCATGTAAAGCTTGAGATTTACCAAAGTTTTTTAAAAACTTAATGCCTTTTACGTTGCTATCTTTTTTAGATAATTGCTGTATGATTTTCCAAGAATCATCAGTGCTTCCATCATCAATAAAAATGATTTCATAAGAAAAATGATTGGACTGCATAACATTTGCAATCCAATCATGTAACTCTTTTAAAGATTCTTGTTCGTTAAGTAGTGGTATAACTACTGATATATTCATTGAGATAATTTCAAATTTCTTGTTTCAAAAATATGAAATTTATTCTGCGTTAGGGTCATTTTTTTTAACTATTAAAGCAGCAATTAACCCTAATATGCTATAAAACACTAATCTAGAGATATAAGCTTTTAGTTGAGATGCTAAAGAAAAGTTGTCAGTTTTTTCAGCTTCCATTAAGCTTTGCTGAATAATTTCTTGTGAAGCGCCAAAGTTTTCCATAGTTTCTTTTGTCATAATCAGTATTTGCTCATTTAAATATTTTGCTGCTTCAGGGTCAACAAACGTAAAAATGATAATACCAACAATTGTAGAAATTAAAGTACCAATAGCGATGGTGATAAAATACGAGCTAAAAGCTTGTTTAAATGAAATAAAACCTCCTAGTTGTTTTTTAATTTGTATAGAAGAGTAAATACCAAGTCCAAATGCAATAAGAAATAATATGATGCCAAGCCACCATTTTGTAAACAAATCTAGGTTAACAGCATATGCTAAAACAGTAATCACGGACAAAATTAAACCTAGAATAAGCCCGTTGTTAATTGATATTGATTTTAATGATTTTTCCATTTTTAAGTGATTTTAGTTGATTATATTTGGTTAGTAAACAAATATACCAAAACGTTACAGATTATAAGAGAAATAAAAAAAACAAAAAAGTATTGTGTATTAATAAAAAACGCTTAAATTTGCACCTCAAAATTTGTAAGACAATAAAGCGTTTAGCGATGAAAAAAGATATACATCCAGAAAATTATAGAGTAGTAGCATTTAAAGATATGTCTAATGATGATGTGTTTTTAACAAAGTCTACAGCAAATACAAACGAAACTTTAGAAGTTGATGGTGTTGAGTACCCATTAGTAAAAATGGAAATCTCTAGAACATCTCATCCTTATTACACTGGTAAATCTAAATTAGTAGATACTGCTGGTCGTATTGATAAATTCAAAAACAAATACGCGAAATTTAAAAAATAAGTTTCAGCTAAAATATATTTTAAAGCCTTCATATTTATACTGAAGGCTTTTTTTGTTTTCAACAATTAAGCTATTTTTGAGAATAGATTAATTTTATTAGAGTTTTTAATACCTAACCTTAAGCTTGCTTGCTATGAACTACATACTCTTTGATGGTCCTTTTCGTAATAATTTATTACCATTTACTTACACACGACCAGTTGCTGACATTCGTATAGGAATTTTAACTATTAGAGAAAAGTGGGAACTGCTTTTAGGATACACGACAACCACAATTACAGAAGATTACTTGTCTGACAAGTATCCTATGGTTGAAATGGATGAAAATATTATGATAAATGCATCTTTTCTTCCAAATGTTGAATTAGCAGAAATGATTAAAAGTTTAGAAGAAAATCAAGCAATTTTTAATGATGAAGATGTTATTGCTTTTTTTACAAAAGACACCCAAGAAGCAATAGATTTTGATACATATGAAGCAATAGAATACAACGAAGATGTAGTAAAAATAGAAAACACTTGGGATATTTTTTCAAAAAATGGTATCGCAATTCAAGATGATTTTGATTTATTAACAAAAGATAAAAAGTCACAACCAATACCTGCATCTGTTAACACAATTAATGCAAGTCAAATTTTTATAGAAGAAGGTGCTAAACTTGAATTTGTAACGCTTAATGCTACTAACGGACCAATTTACATAGGTAAAGATGCTGAAGTTATGGAAGGTAGTATTATTCGTGGCCCTTTTGCATTATGTGATTATGCCACAGTAAAAATGGGCGCTAAAATATATGGGCCAACCACTGTGGGGCCGCATAGCAAAGTAGGAGGAGAAATTAATAACTCTGTAATTTTTGGATACTCAAACAAAGGCCATGACGGTTTTTTAGGTAATTCGGTATTAGGAGAATGGTGCAATTTAGGAGCCGATACTAATAATTCTAACCTAAAAAATAATTATGCCGAGGTGCGTTTATGGAATTACGAAACCGAAAACTTTGCCAAAACAGGATTGCAATTTTGCGGATTAATGATGGGAGATCATAGTAAATGTGGTATCAACACGATGTTTAATACAGGGACTGTGGTTGGTGTGAGTGCTAATATTTTTGGTAGCGGTTTTCCTCGTAATTTTGTTCCTAGTTTTTCTTGGGGTGGCAGTAGTGGTTTTACAACGTATTTAACTAAAAAAGCTTTTGAAGTAGCAGAAGTAGTAATGTCACGTAGAGATGTAGAGCTTACAGATGCTGATAAAGCTATTTTAGAACACGTTTTTGAAGAAACTAAAAAATATAGACGCGATTAGTTTTTTGTTTTCTTAACGCGTTTTAGTTCTAATAAATTAGTAGGGTTTATACCTAACCCATTAACGTTTTTTCTGGTAAAACGAACAACTTCATCATAAAATAACGGAACAACAGGAGTTTTGCTCATCACAAGGCTATCCATTTTTTTGTAAAGCAATTCTCTAGTTTTAGTATTGGTTTCGGTAAATGCTTTTTCGTACCAAGTATCAAACTGCTTGTTTTTAAAATGGGTATAATTAGGACCATTTGGCGCAAAGTTTTTACTGTAATATAATGATAGATAATTTTCGGCATCTGGGTAATCGGCCACCCAACTAGCTCTAAACATATCAAGTTTTCCGTTAGCCTTTGCATCTTTAAGCGTTGCAGCAGGAATAACATCAATATTAACCTGTAAGCCAGTTTTTTGAAGCTCTCTTTGTATATATTCGCAAAAACTTAAATAATTACTCGTTGTTGTAATGGTTATTTGTGGATTTTGATTTCCTGTTTCATTTTTAAATTCAGAAACTAGCGACCTCGCTTTTTCAGGCTGATAAGAAAAACCTGCATCAGCATTATACCCAGGAAGCCCTTTTGGTATAAAGCCACCATTAGCAGGAATACCAATACCATTGCGTAGGTAGGTCATCATTTTTTGTCGGTCAAAACCATAATTTATAGCCTGTCGTAATTTGTTGGATTGCATTTCAGGAATGTTAGAGTCCATATAAAATGCTAAATATTCAGTGTTTAAATAAGGACCTCGTATCATGTTTACATCATCGAAATAAGCATCTCGTAACTGTCCGCTAGCTGTTAATATTTCATCTTTATAAGATGCATCTAAACCGGATACATAATCAATATTTCCTTGAGCAAATTGTAAAAATTCACTTTGTTTATCAGGTAAAAAAGTAATGGCTACAGCTTCAAGATAAGGAAGTGAATTGCCAAAATTGTCTTTTTCAAAATACGTATTGTTTTTTCTTAAAACCAGCTTAATATTTTCTTCCCAACGCTTAAATTTAAAAGGTCCAGTGCCAATCGGGTTGCTTCTAAAGTCTGTTCCGTAAAAATCTATAATTTCTTTAGGAACTACCGAGCAATATTTCATTGTTAATAGCCCCAGAAAAGCGGGAAAAGGTTGCTTGAGTGTTATTTGAAAAAGCGTGTCATTTACAGCATGAAAACTATCAACTTTGTTAAGCACCCAACTACCAGGCGAAGCAACTTGTTTGTCTTTTAATCTGTTTAAACTGTACTCAAAATCCTTGGCGGTAACGTTTCTGGTAGAATCTATGCCAAAACGTTCATGTTTATGAAAGTATACGTCACTTCGTAATGTAAATGTATAGGTTTTGGCACTATCAGAAACTGTCCAATGTTTTGCAATACAAGGCTTAACATTTAGGCTGTCATCCATTTGTACTAAACCATTAAAAAGTTGGTTAGTAGCCCAAATATCAGCAATGTCTTTGGAGAAAGCAGGGTCTAAAGATCCTATATTCTTGTGTTCATTATACCTAAATACAAGGTGTTCTTTATTAGTCTCTTTTGTGTTTTTGCATGATAGGATAAGCAACAAAATACAACTAGCTGTAAACATGTTAATTGAGAAACGTATGTTTGTTTTTATGTGTTTTATCATGTTAGAGAATAGTTGTAAATTTGCAACTTGGTAAAAGTACGAGAATGAACGCAAGAAAAAAAGTCGCATTTTACACATTAGGATGTAAGCTTAATTTTTCAGAAACATCAACAATAGCAAGGTCTTTTAAAAATGAAGGTTTTGACCGTGTTGATTTTACTGATGAAGCTGATATTTACGTGATTAACACTTGTTCTGTAACAGAAAATGCAGACAAACGTTTTAAAACTATTGTTAAGCAGGCTCAAAAAGCTAATCCAGATGCTTTTGTTGCAGCCGTAGGTTGCTATGCCCAGTTAAAACCACAAGAATTAGCAGATGTTAATGGTGTTGATTTAGTTCTTGGTGCTACAGAAAAATTTAAGATTACTGATTATTTAAATGACTTATCTAAAAATGATTTTGGAGAAGTTCATTCATGTGATATTGATGATGCTGATTTTTATGTTGGCAGCTATTCTATTGGCGATAGAACACGTGCTTTTTTAAAGGTTCAAGATGGTTGTGATTATAAATGTACGTACTGTACAATACCATTAGCAAGAGGAATTTCACGTAGTGATACCATGAAAAATGTTTTGAAAAACGCTAAAGAGATTTCAGAAAAGAACATAAAAGAGATTGTGTTAACTGGTGTAAACATTGGTGATTATGGTAAAGGTGAATTTGGAAACAAAAAGCATGAGCATACATTTCTAGACTTGGTGAGAGAGTTAGATAAGGTAGAAGGTATAGAACGTTTAAGAATATCATCAATAGAGCCTAATTTACTTAAAAATGAAACTATTGATTTAGTTTCTAAATCTAGAGCATTTGTGCCACATTTTCATATTCCACTACAAAGTGGCAGTAATGATATTCTAAAAAAAATGAAACGACGATACATGCGTGAGTTGTATGTAGATCGTGTTGCAAAAACCAAAGAAGTAATGCCTCATGCTTGTATAGGTGTTGATGTTATTGTTGGTTTTCCAGGAGAAACAGAAGAACGCTTTCTAGAAACATATAACTTTTTGAATGAGTTAGATATTTCATATATGCATGTTTTTACGTATTCGGAGCGTGATAATACTGAAGCGGCAGCTATGGATGGCATTGTGCCTAAAAAAGTGCGTTCTAAACGTAGTAAAATGTTACGAGGCCTGTCTGCAAAAAAGCGCAGAGCTTTTTATGAAAGTCAAGTAAATACTTCTAGAACAGTTTTATTTGAAAGTGAAAATAAAGAAGGCTATATCCATGGATTTACTGAAAACTATGTAAAAGTTAAAACTCCTTGGAATCCAGAATTAGTAAATACTTTGCATGAAGTTCAGCTTACAGAGATAGACGATGATGGATTAATGCGTATAGCGTTTATAAAGGAGTTAGCCTCATAAAAAAAAATCCGAAGTTATTGCTTCGGATTTTTTTTATTATAGTTTTAATGTTTACAATTTTAAATTCTAACACCAACAGGTAGCATGCTTTTGTACTGCCTATTTTTTCTAATAAATTTGGCGATTTCTGGACTTGTAGGAACCACACTTAAATTGCGCTCTTCAATATTTTCAAAAACAAGTTTTATAAAATCATTTTGAAAAGTGTCGTTAAAAATCTCTTCTGGTATAATGAGCTTGGTTAAAAATATTTTTCTCTCTTGAAGTGAATATTCAATTTTTGCCATATGCTCATCTACCTTTAATTCAAATTGACGTAAAAAATCATTGTCAACAAGTTCTGATGCATCTATCATAATAAATTGTTTTTTTATTCAATGGAATTTATAGGGAGTGGAACTATATTTTATATAGCTTTGTAACGCAAATTTACGAAAAATTATTGTTAATATAAAGAGATATAGTGGTTTGAGCCTTATGAGTCAAGATATAATACACGTTTACTTTATGCCAGGAATGGCAGCTAGTTCATTAATTTTTGAACACATCAAATTACCTGAAGATTCGTTTCAAATGCATTATTTAGAATGGTTGGTTCCAGAAAAAAACGAAACATTACAAGACTATGCAAAGCGCACAGCAGCATCAATAACACATGAAAACGTTGTGCTTGCTGGTGTGTCTTTTGGCGGTGTTTTGGTTCAGGAAATGAGCAAATTTGTTTCAACAAGAAAGGTGCTTGTAATATCTAGTGTAAAATCTAGAGGAGAGCTTCCTAACCGAATGAAGCTAGCAAAGTTTACTAATGCATACAAGTTAATTCCAACAAAAAAACTATCAAATATAGATGTGTTAGCAAAATATGCTTTTGGAAAAGTAGCAAATGATAGGATAGAGCTTTACAGAAAGTATCTTTTAGTTAATGATCCGTATTATTTAGAATGGGCTATAAAACAATTAATGTTTTGGAAACCACAAGATATACAGGCTAATATTGTACATATTCATGGAGATAAAGATAAAGTGTTTCCTACATATCATTTAAAGAATTTTATACCAGTAAAAGGAGGATCTCATATCATGATTATTAATAAGTATAAGTGGTTTAACGAAAATTTAGCAAAGATTATTTTAGATGAAAAACTGGCTTAAAATTTGCTGCTTTTTTCATAACTTTAAAGAAAACTTGATATAATGAAAACGATAAAAAATATATTAGCCTTAATAGGCTTATTTTGTGTAGCTAGCTTGTTTGTGTTTGCTATGCAAGATGCTCCAACAGATGAGAATTTTGAGAAAAAAGTAATTAATGATTATAATGTTTATGCACTTCAGGTTCCAGAATATTTAGATTTTGCAGGAGAACCAATGCCGCTAAACAATCCTGATATTCATGAACGTATGGATAGAGAATTATTAGTAAATACTTACTGGCAGTCTAATGGATTATTAATGTTTAAAAGAGCTGCAAAATACTTTCCTGTTATTGAACCAATTTTAGCTAAACATGGTGTGCCAGATGATTTTAAATATTTGGCAGTTATAGAAAGTGGTTTAACCAATGCTGTTTCTCCAGCAGGAGCAAGAGGTGTTTGGCAAATTATGAAAACCACTGGCCGAGAATACGGACTAGAAGTAAATGATAATGTAGATGAGCGCTATAATTTAGAATTAGCAACAGAAGTGGCTTGTGAATATTTGAAAAAATCTAAAGAAAAACTAGGTTCATGGACACTAGCAGCTGCAGCTTATAATGCAGGGATGGCAGGTGTTTCAAGACGATTAGAAGAGCAAAATGTAAGCGATTATTATGATTTGCTTTTAGGGGAAGAAACAGGACGCTATATGTTTAGAATTGTAGCACTAAAAGAAATTTTATCTCATCCTGACAAGTATGGGTTTAACTTTAGAGATAAAGATTTATATAAAGAAGTTCCAACCTACAAAGTTGAAGTAGATACAGCAGTAACAGATTTTACAAAATTTGCTGAACGTTACGGTATAAATTATAAAATATTAAAAATACATAACCCTTGGTTGCGAGAGCCTCACTTAAATAATAAGTCAAGAAAACAATATTTTATAAGTCTTCCAGAAAAAGGACATTACACAAAACAACCTTAATGCTTACATTTATTAAGGAGCACATCTTGACTATTCTTATAGTATTAAACTATATAATTGCTATTTCAGCAGCATTCACAATACTATTAAAGAACATAAACCCAACCAAAACGTTGTCTTATATCATCGTTTTGGTTTTTTTTCCGTTTTTAGGAATCCTTGTATATTATCTTTTTGGGCAAGAATACCGAAAGAATAAAATATTCAATAGAAAGCATATTCTAAATAGAAGTTTAATTAAAAAAATAAACAAAGATTTAGAGCTTAATGAACAAGAATTAAAAGAAGTTGATCAAACATTAGAAGAAAAAATTAAACTTGTAAAATTGCTTCACAAAAGTGAAAATGCGCCATTAACACTACATAACGATGTAGAGATATTGATAAATGGTAATAAGAAATTTGAAGTGCTTTTAGAAGATTTAAAACAAGCTAAAAATCACATACATTTAGAGTATTATATCTTAAAAGACGATAAAATAGGAGGTCAGATTATAGATATACTTTGCGAAAAAGCTAAACAAGGTGTTGCTGTAAGATTAAGTGTAGATGATGTGGGGAGCAAAATATCTTCAGCGTCAAAAAAGAGATTAAAAAATAGCGGTGTTTCGTTTTATCCATTTATGCCTGTGTTATTTCCAAAGTTTACAGGAAAAATGAATTACAGAAATCATAGAAAAATAGCAATTATTGATGGATTAATAGGCTATTTAGGCGGTATCAACATTTCTGACAATTATGTAAATTACGAAAACGATGCGTTGTTTTGGCGTGATACTCACATACGTATACAAGGCGAAGCTGTTAAATTACTTCAAATACATTTTTTAACAACCTGGGATTTTGTTTCTGGAAGTGATATTCAAGTTTCAAAACAATTCTTTCCAGAATCTAAAACCAAAAAAGAGACAAAAGTACAGATAGCAGCCAGTGGGCCTGATACAGATTGGGCAAATATTATGGAAGCTATACTTACAGCCATTAATACAGCTGATAATTATATTTATATAACAACACCTTATTTTATACCAAACCAACAAATTATTACAGCGCTTCAAATTGCATCAAGAAGCGGTGTAGATGTTAGAATCATCATTCCAAAAAAATCAGATTCTTGGATAGCTAATCATGCAACAAACTCTTATTTACAATCGCTTATGGAAGCAGGTGTTAAAGTATATAGGTATACCAAAGGGTTTGTTCATGCAAAAACTCAAGTAGTTGACGATATTTTCACATCAATAGGAACAGCAAACCTTGATTACAGAAGTTTTAATATAAACTTTGAAATAAATGCTTTAATCTACAATGAAGCTGTTAGTAAACAACTTAAAAAACAATTTCTAGAAGATATAAAAGATAGTCAAGAGATTGAATTAAAACGTTGGGAACAACGCCCAAAACTTATGAAACTAAAAGAATCTTACTCGCGTTTGTGGGCGCCTTTGTTGTAAATTATCCTCTACGTTTTTGAGCACGAATAGAACCACCAGCACCAAAATGTTGGTTTGGCGCTTGTGCACGTTTCATATTGTCTTTCATCATTTTTATTTGGTCAGTAAGTATACCGCGCTTATCTAGTTTTTGAGCTTCATTTAGTAATAATTTAGCTTCGTTTTTTCTGCGCTTAGTAAAAGCAATACCAGCTAAATTTAATTTAGCCATAGCCAAATCATGATCCATAGATAAACCAAGTGAAATAGCTTTTTTAAAGCGTTTTTCAGCCTCATTCATATTCGTTTGAGACACCATAATACCATGTAAATAATGGAAATACCCTTCTTGTTTTGTTGTTAAAGCAGCAGATGGTTTTTTAATTTTATCCAACCATTTTTTAGCGCCATCAAAATCTTGCTTACGTAAACGTAAAAAAGCCAACAGGATAAATTCATTTTTAAAATATAGAAAAACAAATATTAAGGCTAATAAAATATACATAATACCATTGCCTATATTTCCTTCAATAAACTGATAAATAGCGTATCCAAATATTAAAAAAGCGATGATTAATTTTATAATTTTATTATACATAAGTTTTAAATTTTATAATTGTTGTAGTTTTTTTGAATGAAATTTTAAAAGCTACCGTATTTTAGAAGCTTTAATTTCACTGGTTTTTTGATATTAATTTTTGTGATACAAAGAAACTAAATTTTTATTGAAAAAATATTTTTAAATAAAGGTTTGTCAAATAAAAAAGGCTTTGTATATTTGCGCTCGGTTTTGAGGAAAAAATAAAACCCTAGTTTTTAAAAAGAATAAGAAGATTTTAAAGATATAAGTAATGAGTAAAAGAACATTTCAGCCATCAAAAAGAAAGAGAAAAAATAAGCATGGCTTCAGAGAAAGAATGGCTACAGTTAATGGTAGAAAAGTACTTGCTCGTAGAAGAGCTAAAGGTAGAAAGAAATTGTCTGTATCTTCTGAAACTAGACATAAGAAATAATGATTAACAATTGTTAATATTAAAAAGGTGTTGCTTGGAGTAACGCCTTTTTTTGTATCCTATAGTTAACTATTTTTGCAAAACAAAACAACACAACATGCCTAAAAATAAAAACATAAAATCTATTCTACTTATAGGTTCTGGTCCTATAATTATTGGTCAAGCTTGTGAATTTGATTATTCTGGAACACAAGCACTTCGTTCATTAAGAGAAGACGGAATTGAAACCATCTTAATCAATTCTAACCCTGCAACAATCATGACAGATCCTTCTATGGCAGATCATGTTTACCTATTGCCTCTTAATACCAAATCTATTATAAAAGTTTTAAAAGAACATCCTCAAATTGATGCTGTACTTCCTACTATGGGAGGACAAACAGCACTAAATTTAGCTATTGAAGCTGAAGATAAAGGTATTTGGGAAGATTTTGGTGTAAAACTTATTGGTGTAGATATTGATGCCATTAATATTACTGAAGACAGAGAGCAATTTAGAGACTTAATGACAAAAATTGGTGTGCCAATGGCGCCACAAGCAACTGCTACGTCATTTTTAAAAGGAAAAGAAATAGCTCAAGAATTTGGTTTTCCATTATGTATTCGTTCATCGTTTACTTTAGGTGGAGCAGGAGCTGCAATTGTTTATGATGAAGCAAATTTTGATGAATTATTAAGTCGCGGACTTGAAATTTCTCCTATTCATGAAGTAATGATTGATAAGGCCTTATTAGGCTGGAAAGAATATGAATTAGAGCTATTACGAGATAAAAATGATAACGTTGTTATTATTTGTACTATTGAAAATATGGATCCGATGGGAATTCACACCGGAGATTCTATTACAGTAGCACCAGCAATGACTTTATCAGATACAACTTTCCAACGTATGCGTGATATGGCAATACACATGATGCGTAGTATTGGTGATTTTGCAGGAGGTTGTAATGTACAGTTTGCTGTGAGCCCAGATGAAAATGAAGATATAATTGCTATAGAAATTAATCCTCGTGTATCGCGTTCTTCAGCATTAGCAAGTAAAGCAACAGGATATCCTATTGCAAAAGTAGCAGCAAAATTAGCTATAGGTTACACACTTGATGAGTTAAGTAATCAAATCACAGGATCAACATCAGCGTTGTTTGAACCTACATTAGACTATGTTGTTGTAAAAATACCACGTTGGAACTTTGATAAATTTGAAGGATCTGATAGAACTTTAGGTTTACAAATGAAAGCGGTTGGAGAAGTTATGGCTATTGGTCGTTCATTTCAAGAAGCGCTACATAAAGCAACACAGTCTCTAGAAATAAAACGTAATGGTCTTGGTGCAGATGGAAAAGGCTACAAAGACTACGAGCAAATTATAGAAAAACTTACTTATGCAAGTTGGGATCGTGTATTTGTTATTTACGATGCTATTCAAATGGGAATTCCATTAAGTAGAATACACGAAATTACAAAGATTGATATGTGGTTCTTAAAGCAATATGAAGAGCTATATAAATTAGAAAAAGAAATTTCAACGTATACTATTGATACCATTGATAGAGAGTTGTTGCTAGAAGCAAAACAAAAAGGATATGGTGACCGTCAAATAGCGCATATGCTTAAATGTTTAGAAAGCGAAGTATACAACAAGCGTGATGAGTTAAAAATAAACCGTGTTTACAAACTGGTAGATACATGTGCTGCCGAGTTTAAAGCACAAACACCATACTATTATTCAACATTTGAAAACGAGTTAGAAACAGCCAATGGAGATATTTATTCGGCAAATGAAAGTGTTGTTTCTGATAAGAAAAAAATCATTGTTTTAGGTTCTGGACCAAACAGAATTGGACAAGGTATAGAGTTTGATTACTGCTGTGTTCATGGTGTTTTAGCTAGTTCTGAATGTGGTTATGAAACCATCATGATAAACTGTAACCCTGAAACAGTTTCAACCGATTTTGACATCGCTGATAAACTGTACTTTGAACCCGTATTTTGGGAGCATATTTATGACATAATTCGTCATGAAAAACCAGAAGGTGTTATCGTTCAGTTAGGTGGTCAAACAGCATTAAAACTGGCTGAAAAGTTAGATCGTTACGGTATTAAAATTTTAGGAACAACTTACCAATCTTTAGATTTAGCTGAAGATAGAGGTAGTTTCTCAAAATTATTAAAAGACAATAATATTCCTTATCCAGAGTTTGATGTTGCAACATCAGCAGATGAAGCACTTGCTGTTGCAGATAGATTAGATTTCCCAATTCTTGTAAGACCATCTTACGTTCTTGGTGGACAAGGCATGAAAATTGTCATTAACAAAAAAGAACTAGAAGAGCATGTTGTAGACTTACTTCGTGGTATGCCTGATAATAAGTTACTTTTAGATCATTATTTAGATGGCGCAATAGAAGCTGAAGCCGATGCTATTTGTGACGGAGAAAACGTTTACATTATTGGTATAATGGAGCATATTGAACCTTGCGGAATTCACTCGGGTGATAGTAACGCAACGTTGCCACCATTTAATTTAGGAGATCTTGTGTTGGAACAGATAAAAGATCATACTAAAAAGATTGCATTAGCCTTAAATACAGTTGGATTAATTAACATTCAATTTGCTGTTAAAGATGATACCGTTTATATTATTGAAGCAAACCCTCGTGCGTCTCGTACAGTTCCATTTATAGCAAAAGCTTATGGCGAACCTTATGTAAATTATGCAACAAAGGTTATGCTAGGAGAGAAGAAGGTTACTGACTTTGAGTTTAATCCAAAATTAGAAGGTTATGCTATAAAACAACCTGTATTTTCATTTAATAAATTCCCTAATGTAAACAAGAAATTAGGACCAGAAATGAAAAGTACAGGAGAAAGTATTTTGTTTATAGATAGTTTAAAAGATGACGAATTCTATAATCTTTATACAAGAAGAAAAATGTACTTAAGTAAATAAGAAGATACAATAGGAAATAAAAAAAGGAGCTTTAATTAAAGCTCCTTTTTTTTATTTTAATCATATAAGTTTTAAATATACAATGCCAGTTATAATGGCTATTCCAAAACTAATTAATGTCCCTATCAAGATGTATTCGGTTAGTTTTCTGTGCTTACTTTCTTTTAAATCTCCAAACCTAAATACCGATTTTGCTGTAATTAAAAAACCAACAGCTTCCCAGTGATTTGTTATTATAAACACAAACACTAATAACCGCTCAAGAATTCCAATATACTTTCCGGCATCTTTAAGAGATTCGTTTCCTTTAGTAAGCTTTTCAATATTCCATTTATTAAAAATAACTTTCATAATAATAGAAACAGGCTGTGTTAAGAATAATAAACAAGTTATTAATAACAACGTGTTTTCACTAATGACATTTGATATATTAAATACTTGATTAGTGAATAAATAATAGGCGCAAAAGATGCTAATAATATGAAGCGCTTGATCTATAAAAAACCAAAGTCTTTTGGTAGACTTTTTTTGAAACATAAGTTTTATAGAGTCTATTATAAAGTGCGATATACCTATCATGATAATAAGTGGCCAGCGCGTAATGTCAAAAACTAATATGAATAATAGAGCAATATGAATTGCAATGTGAAAATATAGCTTTGAAGATTTTAGTTTTAGTTTCTCTTTTTCTTTTACCCATGTTTTAGGTTGAAGAAAAAAATCACCTATAATATGAGCTAATATGAGTTTTATTAATAAAATCATGCTATAATTTTTGACTGTGCTATTTTTGAAATAAGCATTTCATTAACTTCTAAAATTTCATCAAGATAAGCGCGTTTCATGCGTTTACTAACAGCATCCTGGCTAATGCCAATAATTTTTGCTAATTCTTTTTGAATTTTATTTTCGTTTTCTAAATGTAATTTAACAATTTCAGCCGAATTAACAGACCAATTATCCATAAGAATCCCAATAAGCTTTAAATATAGATTTAGCTCGTTGTCTATATTAGGAATTCCTTTTAATTTTAAGTTTGTTTTAGATTGCTTTAAAATTTCTAGTAAGTTTCCGGAGTTTTGAAAAGCACTTCCGTTAGATTCTGTTACTGTATTTCCGTTAAATGTTTTATGGCCAAAACCTATAGCCATTCTAACATCCAAGCCTTTTATCATTTTTATACAAGCTTTTATATAAACAGCACTTATAAAGGATTGATTAATATCTGAAATTTCAATTTGAAAGCTATCACCTCTAAATATTTCCCAATTGTTTGTGTTGCTACTTACTTGCTCTAAAGCTTGTTTTAAAGACGTTAGCCAAACATTTGGGTTGCTATGTTTGGTTGAGTTTATAATGTCACCAGTTATTACACTTGTCATGGCTTTTTTTATTTTATGTGATATTCTTTAGTTATCACAAATGAGTTTGATATTCAAATATATTCCTTTTTTATGGAATATTCAAATATATTCCCTTTTTAAGGAATAATTTAACGTATGCCTTTTTTATGGAATAAAATACAAAGGAAGTAAATAGGCGAATAGTGCGTTTTTAAATGCTTTCAGGTAATTCTATCTTAATCTTGTAGCCTTTTAAGTCTTCAATATAATTGTCAAGTGCAAAAGAATCACTACTAAACTCTTGTTGACGATGAATTTTAGTGTCTTTACGTTTTATGGCTTTTAAAAACCGTTTTACTTCGGTTTTATCGTTTAAAATTAAACCAGGAACTTCAACAGTCTTTCCATTATCATCTTTAGCAACCATGGTAAAGTAAGATGAATTACAATGTTTTACTGTTCCGGTTTGAATATTTTCAGATTCCACACGAATACCAACAACCATGGATGTGCGACCAACATAATTTACCGAGGCTTTCATGGTAACCAACTCACCAATTTCAATAGGATTTAAAAAATCAACCGTATCAACCGATGCTGTTACACAATAAGTTTCAGAATGTTTTGATGCACAAGCAAAAGCAATTTGATCCATTAAACTTAAAATATAACCACCATGAATTTTTCCACCAAAATTAGAATGCGAAGGTTGCATGAGTTGTGAGATAGAAACTCTAGAAGAATCAACGGGTTTGAAATTGTGTTTACTCATCGTCATCGTTTATAGCGCGTTTTAAAATGGGTTCTGGTAGTGATTTTTTAGCTTTGGCACCCATTTTTTTAAGTTTTTCTACACGACCAATAATGTTTCCTTTGCCTTCAACCAGTTTATTCATCGCTGCTGAATAGTCACTTTTGGCAGCATCTATTTTTTTGCCAACACCTGTTAAATCAGAAACTAAACCTTCAAATTTATCATAAAGTGCACCTGCTTGTTTTGCGATTTCCAAGGCATTACGCTGTTGCTTTTCGTTGCTCCACATTGTGTCAACAGTTCGCAATGTCGCTAAAAGGGTAGAAGGTGTAACGATTACAATATTCTTCTCAAAAGCTTTGTTATAAAGCGTATTGTCTTCGTTTATAGCAATGGCAAAAGCAGGTTCAATAGGAATAAACATCAATACAAAATCTGGAGATTCCATATCGTATAAATCCTCGTATTTCTTTTCTGAAAGCTGATTAACGTGTTTGTTTATAGAGTTAACGTGCGCTTTTAAATGCATTGCTTTTTCATCATCTTCAGCATTGGCAAAACGTTCGTAATCGGTAAGTGATACTTTACTATCTATAATCATGCGCTTGCCATCTGGTAAATGTAACACCACATCAGGCATAACACGCGAACCATCTTCACGATTAAAGTTTTGTTGAACAAAATATTCGCGGTCTTTTTCTAGTCCAGATTTTTCTAAAACACGCTCTAAAACCAATTCGCCCCAATTACCTTGCATTTTGCTGTCGCCTTTTAAAGCTTTGGTTAGGTTATTGGCTTCTATGGTCATTTTTTGATTAAGATCTTTAAGACCTAAAAGTTGCTCTTTTAAAGCCGAATGCATGCTGATGCTTTCCTTTTGAGAATCTTCAACTTTCTTTTCAAACGTTTGGATTTTTTCTTGAAGCGGATTCAGAATTTGTTTAATGTTTTCTTTATTCTGAATGGTGAATTTTTCACTTTTTTCATCAAGAATTTTACTCGCCATTAACTCAAAATCTTTACGCAGTTGTTCTTGTTGTTTAGCAAGCTCTTCGTCGCGTTTAAGATTTTGTTCTTGAAGGTTTTCAAGCTCTGTATTTCTTCTGGAAAGTTCGGTGTTTAAAAGGTCTTTTTCTTTTCTAATGGTTTCGCGTTCTGTTTCAATTTTAGAAATAGTGTCTTTTAAATCTTGTAATTGCTGATTAAAAAGTGCGTTTTGTTTTTGGTTTTCAGATTCGGTATTTAATTTTAAATCTTCAAGTTGTTTGCTTAAGTTGGTATTGCGTTCTTCAAGCGTGCTCGTATTCCCTTTGCTTTTTAATTGAGCAAATTTTAAGCCCAAAAAAGCACCAATTCCAGCAGAAAAAATAATAGCGATAAATAAAATGAGTGTTTCAGTCATACAGTGAAAAGAATTTTATCAAAGATAAATGATTTAGTCTGAAATTGAAATCGAATTTGAAACAGAAACCTAAATTACGGTTTTAAATTTGTTTCATTTTCAAAGCATTACTTTTTCACTCTAAAGCTTCCAGTTTTCTCATCAAAAGCGATCATGTCTTCAGGAAACAATTCATTAAAAACACCTTTTGAAATTAAGTTACAAGGCGTGTCTGAAATTACTTGTGAATGTGTCATTACAATCATTTTGTCACACAGTTGAATGGCTAAATCAATTTCGTGTGAAGAAAACAAAATGGTTTTGTTGGTGTCTTTTGCCAAGGTTTTTAAAAGCTTTAAAATGTAGGCTTTATGGTACATGTCTAGATGGGTTGTTGGTTCATCTAAAATAATTAAATGTGTGTCTTGAGCTAATGCTCGTGCAATCATGACTTTTTGTAGTTGGCCATCACTTAACTCAAAGCACTTTTTGTCTTTTAATTGTTGAATATTGGTTTGTAATAACGCTTTTTCAATAATAGAGATATCGTTTTCTGAAAGATTACCAACCCAATTGGTGTAAGGTTGTCTGCCTAAAGCAACAAGTTCAAAAACGGTCAAATTTTTTGATGCAGGTTGTTCGGTAAGTACTACGCTCAAGCTCTTGGAAAGCTCTAAATGCGAGGAATTTTCAAGTAATTTATCGTTAATAAAAACAGAGCCATCAATTGGTGGTTGTACTTTAGTAAGTGTTCGTAGTAATGTAGATTTTCCAATACCATTAGCACCAACCAAACCAACCAATTCACCTTGTTGTAGCGCAATGTTTACATTATCTGCAACAATGGTTTGACGTTTTTTTTGTGTGTAACCTATGGTTAGACTTTCAGTTTTTAGAATAGTATGTGGTTGTGTTTTTGTCACAAATATTTTGTTTTGTCATTCTGCGCTACGACGCAGAATCTATTTTTTTTGGATTCCGCATCAAGTGCGGAATGACAGTCTTGATTCTTTTATCTTTATTCTTATTTCTCATTTAAAACAACATTTTACGTTTGCGAACCAATAACCAAATCACTACAGGCGCACCAATTAATGAAGTTATGGCATTAATAGGTAAAGTGTAATCGCTTGTAGGCAATTGCGCAATACTATCACAAATAAGCATGACTATGGCACCAAACAAAAACACAGCAGGTAATAACACTTTGTGGTTGGCTGTTGTAAAAACTTGACGAACCATATGCGGAATTGCTAATCCTATGAAAGCAATTGGTCCAGCAAAAGCTGTAATAGTTCCTGCTAATAAACTTGTTGCAATTATAATGATAAACCGACTTTGATTAATGTTCAACCCAAGACTTTTAGCGTAATTTTCGCCCAATAAAAGTGTATTTAAGGCTTTGATTGAAATGATACTCATAAATAATCCTAGGAGATAAATGCAGAAGAAAATAAACAACTCGTTCCAAGATAGGTTTCCTAAACTACCAAATCCCCAAAAAATGTATTGCTGTAGTTGTTCGGCAGAACTAAAGTAGGAGAGTACACTGACAACCGCAGAAGTAATGCTACCAAACATTAACCCAATGATTAAAATAGCCATGGTATCTCTTACTTTTAAAGACACAGCTAAAACAGAGAGTAACACTAAAAAACTACCTAAACTAGCCGCAATAACCACACTCCATTTTGAAAGTAAAAGTGTAGCAAGACTGCCACCAAAAATTCCTGCACCAAGGATCACAATCGCGACTCCTAAACTAGCTCCAGAACTAATACCAAGCACAAACGGACCAGCCAATGGGTTTCTAAACAAAGTTTGCATTAACAATCCGGAAATGCCCAATCCAGAACCTACTAAAACCGCTGTAAATGCTTTTGGTAATCTGTAGTTGTGAATAATGTAATGCCAAGAATCGTTGTCAATGGTTGTAAATAAACTTTTAAATACAGATGTTATAGGAATAGATACCGAACCTAGGCTGATATTACCTAAGAAGCATACCAGTAACGTTACAATTAAGATTGTAAATGGTACTTTGTATGTAGGTTGATTAGTCAACTATTCTAACGGTTTAAAAAAATGAGTTTCGTATTCTGGTAATAATTCTGGGTGACACACTTTTATAATGTCTTTTAAAACCAAGTCAGGTCTTGCAGTACCTTCTTCATAGTAGGTAACACCACCAGTTGCTCCTGTAACATTTACAAACGAGTATACTGTTTTGTTTTTAAAAGCATCAAATTCGGTGTAGTGTTCGTTAGCGTTTTTTAAAGTTTCTAATGAATTATAATATGACGGACTTAACCAAATATCAGCCGATTTTCCTTTTGTAAAAACAGCTTCAAAACTTAATGCTAAACTGCCTTCACCAGCAACATCTTGCCAAAGGTAATTGACGTTAGCATCTTTTAAAAGTTGTGCTTCAGGGCTTGTGCCACTTGGTAAATACCAAACATCTTTATGAAGCGCACCACTTAAAACAGTTGGTGAGTTTTTAACCTTTGAAGCCAATATTTTTGCATCGTTATACGCTTTTTCAATACTGTTGAAAATAGAATCAGCTTCAGCAGTTTTGTTGTAAAGAGCTCCAAAAAATTTAATCCATTCGGCTTTTGCAAGTGGTGATTTTTCAACCCAATCGCCATTGTACATGACTGGAATACCAGATTTTTTAATGGTTTCAAAAGTTTTATTATTACCATCAATACCAAAACCTACAACAACTTCAGGTTGTAGCTCTAGCAAAACTTCGGTGTTGATACCTTCATTCTTTCCTAATTCTCTAATGCTTTCAGCGTTTATCAAAGCTCTGGTTTTTTCAGATGAAATATAATCGGTTCCAGGAAAACCAACCAAGGTTTCTTCAATACCCAACAACTCCAATGCAGGAATATGTGTTGTAGATGTCACGACTATTTTTTCAATAGGTGTTGCAATAATGCCATCGTATTCATCGCTATTTAAAGTAATTGTTGCAAGATTTTCTCTTGGGATTAAAGCATATTTAAACGATTTTTCAGCTTTGGGCCAAGGATTGTTTATGGTTAAAATTTTAAAATTTTCGTTATGTGTTATAGAAAAACCATTGGCATAACTAAATTCTGATTTTACAATGTCTTGTTTAACTTCAGTAGGTAGTTTTTTTTCTTTTTTACAAGCTATAAAACTTATAAGTAAAGCAAGTGTAAGTAGTTTTCTCACGGTGGTTAAATTTTCATTCAAAAGTAATATTATTTAATCTTATTGATAAAACATTAAACAAAATGTTTAGTTTTGCATCGAATTTTGGTTCGAGATTGTTTTTCGATTTCGATTAAAAGGGAATCTGGTGCGAGTCTTATTTTTCAAGTCCAGAACTGTTCCCGCAACTGTAAGCATATTGCCCAACTTAATTGGGCATCTCTTTAACGAAGAGTTGTTGTGCACTTCAATAAACCACTGGTGTAAACTGGGAAGGTAACACAGCAAAATGTAAGTCAGGAGACCTGCCAATTTTCTTAATTAAACAGTAAAGCTTTCGGGAAAAAGGCTTTTAGGTTATGAGGCAATTTGCATTTTATACTTTAGTTTTTATCAGTAGCTCAATTTGGTCACAAACAAAGCTAGATTCTTTGCAGCAGCTTGAAGAAGTTGTGGTAAAAGCAGATGTGTATTTAAAAACATTTTCTAATACACAAACGGTTAGTGTATTTAGAGATAGTGTTATATCAAGAAGTACATCATCTTTAACTAATTTGCTCAACTACAATTCAGGTGTTTATTTTAAAGAAAATGGTTTAGGAATGGTGTCTTCGCCGTCGTTTCGAGGTACAACAGCACAACAAACGGCAGTAACTTGGAATGGTATTAATATCAATTCACAGTTTAACGGACAAACAGATTTTAACACGATTAATATTAGAAATTTTGATGATGTAACTGTACGTAGTGGTGGCGGTAGTGCACTTTATGGAAGTGGCGCTATAGGAGGTTCAATACATCTTAATAATCAGCTTAAATTTAATACAGGCTTTAAAAATACAATCTACTCAAATTATGGTAGTTTTAATTCTTGGGATGTAGGATATAAGTCTCGTTTTTCAACAAATAAGTTTAGTGTAGACATTGCATTAAGTAGAGCACAATCTGATAACGATTATGAGTATGTAGATAGTGAAAAAGAAAACCTAAATGGCGCGTTTTATAACCAAAGTTTATCTGCCAATTTTGCTTATAAATTGAATTCAAAAAACATATTGAAACTATATAGTTACTTATATGATGGCGAACGTCATTTTTCACTAATATTTTCAACAGAAACACCAACCAAATATCAAGATGTAAACTCAAGAACTATGTTGGAGTGGTTAGGAAACTACGGTAGATTTACATCAATTTTAAAAGTAGCTTACTTAACAGAAACATATAAGTACTTTCCTAACATAAAAAAAGACTTACATACGTTTGGAGAAGCCAAAACTTTATTAGGTAAGTATAATTTAGATTATAAATTATTCAACAATGCTTCTCTACAAAGTGTTATTGATGTGACTCACACAACAGGAGAAGGTTCAAGTATAGGAAAAACAAATAGAACCATATCAGGGTTTAGTTTGCTATTTAAGCAACAATTAAAAAATTTCCTATATGAAGCTACGTTAAGACAAGAGGTTACAAATAATTACGAAAGCCCGTTGTTGTATAGTTTAGGACTTAAATACAACCTAGGTAAACATTATTCAATATCAGTAAATGGTTCTAAAAACTTCAGAATACCTACGTATAATGATCTGTATTGGGAAGGCAGCGGAAACACTGATTTAAAACCAGAAACGTCTTATCAAGTAGAATTAGGTCAAGAGCTGTCGTTTAAAAACATCCGTTTAAGTGCAACAGGTTTTTACAACGATATTACAGATATGATTCGCTGGTTACCATCTGGAAATTTATGGCAACCTATAAATACAGACCATGTAGTAACATACGGGTTGGAATCACAGCTTGATATTAATGTTAGGTTTCAGTCTCATAAACTATCATTAGGAGGTAATTATACCTATACAATATCTGAAAACCAAGAAACCGATAAACAACTTATTTATGTTCCCGAACATAAGGGTTCTACGATGTTTAATTATCAATATAAACGTGTTTCACTTTATTATCAAGTGTTATTTGTTGGTGACGTTTTTACATTGTCAGATAATAATCCTAAATATACCATTGACGCATACACGGTTTCTAATGTGGGATTTGAGTATGCTTTTGGAAAAGAACAGCAGTATGTTTTAGGAGCCCAAGCCAAAAATATTTTTAACGAAGACTACCAAAGCGTAGCCAATAGGTTTATGCCAGGTATTCATTATAATTTTTATTTAAACTTTAATTTTTAGACTATGAAAAACCTATTGAAATTTTTAACTTTTAGCTTGTTACTAGCTTTAGTAACAACGTCTTGTAGCAGTGATGATGATTTAGTTATCCCACCTGTATCATTGGGCGATTATGCAAATGGAATAATTGTAAGTGCAGAAGGAGGACCAGCTTCAATATCATATATTTCTAATGATTTTTCTGTTATCGAAAACAATGTTTATGAAAATGTTAACGGTGAAGCGCCTGGAGTTTATTTACAGTCTATTGGTTTTAACAATAATGAGGCATACATTGTTTCAGATAATGTTAATGTTATTAATGTTGTTAACCGTTACACATTTGAAAACGAAGGTGTTATTGCAACGGGTTTACAAACTCCAAGATATATAGATTTTGTAAACGGTAAAGGCTATGTGAGTAATTGGGGAGATGGTAGTGATACTAGTGATGATTTTATTGCCGTGATAGATTTAGCTACAAATACAGTTGAAACAACCATTCCAATAGGAGAAGGACCAGAGCGTGTTTTGGTACATAACGGAAATGTTTATGTGTCTCACAAAGGGGGTTGGAATGTGAACAATATTATTTCTGTAATAGATTTATCAGACAACTCTGTTTCAACAATAACAGTAAATGATACACCAGACGAAATGATTATAAATAGCTCTAATGAATTAGTAGTTTTAAGTGAAGGAGCTAATTTGTATTGGCAAACACCACCTGTAGAGACTCAAGCATCAATAACTAAAATTGATTTAGCAACAAATACAGTTTCAGAAACTTTAACGTTTGCTAACGGCGCACACCCAAGTCAAATGGCTTTTGATAATGGAACTATTTATTACGTATTAAACAACGAAGTTTTTGCAATGTCTGAAACAGAAACTACGTTACCAACAGCATCAATAATAAATTTAGGAGCTATTACAACGTATGGTTTAGCTGTAAACGATGGTAATGTATATGTAACAGATGCCAAAGATTTTTCATCTGTAGGAGATTTATTGGTATATGATTTAGGGTCGACAGTTTTAATAAACACTTTTGAAGTAGGTGTTAATGCTTCAAAAATTTATTTTAACTAATCATATTCTTATTGATATATATTAAAAAAACCACTCTAAATCCAGAGTGGTTTTTTTGTGCTATATTTTAAGTAAGTGTTAAAATTTAATAAATAATCAAAAGTGATTGTTATTTTTTAACGATGTTATTTGTTTTTCAACGATTATTGTGTTGGTTTTATAACAAAAAATTAAGATTTATAATATATTGATGACTTCAATTAACTAATTGAAAAAATACTATTATCAATTTAAACTATTAATCAATGAAAAAAATTACTTTATTATGTATTGCAATTTTTTGCTTTGCCTTTTCTTGGCAAGCTAATGCGCAATTTACTGAAAGTTTTGACACTGAAATTCCAGCCACATGGACAATTTTAAATGAAGATGGCGGTTCTGAAACATGGAATCATCAAACACAATACCCTTATGCTGGTGCAGGTCATGCTAGGGTTCGCTATGAAAGTGCGGCTCATAATGATTTTTTAATCACACCTCAATTTACTGTAACTGCCAACACTTCTGATAGAATTTCATTCTTTGCTGGTATTGATGGAACTTATTTTACAGAAACTTTTGATGTAAGAATTTCAACCACTGGTACAGCGGCAGCAGATTTTACAACCATAGCAAGCGAAACAGCAACAACGGATGCTGATGGAGATTATACACAATATACTTATGATCTTTCAGCTTATGTAGGCTCATCTGTATATGTAGCTATTGTTGCAACTGATACAAACAGGTTTTATTTATATGTTGATGAGTTTGTTAACGATGGTTTACCAAACTGTACAGCAGCAGTAATAGATAGTCAAACTATAGTACCAGATTGTGGTAATTCTCAATATAGTATTGATGTAGTGGTTTCAGATGCAGGAGATGCAGGTACTGTTATAAATGATGGTACTACAGATTACTCAGTTGTAGCAGGAACTGTAACAGTAGGTCCTTATGCCGTAGGAACATCGGTAACATTAAATGTAGTTCACACGGATGGTGCATGTGACTATTCTTTAGGAGATTTTGAATATACAGAGTGTCCAACATTAGTAAATTGTGGTACTCCAGTTAACACAACATATTGCTATACAGCAAGTGATAACACAGAGTTTACTTACCAGAGTTCAGATGGTTCTTCATTATATGTTGAGTTTAACGCAGGTGAGGTAGAAAACAGCTGGGATGAGTTAATCGTTTTAGATTCTGATGGAACGACAGAACTTTATAATGGCTATGGAGCTTCAGGAGATTTAACAGGTTTAACGTTTACATCTTCAGGAGATACTATTACGGTAAAAATACAAGCAGATGGTTCTGGTCAATGCGATACAGATGGTTATACATCATGGGATTTTGATGTAACGTGTCTTAACTGTACATCAGCAGTTGCTTCAGCAGTTGCTGTAGAAGATTGTGTAAATTCAGAGTTTTCTATTAATGTAACAGTAAGTGATTTAGGTGATGCGACAACTATAACAGATGGTACAACACCACAACCTGTAGCAGCAACAATGACTTTTGGTCCTTATGCTTTTGGAACAGAGGTTACGTTAGAGGTGATGCATTCAGATGTTGTTTGTGATTTTGAATTAGGGACTTACAATATAGGTGGTTGCCCTCCAGTTAATGATACTCCAAATGGAGCTATTACATTAACACTTGATGAAGGTACAGATTGCGGAGCTAACGCTATTACAGGCGTATCAAATGCGTTTACTACAGATTCTGGTGAAGCTGCTCCAGCATGTGGTAGTTATGGTACAGCTTTAGATAGAGGTGATTTATGGTACGCTTTTGTAGCTCAAAACGCAACAGTTACTTTAAATACTGATAACTATAGTGTAGTAACTTCTATAGCAGGAGCTTATTATTCTGGTACTGTTGGTGCATTAGTAGAAGAAGGATGTACAGAGTTTGCTTCAGGTTGGCCTTGGGAATTATCTGGTTTAACAGTAGGAGAGACATATTACTTAAGAGTTTGGGATTACGGTAATGATCAAACAGGTACTTTTGATTTATGCGGATATTATTTAAGTTGTACGCAAGCAGAAGCAACGGCATCAGTTACTGATGACTGTGGTGCTTATACTTTTACTATTGATGTTGATGTGACAAGTGCTGGTGATATAGTATCTGTAAATGATGGTACAACATCTCATGCTGTAGTAGCAGGCGTTAATACATTGCCTGTAACTTATAATTTTGGTGATACAATCACATTAACTGCTGAACATTCAGATTCAACTTGTGATTTTGAAATAGGATCTTATAGTAGTTCTTGCCCACCACCACCACCAGCATGTGGCGGTAATTTCTATGATTCAGGAGCAATAAGTTCAGATTATTCTAGTAATGAGGATATTACAACAACAATCTGTCCTGATGTACCAGGAGATGCTGTTAATGTTACGTTTACATTTTTTAGTACAGAGGATAATAGTATTGGAGGTACATGTTATGATGGTTTAACTATTTATAATGGTGCTGATACGTCTGCTCCTACAATAAACCCTACTACAGGTACTATTTGGTGTTGGGATAGAGATGATACTACGCCTTCAGGTACTGGTGACTTACAGGGTATGACTATATCATCTACAGATGCATCAGGTTGTTTAACGTTTGTTTTCACTTCTGACGGTAGTTCTACTAGAGAAGGATGGGAAGCAACTGTAGGTTGTTCTCCATTAAGCCTTGAAGATTTTGGCCTTACAGGATTTACTTATTTCCCAAATCCAGTAAATAACACACTATCTTTAAGAGGTGTTAAAGAAATACAAAATGTGGCTGTTTATAACATGTTAGGTCAGGAAGTATTACGTACCGCTCCTAATGCTGTTGATCATGATTTAGATATGTCTGGATTACAAACTGGTGCTTACTTTGTAAAAGTATCTATTGGTAATTCAACTAAAACTGTTAGAATCATTAAGAACTAATAATAGAGTTTTATATTAAATTAAAAGCCGCTCAACTATGAGCGGCTTTTTTTATTTATTGGTATTAAAAATGTTTTTTATCTATTTATATGCATGTCTTTAGAAAAAGGAGTAAGGTCGTTGCTGTCTCCTACAAAATTAAGGGGTTCTATATTTGTTGCATTGTTAGTAGATCTGCTAGAGTCTTCAATGTGTTGTAATGCTGTGGCTAATAGTGGTTCGTTAATATCTCCTAATACGCCAAGGTTATTATAATTTTCGGCTTGTAAAATATCTGGGGTTAAACCTTGACTGTAGTCTGTAACACCTAATGAGTTTAAAGATTTTAATACCAAAGGTTGCATGGCATAGTTATGGGTTTGTTTTACGTTTTGTTTTCTAAAATCAGGAGCGTCATAAAGTGTAATTGATGCTTGAAATTTGCCAGTTGTTGTTGTGCCAATTTGAACCACATCCAAGTAAGGTCTTAAACAATTTATGACAAGCTCACTTGCAGAAGCAGAACCTCTTGTAGTTAAAATATAAACCCTGTTTAAGTTTAAAATATTTAAAGGGGTACCATCATCATTATTTGTAAACCTATTGATTAGTGATTCAGGCTCTAATAAAGCTTGTATATCGCTATTCCATTCTTCTGTACTAAATATTTCACCTGTATTATTCGCAATCATGCTTGATAGTAGAATTGCAGAGTTTACAGAACCTCCAGGATTATATCTAAAGTCTAAAACTAGTTCTTGTACATTGTTTGCTAAAAAATTACCAAATACACTATTAAGTTGTGTGTCATAAGGTGCTGTAAACCCATTATACATTAGGTATCCTACATTTTTTCCTGCGACTTCAAAAATATCTGTTTTAAAAATTGGGTTTTCAGTATATGGGACCTTTGCAAGTGCTATAGATTGATTTGTTGGTAATACAGTGTCATCACTTGTTTCAGGTGTATTATTGTCATTGTAGGTAGCCAAATTTACGGAATAACTATTTGCTGATAGTAACAAACTCCAGTTGTTTACAGTTAATTGAGAACCATTTATAGCATTAAAAATATCTCCACGTTGTATGCCATTTGCTTCAGCGCTAGTTCCGGGTAATACATATCTTACATAGCCATAAACATTGGTGTCAGTATCATTAAACCTAAACAAGCCAAACTCCATACCATTATTAAGTGTTGTGCCGTTTAACTGTTGTTCTAGTGTATTGTAATTACTTGTAATCCAACTAAATCTATCTATGCTTTGTGGTTGATAAATTAAACTCTCAAATAGGTTTTCGGGAGAATAAAAACCATTCAAATACAGGTTGTATTCAACATCAGAATTAAACCTATTGTTTGCTAGGTCAGGCACTTCATCTTTATATAAGTAGTAAGCGTTTAAGCCACGCCAAACAAAATCATTTAACTCTATTGAAGAAGCAGGATTATCATCCATATCTTCAAAACAGCTAGTAAGCGTTAATAATAGGGTTGAAGTAAGTACTAATAATTTAATTGTTTTCATAGTGATAATTAATTCATTTTCAGAATAAAAATAGTTACTTTATCTTATAATAAAAATTTTGTGTAACAAAATATATAGTTATTCGTCGTAATAGTAAATAGCCTTAAAAGGGCTTTTATAAACCAGACCAAAAGTATGAATCAGGCAGAATTTTTAAATATTGTGATGCCTTTTAAAGATAAAGTTTTCCGTTTAGCAAAACGCTTATTAGTATCTAGAGAAGAAGCTGAAGATGCTACTCAAGAGATTTTACTAAAGCTTTGGAATAACAAAACAAAAATAGAAAGTTATAAAAATGTAGAAGCTTTTTCTATGACCATGACCAAAAATTTTTGTTTAGATAAATTAAAATCAAAACAAGCTCAAAACCTAAAAATTGTTCATAATAACTATACAGATTCTAATGTATCGTTACAAAAGCAAGTTGAGTTAAACGATAGTGTTAATTGGGTTGCAAAAATAATTGAAGACTTGCCAGAACAACAAAAAATGGTAATTCAGTTACGAGATATTGAGCAGTATGATTATGATGAAATAGGAAAAATGCTTGATATGAACCAGACAGCGGTAAGAGTCGCATTATCAAGAGCAAGAAAAGCAATAAGAGAAAAATTAACTAATACACATAATTATGGTATTAAATAATATAGAAAAATTACTAGAAAAATACGAAAACGGTGAAACTACCTTAAAAGAAGAGCAGCAGTTAAAAAACTATTTTTCGAAAGAGACTGTAGCGCCACATTTAGAGATGTACAAGCCTATGTTTGCTTATTTTTTAGTAAATGAAAAAGAGCAGTTTACCAAAGACGTACCATTAAAAAAGTCATTCAAATTTAATTATAAATGGATTTCTGTCGCAGCTGTAGTTGTTCTTTTATTTGGGTTTTATTTTAACTCATCATTATTCCAAGATGATGATTTAGGAACTTATGAAGACCCAATGTTAGCCTATAACGAAGTGGTGAAATCTTTAGAGTTAATTTCATCAAACTTTAATAAAGGCGCAAACAAAATCAATTATTTAGAAGAAGTTCAAAAAGGTGTGTCAAATGTTGAATACCTTAATGAAATGAACAAAAAAGCTAGTTTAATTTTTAAAACAGAGTAACTATGAAAACTTTAATAAATTTAAAACCAAATACAATGAAAAAGAATGTATTATTATTTTTAATGGCAATCGTATTATTTCCATTAAGCTCACAAGCCCAGGATATTTTCTCTAAATACAGTGAAAACCCTGAAGTAACTTACGTATCTATTAAGCCAAAAATGTTCCAGATGTTAGCAAAAATGGATATCAATACCGATGATCCAGAGACACAGGAGTATTTAAAAATGGTAAATAGTATTACAAGTTTTAAGGTAGTATCTACAGGAAATAAGGCAATCTCTAAAGATGTTTCTAATTGGGTAAAAGGTAAAAAAGGCTCTTTAGAAGAACTTATGGAGGTTAAAGACGATGGAGTTAATATGACTTTTTACGTAAAAGAAGGACGCGATTCTGATCATGTAAGTGAATTGTTAATGTTTGTTGATGGTCTAGGTGCTTTAACTAAAGACGCTGACATTAATGTTAATGGAAAAAAACGTGAGTTTGAAACGGTTGTAGTATCTTTAACAGGAGATATAGATTTAAATCAAATCTCAAAGCTTACACAAAAAATGAATATTCCAGGAGGAGAGCACCTAGAAGATAAAAATAAAAAATAAACACACAACACATGAGTACATTCATGAAATATATTGCTTGTATACTAATTATGGCTGTATTATCTAGCTGTAATAGTAAAGAAACACTACAAACATACTTTGTAGATCATCAAGAAATACCAAACTTTACAACAGTAGATATACCAACAACTTTTGTGAATTTTGATGACGTAAACTTAACACCAGAACAAGAAGAAGCATACAAATCTGTAGAACGTTTAAACTTTTTAGGATATAAAATCTCTGAAAACAATTTAGATACTTATAACCAAGAAAAACAAAAGGTGAAAAATATTCTAAATGATGAAAAGTATGTTGAATTGATGGAGTTTAGTTTAAACGGAGGAAGTGTTTCTATCAAGTCTTTAGGCGAAGAAAATGTTGATGAGTTTGTCGTTTTTGGTAGCTCTACACAGCAAGGTTTTGGAGTTGTAAGAATTTTGGGTAATGATATGAGTCCAGAAAAAATGATGGCACTATTTCAAGCCATGCAATCAGCGAATATTGATGACGAGCAATTAAAAAGTGTGTTAGATTTTTTTTAAATAACAAAAGTCTATAAATAACTATAAAAAACGCTTACTGATTAGTAAGCGTTTTTTATTTGTTACAAGTTATTTTTGTCTTTACGTTTTTTTGAGTGGTTTAAAATAACCTCTCTAACGACATTAAAAATTATAATAAGGAATAATGTAAGTAAAGCAAACAGAATTGCATAGTTATCTAATAAGCCTGTAATCCCTGTTATTATAAAGCCTAATATAACAATGGCACATAATATTAAAGATTGCTTATCTGTAAACATAACGTATTAAATTCCGGTGTAATTTTCTGGTGTAATGGCTTTTAATTCATTTTTAATATCATCAGAAACCTCTAATGTATCAATAAAATTTGAAATAGAGGTTTGTGTAATACGCTCATTTGTTCTAGTTAAACCTTTTAAAGCTTCATAAGGATTTGGGTAAGCTTCTCTACGAAGTATTGTTTGTATTGCTTCTGCTACAACAGCCCAGTTATTTTCCAAATCATCAGCAAATTTTTGTTGATTTAAAAGTAGCTTGTTTAATCCTTTTAATGTGCTTTTAAAACCTATGATTGTATGAGCAAAAGGAACGCCTACATTACGTAAAACCGTACTGTCTGTTAAATCACGTTGTAAACGAGAAATAGGAAGCTTTGCAGCAAGGTGCTCAAATACAGCGTTAGCAATACCTAAATTTCCTTCAGAGTTTTCAAAATCTATAGGGTTTACTTTATGTGGCATAGCGCTACTACCAACTTCACCAGCTTTAATTTTTTGTTTGAAATAATCCATTGAAACATACGTCCAAATATCTCGATCTAAATCTATGATGATGGTATTTATGCGTTTTAAAGCATCAAATAAAGCCGCCATGTGGTCGTAATGCTCAATTTGAGTTGTCGGAAACGAGTGCTGTAAACCTAGTTTTTCTTGTACAAACTTGGTTCCAAAAGCTTTCCAATCTATAGCAGGATAAGCCACTTTGTGAGCATTGTAATTTCCTGTTGCACCACCAAACTTTGCAGCGCTTGGTATATCATTTAGTAAGTTAAATTGCTCTTCAAGACGAACAACAAATACCTCTATTTCTTTTCCTAATCTTGTAGGAGATGCTGGTTGTCCATGAGTTCTTGCTAGCATTGACACGTCTTCCCATTCTGTAGCTAAACTTTTTAACTCATTAAGTACTTTAAAATATTCAGGAACATAAACATCATTCATAGCTTCCTTAATACTTAAAGGAATAGCAGTATTGTTAATGTCTTGTGAGGTTAATCCAAAATGAATAAACTCCTTATGTTTTGAAATATCTAAAGCATCAAATTGCTCTTTTATAAAGTATTCAACAGCTTTAACATCATGGTTTGTAACACTCTCAATAGTCTTTATTTTAAGAGCATCTTCTGATGAGAAATCTCTGTAAATAGCTCTTAAGTTGTCAAATAAGTTGGTGTTAAAATCAGCCAGTTGTGGTAACGGAATTTCACAAAGGGCAATAAAATATTCAATTTCAACTTGAACACGATATTTTATTAAGGCTTCTTCAGAGAAGAAAGGCGCTAGTGATTCTACTTTATTTCGGTATCTACCATCAATTGGAGATATAGCGTTTAGTGGTGATAATGACATGTTTGTGTTGTTTTTTAAGAAGTGGCAAAGATACTCTTTTTCGCTGTAAGAGAGAAAAAATGGTAGTTGAAGTTTTGGTTATAAGTTGCTAGTGCTTTTTTATTTTGTGTAAAATTTGTTTTGCTCGTGCTTTAAAGCCCGAACTTTGCATTTGAAAATCACGTTCTAGTATTAAAACCAATTCTGGATGAATCCAATCATAATCTTGACCAAGTAAATACAATGAATTCATCGAGTAGGCTTTTGGAGCAATTTTTTCATCATTAATCATATAATCAAAACAAACTTCAATAATACGTTCTTTATGTGTTGGCGTTAATGCTTGTTGAATGTCATTTTTTGTTTTAGAATAGTAAGCTTTAGTAATATATTCACAAACTTTGGCAACAGGACGTACAGCAGGGGCAAGATGTACTTTATGCATGTGTTCAGTAAAATAATCTAAATGAGGAATTATAGCTTCTAGGTTTTCACCACACATAAACTCAAATACCCAAGCAGCTCTACAAGATATTTTGTCATCTACTTGAAATAAAATATGAAGTAATTTAGGGACTAAATCTGGATTGTTTAAGACTAAATTTGCATAATATAAACGCTTTTCACGCGAGTGATTTACATAATTTAATTCTTCGTAAAGTTGTTCTGTAGTCAAGGATTTTTATATTTTTAGGTACTAAATTTAATCAAAAATGAAGGTTGTAAAAAAAATATTGTTAGGATTATTGTTGGTGTTTCTTGTGGCACAATTTTTTAGACCTGAAAAAAATCAAGGAGATATAACGTCTATTGATGAGTTTCTGGCTGATACAAATCCGCCAGAGCATGTAAAAGTAATTTTGAAAGAGAGCTGTTTTGATTGTCATAGTAATGTAACACGTTATCCTTGGTACAGTCAAATAACACCAGTAAATTATTGGATGGCAGACCATGTAAATCATGGTAAAGGAGAATTTAATGTGGCAAATTGGGATGGAAACTCTGTAAAACGAAAAGACCATAAGTTTGAAGAATTAATTGAAGAGGTTAAGAATAGAAAAATGCCTTTAGAGTCTTACACTTGGGCGCATGCTAACGCAAAACTTTCTGATAAACAAATAAAAGCTATTGTAGATTGGGCAGAGCAAGTACGTTTTAAATATAGCTTAATGCCCAAACCAGAATAATTTTTATGCAAAAAAGATTACTTATTATTGGGGTTGTTTGGCCTGAACCTAAAAGTTCTGCAGCTGGAAGTCGTATGATGCAATTGATAGTGTTATTTCTATCACAACATTATAAAATTACTTTTGCCACAGCTACGTCAAAAACTGATAACGCTTATGACTTAAAATCTTTAGGAATAAACGAAGTAACTATACAACTTAACAGTTCTAGTTTTGATGATTTTATAAGCGAGTTACAACCAGATATTGTTTTATTTGATAGATTTTTAGCTGAAGAACAGTTTGGTTGGCGTGTTTCTGAAATTTGCCCTAAAGCATTACGAATATTAGATACCGAAGATTTACACGGTCTACGAAAGGGCAGAGCACAAGCTTTAAAAGCTCAAGACACTTTTGATAAAACTTATTTGTTTAATGATACCTCAAAACGTGAAATAGCAAGCATATACCGTTGTGATATAAGCTTGATAATTTCTGAAGCAGAAATGCAAATCCTAAAAAAAGACTTTAAAGTTGATGAGAGTTTGTTGCATTACTTACCTTTTATGTTGAATGAAGTAACATTAATAGCTGCTAAAAAGCTTCCTTTATTTGAAAAGCGTCAACATTTTATAACGATTGGTAATTTTTTGCATGAGCCCAACTACAAAGCGGTTTTATATCTAAAACAAACCGTTTGGCCATTAATAAAAAAGCAATTACCTAAAGCCCAACTACATATTTATGGTGCTTATGCTAGTCAAAAAGTAAATCAATTGCATAATGAAAAAGAAGGTTTTTTAATACAAGGGTTTGCTGATGATGTAAACCAAGTTATGCAAATGTCTAAAATATGTTTGGCACCATTACAGTTTGGTGCGGGATTAAAAGGAAAACTTGTAGACGCTATGCAAAATGGAACGCCTTGTATAATGAGTACTATTGCTGCCGAAGGTATGTTTGGAGAATTAAAACCTAATGGCTTTATAGCAGATGATCCTCAAGAATTTGCTAATAAATCAGTGCAGTTATATCAGGATGAAGTATTGTGGGTAGAAAAACAACAACAAGGCTTTAAAGTAATAAACAAACGTTTTGATAAAGAACTTCATGAGAAAGCGTTTGTTGAAGTTGTAGAGAAATTGATACAAACATTAGATACGCATAGAATGAATAATTTCATCGGACAAATGTTGCAGCATCAAACCATGCAAAGTACCAAGTATATGAGTAAATGGATAGAAGCGAAGAATAAGTAGTTTACATTCGTTTATAAGCCGCATCAAAAACGAACATATCATCTATTTGATGTAAATGATGTATGCGTTCTAAACCTTTTCTAAAGTTAGATTCTACTGTAATTATTGTTTCCTCTTTGTAATCGTTTATTGTGAGTGTTTTTATCTCGTTAATATTTAATGCTCTACCATAAATACCGTGCGTGTTACTTTGTGATGGTCTATAAACTTTACCGTTGTTTGTAAATGTAGTTCCAGCATTTCTAGCAACACGTGCATCAATAATTACAGGATTCAATCTGTGACTTTCTATTTTGTTTAATTCAGGAGAATCAATTTTGTAAATATAAAGTTCAGAATCGGCTTCACTTTCTGGAGCAGTTTGCTTGTTTAAAAACAACCACATTTGACTTGAAGTATCAGTGTGAAAGAAAGC
Source organism: Corallibacter vietnamensis (assembly GCF_039537875.1). Classification (NCBI taxonomy): domain Bacteria; kingdom Pseudomonadati; phylum Bacteroidota; class Flavobacteriia; order Flavobacteriales; family Flavobacteriaceae; genus Corallibacter; species Corallibacter vietnamensis. Next base: position 311,651 of record NZ_BAABBI010000002.1, read on the forward strand.
ATCTACAATGCGTTCGCCTTCAAAAGCAGTTTTGTGTAATTCCCATTTGTGAGGAAATTCAATGCATTTAAAAATCTCTAAACGTTTATTTTCGCTTGTTTCAGGCATCATAAATAATTCATTATTGTACTCAAAAACATAAGGAAACGATAAGTGATAATCTAAATCTAAAACATCAACAACATTGGTAATGACTTTATTTTCTACTTTTCCACACGATATTTTACCCAATTTGGTTTTGTATGAATAGTTTTCAAAAAACACATAGGTTGTATCGTTATGTTTATAGAAAAATGGATCTGCCCAAAATTCTCCTTTAGGCAATTTTACTGGTTTTATTCTAAAAAGCGTGCTGTGCATAAATTGACCTTTGCCAATAAATAAGGTCCAACAGCAAATACGTTTACCAAATTTTTCAGACACTCTTTGTAAAACTTTTTTCAAAAACGTACTGTAAAAATGCCAAATATACTTTAGAGCAATTAGTGGTTTGGGAGCAACATATAGCTCATTGTAATACACCAATGATTTCGTAGGATTATATGTGCCTTGTTTAAGAAGTCTCAAGTTTTTAAGAAGTAAATTAACCGAGTTTTCGGTAAGCATCATATTGGTTTTAGCAAAAGCCCAATGTTTACTGTAATATGCTTTATCAATAACAAGACCGCCATCAAGTTCAGGCGTTAGTTGCTGAAGCGTAACACCAACCACAGGCTGTTTTAATACGATTTCCCAAAATCCAGCAGGACCGCCTCTGTTTATAGCATTATCACCATGATGAAATGACCAAATGCCATAAGTTGCTGCATTTAGTATATCTCCTCTTATAATATTAAATTCAAATCGGAGTATGACATCTAGGTTATAAGCTTTTACTTTAGAAGCTTCGTCGTCGCTAAAAATATCTAGAAAGCCTTTTCTTTTTGGAAATAAATCTATTGTTTCAATTTGCTCTAAATAGGAAGTGATTTCAGGCTTATTGACAGATGTTGGTCTCTTGTAAAAAAAAGTTTGTTCAATATTCATCTGCGTATAAAACAAAAATTTACCAAAAAGGTTTTTACGTTTTAGCAAATTTGAAATTTTAGAAATTTTAGACTCCGAAACATCTTGCTGATGCCTGCCATCTTTCATTAATACAACAATCTCAAAATCTGGGTTGTTTTTAAGATGTTCAATAATTCGTAATTCCCAGTTAAAAAGGCTATTAGTGTCTCTGGTTAAAATTCCTATACGCATTGTCTGTTTTTTAGAAACGATACTAAAATATTCATTTAAAAGGTAACAAGGTTTAAGAATAAGTTGAACGGTCGTTTTTTTAGATGTTATTACAAATCAGATTTAAATCCTTTTTATCAATTTGATTAATAGGAAATAAACCATCAAATATGTACCTTTAAAAAGATTCAATTTAACTGTAAATTATCTATATGAAAATCAATGTTTATAAACTCGTTTACGCTACTTTTTTTATAAGTCTATTATCTTATTCCTCTTTTGCTCAAGTTAGTTCACAACAAATAGATTCTATTGTAAATTATGCTATGAGTAAATTTAATGTTGCTGGTTGTGCTGTTGCAGTAGTAATAGATGGTGAAATTTTACATGAAAAAGGTTATGGTGTAAAGTCAATAAAAACGAATGAACCTGTTGATGAGCATACCAATTTTGCAATAGCATCAAACAGTAAGGCTTTTACAACAGCTGCTTTAGCTATGCTGGTAGAAGAAGGAAAATTATCTTGGGAAGATAAAGTGAAAACTCACATTCCAGAGTTCACAATGTATGATGATTATGTAGAAGAAAATTTCAACATCGTAGATTTAGTAACACATAGAAGTGGTTTAGGTTTAGGCGCTGGAGATTTAATGTTTTTTCCGCAAGGTTCAGATTTTACAATAGGTGATTTACTGTCTAGTTTTCAGCATTTAAAGCAAACATCAGCATTTCGAACAAAATGGGATTATGATAACTTACTTTATTTAGTGGCAGGCGAACTCATAGCGCGTTTAAGTGGTATGACATGGGAAGCTTATGTTGAATCTAAAATATTTAAACCTTTAGGTATGGATTATTCTTTTGCTTCTTTTTCTAGAATAAAAGATATGGATAATTTATCAGCTTCTCACTCTAACGAAACAGGCGAAATAAAAGTGATTCCAACATTTGAAGAAATGATTAATGGTGCCGCAGGTGGTATTTTTTCTAACGTAAATGATATGAGTACTTGGATGCTTTTACAGCTTAACCAAGGAAAATATGGCGATGGCTTAAAAAAAGAACTTTTTACAAAAGTAAATCACAATAAAATGTGGACTATTCAAACCGTTATGCCAACAACAAGTAATCCACGTTATAACACACATTTTTCTGGATATGGTTTAGGTTGGTTTTTGTCTGATATAAAAGGAAATATGCTTGTTGAGCATACAGGTGGCTTACCAGGAATGCTTTCAAGAGTATTAATGATTCCTGATTTAGATTTAGGTATTGTTGTGCTTACCAATACTAGTAATGATGGCGCAGGATTGTTTTCTTCTGTAACGCAAACCATCATGGATATGTATTTAGAATTAGAAGATTTTAAATGGATAGATAAATATGCTGCTTATTTGGCTTCACAACAAAGTGGGGCAGATGCCGTTGTAGACAAAGTTTGGGAAACCGTAGCAAATAATAATCAAGATGCGGTAAAGAAAGATAAATATTTAGGCGTTTATGAAGATGTTTGGTTTGGAAAAATAGAAGTGTTTATGAAAGACAAACAACTTTGGATAAAATCACATAGATCGCCGCTCCTTAACGGACCTTTACAATATTATAAAGATGAAACATTTGCTATAAAATGGGAATATCAAGATATGAATGCCGATGCTTTTGCAATGTTTACATTAGGTGAACATGGAAAAGCCAATGGTTTTACTATGAAAGGTATTTCGCCAAATATTGATTTTAGTTTTGACTTTCAAGATTTAAATCTAAAACGCGTAGATTAATTATAAAAACGTATCAATAACCTTTTTAACACCAATAGTAGCTGTTTCAGGAACAACAACAATGTTTTTATTACTGCTCATAGCTGGTTTAGGATCTATAAAATATGTTGGTGTGTTTTCTGGTACATAATGCATTAAGCTAGCTGCAGGATATACTTGCATACTAGTTCCTATAATCATTAAAATATCAGCAGTTTCACAAATATCTATGGCCTTTTCTATCATAGGAACTGCTTCACCAAACCAAACGATGTGCGGGCGCATTTGGTAGCCTTGTTTGCAAACATCACCAAGAACTAAATCTGTTTTCCAGTTCGTAATATCGTGTTCGTTGTATGTGCTTCTGGCTTTTAATAATTCGCCATGTAAATGTACAATGTTAGTGCTTTCTGCACGCTCATGTAAATCATCAACATTTTGGGTTATAATAGTGACTTTGTATTGCTGTTCAAGTTTTGCTAAATCTATATGAGCTTGGTTGGGTGTTACCTCAAAAAGTTGTCTGCGGCGTTGATTATAAAAATCTAAAACCAATTCAGGATTTTTAGAAAATCCTTGTGGTGATGCTACTTCCATAACATCATGACCTTCCCATAAACCATCCGCATCACGAAATGTCTTAATGCCGCTTTCAGCACTCATTCCTGCGCCTGTTAATACAACTATATGCTTCATAGTACGAAATTACTATTTTTAAATTTATATTTGAAGCATGATAGATTTGAAACTTTTAGAACATTTAGAAACCTACCTTACAGATAATAGAAGAACACGCTTTAATAAGGTTCTGTCTCAACGTACAAAACATTTTACTGTTGCTACTGAAGATGTGTATCAATTACATAATACAAGCGCTGTAATACGCAGTTGTGATGTTTTTGGAATTCAAGAAGTAAATATTGTTGAGGAGCAAAACACAAAAAAAATTGACCGTGAAATAGCAATGGGAGCTCAAAAATGGGTTGATTTAAACAGATATCATTCTGTAAAGGATTGCATACATGATTTAAAACAAAAAGGCTATCAAATTGTAGCCACTACGCCGCATACTAATGATTGTGTGTTGCATGAATTTGATGTTACTAAAAAATCATGTTTTTTCTTTGGAAGAGAGACAGAAGGTTTATCTCAAGAAGTTTTAGATGCAGCTGACTGTTATTTAAAAATTCCTATGTCAGGATTTACTGAAAGTTTAAATATATCAGTGTCTGCGGCTATTATTTTACAGCATGTAACTACAAAATTAAAGCAGACAACTATTGACTGGCAATTAACAGATGAAGAACGTTTAGCTAAACAACTAGATTGGATAAAGAATACGATAAAAAGCTACGATGAAATTGTAGATAGATTTTACAAAACGAAATAAGTATAAAACTAAAAAAAGCGAAAGATAAACTTTCGCTTTTTTTATTATAATCTTCCTGAACGTCTACTTCGGCTCAATACTTTATACTCTTCATAGCATTCACTTATAGCATCAAGTATCTGTAAATCGTTAGCGGTTTTTATAAATCCTTTAGAGTAGTTACATTGCCTAACTATTTCGTCTAAATCTACACGCTCTACTTGTAATAAAGCTGTAAGCATCTCTCTATCAAAACGATTAGCTAAAATATTTCTAATTTCATCATCTTGCTTCATTTTCTTGAGCTTACGCATTTCGTTAGGCTGTTTTCCAAACATACTATGTAAAAAATCTGCTGGGTTAAAAACAGCACCTAACACTTTTGTAATAGCATTTGATGATTTTCCAGCTTCATAGCCTGTAGAAGGTAATCCCGAAATGCTGTAACGATAATTATTGTTGATAGGCACTTGTTTGATGTCTACTTCAAGATATCCTGTAAGTTTAAACTCATTAACAACAACTTCTTCTAGAGCTAATGCCAACTCTGTTAATTCTATAGTAGATTCTCCGTATTTTATCCAGTCATTAGTAACTCTTACTCTTATAGATTTAAATCCTAAATAAGAGAAATGTAACGTATCATTTACTTTAGCAGATAGCTCAAATTTTCCTCTAGAATTTGTTGCGGTACCTTTTACTTGATTTAGGTTTACAATATTAACGCTTTCCATAGGAACGCCGCCAGATGCATTTACAACAACACCTTGAACAGTTGTGTCGTCATCTTGGCTATATGTTACTACGGTTGCAAAAATAAAAGTAAAAAGGAGCAATAATTTTTTCATCAAGCTTAAGGATTGAAAAGTAAAAGTAGTAAACAAACTACGAACTCTTTAATCTATTAAAGAATTTGACTTAAAATTAACAAAAAAAATTATCTTCTAGAGCGTCTTGGTCTTGAAGCTCCAAAATTACTTCCTGATGATTCAGAGCGTTTAGACTTTGATGAACTATCAGAACGTCTTTTGTTGCCTTTGCTAGAGCGTCTGTCATTTCTTGGTTTGTCGTTACGTTTGCGGTTTCCGCCACCACCATCACGACGTCTTTTACGACGACTTGTTCCACGACCTTTATCTTCAGAAATTTCAACATTTACAAATCGACCATTATGCTTAAAGTCTGTGAAAAAAGCCAATACTTTTTCTTGTAAACCTTTCTCGGTATTAAAAAACGAGAAACTATCTTTTACATCAACTTTAAAAACATCATCACGACCTAATTCTAAAATCTCTTTTAAGAAATCTTTTAAACTCATCCAGTCGTAACCATCTTTTTTACCAACGTTTATAAAATAACGTGTTGAGTTACCGTCATTACTGCTATCGCGTTCGCTACTTTTTTGAGCTGAAACATTAAGATCACTTGCTTTTTGGTAATAGTTAAAGAATCGAGTAAACTCTACCGAAAAGAATTTTTTAATCAATTCGTCTTTTGTAGTATCTTCAAATAATTCATTAATATTATCTAAATACTTATCAATCTCGTGATTAATTTCAGTGTTGTGAACTTTATTGGCAAGTGACATGAGTTGCACTTCACATATTTCCATACCGCTAGGTATGTCTTTTTTCTCAAAGTTCTTTTTTATAATACGCTCAATGCTTTTTATTTTACGTAATTCACTTTTAGAAACAATAACCATAGAAACTCCTGTTTTACCAGCACGTCCTGTACGTCCGCTTCGGTGTGTGTAGGTTTCTGTTTCGTCAGGTAATTGGTAGTTTATAACGTGAGTAATATCATCAACATCAATACCACGTGCAGCAACATCAGTAGCTACAAGCATTTGTATTTGCTTGTTTCTAAATGACTTCATAACTAAATCACGTTGATTTTGGCTTAAATCACCATGTAAAGCACCAGCACTATAACCATCTTCAATAAGTTTTTCAGCGACTTTTTGAGTATCACGTTTGGTTCTACAAAAAACAACAGAGAAAATATCTGGGTTGGTATCAGCAAGGCGTTTTAATGCTTGGTAGCGGTCTCTAGAATTTACTAAATAATACTCATGAGAAACTTGGTCACTACCAACGTTTTTACTTCCTACTGTTATTTCAATAGGATTGTGCATGAATTTTTTTGCAATGGTTGCTACTTCCTTGGGCATAGTAGCAGAAAAAAGCCAAGTGCTTTTATCTTGTGGTGTATGTGATAATATATCTGTGATATCCTCATAAAATCCCATGTTTAGCATTTCATCAGCTTCATCTAAAACAGAATACTCAATTTTTGAAATGTCAACCATGTTACGGCTTATCATATCTTTCATACGACCAGGCGTTGCTACAATAATTTGCGCGCCTTTTTTTACCTCTCTTGCTTGTTCTGAAATACTTGCACCACCATAAATAGCAACAACATTTAATCCTTTACAGTATTTACCATAAAGTTTTAATTCGTTAGCTATTTGTAGGCAAAGTTCTCGCGTAGGAGAAAGGATTAGACCTTGAGTTGTTCTGCTATCTACATTAATTTTTTGTAACATAGGAAAACCAAAAGCAGCTGTTTTACCAGTTCCTGTTTGCGCTAGAGCCACTAAATCGTCTTCTTGTTGTAGTAAAATAGGGATTGCTTGTGCTTGTACATCACTTGGGGTTTCAAATCCCATGTCGTTAATAGCATGCAATAGGTCGTCATTAAGACCTAAATCTTGAAATGTGTTCATTCGTTTTATGTAAGTATTCGATTATATTATGTAGTGTTACATAAGAAGCGAATCGACATACTTAACCTGAAACTTCTTGGTAACACATCCTCACCTTGAGGAATTTACAACGCACTATTTTGCGTTTCAAGCTGCAAAGATACACTTTTATTTGGGAAGTGATTTTTTTTGCTTAAAAAAGCTAATAAGTTGATTTTTTTATAAATAAAAATTCTACTGATGATAAGCTGCATTATGAGCTAATGCGTTACCACAGCTACTGCAATTTCCAGCACTGCCAGATCCGCCACTACAGCCGTTGTTGCATATATAATGCCAAAGCCCAGCAGCGTTTTGTCCTGAGGATGTGTTTGCAGGCGCAGCAAAAGGACTTGATGGTGTATTTGCTGGTGTTGCATTTTGATTGTTGTGATACGCTTGGTTATGCATTAAGATACTTCCGCAAACAGAGCACATTCCTGCTGCATCAGATCCGCCATTACATCCATTGTTACAGGTGTAATGATATACAATGTTTTTGTTTTTTGTGCTATTAGCCGGTTTTGCCTTGTTAGTCGTTGTTGGCATTGTTGTTTTTGTGTTCTCTTCTTGAGGAGAAGCCGTTTTAGCGTCGTCCTTGCATGAATAAAAACTTGTTAAACAAAGGCATAATATTATAAGAATTTTAAAATTTTTCATGATGCTAATTTTTGTGAGCAGAAATATAACACTTATTTTTCAACTTACGTTTTTAAAAGATGATTAGTAATTATTTAAAAAATCAACCAATTTAGAAACTGCTTTTCCGCGATGTCCAATGCGGTTTTTTTCTTCTAAAGTGATTTCAGCAAAAGTTTGTGTGTTGTCTTCAGCTTTGAAAATAGGATCATAACCAAAACCTTGGCTGCCTGATTTGGTTTGTGTGATAGATCCTTTACAAATGCCAGTAAAAATTTCTAGTTTGCCATTAAGGTGTAGCGCAATAACAGTTTTAAATTGTGCGCTTCTATCATTTTTATTTTCTAAATGGTGAAGTAGTTTATCCATGTTGTCATTTGCGTCACGTTGAGGTCCAGCATAGCGAGCAGAAAATACGCCAGGTTCTCCATTTAAAGCATTTACTTCAAGACCTGTGTCGTCAGCAAAGCAATCATAACCATAATGAGTTTTTACATATTCGGCTTTTTGTATAGCATTGCCTTCAATAGTATTTTGGGTTTCAGGGATATCTTCATTACAACCTATGTCTTTAAGGCTTAAAAGGGTAATTGTTTCAGGAATTAACTTTTGAACTTCTTTAAGTTTGTTGAGGTTGTTAGTAGCGAAAACTAGTTGCATTTTGTTGTAATTAATGTATTTTTAGCGTTTAACAAAATTAGTTTAAATGATATTTAAAACGGGCAGATGTTCTATAAAAGTTATTAAAAGTCGTTGGGTTTTATTGATGTTTCTTTTTTTAGTAGCGCATGCTCAAAGCCAAACACTAGAGTCTAAAGATTCTTTAAGTCTTCTTCAAAAAATAGACAGAACGTTTATAGATCGTGATTTGTCAAATTACTCACTACGTGTTTTTACAAATTATAAAGCCAAGGTTTTTAAAATAAAAGATGATAATTCTAAATCTAGATATGTGCCAAATAATAGATATGGTATAGGTTTAGGGTTTGCTAATAGTAAAATGTTAATTGATTTAGCGTTTAACATTAAAAGCAAAAAAAACAATGCAACTAGGCGTTTTGACTTGCAAGGAACCACCATATTAGGAAAACATAATTATGTTAATTTTTATATTCAGTCTTATAAAGGGTTTTTAGTGAAAAATGATTTTGGAGCGCCAACAGTTTTTAGTCCCGATGTAAAATCACTAACAATAGGTTTTAATTACTTATATACCTTATCAGAAATAGAGTTTTCTTACGCACTATTAAAAGCGGGTTTAGCCAAAAAAAATAAAACGGTTTACTTTACTGGAGGTTTAGGAACATTTGCTGTGTTTGATTACTTTTCATCTGATGGCAATGTCATACCAGAAAGTAATTATGGGTTTTACAACAGTCAAGCTCAAATAAAACGTTACAATAGTGCTGCTATAGGTGTTTTAGGAGGGCTTTTGGGCGTGTTTATTTTGCCTAAAAACATTGTGCTTTCTTGTAATGTAATGCCAGGTATTGCCTTAATGAACAAAAAAGTAGAGCTACAGCACGATAGTTACAGACCGTCAAATCCTATGTTATATAAGTTTGATTTTTCACTGGCAGTCAATTATAATATAGATAGGTTTTATGTAAATGTATCTTACGGAAACGGTGTTTACTCTACAGATTTAGACTTTGATAACCGCTACCTTTTTAATCTTTCTAATGCAAAACTAGCAGTTGGTTATAGATTGAAAGTGAAAAAATAATGTGAATCTTACCAATATTTTTTTTGTTAATTGATGATTAAAATCAGCTTTTTAATACCCTTTTTTAGTTATCTTTATAAGACAAGATTATAGAACTTAAAACTTTAATGTTATGACAGTAAAAATAAGATACGTAAATATGGATTCTAGTGATGCTTTATCACAATATACCAATGATAAATTAGAAAAACTAGCTGATAAGTATGAGTGGTTGATAAACTGTGATGTAGCATTCAAAATAGATAATAACCAAAAAGAACAGGGTAAAATTTGTAATATGGAATTGAGTTTGCCAGGTCCTAGAATTTTTGCGACTTCAAATGAGAAAAATTTTGAAATGGCTGTTAAGGAAACAATCAATGATTTAGACAAACAGCTTAAAAAACGAAAGCATACTTTTTCTGTAAAATAATATCATCTATGATGATAAGGCTCATTGCGTAAAATAGTAAAACCTCTATATAGTTGTTCTATTATAAATAAGCGAATCATCTGATGAGAAAACGTCATTTTAGATAGTGATATTTTCCCTTGAGATTTATTGTAAACATCCTCTGAAAACCCATAAGGACCGCCAATAACAAACACTAATTGTTTAATGCCGGAATTCATGTGCTTTTGGAGGTAGTTTGCAAAAGCAACAGAGTCATATTGCTTGCCATTTTCATCAAGTAAAATAAGTGTGTCAGTAGCGTTTAGTTTGCTTAAAATAAGCTCACCTTCTTTTTGTTTTTGTTGAGCTTCGCTTAAGTTTTTAGAATTTTTAATATCAGGGATAATTTCAAATTCAAACTTTATATAAAAACCCAATCGCTTTTGGTAATCATCAATTAATGATTGCAATTGTTTATTATCGGTTTTACCTATGGCAAGTAGTTTTATAGTCATGCTTCAAATGTACAATTTACTTTTAATTTTTTGAGAGGCATTCTATATTCAAAAATCTATTCCTATTTTTACATTAAATATTTATGTTATGATAAGTCAAGAACAATTTGATACCGAAATAGAATTAATAATTACGAACGCTATTAGGGAAGATGTAGGAGATGGTGATCACAGTTCACTAGCTTGTATTCCTGCTGACGCTATAGGTAAAGCTAAACTTTTAGTAAAAGATAATGGAATAATAGCGGGTGTTGAGTTTGCAAAAAAAGTGTTTAAATATGTTGACAAGCAACTTAAAATAAAAACCTTTATAAATGATGGACATAGTGTAAAGAATGGTGATATTGTATTTTATGTTGAAGGACCATCACAATCTATCTTAAAAGCAGAGCGATTGGTGCTTAATGCTATGCAACGTATGAGTGCAATTGCAACAAAAACACGCAAGTTTGTAGACCTTTTAGAAGGTACCGATACTAAAATTTTAGACACAAGAAAAACAACACCAGGTATTCGTGCTTTAGAAAAATGGGCTGTGAAAATTGGTGGAGGCGAAAATCACAGATTTGCATTGTATGATATGATTATGTTAAAAGATAATCATATAGATTTTGCAGGAGGCGTAACAAAAGCAATAGAAAAAACAAAGCAATATTTACAAGACACTAATCGAGACCTAAAAATTATTGTTGAAGCAAGAAACCTTGATGAAATTCAAGAAATATTAAATACAGATGGTGTTTACCGTATTTTAATAGACAATTTTAATTTTGAAGATACCAGAAAAGCGGTAAAGCTGATAGGTGATAAATGTCTAACAGAATCTTCAGGAGGTATTAATGAAAAAACAATTAGACAATATGCAGAATGCGGCGTAGATTTTATTTCTTCAGGAGCTTTAACACACTCTGTTTATAATATGGATTTAAGCTTAAAAGCAGTTTAAATATGTCTAAACCCATAGAAGATAAACTTGATAAAATACCTGTAATAAACCTGTTGGTTAAGTTTTTAAAAAAAATTAAACTTCCAGCATTAGAGGGTTTATCATTATATGATCTTCTTGAGCTTTATATAACAGGCGTTATTAAAGGTGCGTTAACTACTAGAGCAAGTGCTATTGCTTTTAGTTTTTTTACAGCTATTTTTCCTTTTTTGTTGTTTGTTCTTATTGTTATTCCGTATATCCCAATAGATGATTTTAAAATTAAATTTTTAGAATTTCTAAATTCTTTTTTACCACCAAGTACTTCCGAGTTTTTCTTTACTAATATTTTTGAAAATATTGATAACACACAACGTGGTGGTTTATTATCGTCAGTTTTAATAGTGTCTATTGCATTAATGGCTAATGGAATAAGTGCTATTTTTTCAGGATTTGAGAATTCTTACCACGAGCAGCTTACACGCAGTATTGTCCGTCAGTATTTATATGCTTTGGGCGTTGCACTAATTTTAGCATTCTTATCAATATTAACGGTTTTGGTTTTTGGGTATTTTCAAATTTATGTTATTGATAATTTACAAACTCATGGTTATGTTAATGAAACAAGTTCACAAACATGGGTTATGTTAGCTAAATATGGCTTTTTTGTGCTCATGGTATATCTGGCAACAGCAACTTTGTATTACTTTGGAACAAAAGAAGGTAGAGAGTCGAAATTCTTTTCAGTAGGTGCTTTATTTACCACCTTGTTAATAATTTTAACCTCATATTTATTTGGTATTTACATAGAAAATTTCTCAAAATATAATGAGCTTTATGGCTCTATTGGCGCTTTATTAATCTTGCTTTTCTATCTTTGGCTTAACTCAAACATTCTACTTTTAGGTTATGAGTTAAATGCGTCATTAAATCGTTTAAAGAAAAGCTTTTAAAGTATGTCACACTTTATAGATGTTGTTTTACCAATTCCTCTGGAAAAGCTTTTTACGTATCGTATTTCTAAAGCTGAATCAGAATTTCTTCAAGTAGGAATGCGCGTCTCTGTACCTTTCGGAAAGAGTAAAATTTACACAGCAATAGTATGTCGTATTCATGAGCAAGAGCCTATTATTTATGAAGCAAAAGATATTCACCAAATTTTAGATGATACGCCTTTAGTAACGAAACATCAGCTAGCACATTGGCAATGGATTTCTAAATATTATATGTGTACAGTAGGCGAAGTAATGCGTGCTGCATTGCCAAGTGCTTTTATTTTAGAGAGTGAAACCATAATTAGTAAAAATACGTCTACAGTTATAAGTGATGAAAATTTAAAAGATGATGAATTTTTGGTTTATGAAGCATTGCATCATCAATCATCATTAAAAGTACACGATATAGCCAGTATTTTAGATAAAAAACATGTGCTACCTGTAATAAAACGACTTTTAGAAAAAGAAGCAATTTCTATTCAGGAAGAAGTATATGAAAAATACAAGCCTAAACTAGTACGTTATGTAAAGTTGCATGCAAATCATGCATCTCAAGAAAACCTTCAGGTGTTGTTGGATGAATTGCGTAGAGCACATAAACAACGAGAAGTCGTAATGACGCTATTTTCTATGTCAGCAAAAACCAAAAAACCTGTAAAGGTTTCGGAGTTAATAGAAGAAAGCCAAGCATCATCAGCAATTGTAAAAACACTTATTGATAAAGGTATTTTAGAAGCGTATTATATTCAGCATGATCGTGTTGAGTATTCAGGAGGAGATGATGAAGCGTCAAAAGCATTAAGTAAACCTCAAGATGTAGCCTTAAGTGAGATAAAAGAATCATTCAAAACACATGATATTACATTACTTCACGGTGTTACTTCATCTGGTAAAACCGAAATTTATGTAAAACTAATAGAGGATGTGTTAGCAAGCGGAAAGCAAGTACTGTATTTAGTGCCAGAAATAGCCTTAACAACCCAATTAGTTAACAGACTACAAGATTACTTTAGTGAAAAAGTAGCGGTGTTTCATTCTAAATACTCAACGCATGAGCGTGTTGAGGTTTGGCATAATATTTTTCAGAATACTACAAAAGCCCAAGTAGTTTTAGGCGCAAGATCATCTATTTTATTGCCTTTTCAAGATTTAGGATTAGTTATTATAGATGAAGAACATGAAACATCATATAAGCAATTTGATCCAGCACCACGTTATCACGCACGCGACGCTGCTATTATTTTAGCCAATATTTTTAAAGCCAAAACCCTTTTAGGGTCTGCAACACCAAGTTTAGAAAGCTATTACAATGCAAAACAAGGAAAGTATGGCTTGGTAGAACTTACTACGCGTTATAACAATGTAATGATGCCAGATATAGAGCTGGTAGATATTAAAGATAAGCATAAACGTAAGCGAATGAAAGGTCATTTTAGTGACCGATTAATAGCAGAGATGACAGAAACATTAGAAGAAGGTCAGCAAATTATTTTATTTCAAAATAGACGCGGCTTTTCTCCTATTATAGAATGCCATACATGTGGTCATTCACCGCAATGTCCTAATTGTGATGTTAGCTTAACTTACCATCAATACCGTGATCAATTACGATGTCATTATTGCGGCTACAATACAGTAATGCTTAAAAAATGTGATGCCTGTGGAGGCAACGATTTAGATACTAAAGGTTTTGGTACCGAGCAAGTAGAGAAGGAGGTGAGCGCTTTGTTTCCGGAACATAAAGTTGCTAGAATGGATTTAGATACTACACGAGGCAAATATGGATATGAAAAAATTATAACTGCATTTGAGCAGCAAGAAATAGACATTTTGGTAGGAACTCAAATGTTAACTAAAGGATTAGACTTTAGGCATGTAAAGCTAGTAGGGATTATGAATGCTGATAATATGCTTAATTTTCCTGACTTTAGAGCGCATGAGCGTAGTTTTCAATTAATGATGCAGGTGTCCGGACGTGCAGGTAGAACAGATACTAGAGGAAAAGTTTTAATACAAACATACAATCCGCATCATCAAATTTTACAGCAAGTGTCTACTAATAATTTTGCTGAAATGTTTAAAGAACAAATGGATGAGCGTCATAATTTTAAATATCCGCCTGTTTATAGGTTGATTAAAATTACCATAAAGCATAAGGATTATAACCGCGTAAATGTGGGAGCTGCATGGTTTGCTAAATCATTAAGGCAAGTATTTGATGATTTAGTATTAGGTCCGGAATTTCCTCCTGTAGCACGAATTCGAAATCAGTACCATAAGCACATATTAGTAAAAATGAAGCCAAAGCAATCTATAGTAAAAACAAAAGAAGCTATTGATAAAATAAACAATAGCTTCTCTAGTATAAAAGATTTTCGTGCGTTACGCGTAATTATAAATGTAGATAATTATTAAATGTTATTTAAAGCATCTACAAGTTGTGTCTTTTTATTTCTACTTAAAGGAATTTCGTAAGAACCAACTTCTACGTTTTTACTGTTAAATCTGTCAATTTTATCTAGATTAACAATGTAAGATTTGTGAATTCTTAAAAACTTACCTTCAGGTAATTCGGCTTCAAAAGCTTTCATAGTAGATAATACAACAAGGCTTGTTTCTTCAGTAACAAGTTTTACATAATCACCAAGAGCTTCAATCCACTTAATGTCCTTAATATATACTTTACGTTTTTTAAGGTTACTTTTTACAAAAATGTGTTCACCTTCAGTTTCGTTAAAGTCTAATTTAAGTTTGTGTTGTTCTACGGCTTTGTCAACAGCTGTATTAAAACGTTCTTTTGTAATAGGCTTGTGCAAATAATCAGTAGCATCATAATTAAATGCTTTAAAGGCGTATTCGGTTTTACCGGTTACAAAAATAATTTGAGGCTTGTTGTTTAAAACATCTAACAATTCAAATCCATTAAGAACAGGCATTTCAATATCTAAAAAGATTAAATCTACTTTATGAGTATTTAAGCCATTTTTAGTTTCTAATGCACTGTTATACTCAGCTATTAAGTTAAGAGAAGGGTGGTTTTCAATTAACTTGACAATTGAAAGACGTTGTATCGCTGAGTCGTCTACTACTACACAGTTTAATGTCATAACATTTCATTATTTCGGTTAAGATATCGACAATAGTACGAAATTTTCGGATAAAAACCAAAAAACACCGACAAAACGTTGTTTTTAACATATTTTTAACGGTAAATATCTTAAAAAGAAGAATGTTGCAATATAGTTGTGAAATATAAATAAAATAATTATTTTTGCAGCCATTTTTAACAATAAAAAAGATTTTTTATGAATCATTATGAAACTGTTTTCATCTTAAATCCCGTTTTATCTGAAACACAGATAAAGGAAACAGTAAAGAAATACGAAGATTTTCTTGTTTCTAAAGGAGCGAAGATGATAGCCAAAGAAGATTGGGGCTTAAAAAAATTAGCTTACCCAATTCAAAACAAGAAAAGTGGTTTCTATCACTTATTTGAGTACACTGTAGATGGAGAAGTAATTACTCCTCTAGAAGTAGAGTTTAGACGTGACGAGCGTTTTATGCGTTACTTGACTGTAAAGCTTGACAAGCATGCAATTGCTTGGGCAGAGAAAAGAAGAGAAAGAAACAAACAAAAAGCGTAATTATGTCATCTATAGAACAACAAGCAAAAGGAAAGAAAGACGGAGAAATTAGATATTTAACTCCGCTTAATATTGAAACAAACAAGACAAAAAAGTATTGTCGTTTCAAGAAATCTGGAATCAAGTATGTTGATTATAAAGATCCAGACTTCTTATTAAAGTTTGTAAACGAGCAAGGTAAAATTTTACCACGTCGTTTAACAGGAACTTCTTTAAAATACCAAAGAAAAGTATCTGTAGCTGTAAAAAGAGCACGTCATTTAGCATTAATGCCTTACGTAGCAGATTTATTAAAATAACATAATACTATAACAATGGAACTTATATTAAAACAAGACGTTGAGAATTTAGGATTTAAAGACGATATTGTAACAGTTAAGAACGGTTATGGTAGAAACTTTTTAATTCCTCAAGGGCAAGCGATTTTAGCAACTGTTTCAGCAAAAAAAGTTTTAGCTGAAAACTTAAAGCAACGCGCTTTTAAAGAAAAGAAAGTAATTGACGAAGCAAACAAAACTGCTGAAGCAATTAAAGCTTTAGATATTAAAATTCAAGCAAAAGCAACTGAAGGTGCATCTGCAGGAGATAAATTATTTGGTTCTGTAACTAAATTAGATCTTGTAGAGGCTTTTGAAAAAGAAGGTCATACTATTGACAAGAAATTCATAAGCATCACTGGTGGTAACATTAAGCGTTTAGGACAGTACAATGCTGTTATACGTTTACACAGAGAAGTAACTTTTGAATTACCATTCGAGGTTATTGCTCAAGCTTAAGCAATTTACATTATATGAAAAGCCTCAACCTTGTTGAGGCTTTTTTTTTAACGTAATTTCTATAATCATAGTAAATAAATTTTCATGAAGTATTCAAGACTTACCAAAGAACAATTTGAAGAGTTACATAAAGAATTTATAAACTTTCTAGCAACACAATCTATCACCGCAGAGGAATGGGAAGATATTAAAACCAATAAACCAGAGGTTGCAGAGCAAGAACTAGACGTTTTTAGTGATTTGGTTTGGGAAGGCGTATTAAGTAAAGTGACTTATATAGAGCATATTTCACCACAACAAATGCATTTGTTTAACTTGAAAGACTCTCACATGCACGTTATTGCCGTAAAACTTAATACACCAATAGACTTAACAACTAAAGAAGGCTTTGATTGGCTACGAGAAAATTTAATGGATGAAAATGTAGAGTTTTTACAAGCAAAAAAAGACTATTCTGAAGATAAACATGCCGACAAGTTTAAACTTATTCAGCAAGGTGGAGTCATTACAAAAGGCGACTTATACAAGTACCTTAATAAGCTTATAAACTAATAAACTTATTCCTGAATAGGCAAACGCCTATTTTCAAATTAAAACCATTATTTTTGTTTTATCATACCAAGAAACATCAAATTTGGTATGTATATTTAATAATATAAAAAGAGATTTTCACTTACGTGAAAAATTACTATGGCACAAAAACCAAGCATCCCTAAAGGTACTAGAGATTTTAATCCAGAACAAGTAGCAAAACGCAATTATATTTTTAATACCATTCAAGCACAGTTTGAACGTTTTGGATTTCAACCTATTGAGACACCAAGTTTTGAAAATTCTGATACCTTAATGGGAAAATATGGAGATGAAGGTGATCGTTTGATTTTCAAAATATTGAATTCAGGAGATTTTTTAAATAAAGTAAATGATACGCTTTATGCAGAAAAAGATTCTGGTAGAATAACACCTAAAATATCTGAAAAAGCACTTCGTTATGACTTAACCGTACCTTTTGCAAGATATGTGGTACAGCACCAAAACGAGATTGAGTTTCCGTTTAAACGCTATCAAATGCAACCTGTTTGGCGTGCCGACAGACCACAAAAAGGGCGTTTCAGAGAGTTTTATCAATGTGATGCAGATGTTGTAGGCTCTACATCGTTGTGGCAAGAAGTTGAGTTTGTACAGTTGTATGATGCCGTATTTACTGCTTTAAAGCTAGATGGAGCTACTATTAAAATTAACAACAGAAAAATTCTTTCAGGTATTGCTGAAGTTATTGGTGCAAGTGATAAGCTTATAGATTTTACTGTAGCGCTTGATAAGCTTGATAAGATAGGCGAGGAGAAGGTAAAAGAAGAAATGTTGAGCAAAGGTATTCCGCAAACAGGAATAGATGCATTACAACCTTTATTTTCGTTAAGTGGTGATTTTGCAACACAAATTAATCAGCTTAAAACTATATTAAATACATCTGATGAAGGAAAAAAAGGTATTGAAGAATTAGAATTTATTGATGCTGCAATTTCTGAATTAGGTTTAAGTACAGCCAAACTACAGTTAGATGTTACATTAGCTCGCGGACTGAATTATTACACAGGAGCAATTTTTGAAGTATCAGCACCAGAAGGAGTAGCCATGGGATCTATTGGTGGCGGTGGCCGTTATGACGATTTAACAGGTATATTTGGTTTAAAAAATGTAAGTGGTGTTGGTATTAGTTTTGGTTTAGACAGAATTTATTTAGTTCTAGAAGAATTAAACTTATTTCCAGAAACTGTTACCAAAAATATCGATGTACTCTTTATTAATTTTGGAGATAAAGAAGCTTTGTTTAGCATGAAAGCTATTAAAGAGTTGCGAGCAAATAACATAAACGCAGAACTTTATCCTGATGCAGCAAAAATGAAAAAACAGATGAATCACGCTAATAAGCGTAATATTCCTTATGTTGTTATAGTAGGAGAAAAGGAGATAGAAACAAATACGTATGCATTAAAACATATGGTTTCTGGAGAACAATCATCAGTAACGCTCACACAATTAGTATCTCAATTATCATAAAAAAACAAAAAAGCCTGAAATGTAAGTTTCAGGCTTTTTTAATATAAATACTTTAGTCAGGATTACTTTACCAATACTTTTTTAGTGATTGTGGTATTATCATCATTTGTTTTAAGATGTAATATGTATGTTCCTGTACTAATTTTATTTGTTTTAAGTTCTAAATGATTTGCTGTTTCTAAATCATCAAAAGTATAGATAGATTGTCCTAAAATATTGAATATTTCAACAGATTTTAAATCTACTAATTTAGGGTTTTGAATAACAATACTTTCTTTACTGTTTGCATAGAAAACTTGCAGTGTATCTGCAATTTCATTTTCATCAACACTTAATAGATTGTCATCATGAAATGTAATTTCAAAACGATCTAAATATTCTCCAGCTAAAAGGAAAATTTCATAGTTGCTTTCTCTTAAATCGTGATAAATATTTAACTCTTTATCATGTGCATAAATATTTAAATCATTAGGTACGTTTTCTAAAATATCAATTGTGATATTATTCATTCCGTCAGTACTTGTATGAATTTCCAGAGGCAGAATTGTTGCTTGGTTTATTTCATTGATACCTTGTACGGTATATTTTTTATCTTCAATTAACCAAGCCATATCGTCTATTTGATACTCTTTATCATCAGTTATTTCAGCATCAAATCCCCAGTCTTCACCAGCTGTGGCTCTATCATCAACTGTAACCAATAACTGTCTATGAATGGTGTTTACAGAGTTGAAACCAATGCGCAGTTTCATTCTTTCATCAACAATTTCTGTGTTGTTTTCAGTGGTAGATGTAGAATTGCTGTTTCTCATAAATACAGAGGCAGCAGTTCCTTCTTTTTGAAATACACGTTGACCGTTATTGAAGTTTATGGTTCCAGAGTTGTCACTTGTTACAAAGAACCCTTGTCCTACTGGGATATAACGTCCAGGTGTTTTTGTTCCGGTTCCTACTTGTGCTACATCAGGGTCTGGTGTGCCATAAGCTGCAGCAGGTACGCCACCAGAGAAATTGTATGTTCCGTAACCGCCTTGATATTCAGCAGTAACATGAGAACCGCCGCCCCAATGTTCCCAGAAATATAATGTTCCGCTTATAGATGGATCTATTTCAGGGTAAGTTCCTGAACCTGATGGGTCTGTGTAATCTAACCTAGCACCATTATCAATTATAAATTGTTCGGCATCTATGGCAGAAGCATAAGGGTTTCCAACAAGGTAATCGTTACCAGCGTTTATAGTTAGGTTAACATCGCCGTTGTTAGGTTTTCCGTCAAACACATAGTTTTGTTCTAATGACACTGTTCCGCCTGTATCAGCAACACCTTTCATAGTAAATCCTTCGCCCGCTAAAATAGTTCCAGTATTTCTAACGTGTTGCCAAGAAGAATAGTCACCACTTGGTAAATTTCCAAACTTCCAAATCCAATAATGAGCAATACTCAAGCTTGGTGATGTAGCACCATTATAACCACTAACAAACGTGATGTTTGAAGGTGTAGCAGGTGTTGTTCCGTCTTTTAATATGTTGTTATTTAGTGAGTAACTGTAGTTGTTTGACGCAGATGTTCCTGTACCAACAGGAGAAGACCAATAGTTGTAAGTATAAAAATCTTGTGTTCCTTGTTGGTCTTTTTCTAGGCTCCCAGAAGTTCCTACGACTAAATCACTATCTAAAGTTTGAATAAGTTGAGATTCTCCTTCTAGATCTATTTTGCCATCTAGGTTAAGGTAATGAGAAATTGTAACACCGTAACCGTTTTCGGTTGCATTGTCTCCATCTACTGTTAGTTCATTATTGTCAACAAATAAAGCTAGTAAGTTTCTGTTTCCAGCATTTCCTGAAGCAAGTCCGCTATTATCCATAGTAATATTATGGTTGGTTTCAACAATATTCCAGTCTACTGTTATTGTGTTGTCTACAATAGAGTTTGCACCCGGTTTCGTTTGCATGCTTCCATTTTCCCAAGTAGCATCTGCATCCCATGAGCCATTATTAGTAGAAGTATATGGTAGTGGCGCTGTTTGTTTATCAACGGTTTTTAGGTTTCTTAAAGCGCCTTGATTACCGTTGCCAGATTCATCTTTTGTATTTGTGTAGGTATAGATAGACATAGGGTAGTATCCTGCTAAATCACTCCAAGGTAAAGTTGCAATATCATTTTTTGTTGGTGTGATACTCCTGGCTTCAAAGTAGGAACCGCTAACAAAATTTGAATTTTCTTCAATTTCTTGATTCATGATATAATGAAGTTGATCTAATGTTAAAGCAGTATTCCATACGCGAACTTCATCAATATTTCCGTGGAAAAATGCTTGAGGTGTATTTTTATCAGCAGCAGCTATATAAAAAGATTGGTTTGTGTCTTCAGGAGCAGATAAGTTAGCCTCGTTGTCTAATATTCCATCAATGTATAAGTAGGCTCGCGTACCGTTATAAATAACAGCTAATTGATGCCATTGGTTTTTTGGAATTGTCGTATTAGAAGTTATTGATTGCATGCTTCCAGAAGCTCTTTTCCAAGATACTTGGAATTTTCCGGTACTTGTTATTTTAAAGTCGTATCCTTCAGTATATGCTGCATTTCTTTTAGAAAGAATAGAGGTGTTGTTCGAATTAGTGTTTGCGTTTACCCATGCAGAAATTGTAAATCCTGTTGGGTTTAGATCTAAGGCATCTTCCATATCTACATAATCAGTAGTGCCGTTAAAGTAAATAGATCTTATAAATTTACGTTCAGGAGCCCAGCCAAATGTGATATACTCTGTGCCATCAAAATCATAGTCTGCATATAAATAGCCTCCAGATTCTGTCATTACTCTATAATCTGCAGAAGGATCAAAAATTCCATTTTGAGATATAAACATTAAATATTTACCATTAGGAGGCGTAGCTGTTCTTACAGCACTCACAGGAATAGAAACTTCAACTTTTGGGATATCTCCACCATGTTCTTTTACTTTCCAAATACGTGGTATTGCAGTAAAGGTAACAATTGTTTGTAATGAAGGATCTCCTATATTGGCACTCATATCAACATTAACAACAGTTGGAGTACCGTTTATGTCTGCATTATTATTTCCCCACATTAAGAATTCTCTGTCATTTAATGTTGTTGTATTTGCTATATTTTCTTTGTTTGTATTGTATGTGTCGGTGAGTGCCATGGTTAAGAATCCGCTTGTTGGTCCTAATCCATCAGCTTCGTCATTTTGACTTCTCGATTGTCGTTGATCTAATAAAGAAGCATCATCGCGACCTATACCAGCAACATCATAGTTGTGGCCTACATTATCACTTGTATCCCAAATTATAGCCCCTTGAGAGTCTATGTAATCTACATCATTTAATCTGTGATCTGTTAATCCACTTGATGCATCTTGAAGTGTAACTCCATATTTTACAGCTAAATAGCTTTGTATCTTTTGTTGATTAATAGCAGAGTTTGGCGATGTGTATGAAATAATTTCGGTTATCATTCCATTCATTTGAGATGTTGTTCTTCCTGTGATACCACTTCGTCCTGTACCTATAAGAAATTGTAAATTATTAAATTCATTAAAGTTTAGGTTAGTACCATTACCAGCTTGACCAGTAGTGTTATCAATACGTTTACCGTTTTTATAAATTTCAGACAGAGTACCTGAAGCGTTGGTTTTAACATTAACTATTATAGGGTGATTTCTATAAGTAGTACTTGTTGAAGTAAAAGCTCTACCATAAGACGTGTCATTAGGGCCTGCATTTGAAGCGTTAGGAAAAGAACTAATATTGTGTGCTAATACTTCATTGTTGTAGCGAGCTGTTGAACTTCCCATTGCTAAGCCAGTTGCATCTTCGTGATAAGCTTCGTCTGAGAATCTTCCACCAATTACAAATTCTCTACCAGGAGAATAGCTTCCGGTATTGGTGTCTACTTCATCATCACTTCTAAATACAGCAAAATAATCTTGAGCAAAGTATCCGCCTTTACCATTCATATATTCTATGTTGTCATGGTCAAAGTCTGCTACAGGATTATAATTCATATTTCTATTTATATTATCCCTGTATGTTGGAGCTAGTGCACTTGAAGCGTAAGCATCTTCTTTATCTAATGATGTATCATAAGCTTGATCTTCCCAATTAGTTAATTTGCTACCATCTGTAACAGAAATACCTGTATTGGTTTTAAGCCATAATCTTAAGTTTCCTGTAAGGTTAGCAGGAGCAACTGTTGCGTCTGATAACGCTGCGATAGGGTTGGCTTCAATTAATACGTTATCAAAAGCGACACCATCATAATTTGTGCTATTGTCAGATCTAAATTGAACTCTAAACCTTACATTAGATACATTAGAGAATGTTCCGTTAGGTAGTGGTATTGAAGATCTTTCAAATTGACTATGAGGGCTAAAGGCAGGAGATGCTGAATGTCCGTCTCCGCTCCATCCATCAGAACTTAATGCACTAACATTGCCGCCATACCATTTTGTCCCACTACCGCTTGAGCCCAGCAGAACAAATGGGCCACCATTAACAGAATACAATATTCGCATTCCGTCTGTATTACTTTGTGTGTTATATTTAATGTCAATACTTAATTTAAGATCTTTTAATCCTGTAAAATTTAATACCGGACTTTGAACAACAATATTAGTATTGTTGCTATAGTTATTGTAGTTTGTATTTCTCCAGAAATAACCTTCTCCCATTTCATTTGCTGTTCCAAAGCCATTAGTCCATACCCATGAATCATTGGTGCTTGTTGTGTTTGTCCAACCTCCATCATTAGAATCAAAATTTT
Source organism: Corallibacter vietnamensis (assembly GCF_039537875.1). Taxonomy (NCBI): domain Bacteria; kingdom Pseudomonadati; phylum Bacteroidota; class Flavobacteriia; order Flavobacteriales; family Flavobacteriaceae; genus Corallibacter; species Corallibacter vietnamensis. The sequence continues at coordinate 335,184 of NZ_BAABBI010000002.1, forward strand.
CATAGTACGCCGTATACATAGGTGGTAAAGGGTTTGCATTGCCTTGTACTGTGAATGTATATGGGTTTTCGTTACTATCATTATTTGCAATTTGTATTACAGATGTTACTATGCCAGAGGTGCTAGGAGCATATTGTACAGAAAAGTTAGAGGAAGCTCCACTTGCAATTGTAGCTGATGGTGTAGATGTTATAATAAAATTACTATTACTACTTGTAATTGTGCCAATATTTAAGGTTGAAGTTCCTAAATTTTGAATTGTAAATGTATGGGTTCTTGTAGCGCCTTCATTTATAGTTCCAAAATCAGTGTCATCAGTAGTCGATGGTGTTATGTCATTGTTGTTTATGGTATTACCATTTCCAACTAAGTTAATTTCGGGTTGTGGTGTACCTGAATTGATATTTATAGTATAGTCTTCTACTTCACCATAATTAAAAGAATTACAAAAAGGAGGCTCTGCATTGTAGCTCATACTAACCCTCATTCTTGTATTTCCGGTGGTTGCTGTTACAGGTACAGTGAATGAGCCTGAAACAGGAGATGCCATTGTCGCTGTTTGTGTCCATACTTGTTCTCCGGTATCTTGAAAATCGCCATCTTGATTGTAATCAATCCATACCGAATATCCTTCATTATAAGTATAATTAGGCCAAGTAGGTGTTACCGTTATTGTATATGAATTTCCCTGGTCTAGTGTGGTTGATTGAGAAGTAAAATCTGAATACCCACCAGCACCAGCTCCAGAGCTATTGTCTATAGTATTTAATTGTACACGGCTAATATATTCATCATTTGTACTAATTCCATTAGAGGCACAATACGTAATTGAAGGGCTAAAATTCACTACCTGAATTTCATGAGCCATAGTATTACCATTTCTATGAGCCCAATGTGCTGCTTGCGTGGTTGAGTTAAAGTAATAGTTACGCCAACCTCTACCATAGGCTGTACCACCACCACTAGAGGTAGAAGTACCAATGATTAATGCTTCATTAGTGCTACTTAAACCAGCAGATGAAATATTAATGCTTGTTTCTCCAGAAGTATTACTCGTGTTGGTATATCTTGTAACTTGAAAATTTGGGTTGTTTGCTACATGAACAAATTGGCGATTGCCATTGGTACGAGCATCATGTTGTCCGTCAAATGTCCAAGATACAGTTTGGTTAGTGCCTCCTGGACTCATAACTGGCCAGTTGTCTGCAATAGCTTCGTCAGTACCATTATCACTCATGTTTCCTCTATGGTGCGTAAAAATCATAGCTTCGCCCCAATCAGAAACACTAGCAGCTCCTCCAGAACTTCCATTAGCATTCGTTCGTAAAGTGATACTACCAGTATCTGCATTTACACTTCCAGAATCACCATGAAGTATAGTCCAATTGCTACCAGTAAATTCTACCAAAGTGATATAAACAGTAACATTATCAGCATTTGAACCTTTCTGTACACGCATCGTGGATGCGTTTTCAAGATACGCAATTGCTGAACCAGAATCTGAACCAGCCGATGATGCACTGTTTATAATACCAGTAATAAAAGGAATGCAATCGTTTGCGTTACTAATACCTGTTAAAGCTTGAGTAACATTGTTTGTGCTTCCATTTAGTGTAATAGTATATCGACCTCTAACTATAAATTCATTAGCACCTCCTGGAGATCCAGTATACTCCCAAACAGATGCGTTAAATTTAGTGATATTGTTAGTTGAATTACCTTCTCTGTAATAAGTAACCATATTGGTTGCTGTTAATCTCACAGCTCCAGATACATCTCTTCCTGGAGCAGCTGACGAATTTTCGTCAGATCTACCAGCTTGAGCTAATCTGTTGTTGTTATTTAATACAAAGGCATTATTTAGAGAAGAAACAGCTGTTATTGATGATGTAGCTCCTGTTCTTGGCACATTTCTATCAAGATGTTGCACATTGAAATCTTGAGAAAAAGCAAAACTTGATATTAAAAGTACATAAGATAGTATAAGGTACTTTTTTATTGGGTAAGTAAAATTTTTCATAAGCAGATTAATTTAGTGTTTGGGACTAATTAATTGATTAATAATTAGACAAATATAAATAAAAATATCCGTGAAATGCAAAAAAAATCGATGAAATGCAATTAGGTTTTTAAATTTATGTTTTTTAGGTGTTTAAAGGCTGAAAAAATGCTTTTTCAGCCTTGTTTGTTTACTCCTCTTATTTTTTTATGATTCTCTTTATAATATGAGATTGTGTAGTATTCTCGGTCACTTTTATAAAATAAGTGCCGCTAGATAATGAGCTTAAATTTGTTACCAAAATCTCATTGTTTATAGGCGATTGATTTTCTAAACTTAATACAGATCGGCCGCTAATGTCATATACATTTATTCCAACACTTGTATTTATATTGTTTAATTTTACTTGTATCGTATTATTAAAAGGATTTGGATATATTGAAATATCACTTTCACTAAAAGTATTTGTGTTTAATGTAGAATCTATAATATCTACCGTGTAATCTTCAACTTCTCCGTAGCTAAATGTTTCACATGGGTCATCTGCTGTATTTCCAGCACTACTATAATACTTCATTATAACACGCATTCTAGTTGTGCCTAATTTAGCATCTGGTATGTTTGGTACTGTAAAGGTTGTACTTACAGGTGTCGTGTAAGAAGATTCACTTTCCATTATTTTTTCTGACGATTCAAAGGTGCCATTTTGATTAAAATCGATCCACACAGATACGGCTTCCCTGTATTGAGTACCTCTCCAATATTTGGTAACACTAATATCGTTTTCGTTTTCAGAAGTATTTAAATCTAATGTAAAAACTGTGCCTGTTAAGTCTGAATATCCAGAAGATGTAGACGATTGGGTATTGTTATTTGTTCCATTTATATTTACATTACTAATGTATTCATAATTAATATTACCTCCTTCTGCATCACAATAGTTAATAGCAGTTGTGGTAAATTGTTCTAAACTAGAATATGAAGAAAAACTACTGCTACAGTGTGTGCGTACTTGATATTCATAAATTGTTTCAGGCGATAAGTTTATTAGGTTGTTATCTGGGCTGCTTAAGTTTGTAACTTCTGTCCAAGTTGATGTGCCTGCAACTCTATATCGTAATGTATAGGTTGCTGAAGGAACATTGTCCCAGCCTAATGTAGCCGAACTAGCAGTAACACTTGTAGCCATTAATCCTGTAGGAACTGTTGTTTCACAAGGAATTTGAATACCTATTATTTTAAACTCATCAAAAGTAAACCCTTCAAAGTTCATGTTTGCATAACGGTCTTGTCTGTTACTGCCGTCTGTTCTAAACTCAAATCTTAAGTAAACGGTGTTTTCTTCAAAAAGAAAGCTGTTGTTTGATGCATCAATAACATATTCTTCCATATTCCATCTGTCTTGAGTGTCACCATCATAAAGAGGCTCTCCGTCTGGTTGAAAATCATTATTAGTTGATGACTTTCCTGAATATGTGTTATTAGCATCAGGTGCTCCTGGCTTTGTAAGTTTACCACAAAGTGGTGTCCAGTTTGTGCCATCTGTAGACCCTTCTAGTTGTACATAATCAAAACTACGCTCTAAATCCCATTTTGCATAAAATTGAATAACAGAACTAGGAAGTCCGCTTAAGTCTACAGAACCATTCATTTGAATTCTTTTTGTTGAATTGTTGCTGTAAGAACCTCCATTTGTTGATGTTATAGCGGTGCCAGAATAAGCATTTGAAGTGCTATACCATGTTCCTGTGGTTTGGCTCCAGTTAGACAATGCGTCTCCATTAAATAAAACGGTTGGTGTGTAATGTTTTACAATATTAGCTTCGTATAAAACATTGTCAGAAGCATAGTCATTTGTTAGTACAACTTTAAATTCTATTTTATCATTTGTTTGAATACTAGGGCTTAATGTGTAGTTAATGGTCACATCATTTTGTTGTAATACAGTCATACCAGAAAGCACAACAGGAGCTCCTACAGATTGTATGTTTGAAGAAACAGGTGTAACGGTAACAGTGAAGTTGCTTGCTGTTTGTCCTAAATTTTCAACAGCAAATTTTAAATCACCTGATAGGTTAGCAATATTACTTTGGTTAAAGTCATGAAGCTTAGCATATTTACCACTAAAGTATGCAGCCATAAAATTCATGCGCATTGCATTTTTAGCAATATGAACATATTGTGATGGCTGTGGCCAAAAGCCACCATAGCTTCCACCTATTCCTTGAGATGATAATCCGTTTTCAGGAGTCCACGATAGTGTGTTTTTTCCAGACCCTGTTCCGCTAGGTGTGCCATTTGCACTTGTTCCAGCAGGACCGCCTTGCATCCAGTCGTTCATATTACCACTATTTAGGTAGCTAATATAGGTACTTGGTCCATGAGCAAATCTATTATAATAAGTCATATCATAATTGTACTTTGAGTATTCATCTGCTCTAGTATTAACTTGATCTATTCCTGCATAGGCATGTAACGCAGCATTTTTATATGAATGATGATTTAAAGCAATTTTAAAATCATGTTCTAAAAAGAAATCGCGCATAATTTGTGTTTCATTTTCAGAGAAAGGTCCAGTTCCCATATATGTATCGCTACAAGAATTTGTAGAGGATCCTCCGTTACCCCAATAATATGCTGAATTTCTATTTAAATCAATACCTTCTAAATACGTAGAACAAGATCCTGAAGCAGAAGAGTTTCTGTTTTTACGTTGTTCGCCACCACCATTAGGAGAGGCATTTTGGTTATGTACAAATCCATCAGGATTAAAAACAGGGATGAAATATAAAGCTTGATTGTTTACCAAATTTCTAATTGCAGGATCAGAATCATAATTCTCTAATAAATACCACATAAAGAACAACTGATTCATTACAGTTGCAGCTTCACGTGAATGAATTAGTGATTGATACAAGGTTTCAGGTTCTCCTGGTTCATCAATTTCAGGGTTGTCAGAAATACGAACCATCCAAACGGTTCTATTTTCATAGGTTTTTTGGTTTGATGGTGAGGCATTAGCTCTAGTTGATATTAAATTAGGATACTGGGTTTTCATAGCATCTAATTCATCTAAAATCATATCATAGGTTAAGCAACCTCCAAAATGATTACTCTCTGATGGGTAGTTTATAGCATCATTAATACTCCAGTTGTTTGGAATATTCCAATCTATTTCATCACAACTATCATGTTGACCAACGTTATTTAATATTTCGTCTACACTATACGAACGCAACATGGTTTGCTGTTCTTGTTTCATTTGTTGCAATTCTAAACTAGCTTGCGGAAGATTGGCTATAGCGCGTTGGCTATAAAATTGTTCCATATTCTCTATAAGCACATTATAGCTAATATCATTTTCATCTAGTTTTATTAATTGATGTTCATTAAGTTCTATTTCTAATGTGTTGTTTTTAAAAACAGCTCCACATGTTAAGTCTATACCTTCAATATCTAAAATATGAATTACAGAAGGGTTTGTGTTTGAGATGCTTACTTTTTTGTAAACTTCTTGAGAAAAAGACATTTGTAGTGCTAGCAATGCTATTACAAAAAGAAGAGTATTTTTTTTCATCATGTTTTGTTTTAATGAATTTGAATGGTGCTAATATAGAATAAAATTTTTTAAAAAATCCATAAAGTGTAAAAAAAATCCGATGAAATGCAATTTTGTACGATTTTACTACATTTTATCGGACTTTTCAGTTGTGAAAAATTATGGTTATGGATTAATAATTACCTTGCTTGAGCTTTTATTTTGATTATAAATGGTAACAATTAGATAAGTTTCTGATATATTGTAAAGTGGAATTTTTATTTCTTGAGTAGGAGACACTGATATAGTTTTTATTTTCTGTCCATTAATATTATTCAGTGTTATTGTATTAAAATCCTCTTTTGTTTTAATATTAAGTTGTTTTGAGTTTATGATGTAATTTATTGAAACGTTACTGAATGTATTTTCATTTATAGATAAAGCAGCTGCATTTTGGTAAGTGTTATCTTTAAAAGTAATATAGAATTGATTAAGATATGTCCCTGAAGACAAAATTGCTTCAAAGTTAGTATCTTGAAGTCGTGTTGAAATGTTGTTTAAAGAATCATAAACAAATACATCTATTTCAGAATTAAAATTTTCAAGACTATTTAAAGAGATTTGAATTTCGCCGGGGTTGGTTAAAAACATTCCTAGAGGATATTGTTTATTTTCATTAAAAGCACCAACGCCTTGTATGACAAAACGCTCATCTCCAATCATCCAATTTAAATCATCCGGGAAGTTATCAATATTGCGCCCATCATAGCCGTAATCAAATCCATCTGTGGCTGAACCATCTTGAGTAAATGCTAATAACAAATGTCTTACATACCCATTTGGCATTGTAAAATCAATTCTTACACGTTGTGTAACGTTATTTGTAATGGTCTCTTGAGTCTTTGCTGTTAGAGTAGGTTGCGTAAATGGCAAAATTAAGGCTAATGCCATGATCCATAAGTAGGTAGTTTTATTCATTTTATTTAGGGTTTAAATGAATGTTTTATTTGTTTGGGTGTGACAATATAAAAAAATGTTTTATAAAAATCTATGAAATGCAAAAAAAATCGCTGAAATGCATTTTTAGAATTATTTTATAACAAAAAAGCTCTCAATAATTATTGAGAGCTTTTACAATATGATTTTTAATAAAGATTAATACTTAACAATAACTTTTTTATTTATTGTTGCTTGATTATTGGTTTGTACTTTAATAATATAATTTCCTTCAGATATATATTCAACAGGAAGTTTACATTCATTAGAAATAGGCGCATTACTTGCATTCCATGATTTAACAGTCTGACCTAAAATATTAATTAGATATACTTGTTTTACCATCATTGTATTTGGTATCTTAATGTATATTTCATTAGTGCTATTTAAGTAATTAACAATAGTATCATCTATACTCGTTTCTGTTACATGTAATGTTTGATCTTCTTCAAACGTTATAAAATACCTGTTTTCATAATTTCCTGCATCAAGGTTTATGTTGTAATCTATAGTGTTTAATAAGGTATAAGTTCCTAAAAGTGCATCATGTAAATACACGGTAATGGTTTCATCAAAGTTTTCAAGGTCAACCAGCGATACCTCAATGTTTCCATTACTAGTTAAATCAATAGCTAGCGGATATCTTTTTTCAGAATCAAAACTGCCAACACCTTGGGTTACGTATTTTTTGTTTTCTATGACAAAAGACATATCGTTTGGAACAAAATCTGCGTTTTCGGCGTCATATCCATAATCAAAACCATCAGAAGCAGCATTATCAGGAGTAAATGCTAATAGAAGCGGCCTTGTAGCACCTTCAGGGGTTTTAAATTGTAAGCGTACACGCTGAATATCATCAGTAATTTCATCGGTTTCATTTCTTTGTTGTACTGCAGGAGCGTTTTTAAAGAACTCTGAATTTCCAGAAGTTTCTTTTACAAAAGCACGTTGGGTATTTTTAAATCTAACAGTGTTAGTAATTTGGTCTCCTAAATTGGCAGAGGTTACAAAGAAACCTTGCGCTACAGGAACAAAACGTTTTGGCGTGGTAGCACTGGCATCACCAACACCATTTATCTCCGGAGGAGAAACAGCCGGATTTCCTCCTGATAGGTTGTATGTTGCATAACCACCTTGATAGTCTACTGTAAGATGTGTATTATTTGTTGATGATTGTTTCCAGAAGTATAAAGTTCCATCAATACTACCAGTTGTTCCAGCATTTCCTCCAGGGATATTATCTTTAATAAATGCTTGGGCATCAATAGCTGAAGGATATGGGTTTCCAACCAGTGTTTGGTGGTTTATAGTTGCCGAGGCAGATACACTAGTTTCAATATCAGCGTTGTTAGGAAGTCCTCTAAAGGTGTAGTTTTGAGTTGCTGTTGCAGTTCCACTACCTTTCATAGTAAATCCTAATGCGGCATCAAAAGATCCATTTTGTCCTTTATAAATCCAATCAGAATAAGTGTTTTCGGAGCCCTCAGCAAAAGCATAAATCCATCGGTTACTTATTGTTAAAGGAGATGACGAGCCATTATTACCACCTGTCCATAAAGCTTGTGTGCTACCGTCGTATAGTATGTCTCCAACTGTATATGTGCGTGCGCTATTTGTGCCAGCAGAGCTCACAGGACTACCCCAGTAATTATAGTTAAATACATTGTTTGTACCCTGTTGATCACGTTCTATATATCCGGTAGCAGAATAATCAACCATACTACCGTTTGGTTGTAGTAATTGTGATTCGTCAACTAAATCTAAAACACCATCAATTTTAAGATATTTAGTAACATCCAAGCGTTGATTATTAGTAATTGAATAGCGATTTGCATCTACTAATAATCCTAAAACAGTTGTCGCTCTGTTACCAGAAGTAACATCGTGCTGAACTCGCACAATGTTCCAGTTTATAGGACTTCCATTAATACCGTTTGTGTTTGGTATTGACTGTACATAACCATTTAACCAGGTGTTAGTATTGTTCCATGTTCCATTTTGGTTTGATATATATGGTAAAGGTGCTGTTTCGTCTTGTAACGTTGTCATATTAACTAGGTTTCCTAATGTTGACGTAGCGCTGTTATCTGCTAAATTTCCAGCATTAATATCAATACCTTGATTCATTTGGTAGTAAGCTGTTAAATTAGTCCAAGTTACCCCTGAAATATCTAATCCTAAAACAGTACCTCTTACAGAAGTTCCGTTTGCTTCTATTTCTTGATTCATCATTTCTCTAATTTGAGCAGTTGTTAGAGCAACATTCCAAACTCGAATTTCATCTAACCAACCATTAAAATGATTTGTTGGTGTATCATTAATTTGATACATAGCACCTAATAACATAGCATATGGGTTGGGTGTTGGGTTAGGGCCATGCTTTGTATTCATATCGATACCGTCAACATAAAGTTTGTAGTTACTACCGTCAAATGTTACAGCGATATGATGCCATCTGTTTGATGTTATACCATTTGCGGAAATAGATGTGCCATTTGCATGAAATGATATGGTATTGTTTACTAATCTTAAATCGTATCCAGTTGATAAATTATTAGCATCTCTTTTGGAGAAAATAGTTTGTATTTGCCCGTTTATTGAATGAGGTTTAATCCAAGATTCAAAACTAAAAGATCCAGATACGTCATGGTTATTTCCAAAGCTAACATAGTCATCAACACCATCAAAATCTATATAATTACCGCAATTAGGGAATGATACTACAAAGGAATCGCTAGAATCAGAGCAAGGCGATGGATTATCTATAGTCCAAGTGATATTATAATCAATGCCGCTTTCCCCAGTAAAAGTTGTATTAGGGTCATTGGGGTTAGAGAAAGTATATCCGCTACCAGCAGGAATAGAAGTAGCTGTCCATTGTCCAGAGCCATTAGCTTGCAATTGGATGGTTGTATCACTACAGTCAGAGATAGTTGTTAAGTTGCTCGCCGAAGCACTTAAATATGATGCTATAGTATAAGTTACTGAATCAGCAGCGCTACTACAAGGGCCGATAGGGTCATTAGTTGTGTATGTAAGTGTTACAGAACCGTTACTAATATCGTTGCTTCCAATCGTATAGATGGCATTTGGATTATTATTGTTAAACGTACCATTGCCCGATGTTGTCCAAGTTCCTGAACTCGCACCACCTCCTAAACTTGCATTAAGGCTAATGGTTGTATCGATTTCACAAATAGATTGGTTAACACCTGCATCTACAGTTGGTATAGCATTAATAGTAACAATCATACTATCAGAAACGGCTCCACAAACACCAGCAGGATTATTAGTGGTATAGGTTAAAATTATAGAACCATTGGATATGTCAGCAGCACTAGGTGTGTAAGCTGATCCAGAAAATATACCATTACCACTTGTTGACCAAGTAGCAGATGTTGCGCTTCCACCAAAGTTAGCAGTTGATAAATCTACAGTGTCTTCAGAGCAAATAACACTGTCAATACCAGCATAAACTGTAGCAGCTTGGTTTACTGTTATAATCACTGTGTCAATGTCTGGGCCACAAGGACCAGCAGGATCATTAGATGTTAATGTTAGTGTAACTGTTCCGTTTGAAATTGCAGGTGTGTACGTTGCGTTTAAGTCATTGATGTTTGAGAAAACACCACTAGGAGCACTCCATGTAACAGCAGATGTGCTACCGCCAATCGTTCCGTTTAAAATAATACTACCATCACTACAAATAGTTTGATTTATGCCTGCATTAACAATGGGAAGTTGGTTAATGGTTACTACCATTGAATCACTTACAGCTGGACAAATGCCATCACTAGGTGTATTTGTATAGGTTAATGTCACAGAGCCGTTAAAAATATCGGCCGCACTAGGTGTATACATACCACTTCCAAAAGTTCCTGTTCCAGAAGAACTCCAGCTACCTACGTGATTGGTGCCATTTATACTAGCTGAAGATAAATCAACAGTATCACCTTCGCATATAGTAATATCATTTGGTGCAGTTACTGTTGGAGGTTCATTAACAGTAATGGTTACGGATTCGTTAAGATATACATTACAGTTGTTTCCGTTGCCAGGGAAAGCGCCATTGGTGTAGCGGACCCTATTTAATGTATAAGTTGTGGTTGTAGTAGGTGATACTGCTAAAGCGTAATTACCACTTGCATTTAAGTTGACATTTGTATTTCCAGAACCGTCGTTATATCTTATTCTAGCACCTGGTGTTCCAGAAAACATAATGGTTGTTGATTCCCCTTCACATAGTGTAAGATCAGAAGAAATGATTTCTGCTTCAGGTTCTTCTAAAATATGAATGCGCATTGTGCTTTCAAGCGGATCACACCAAAACCAGTTATCTGCAATAAGTGAAATGGTTATGATGTCACCTGGTTGTGCTGTTGCAGGAATGGTATAGGTGCTTGTTTCTGTGTAGTCGTAAATATCATTAAATACATAGCACCAACAGTCCCAACTCCAGTTTCTAGTTTGACCAAGATAATGGGTCGAGAAGCTACCGCCAGCACCATTGTCATCCCAAGTCCATTCATCATAGTCTAACCCACCATCGTCACCATTCATTTGCACTGATGTTGTACCGGCACAGATGTAAATATCGTTTCCTGCATCAATATCACTTGCAGTAAAGTTGAAAAATATGGAGTCAGTAGTAGTTGATGAAGTGCCGCAGGCATTACTAGCTGATACACTGATGGTTTCGTTAATAGCTAGTCCGTTTATTGATACAACAATTTCATTTGTTCCTTGTCCAGACTGAATAGATAGACCAGCTGATACAGTCCAGTTATAATTTTCTACATTAGGATCTGGAACTACAGAATATACAGCTTGATTAACTGGGCAGAAAAAAGATGAAGGCCCATCGATTGATCCAGGTGCTGCAGGTATGCCGTTATAAATAGTAATGATTCCTGAAATTGATTCTCCGGACCCACACCCTGTTGTGGTAATGGTATAGTTGTAAATACCATCTTGATTAGTGGTGCCAGAAATAGTGTAAATGCCAGAAGCTGAATCAAATGTTCCTGTAATACCAGCAGGCAAGGCAGGTGAACTTGATAAAGTTGCACCACTAGCTCCAGAATTCAATTGAAATTGAAGATTTAAGTTGTCAGAATTATTATTACAAATACTTGGGTTTTCAGAAGAAGAAAGTAAATTAATTGTTGCATCTGGACCTACAGAAATAACTCCTGTGGCAATGGCGCTACCACAGCCTTCAGGTGTTACAGTATAATTAAAAACACCTGTTTGTGTTGGTGTACCAGAAATGGTAAATACTCCCGATGCATAATTTCCAATAATACCTGTAGGTATACCAGTAATAGTTGCATTTGTAGCGTTACCAATAGTATAAATTATGTTTGACATTGCGGTGCCGTTACATACCGTTTGATTATCATTTCCAGAGTTTAAATTTATTGTTGCATCCGGTGTGACAGTCATGGCAACACTTTCTCTAGCTGGCACTGGATTTGCACAGGCTAAAGAAGAGGAAACATCAACTGAAATAACATCGCCGTCTGCTATACTGCTAGATACGTATGAATTAGTATTGCCACCAACAGGACTTCCATTTACATACCACTGATAGCTTGGCGAGGCGCCTCCATTTGTTAACCCAGTAACAAAAAATGTTGTGTTTGCACCAGAGCAAATAGGATTATTTGAAGCGTTTAATGTATATGAAACTGGTAAAAGCGGATTTACTGTCATAACAATATGGTTACTAGTTGTAACTGTGTTACAAGGTCCAGAAGTGATTTTAACATACACATCATCACCATTATTTAATCCTGATGTTGTATATGTCGGACTATTGTTTCCAACAGAAACACCACCAACGAACCATTCATATTGTGGATTCGCTCCTAAATTTGAATTTGAAGATGTAAAAGTGACAGGTGTGCCTTGACAGATTGTTGTTGATGTTGAAGCTGTTATTGTTGAAGTGGCACTTTGCACATAGTCTAGAATAGTAACTGTAGTACTGCAAGTTGCAGCGTTTCCGTTATTGTCTATAGCTGTAAGCGTTACTGTATTGTTTCCAATGTTTGAGCAATCAAAGTTGGTTTGATCAATAGAAAGTGAAGAAATTCCACAAGTATCAGATGAACCATTATCTATATCAGTAGCTGTAATTGATGTATTTCCTGTGGCATCTAATGAGATAGTTAATGGTTGACAAATCATCGTAGGTGCTTCTTGATCTTCAACAGTAACATTAAAATTACAAGTTGTCGTTTGCCCATTTCCATCATTTGCAATAACGTTTACAGTTGTTGTTCCTACAGGAAAATTAAACGGAAAGTTAATAGGATTACCGTCTACTTCATAAGTAATTATTGGTGCTCCGTTACAATTATCTGAAGCTGTTGCAGAAAATGAAAGTGCGCTATAACATTGCCCAGCATCAGTTAGGTATAATGCATTAGGTATTGGGCATGTAAGAGTAGGTGGTGTTGCATCAATAACTGTTATTATTTGTGTGCAAGTACTCGTTAATCCAGAGTTGTCTGTTGCTGTCCATGTTACTGTTGTATTTCCTAGTGGAAATATACTAGGCGCATTATTGGTTACAGAAGCTATGCCACAATTATCTGAAGTACTAGGCGGACTTAAAACAACTGTTGTTGATTCACAATTATTATCGGCGTTTACAATCAATGTTGAAGGACAAGTTATGGTTGGAGCCTCGTTATCGTTAACAGTTACGTTAAAAGAGCATGTTGTTATGTTTCCTCCTGTGTCTACAATTTCAAATGTATTTATTGTTGTGCCAACAGGGAAAGCACTACCAGAAGGTAAACCAGCGATTTGATTAATTGTATAAATGCCACAATTATCAGAGCCAGTAGGTGCTATATAGGTTACTACAGCGGAGCATAATCCAATTTCATTTGTAGTTAAAATATCGCTCGGGCAAGATACTGTAGGAGCAGTCACATCATCAATTATCACGTTTTGTGTTTGTGTTGCTGTATTTCCGTTGCCATCATCATAGGTCCAAGTAACAACAGCTGTTCCTTGCGTTGAAATTGGCAATGTAGCATCATTTGTTACAGTAACTGTTCCGCCACAATTATCAATAGCTGTTGGAGCGGTTAAAGCAGTTACTTCACATTCAGCAGTAACATCTACAAGTGTTGCATTGTCAGGCGTTGGTGCAGTCACATCATCAATTATCACGTTTTGTGTTTGTGTTGTTGTATTTCCGTTGCCATCATCATAGGTCCAAGTAACAACAGTTGTTCCTTGCGTTGAAATTGGCAATGTAGCATCATTTGTTACAGTAACTGTTCCGCCACAATTATCAGTAGCAGTTGGAGCAGTTAAAGCGGTTACTTCGCATTCAGCAGTGATATCTGCAAGTGTTGTAGTATCTGGAACAGGAGCAGTCACATCATCAATTATCACGTTTTGTGTTTGTGTTGCTGTATTTCCGTTGCCATCATCATAGGTCCAAGTAACAACAGTTGTTCCTTGCGTTGAAATTGGCAATGTCGCATCATTTGTTACAGTAACTGTTCCGCCACAATTATCAGTAGCAGTTGGAGCGGTTAAAGCAGTTACTTCACATTCAGTAGTAACATCTGCAAGTGTTGTAGTATCAGGCGTTGGAGCTGTTACATCATCAATTATCACGTTTTGTGTTTGTGTTGCTGTGTTTCCATTGCCATCATCATAGGTCCAAGTAACAACAGTTGTTCCTTGCGTTGAAATTGGCAATGTAGCATCATTTGTTACAGTAACTATTCCGCCACAATTATCAATAGCTGTTGGAGCGGTTAAAGCAGTTACTTCACATTCAGCAGTAACATCTACAAGTGTTGCATTGTCAGGCGTTGGTGCAGTCACATCATCAATCACCACGTTTTGTGTTTGTGTTGTTGTATTTCCGTTGCCATCATCATAGGTCCAAGTGACTACAGTTGTTCCCTGCGTTGATATAGGTAATGTCGCATCATTTGTTACAGCAACTATTCCACCGCAATTATCAGTAGCAGTTGGAGCAGTTAAAGCGGTTACTTCGCATTCAGCAGTGATATCTGCAAGTGTTGTAGTATCTGGAACAGGAGCAGTCACATCATCAATTATCACGTTTTGTGTTTGTGTTGCTGTATTTCCGTTGCCATCATCATAGGTCCAAGTAACAACAGTTGTTCCTTGCGTTGAAATTGGCAATGTCGCATCATTTGTTACAGTAACTGTTCCGCCACAATTATCAGTAGCAGTTGGAGCGGTTAAAGCAGTTACTTCACATTCAGTAGTAACATCTGCAAGTGTTGTAGTATCAGGCGTTGGAGCTGTTACATCATCAATTATCACGTTTTGTGTTTGTGTTGCTGTGTTTCCATTGCCATCATCATAGGTCCAAGTAACAACAGTTGTTCCTTGCGTTGAAATTGGCAATGTAGCATCATTTGTTACAGTAACTATTCCGCCACAATTATCAATAGCTGTTGGAGCGGTTAAAGCAGTTACTTCACATTCAGCAGTAACATCTACAAGTGTTGCATTGTCAGGCGTTGGTGCAGTCACATCATCAATCACCACGTTTTGTGTTTGTGTTGTTGTATTTCCGTTGCCATCATCATAGGTCCAAGTGACTACAGTTGTTCCCTGCGTTGATATAGGTAATGTCGCATCATTTGTTACAGCAACTATTCCACCGCAATTATCAGTAGCTATTGGAGCAATTAGTGCGGTTACTTCACATTCAGCAGTGATATCTGCAAGTGTTGCAGTACCAGGAGTGGGTACTTCGTTATCTATCACGGTTACTTGTTGTAGACAGGTAGAGGTGTTGTTTTCTGAATCTCTGACCACCCATGTTACATTGGTCGTTCCAATAGGGAAAGTTGTGGGAGCATCATTATATACTAAATCTACAGTACAGTTATCGTTTGTGGTTGGTGTTCCTAGGGTTACGCCTGATGCTGTGCATAATCCTGGGTCTACGTTTACGGTGACATCTGCTGGGCAAGTAATTGTTGGAGGAATACCATCAATAATTCGTATAGTTGCTGTACAGCTATCAGTCTGTCCTAAAGAATCTTCAACAGTTAGTGTTATTGTGTTATTACCTATATCATTACAATCAAAAGTGTTTGTGTCAATACTTAATATAGGTGTGTCAAAATCATCAATAGAGCCATCATTTATGTCGTTTGCTGTAATACTAGCAGTTCCAGAACCATCCAAATGTATATTAATAGGCATTGAAATACAGTTTGCAATAGGGGCTGTATCTACACGAAATGTCGCAATGTAATTAGCGCCAAAATTACTTATGTAGTGTGTGTTATCTATGACATTATCATTATCTGAATCGTAATCAGCATGTGTATAAATTTCTAGTATATAATCGCCAGATGTTAACCCGTTTAAAAGGTTAATATTTGCAGTAGTTGTTTGCCATGTTTGATCGATACTTGCACCAGAACAATGCGAGTTACCATCATTAGAAGCCCAAGGTATTTCTAATGAAATAAAAGCAGGTGCAGTATCTCCGCTTCTGTAAATTCTGTAGTTTACATAACTATTAAAAATATTGTCTATACCACATTTGTATGTTTTGTTTTGACCACCGTTTAAAATTAGAGTATTACTACCAGTAAATGTTCCTAAATTTTGCCCAGAAAAATTAGGATTTCCTACTGTATCATAGTTAAGATCATAATAGGTATTTCCAGCTCCATTAATATCAAGAATTATATAGCTTTCATATATGTTAGATTGTGCATGAAGTTTTCCTAAAAAAACAAATAAAAGCAGGTAAATACAAGCAGTAAGTCGCGGGTACATTAATTTCATAGTTAATATTTTTATACATTTTACGCACGCTTTTTTTGACGAATCATCAATAAAAGCCGCTATTTTTTGATAAAATTGCTATTAACCATATGTAAGGGAGTGCTAAAATTAGCTTGTGAAGTAGCTTGGAGCGGAATATTATCGATAAAATGCATAGATACTCTTTGATTAGATTTTAGGTGTAAAAATCATAGTTAAAGTGTATTAAGATTTTTTCAGGCGTTTAAAGTGGAAGTGTTAGGTGTTTCTAATTAAACTAAATCAGATTTTTAACATATAATTGTTTGATATTTTTTTAAGTTTATAGAAATTAAAAATTCTATATGAAACAAATTTTACTTAATTTTTTAATGATGTTAGGTGTTGTGAGTATGATTACAGCACAAGATTTTATAACTCCAGATACAGGAACTACCTATACGCTAAATGATTTAGTAACTGCCAGTCCTGCTACAATTTCAGTAAGTGGTGATGTTTATACTTTGGTAGGAAATCTTACTATTTCTTCAACTGATGCCTTGCTTATAGATTCTGAAGCAACACTTCAGATTGATGCTGATGTTTTAATTACTGTTTTTGGTGCTTTTACGGTTTCTGCAAATAACTTTTTGTTTACTGCAACAAATCAAATTGCACCTTATGACGGATTTCGTTTTGAAGAATTTTCAATGGTAAATATTCAAAATGCGACCATAGAGTATGGTGGTGGCTTACGTGTGCTTACAGAAGACTTTACAATAAACAACTGCACAGTAAGGAATAATGTTTCTGGTGTTGCTACAGGTGGTGTTATAGCATTGTCAAGAGGGCAAGCTCAAATCACCAATAATACCATCAGTTTTAATGACACACCAGCTATAAGCTCTGGTGCAAATAGTGCTGTGTCTCCTTACATTTTCAATAATTATATTGAAGGTAATAACAAGGTGAATTCAAACAGGCCTCAAATAAATATAGGTACAACCATGGCTACGCAGTCTTTACAAATTATTCAAAATACCATTATTGGCGATCGTAGTTTAGATCAGGTTGGAGGTATTGCAATTTCAAATTTTACTGGTGGCGCTATTAATGCTATTATAGATGACAACATAATTAGAGATAACCGTTACGGACTTACTATTTTAGGTGGTAACACGTTCGCTTATGTTAGAAATAATGTTATTGAAAATAATGATACGCAAGGTAACCCTAATCTTGGCGGAAGTGGTATTTCATTAAATAGTTCTTCATCTGATTATGAAGTTATAGCAAGCGGTAACAGTGTTAGCGGAAATCTTTGGGGAATTACTGTTATTGGAGAGTCATCTATCAATCTTGGAGATGGTTCTACAAATGTTGGACAAAATTCATTTGCAAATAATGGCAATGGTGGTATTACATACGCGTTGTACAATAATACAGCAAATGCTATTACTGCTATGAATAATTGTTGGGATACCACAAACCCATCAAATACATTAGCATCGGCTGAAGCTGTTATTGTACATCAAAATGATAATGCATCTTTAGGTGTAGTAGCTTTTGATCCTGTAAACTGTGATTTCTTAAGTGTAGAGGAGGCTTATTTAAACCAAATTACGCTTTACCCAAACCCAACACAAGGTAAGGTTACCATATCAAACAATACACAATTTACAAGTGTTACTGTTTTCAGTATAACAGGAAAACGTTTATTGTCGTATCCTTTACAGCAAGGTGATACAACATTATCATTAGATTTACAGGCGGGCATCTATTTATTAAAATTTGATGGTGATAACCAACAAGCTGTAAAGAAATTGGTTGTACGTTAAGATATCTATAAATGTTAAAATTATAGTTAGTATTTTTGAGGAATGAAATCAACTTTTTTTTCATTCCTCTTTTTTATTATAGCCTTTCATATCAAGGCTTTTTCTGTAAATATTCCTGCGGTTTCAGATAGTTTAAATTACTATATCCAAATTGTTGACCAACCTCAAAACGCAGATGAATTAATAAAAGCATATAAGTTTTTTGTAAGAAAAAAAGAGTTTGCTGAAAGCATTAACGATATTAATAGTGTCGTTTATGCTAATATTCAGTTATCACGCATTGAGCTAAAAATAGGTTTGCCCTACGAAAGTGAGATTTTAGCCGTAAAAGCGTTAGAACAAATTAATGCACACCCAGATTCTATATATCTTAACACTTTAAAAAACTCTGTTTATAATCATTTAGGTATTCTTTACAGGAGTCAGAAAAATATAAGTAAGTCTATCGAGTTATACCACAAAGTCTTATCTCAAGCAAATAGTGTAAGAGATACTGCAATAGTTTTTAATAATATGTCAAATGCTTATAAGGATGTGGCAGACTATGCAAAAGCTAAAAAGGAATTGATAAAGGCTTACCAATTAATACCGCGTTTGTCTGACGTTTCTTTAAAAGCAAAAATATTAGATAATTTAGGAGCCCTAAAACTTAAAATAGGAGATAGTAGTGCTATTTATGATTTAAAGAAAGCATTAAATCTTCTTTTAAAAAATGGAGATACTGTAAAAGCTTATTACAATTATAAAAATTTAGCCAATTATTATCTAACAAAAGATACTTTAAAAGCAAAATCATTCGGATTGAAAGCTTATGCAATTGCTAACTCTATGAATAATCTTTCAAACAAACGAGACGTATTAGCTATTTTAAGTGAGTTAGATGCAAAAACATATTTCAAAACCTTTATGGAAGTAGATAGAGTGCTTTCCAATAGAAAAGCCTTACAGGCCAATAAGTTTGCTTTAATGAAGTATGATGTGTCTAAAAAAGAAAAAGAACTACAAGAAAAAGAGCAACAAACAAGACTATACCTATATCTTGTTTTGTTGATTGTGCTTATTACAATAGCTTTTTTTTACATCTTGTCTGTTAAGCATAAAAAAGACCGATTAAAGCAAGTGCTTCAAACAGAGTCTAGAATTTCAAAGAAAATTCATGATGAAGTAGCTAATGATATGTACCAAATTATGGTAAAAGCGCAAGCACAAGAGCAAACAAACATATTATTAGATGATTTAGAAGCCGTTTACTTAAAAACTAGAGATATATCAAAAGAGAACAGTGTGATTAATACGTCACAAAACTTTAAAGAAACATTACAGGATCTTATAGCAAGTTATGACACTTCAGATGTTAATATAGTCACACAAGGTCTTTCTAAAATTCCTTGGCAAAGTTTATCTCATCTCAAAAAAGTAACATTATATAGAGTCCTTCAAGAGTTGCTTACTAATATGAAAAAACATAGTAAGGCAAGTTTGGTGATGCTTGTGTTTAATAAAGAAGCAAAATTAAACGTAAAATACACTGATAATGGCGTAGGTTGTAGTTTAATAAAACAGTCTGGACTTCAAAATATGGAAACCCGTATAAAAGCTATTCAAGGAAGTATTACTTTTGAAACACGCAAACAAGCTGGATTTAAAGCTAATATACTTATTTAGTTATGTTTAAAAAAGTACTTATATCAGATGATTTGGGTAGTGTAAACCAAGGGGTTCATACTGTTTTAAAGGCGTTAAATATCGCTAAAATTGATATGGCACAATACTGTGATGACGCTTACCTTAAAGTACATAGTGCTTATAAAAGTAAACAACCATATGAGTTATTAATAACAGACTTATCTTACATAGCCGACCATAGAACTCAAAAAATAACATCAGGAGAAGAACTTGTTGAGGAGCTTAAAAAGGATTTCCCAGGCTTATCAATCATTGTGTATTCTGTAGAAGATCGTTTGCAAAAAGTTAGGCACCTGGTACTAAATAATCATATTAGCGGTTATGTTTGTAAAGGTCGACGTGGGTTAATAGAGTTATCTGAAGCCGTCAATAGCGCTTTTAAAAACACATTATACCTGTCTCCACAAGTAGCACAAGCGCTTCAAAGTAGTCATAATCTAGAAATAGATGATTATGATATTCACCTCCTTAAGGAGTTAGCTTTAGGGTATTCTAAAGAGCAAATTAGTAAACATTTAAAACAAAACAACGTAAGCCCTAATAGTATCAGTTCTATTGAGAAACGACAGAACAAGCTTTTTATTCACTTCAAAGCAAACAATGCCACGCATTTGGTGGCTATTACAAAAGATTTAGGATTAATCTAAAAAAGAAGCTCCATTACGGGAATCAGTAATGTAATGTTTAGTAAAGGATTTAGATTTGATTTGCTATTAATTAATAATTTATTGATAATTAATATGTAGGGAGATAAAGCGCGTTGTTTCATTATGATGCGCTTTTTTAATATATAAGCTTCATAATTCGATTATAAGTTTTAAATACATAATAAATGTCTAGTAAATATTACTAGGCATTTTTTGTTATATCATTTTTTAAAAAGCACTATAACCCTAGGGCTAAAAGTATAAAAAGCGCTTAACGAGTTAATATCAAAAACAACCAAGCAAATAGTATACAACAATTGGCAATTTGCATACACCTATAGAAATTAGTTGCTCTAGTTTTGCTTCATCATTAAAAAACGAAACACATGAGCAACATAGCATTAATAACAGGAGCATCTTCAGGAATGGGGAAATCAACAGCCAAAGTATTACAAAACCAAGGCTATAAAGTTTACGGAGCAGCAAGACGATTAGAACAAATGCAAGATTTAAAAGATCTAGGTGTTGCTATAATTTCATTAGATTTAACCAAAGACGAATCTATTGTAAATTGCGTAAATACCATAATAGCAAAAGAAGGACGTATAGATATTCTTATTAACAATGCTGGTTATGGGTCTTATGGCGCTGTAGAAGATGTGCCAATTGCTGAAGCCAAACGACAATTTGAAGTAAATATGTTCGGTCTAGCACGTATTACGCAGCTAGTGTTACCAAGTATGAGAGCAAATAACTTTGGTCGTATAGTAAATATTTCTTCAGTAGGTGGAAAAATTTATACACCATTAGGAGCTTGGTATCACGCTACAAAACATGCTGTTGAAGGTTGGAGCGATTGTTTACGACTAGAAGTAAAGCCTTTTGGTATAGACGTGGTTGTTGTAGAGCCAGGTGGTATAAAAACACCTTGGGGAACAATTGCTGCAGATAATTTAAAAAAAACATCTGGTAACGGAGCTTATGCTACTTTTGCAAATAAAATTGCAAATGGCATGCAAAAAATGTACAGCAACAATAGCTTGACCAATGTAGACGTTCTAGGGAATGTTATTGCTCAAGCAGCAACCCATAAAAAACCAAAAACCAGATACGTAAAAGGGTATATGGCAAAACCCGCTATAGCTATTCGTAAATGGTTTGGAGACCGAGTTTTTGAGAATATGATAATGCGTGAGTTTAAATAACATGATAAAAAGAATTATAAAAAGAACAATGATTACATTAGTATCTATTATTGCCCTTTTGGTAATAGCCTACCTTTTGTTTACTAGCTTCTACCCAAGTTTTGGGGGCGCAATTTCAAAAGAGCAGAAATTGATTTACCAAAATTCAAAACAATATAACGACGGTAAATTCCGAAATATACATCCTGTGCCTAAAGACTTAAGTTTTTCAGAAACCATGTCGCTAACCTATAAGTTTTTTACAACCAAAGTTCCTAATGCAAGACCAAAATCTGATTTAATAGCAACCAAATTAGATAGTACCAGCATTGCCAACTACAAAGGAGAAGCGCGTATGTTTTGGTTCGGTCACTCTTCATTTTTACTGCAAATAGATGGGAAAACAATTTTGTTAGACCCTATGTTTGGTAAGGTTGCAGCGCCACATCCATTGTTGGGAGCTAACCGATTTAATAAAGAATTTCCTTTACAAATAGAGCAATTACCTAAAATTGATGCGGTTATATACTCGCATGATCATTACGATCATTTAGATTACGAAACGGTTTTAAAAATTAAAGCAAAAACCAAGCATTTCTATACACCACTTGGTGTAGGAGAACATCTTAAAGCTTGGGGAGTTTCAAACGAAAATATTACAGAGCTAGATTGGTGGGAAACA
Organism: Corallibacter vietnamensis; assembly: GCF_039537875.1. Lineage (NCBI taxonomy): Bacteria > Pseudomonadati > Bacteroidota > Flavobacteriia > Flavobacteriales > Flavobacteriaceae > Corallibacter > Corallibacter vietnamensis. The sequence goes on from NZ_BAABBI010000002.1 coordinate 357,528, forward strand.
ACCCAAATAGACCACCTTAATTTGGTCTGCACACCAGCGCAACATTTTTCAGGAAGAAAATTAAACACCAATCAAAGTACATTATGGTCTTCTTGGGTTATACAATCTGATACCGAAAACATCTACTTTAGTGGTGATAGTGGCTATGCAGAGCATTTTAAGGAAATAGGTGAAAAATACGGACCTTTTGATTTGGCTTTGTTAGAATGCGGACAATACAACGAAATGTGGTCTGATATACATATGATGCCTGAAGAAACCGCTCAAGCTGGACTAGACATCAATGCAAAAAGAATAATGCCTATTCATTGGGGAGGCTTTAAACTAGCTTTGCATTCATGGACAGATCCTATAAATCGTGTACAAGCCAAAGCTAAAATTTTAGGCGTAGACATTATAACACCACAGCTAGGACAAGAGATTTTAATTAAGCACGATACGTTAAGCAACTACACCAATTGGTGGCAAAAAGAAGCGTATAACTAGCAAGCCATGAAAGATATTATTAAAATAGGAAACATTGCTGAAGTTCATCAGTTTTTAGGATTAGCAAAACCAAAGCATCCATTAATTTCTGTAATACGCGTTGCAGATATTATAAAAGATCTAGACGTTGATAATTTAAGGTATTCATTAGGTTTTTATCAAATAAGTTTAAAAGATGATTGCCCATTTACCATTGTAAATTACGGCAGAAACTCTTATGATTATCAAGAAGGTACTATGGTTTTTTCAGCACCCAATCAGGTGCTGGAGTTTAAGAAAAATCAAATTGTAGAAGAAGACAAAGGTTGGTCGTTAGCATTTCATCCTGATTTAATTCGAAAATCTGAATTAGGTAATACCATTGATAATTATTCCTTTTTTTCCTATGCATCAAACGAAGCACTTCACCTATCTGATGAAGAGCGAAAAACAGTCACTGAAATTGTTGAAAAAATAGAGAAGGAGTTCAGTACAAATATTGATGCGCATAGTCAAACCCTGATTATTTCAAATTTAGAATTATTGCTGAATTATTGTGTTAGGTTTTACGATAGGCAGTTTTATACCAGAACCAACCTCAACCAGGATTTAGCAAGTCAGTTTGAGCAACTTTTAAAAGATTATTACCAGCAAGATAAACAACTTGAGTTTGGAATTCCAACAGTGCAATACTGCGGTGAAGCCATGAATATGTCACCAAAATATTTAAGTGACTTACTACGAAAAGAAACCGGACAAAGCACACAAGACCATATACATCAATACATCATTGAAAAAGCAAAAAATAGGCTATTAAACTCTACCGAAAGTGCAAGCGAAATAGCGTATGCGTTAGGGTTTGAATATCCGCAATACTTCAGTAAAATTTTTAAAAAGAAAACAACAATGAGTCCCAATGAGTTTAGGCAAAGTCTGAATTGAAAAAATAGATAAAAGGTTGATAATATGAGGAATGAATAAGGTTGTTTCATTCCTCTTTCTGTTTTATAAAGCTACCTTAAACACTATAGCTCTAACAAACATTCTGAACTAATTTTTAAATATTATGGTAAACCGTAAGTATCTGTTTATTAAGAATGATATTTTTGAAACGAATTTTTTTAATTCAAACTATTTAATTAGTTCTTAGGGAGATAAAGCGTGTTATTTAATTATAACACGCTTTTTGAAAACAATTCTAAAGATGTAATTACTTGGTTATACATGAATAATTAAATATTTATATGAAAAAATTAGCACTAGCAATTATTATAATGTTTTTAATAATGCCAAAACAATCTAAAGCTCAAAATAATGGTGCTGCATTAGCAGCAGCCGTAGGAGGTGTTGCAGCTATAGGAGCCGCTATTGCTTCTGTTGAACAAATGAAAGAGCAAGCTGAATTAACTGCTACTCAATGGATATTGTCTAATAATCCAGAATTAACTAGCTTCTCTCTCAAAACTTTAGCTTTTGACGGTAAAAAGCTTAAAGATATTTCATCGGTATCTGTAATAACCTATAAAATCCAAGAGTTTACTCCTAAAATGACACCTAGCCTTGATGGTAAAAAACACGTTCTTTTTGGTTTCACTAGTCATGGTTGGATTAACGAGTATGGAATCGATTTTGAAAAAGTACAATGGTTTTTAATTGATGATGCAGAATGGATAAGGATGATGACAGCTTATGTAAAAGTGGCTTCAGAAGAGAAAAATGAATCAAGTTTAATTGAAACATTAAAAAATGGAAAAATTGTTAATCGTGGAGTGAAAGTAGATGGGAAATTAGCTATTCCTTTCTTCAAGTTATCTGGTGATATGTATGTAGTAACAGATTACTCTTCAAGGCTTAAATTACTTTATAATGAGCGTTCATTAGGAGTGTATTTAAAAGAGACTAAAGATTTAGTACAGATAGGTCGTGGAGACATTATTGACATACATCAATTCTTTTTTAATTAGAGATATAAGACCTTTATTTTAATATTTTTAGATATTATGATTAGTTGGCTATTGATAGTTGTGTATAAACAGAGACAGTTATTAAAGAGGTAAGGTTAATTAACATCCAGTAAACTCAAACCAACCATAGTATCCAGTCCATAAACCTCATTTTCAATAACCTCATAGAAACGTACACCTAAAACAGCAATTCCTGTATGTTCTGGTGCCATAACATGTTCCGGAAATAGCTCAAAAGATGTAGTGTCAGTATTTACCTCTAAAAAACGGATAGGAGAGACCATTAATACGTGTTTTAAACTATCAAAATCAAAGTCCATAACACCTAATGTAATACCTACATGAGTAGCTGCTTTAGGAGCTTTAAAGTCTTTGGGCTTAATACCATTGATAAGCAACCGTTGCGTATCCCACTCAAAAGCTGAATGCATTTTAATGGCATCAAGCATAGGATGTTGCGGAGTAAAAGCAAAATGAGTAAGCAAATGCCTGCCTTTAGCAGTTTTTAACCCTGCACTTACACGGCGTTTACCTCGGTCAGAAATGTTATCAAGCCTCTTAATACTCATAAACAAGCTCATCATTCTAGCATGAAGTTTAGGTGTTTTAAAACCTTCTAAAAAAGGCATTAAAGCCAGTCTAAAATGCTTTTTCACCTGACTACACTGCCCAAATTCGCTAGCATTCTCACGAACACGCTGCATATTTGATTGAGTACGTATGGCTTTACCATTAAAACCACCACCAGCCTTGCAGGCATAACCAATACCGCGTATTACATAAAAATTTACATCGCCTAAAGTGCCCGTTATTTTAAATAAACCTTTTTGTCTTGCCATAACAAGGCTAAAGTAGAGAAAAACAAGTAAATATCAAATGGGTATAGCGTATGTACAGCGTATGTACAGCGTATATCATTCATATATTAGGGTTTAGCCGTGGTAATTCCATAGCTTCTTTAGGGGGTATCAGGTCTAAAATATTCTTAATAGCACTCTAATAACAAAGTAAAATGATAAATTACTAGAGTATAAAACGCTATAATTAACCAAAAAAGAAGCATTTTCTATTTCACAACATGAGTAAATAGCGCATAAAAAAAGCCTAATACCTTAATATTAGACTTTTAATGTTGTAGCGAGATCGAGATTTGAACTCGAGACCTCCGGGTTATGAATCCGACGCTCTAACCAACTGAGCTACCTCGCCGTATTTGAGGGTGCAAATATAAAAACAAATTTAAAGTACACAAACATTAAATTAACTAAAAATTATTTTTATCAAATATTTTTAAAACTTATCAATTAATGTATATATTGTCCAAAATATAATTACGACTTATGGAAGATAAGATTAAATTTGAAATGGAGTTTCCAATTCATGCTTCGCCTCAATTGCTTTATCAATATATATCAACACCTTCAGGGCTTTCAGAATGGTTTGCCGAGAATGTAAACTCTCGTGGTGAATTATTTAAATTTATTTGGGATGGTGCTGAAGAGCAAGCCAAGTTAGTGAGTAAAAAAAGTGGTGAACGTGTCAAATTTAGATGGCTTGATGATGAAGACACTAATTATTATTTTGAAATGCGTATTCAAGTAGACGAAATTACAAAAGATGTATCTGTGATGATTACTGATTTTGCAGAAGAAGATGAAGTTGATGAAGCTAAAATGTTGTGGGATAACCAAATAACAGATTTAAAACAAGTATTAGGATCAGCATAAGCCTTTAAATACTTTATAAACCCTATATTTGTCCCGAATTTTCATTCGGGATTTTTTTATGATAAATATAAACGGAACGCTTTCAGATAACTCAAAGTTAATTACTATCAATAACCGAGGTTTTTCCTATGGAGATGCGCTTTTTGAAACAATAAAAGCATCTCATGGAAAACTATTATTTTGGGAAGACCACTATTTTAGATTAATGGCTTCTATGCGTATTTTACGTATGGATATTCCTATGTCTTTTACTATGGAGTTTTTAGAGAATGAAATACAAAAAACACTAGAAGCAAATAGTTTAATTAAAGAAACTGCCCGTGTTAAATTACAAGTATACAGACAAGAAGGTGGTTTGTATGCTCCAAAAAATAACCAAGTAGATTACGTAATAAGCTGTAAACCTTTAGATACTGATTTTTACGTGCTTCAGGAAGGTGCTTATGAAGTAGATTTATTCAAGGATTATTATGTCTCTCCAGATTTATTATCAACATTGAAAACAAATAATAAGGCACTAAATGTTGTTGGTAGTATTTATGCTCATGATAATGGCTTGCAAAATTGTTTATTAATAAATACATCAAAACAAGTCGTTGAAGCTTTAAATGGAAATTTATTTCTTGTAAAAGGTAAGACAATTAAAACACCTCCATTAAGCGATGGTTGCCTAAAAGGCGTTATGAGAAAACAGTTAATAGATCTTGTAAAATCACTACCTGATTTTGAGCTAGAAGAAGCTTCTATATCTCCTTTTGAATTACAAAAAGCTGATGAGTTATTTATTACAAATGTAATCACCGGTATACAGCCAATAACAAAATATCGTAAAAAGATTTTTAATAGTGATGTAGCAAAGTCACTACTACAAAAACTGCAAGTAAAAATACGTTTATCTAGTTAAAACTCGGGTTTTCTGGAGCATTAGACCAGATGCTGTATTCGCCACCGAATTCTAGCATTTTTTCTTTCCAAAAAGACTCGTAGCTTTTCTCTATAATTGATTTTTTGTAGACATTCTCTGTAACAATCCAAGAATTAGATTTTAACTCGTTGTTAAGCTGGTTTGCATCCCATCCAGAATATCCTAAAAAGAACCTGATGTTTTTTTCGCTTATTTTATTGTTTGCAATAAGTTCTGCAACTTTATTAAAATCGCCACCCCAATATATGCCTAAAGAGATTTCTACACTTCCAGGAATTAACTCTGGAATTTTGTGTATAAAATAAAGGTTGTCCTGCTCAACTGGGCCACCATTATATATTTTAAACGAGGCTTTTATTTCAGGAATTAGATCTTGAATTGTATAATCTAGAGGCTTGTTCAATATAAATCCAATAGAGCCTTCACTATTATGGTCGGCTAGTAAAACTATAGAGCGGTTAAAGGACATATCGCCTATAATGGATGGTTCTGCTATTAACAAAGTCCCTTTTTTTGGTGTTGTTGTTACCATATCTGTAAGGATTTATATTTTAAAGCTAATAAAATTTTGTTAAAAATCAAATTACTATTTAAAGTGTATAAAAAAAGCCTTCAATTCTGACTTATCAGAAGAAGGCTTTTTGAAACATAAAATGTTAAAAATTAGTTTACTGCATTTGATAAATCAGATCCAGCTTTAAATTTTACTACATTTTTTGCTTTGATTTTTATAGTTTTTCCAGTTTGAGGGTTTCTTCCTTCTCTAGCAGCTCTTCTAGAAACTGACCAAGAACCAAATCCTACTAAAGAAACTCTGTTACCTTTTTGTAAAGCTCCTTCAATTTCAATTAACGCGCACTCTAAAGCTTTTTTTGCAGCAGCTTTAGTAATTCCTGCGTGTTCTGCCATAGCATCGATTAAATCTGTTTTGTTCATAATTTAAAATTTAATTATTAATAAATTGTTGGTTAAACATTTTTTTTGTTAAATCCTATACAAATTTATACGGATTATCAAACCACGCAAGTAATAGCAAGGGAAATAGCGATATTTGTTAATAACTTTGCATATTTGTTAATAAAGATAGTCTTTTTATCGAGGTTTTTTAGAATATGAGCAATATCAAGGGTTTACAACACTTTTGCATCGTTATTAAATTGATAACCGTTTAATAAGGATTTTGCGTCCATTAAGCGCTTTCCTGGAAGCTTTATTTTTTTAATTATTATAAACCCTTCTTTTACAGCTATTTTTATATTTTGTTTGTCGGCTATTAAAAAGCCAGTATCAAAATTATGGTTTTCTAATACGATCTCTGCTTCGTAAATTTTAATATCCAAGGTGGTATTATTGTTTTCTAGGTAGCACCAAGCGGCTGGATATGGGCTTAAACCACGTATTTTGTTGTTTATATTGTAAATAGTATCGTTCCAGTCTATCTTACAATTTTCTTTGTTTAGTTTGTAGGCTGTTTTTATTTCAGCATTTTCTGGTTGTGGCGTTGTTTTTATATCACCTTGCGCTATAAGCTTAACTGTTTCTAAAACTAAATGACTGCCAACTGTCATTAATTTATCATGAAGACTCCCTGCGTTATCAGATTTGTTTATGGTAACGTCTTTTTGAAGTATCATAGCACCGGTATCTATTTTTTCATCAATAAAAAAAGTGGAAACGCCTGTTTGGGTTTCACCATTAATAATAGCCCAATTTATTGGAGCTGCTCCTCTATAATTAGGCAGTAGTGATGCATGTAGGTTAAAGGTACCTAATTCAGGCATACGCCATACGGCCTCTGGAAGCATTCTAAAAGCAACGACAATTTGTAGGTTGGCATCAAGTGCTTTTAGTTCTGATAAAAATACTTCATCTTTTAAATTTGTTGGTTGCATAACATGCAGTCCTTCAGATTTTGCGTATTGTTTTACTGCGCTTTCTTGAAGTTTTCTACCACGTCCAGCAGGTTTGTCAGGAGCTGTAATTACACCAACAATGTTATAGTGATTGTCTACAAGTGTTTTTAATGTGGTTACTGCAAAATCTGGGGTTCCCATAAATACAATTCTTAAATCCGTCTTCATATATGTGCTAGTTTATAGGTGTTTGTTTTTGTAATTGTTATAATTTGATACTCTAATAGTGTTTGTAATGTTTGTGTAATATCTTTTTCAGAATAGGATAGCGATGCGGCAATATCTCTTGATGATAAATCTCGATGCTCTAAAAGCTGAATAATCTCGTTTTTGAGGATTTTAAAATCAACTTTAATGTTGTCCTTTTTTTGAGTTGTGCATACAGAACAAATACCACAGTTTGTGGGGGTTTCTTCACCAAAATAGGAGAGTAGTTGCTTGCTTTTGCAATCATTATCATTATTTATGTAATCTAAAACAGCCTGCACTTGTTTTTCTTTTAACATGCTTTGCTGTTTAATGATTTTTGAAATTCTATTTATGGTTTTATCGTCTTCTCTAGGTTGAATAAATGTTACTTGAGCATCAGTAGTAGATGCTTGTAGTGTTATAATTTGATCGCTTTCTAATTGCTGTAAAACTTTAAATAAATAAGTTTCGCTTACCGAAGCTTTATCTGCAACACGCAATGTGTTTATAGCAGTTTCACTTTCAAAAACACCAACATAAGTCCTTAAAATTGTTTTTACAACAATATTGAGAGACTCATGCGTGTCTAAATAGTTAAACAACGATTTATTACTTATTATAAACTGAATAAGTGTGCGTCTCTTGAATTGTTTAGACAAACTTATAATACTGTTTCTGTCTAATAATTGTAGCGTGTTATATGTTAATAATGCGTTTGTATTATAAGTTTTGCAAAAATGATTAAAATTAAAATCGTGTGTTGAAAATGCGCCTTCACCATAAGATATCTGAAAGTAATTACATAACTTTCTGTATATGTGTTTGGAGAATTGTACAGTGGGTAAAATTTTTAAAAACTGATTGACAACTAAATCTTCATCATTTTTATTTTTTAAAGTTACAGCAAAAGCTTTGTTTCCGTTTCTACCGGCGCGACCAGCTTCTTGAAAATAACTTTCCAAGCTATCGGGTAAGTTTATGTGAATAACTGTTTTTACATCTGGTTTATCAATACCCATACCAAAAGCGTTGGTGGCAACCATAACTTGTTTTTGGTCATTAAGCCATGCGTTGAGATGATTGTCTTTATCAGAGTTAGGTAAACCACCATGATAAAACGTTGAGGTAATACCTTTAGATTCTAAAAACGAACTAATATCTATCGTGGCCTTTCTGTTTCTTACATAAACAATAGAGGGTTCTTTATACTTTTTTAAAATGCGCTCTAGTTTATAGAATTTGTCCTCTTCATGATACGTCATGTAGGCCAAGTTTTCTCTATAGAACGACTGTTTAAATATTTTTGGTTTTATAAAGTCTAACTCTTTGATAATATCATCAATGACCAATGGTGTAGCTGATGCGGTTAAAGCTATGCAATTTGCAGAAGGTTGTAATTCTCGTAACTTGTAAATGTTTTTATAGGCTGGTCTAAAATCATTGCCCCATTGAGAAATACAATGCGCTTCATCTACAGCGATTAAATTAACATTCATTTGTCTTATTCTATCTTGAACAAGCTCTTGTTCTAAACGTTCAGGTGATAAATAAAGAAATTTATAATTACCGTAAATACAGTTGTCTAATAAGGTGTCTATATCACTGTGAGAAATACCACTTGTTAAAGCCAGAGCTTTAATACCCATATTGTTTAAGGTCTTTACTTGATGCTTCATAAGAGCAATTAGTGGCGAAATAACAATACAAATACCCTCTTTAGCAAGTGCAGGAATTTGAAAACATAAAGATTTACCACCACCAGTAGGCATTAATACAAATGTATCTTCTCCATCAATTACAGCATTTATAGCGTCTTCTTGTTGTGGTCTAAATGCTGTAAAATTCCAGTAGCGTTCTAATATGTTTATTGGGTGTTGCATTATAATGATTGAATGACATCCAAAATGTAATTGGCACGTTTTTCTACACTATCAAAAGGTACATCTTTTAACTCGTACTCATAGTGAGCATAGGTTTGTAATAGATGATCGTGAATTTTTTTAGCCTGCTCAAAATTTTCATAACGTTCACTGTCACTTGTAAAAATTTCTTCCCATGGCGCTAAAACAAAAACACAATCGTATATATTGTTTTTACAGGCATTAACAAAATCTTGTGGGTAGGTATCGCCAATATAGTCCATATATGCCAAAACGTCGGGAATTCCTCTATCTAAAAAAATGATGTCAGCATCATGATTTTTTGCGTCTACAAATTGCTGTTTTCTACCTTTTAGTAATAGTTCGCTAAATAATAAAGGGTTGGTTAAAAACAACTGTTCTATACCGTCTTTTCTAGCCTCTAGAATAATTTGTCTAGATACTTCTTCAAAACAGGTGTATCCACGTTTTATTAACTCGTTTATAATTGATGTTTTTCCAGTTCCTGGACCTCCAGTAATAACTATTTTTTTTGAATTCAATTTGGCAGGGTTTTGGATGTAAAAATCGGAATAAAAAAATAGAAAGTAAAGCGTATCTTTGCTTTTTTAGAAAAAATGATATGAATACAGAGAAGAAATCGGAAGCGTTTTATAAAAAATTAAGAGAACAGTTATATGACACGTCTTTATGGCCGTCAGAATATTTATATAAATTTATTGTAACATCAACTGCTGGTAAGGTAGAAGAAGTAGAGAGTTTATTTGACAATTTAGGCGCTGTTATTACAACCAAAGAGTCTAAAAACGGAAAATATACAAGTGTTTCTATACACGTAAAAATGGCTAATCCTGATGCCGTTATTGCAAAATATAAAGAAGTTGCAGAAAACGTAGAAGGCGTTATTAGTCTTTAGATTTTTTTTGTATTTTGCGGTTGCATAAATACTACGTGCAAAATATTTAATCTCTACACATTTAATTTTGATAGAACATTTAGAATACAATTCAGAACGTGAGCATTTAATTATTCCTGAATACGGAAGACATCTGCAAAAGATGATAAATTATGCTAAAACACGAGATACTAAAGAAGAGCGTAATAAAGTAGCAAAAGCAATTATCTCTATAATGGGCAATTTACAACCGCATTTAAGAGATGTTCCTGACTTTCAACATAAGTTATGGGATCAGTTATTTATCATGTCTAATTTTGAATTAGATGCTGATTCTCCTTACGACAAACCTTCAAAAGAGATGTTTCAAGTAAGACCAGAACCATTAAACTATCCTCAAAATCATCCAAAATATCGTTTTTATGGTAATAACATAAAAACAATGATAGATGTTGCTTGTACTTGGGAAGATGGTGATATGAAAGAGGCTCTAGTACTTACTATTGCAAACCACATGAAAAAATGTTTCTTAAATTGGAATAAAGATACGGTAGAAGATGATGTGATTTTTGAACATTTAAGAGAGTTATCAGATGGTAAAATAAACTTGCTAAATGCAGATGAAGACTTGTCTGATGCTTCAAGCTTAATGCGAAACAAAAAGAAATATTCTTCTAACAAAAAATCGCATCATAAAAAAAATAATAACAGAAACAGAAAACGCTACTAATACTTCATGGGAACATTTAAAATTGAAGGTGGTCATCAATTAAAAGGAAAAATCCAACCTCAAGGAGCAAAAAACGAAGCATTACAAATACTATGTGCCGTTCTTTTAACGCCAGAGTTAGTAACCATTAATAATATCCCTGATATTGTTGATGTAAACAAGCTTATATCGTTATTAAAAAAACTTGGTGTAAAAATCAATAAAATAGGTTCAGGCTCATATACATTTCAAGCGGATGATGTAAACTTAAAATATTTAGAGTCGGCCGAATTTAAAGAAGATGGTCGTGGTTTACGAGGTTCTATAATGATTGTTGGTCCTTTATTAGCACGTTTCGGAAAGGGATATATTCCAAAACCAGGCGGCGATAAAATAGGACGTCGTAGATTAGATACACACTTTGAAGGTTTTATTAATCTTGGAGCAAAATTTAGATATAACCGTGAAGATTATTTTTATGGCGTAGAAGCTGATAAGCTAAAAGGGACTTATATGTTGCTTGATGAAGCTTCAGTTACAGGAACAGCAAATATAGTTATGGCTGCTGTATTAGCAGAAGGAACAACAACTATTTATAATGCAGCCTGCGAACCTTACTTACAGCAACTTTGTAAAATGCTTAACCGCATGGGAGCAAAAATAAGTGGAGTTGGTTCAAATATGCTTATTATAGAAGGTGTTGATAGTCTTGGTGGTACAGAACATAGAATGCTGCCAGATATGATTGAGATAGGTAGCTGGATAGGACTTGCTGCTATGACAAAAAGTGAGCTAACCATTACCAATGTAAGTTGGGACGATTTAGGACAAATTCCGAATGTATTCAGAAAATTAGGAATCACAGTAGAAAAGCAAGGAGATGACATTCATATACCAGCGCATACTGATGGTTATGAAATACAAAATTATATTGATGGTTCAATATTAACTGTAGCTGATGCACCATGGCCAGGATTTACACCAGATTTATTAAGTATTATTTTGGTAATAGCAACTCAAGCTAGAGGAAGTGTTTTAGTGCATCAAAAAATGTTTGAAAGTCGCTTATTCTTCGTTGATAAGCTTATAGATATGGGAGCCAAAATCATACTTTGTGATCCGCATCGCGCCACTGTAATAGGTCATGATTTTAAATCACAACTTAAAGCTACAACTATGACATCACCAGATATACGTGCTGGAGTATCTTTATTAATAGCTGCGCTTTCAGCAAAAGGAACGTCTACAATTCATAATATTGAACAAATAGATAGAGGTTACGAAAATATTGATGAGCGCTTACGTGCTATAGGAGCTAAAATAGAACGTATAGAAGGAAATTAAATTAAGATGTAATTATATAATAAAAAAAGCCTTGAGATTTATCAAGGCTTTTTTTATTTAATCTAACGCTGCTTTATAAACTTTTAAACAGCGTTCTCTGGCTTCTTTATGGTCAACCATTGGAGATGAATAGGTTAGTTCCTGATGTTCAGGAACCCATTTTTTAATATACTTCAAATCAGAATCAAACTTCTTAATTTGCGTGGTAGGATTAAAAATTCTAAAATAAGGAGCAGCATCAACACCACAACCAGCAACCCATTGCCAGTTTCCAATATTGCTAGCCATTTCATAATCGTGTAGTTTTTCTGCAAAATAGGCTTCGCCCCAACGCCAATCTATAAGTAAATGTTTGCATAAAAAGCTTCCTACTAGCATACGTACTCTATTATGCATAAACCCGGTTTTATTGAGCTGTCTCATTCCGGCATCAACCAGCGGATATCCTGTTTTTCCTTCGCACCACAGTTTAAATTCTTTTTCATTATTTCGCCATTCAATACGATCATATTTAGGTTTAAAACTTTGCGTTACTGTTTCTGGAAAATGCCATAATATTTGCATAAAGAATTCTCTCCAAATGAGTTCTTGCCAAAACACTTCATTTTTTTCAGTAATAGCTTTTTTAACTATCTGTCTAACGCTTACGGTTCCAAAACGTAAATGCGGACCTAGCTTTGAAGTTGCATCTATGGCAGGGAAATTACGCTTGTCTTCATAGTCTTGTATTAATTTTGAAGTTACTTGATACGGCGCTATTTTTTGTGATGATTTTTCAAAGCCTAAATCTTTAAGGCTTAATTGAGACGATGGTGTGCTTTTTACAGTATTATTTAATAATGATTTAGATTGAAATGTTTCAAGCGAAATACTTTTGAATTTTTGCTTCCATGATTTCATGTATGGTGTGTAAACTAGATAAGGTTTGCCATCGCTTTTTGTGACATCGTTTTTTTCAAAAACAACCTGATCTTTATATGTTTTGAAATCGATATTATTATCCTTTAAAAAGGACGCAATGTTTGTATCTCTTTTTTTTGCATAAGGTTCATAGTCGTGATTGGTATAAACTGTTTTAACGTTGTAGTTTTTTACAATATGTTTAAAGGCGTTTATAGGTGTGTCATGATATATTACTATGTGACTACTGTAAGTGTTTTGTAGCGTATTGTTTAAATCCTGAAGCGTATCATATATAAAATTTACACGTGCATCATTTTTAGGTAATGATTCTAAAATTGTTTTATCAAAAATAAAAATTGGTAAAACAGGATTTTCGCTTTGTAATGCTTGGAAAAGTGCGTGATTGTCGTCTAATCTTAAGTCGCGTCTAAACCAAAAAATATTTATAGGGTTTGCCATACTATTTGTATTCACCAAAAAGTTCTATGAGTTTGTTTTGTCTGTAATTAAAAATTTCTTCTAGTTTAGGTTTTACAATAACCGGATGAACGAGTTGCCCTAAAACGCCAAAAGGAAGTTTGTAGTGAATGATATCTTCCATTTCAATACCATTTTCAATAGGTTTTATAAAATGTTTATGATGCCATAAATTATAAGGCCCAAAGCGTTGCTCATCTACAAAATAAGCATTGTCTTTAACATGCGTTATTTCTGTAACCCATTTTGTTTTTATACCTAAAACAGGTGTCACAATATATTCTATAATTTGTCCAGGGTACATAGACTTGTCGTCACCAGATAAAATGTCAAATCTCATATAGTCTGGCGTAATGACTTTTAAGTTTTTTGGATCAGATAAAAAACTCCAAGCTTCATCTATGGATATAGGAATTTTTTGAGTTTTATGTAACTTGTATAATTTCATTAGTTTTTAATAAGAATGTAAGCGTTTAATGATGTTGCAATACAAAGCCAAATGATATAAGGAAGTAGTAAATACCTTATCTTTTTTAAATTATAAACTTGGTATTTTACAAACAAGAAAATAATAACAAAAGTGAGCGCTATAATTATTATAAGACCTAACAAAACTAAATGTTTGTTGAAAAAAACATAATTCCATATAACATTAAGTACTACTTGTAAAGCGTAAGTAAACCTAACAGAAACAGTATTGTAGTCTTTAAATAAAAAAGCCAAATACACAGAAAAGCAAACCATAATTGTACTCCATGCGACTCCAAATAGCCATCCTGGCGGAGTCCATGGTGCTTTGTTTAAGTTTAGATACCAATCAGAGGTTGGGCCATTATTCATGAGCCAACTTCCTAAAGCTAAGCTTCCAAGGTTTATGATTAAGAATACTATTAATAGTTTGCTAAACTTCATTAGTTTAAATGGTTTGTTATTTTGCTGCTTAATGGTTTTGTTATAGAGTAAAAGTAGTCAACTAAATGACCATTTTCATCAACTAAATATTTTTGAAAATTCCATTTTACACTAGAATTTTTGTGCCCGTTTAAATCTTTTTTTGTAAGCCATTTATAAAGATCATGTTGATTGTCGCCTTTAACATCAATTTTTTCAGTCATTAAAAAAGTAACGCCATAATTAGCTTGACAAAATGATTGAATATCTTTTGCTGTACCAGGTTCTTGTCCTCCAAACTGATTACAAGGAGATCCAATAACAACTAATTTATCTTTGTAAGTGTCAGATAGCTCTTGTAAGTCTTTGTATTGTGGAGTAAAACCACATTCTGAAGCAGTATTTACAAAAAGTATCTTTTTTCCTTTGTAATTGGCTAGATTAATTTTTTCCCCCGAAAGACTATTTATTGAAATATCATAAATAGATGTTTTAGGTTCTTGGGCATTTGCGAAAATTGAAAACATAAAAATGAGTAATGATGTTAGCTTAATATTCATAGTTCTTTTTTATTTAAAGATAATAACCATTTATTAGTTTTTATAATAATTAGATATATCTTAACAGGTTTGTTGTATTGTTTTATTAGCAGTTTTTTTGTAAGATTAATTTAAGCTTTTGTTAACATAAGTAAAACATACTAATATTTAATTTTATAACTTGTAATACAATAATGTAAAATAATAAAAAAACTATGAAAAAACTTATACTTTTCACACTAGCTACTGTTGCCTCTTTTACAATAAGCGCACAAGTAGCAACGCCACAGGCTAGCCCTGCAAGTAAATTAGAGCAAAAGGTAGGACTTACTGATGTAACTTTAGAATATTCACGCCCTAGTGTAAAGGGACGTCAAATTTTTGGAGGCCTTGAATCTTATGATAAAATTTGGAGAACAGGAGCAAACAAAAATACAATAATCACTTTTAGTGATGATGTAACTGTTGCAGGAACTGATATTAAAGCTGGTGCTTATGCCATTTTTACAAAACCAGGAAAGAAAACTTGGGATGTATATTTTTACACGGATACAGAAAACTGGGGAGCTCCAAAAGAGTGGGATGATAGTAAAGTAGCAGCAAAAGCTACTGTTGAAGCTTTTGAAGTGCCATTTAATGTAGAGACTTTTACAATTGATATTAATCAAATAACAAACTCTAGCGCAGCTATTGAAATTATTTGGGAAAAAACATACATAGCGATTCCGTTTGAAGTGCCTACAGATAAAAAAGTATTAGCATCAATCAATGACGCTTTAAATGGTACACCAACAGCACAAGATTATTATAAGTCTGCAGAATATTATTTAGAAGAAGATAAAGATATCAAGCAAGCAAAAGAATGGATTGATAAATCAATTTCAATGACAGAAAAGCCAGCTTTCTGGCAATTAAGAAAGCAATCTTTAATTTATGCTAAAGCAGGTGATAAAAAAGGCGCTATAGAATTAGCAAAAAAATCTATGGCAGCAGCTAAAGAAGCAGGTAACGCACAATATGTTAAGTTTAATGAAGACTCTCTAAAAGAATGGGGAGCAATGTAATTACCATATAGTTACAAGCAAAAAAGCGGCACTAAACAGTGGCGCTTTTTTTGTTTAATAGCTTAACCCAATTTTGTGCCTTACCGTATCTAATGTTTGAATTAGTGTTTTACTAAAATTAAAAGACATTATATCGCTTTCAGTTTTATTATCACGTATTAATTGGTTAAAGTGGGTTGTTTCAAAATTATATCCAATAGTCGTGTAGTCAAAATCTATAGTTTCTTCTTTGCCGTTATTTGGAACTAGTGTAACTGTTGTGGGTTCATGAAACCTAGAGTTTAAAGTAATGGTTCCGTGTTCACAATAAAAAATAGCTTGAGTAGCAGTTTCCTCAAGTAGTGTGCTTTTTAAATACGCCTTAATGTTATTGTTATATGTAAAAGTGATATCACAAGTAGCATCAGCTCCATTGTCAAAAAATGTGGCATTTGCATCTATGCTTTTAGGGTTTCCTAATGTTGATAAAGCAGCAAAAATAGGGTAAATGCCAATATCTAAAAGACTTCCGCCTCCAAGTTCTTTTTTTAGTACGCGCGATGACATATCCATTTTTGGTTTAAAGCCAAAATCAGCTTCAACTTTTAAGACGTCACCATATAATTTATCTTTTAAAGCTTTTATAGCATAATGATAATGAGGTAAAAAATAGGTCCATAACGCTTCCATGAGTAAGGTGTTGTTGTCTATTGCAGTCGTAATCATTTCATCAACCTCTTGACTATTCATAGCAAATGGTTTTTCACACAAAACAGCTTTTTTGTTGTTTAAACATAAAATGGTGTGCGCTTTGTGAAAACTATGAGGTGTTGCTATGTATACAGCATCAATTTTAGGATCTTTAGCTAAATCTTCATAACGCGTATAGGTAACTTTGGCATTATATTTTTTAGAGAATGTGTTGGCTTTTTCTTCACTTCTAGAGGCAACAGCATGTAATTCACAATTAGGAACAGCTTGTAAATCTGTGGCAAATTTATTAGCTATTTTTCCAAGTCCAATAATTCCCCAGTGTATTGTTTTAGGTTGTTGAGACATTGTTTCTTTGTGTTGTTTGAATTATCAATGCAATAGCTATTACCAAGGCACACCCAAATAAATTTAGCCACAGGTAAGGCATCCAATCATACCACCAACCTATAATAACAATTAATTGTGTGATTAAAGCAGCTATAAATACGGCATTAGCTTTTACAAATTTGAAGAAAAATGCAAGTAGAAATATACCTAATACGTTTCCATAAAAAATGGAGCCTATGATATTAACTAGCTGAATTAAATTATCGGCTAAATAAGCAACACATGCTATTATTATTGCTAATATTCCCCAACCAAACGTAAACCATTTGGTCGCCTTTACGTAATGCTCATCACTTTTATCTGGTGCATAGTTTCGTTTATACAAGTCTAACGAGGTTGTAGAAGCTAGCGCATTTAGTTCACTTGCGGTACTAGACATTGCTGCGCTTAAAATTACAGCAAGTAGCAAACCAAT
Source organism: Corallibacter vietnamensis (assembly GCF_039537875.1). Lineage (NCBI taxonomy): Bacteria > Pseudomonadati > Bacteroidota > Flavobacteriia > Flavobacteriales > Flavobacteriaceae > Corallibacter > Corallibacter vietnamensis. The sequence goes on from NZ_BAABBI010000002.1 coordinate 374,908, forward strand.
TAAACCTCTTGGTAAATTGTTTAAAATAAAATGAATAAACACATAATCTTTATCATTGGTTTCTACACTAACCAATTTTTCTTGCGCGGCTTTTTGTATTAAAACTTTAGCCTCTTCGCGTATTTCTGTATCAGCTTCATTGGCTAATTGAATATACTTTTCATAGGTGTCATCATTAGACAATACATAGGTGTTTATAATTTGTTGTTTGTCTTTGAAAACAGCTGTTTGTTCTGTTTTTAATTTTTCATAATCATTAGCATATGATGAGTTTTCTATAGCTTTTTCTGCAGCAGGATTAAAGTTGATAGGTGATGCATTAAATTGATAAAATACAAAAACCATAACACCAACTAACAGTATAAAAAACTGCATAGGTACTTTTAAAAGACCGTTAAATATAAGTCCCATTTGCATTTCTTTGACTGATTTTCCAGAAAGGTAGCGTTGCACCTGACTTTGATCGGTTCCAAAGTAGGAAAGCGCTAAAAATGTTCCTCCAATTAATCCGCTCCAAAGCGTGTAGCGATTTTCTAAATCGAATGAAAAATCAAGAATATCCATTTTGCCACTTGCTCCGGCAATATCTAATGCTTTAGAAAATGTGATATTTTCAGGCAGGTAACTTATTATTAAAAAGAAAGCCACAAACATTCCAGTAAAAATAACAGCCATTTGGTGTTTTTGTGTCATGCTAACGGCTTTAGTACCACCAGAAACGGTATAAATAATAACTAAAATTCCAATAATGATATTCAAGTAAGTTAAATTCCAACCTAATACAGCCGATAAAATAATAGCTGGAGCATAAATAGTTATTCCGGCAGCTAGTCCTCGTTGAATAAGAAACAAAATAGCTGTTAGGCTTCGTGTTTTTAAATCAAACCTGTTTTCAAGAAATTCATAAGCTGTATATACTTTTAGTCGGTGATAAAGCGGAATAAATACCATACATATAATTATCATTGCCAAAGGCACACCAAAGTAAAATTGAACAAATCCCATTCCTGAATGAAACGCTTGGCCTGGCGTAGATAAAAATGTAATAGCACTTGCTTGTGTAGCCATTACTGATAAACCAATGGTCCACCATTTTGAAGAATTGCCACCACGAACATAGTCTTGCACATTTTTACTTCCTCGAGTTTTCCATGTGCCGTAACCAACAATGGTTAAAAGTGTTCCTGCTAATACTAACCAATCTAATGTTTGCATGACTTAAAACGATTTCATGATTAAATAAAATAAAGCGATATAAACCAAGTTAGCTATCAATACAAGTGAATATAATTTTAGCCAAGGTTGTTTAGGGGATTTATTGTCAGACATATTAATCGTTTAAAGGTTGCGTTGTTTTTCCTATAGAAAGCATGTTTGCGAATAGACGATATGCACCAGAAACACCTGCAGGAAATTCTCTAAAGAAACTTAATCCTGTGTAAATGTAATATCCATCACCATATTGAGCGATTAATAAACTTCCTTTTTTAGCAGATTCACCTTTGTCATGCATAGATAGAATAGGAGTAAAGGCTTTGTCCCATTTATGAGGAAAATAAAGACCGCGCTCTTGTGTCCAACCTTCAAAATCTGTTTCTGTTATTTTATTAGGATAGTTTAAAACAGGATGTTTAGGGTTTAAAAATTTCACATCAGCAAACTCATCTGTAACACGATCTCGAGAAAGTTCTAAATCGTAAGGCGCTAATTGTTTTGTTTTTAAACGGTGACTTGTGTTGTATTGTACAACCATTGTACCACCTTTCTTTATGTAATCAAATAAAATTTGTTGTTTAAATTTTAATGTTTCAACAGTATTATAAGCTCTAATGCCAACAACAATCGCATCAAAATGGCTTAATGTTTCAGATGAAATATTTTCTGGCGCAATGGTAGTTACATTGTAGCCAATTTGCTGTAAACTTTCAGGAACAACATCTCCAGCACCTTCTATGTAACCAATGTTTTGTCCCATTTTTTTTATGTCTAGTCTTACTATTTTGCTTTCGCTTGGTAAAAGCACTGTTTGAAACGGAATATGATCATAATCTATATCAATAAGCTCTTTTGTGTAAGATTTTCCATTAACCGTTACAATGGGACTGATAAGGCCTTCGTTCTGGTTTTTTGGAGGTGTTACTGTAAATATTACAGTTTGAGTTTCTCCTTTATTAGCAATATGAATGTCTTGATTTTTAGGAGAAATATTCCATTCGTTAGGATAAGCTAATGTAACAGTTCCTTGTAAGTTATCGCGTCCAGCTTTTACAACAACAGGAATGTCTTTTGAATTGTTGTTTTCAAAAATGATAACTTTCTCGGTAATTTTTGCTGATGCTTCTGGAATAATCTCAAATGGTTTGTAAACTTCGCCTTTTACAGGATCATTGGTTTTGTAAACAATGGGCTTTGTAAAGCTTATAGGTGTATTTTCTATAATTAAATCAAAAGTGACATTAAAAATTCTTGGAGTTTCAGGTTTTCCAATTAACGCAGGGTTTTCTACGCGATACATCCCTAATGACCCTTTTTCGGTAAGCCAATAAGGTGTAGTAACGTTTTGTGAGTTGCTTATTTTTAAGGTCTCTTGAAATGTTAAATTGGTATTGTTACCTAAAGTCATATTTTTTGAAACTGCTACAATACCAGTGTTGTATTGTTTTAAAGTCATATTAATTGGACTTCTATTTATAGCTTCAATATTCAGATTGATGGTTTCTCCAGGTGTGGCATGATTTGTTTCAGCAACAGCTTCTAGGTAAAGTCCGGAGCAAGCGGCTATAATATTTTTTATTTCTTTAGATTTTAAAGTCTTCCAATGGTTGTCTTCTAGACTTTGTATAAGCTTATAGGCTTTCATCAATTCAGGAATTGACGCAGAAGGATTTGTGAAATCAAAATTTTCTTCCACTTGATATAAAATATCACCAATAGCTTGTCCGCCTTTTACACGACTCCAAGTTGTGTTTATGCCATCAAAAATATTTGTTTTATCAGCAGGCATATCTCCTTTTAGTAATTCTACATATTCTTGTTGTGTGCCACGAGTTCCTGTGTTACCAAAACCTTGAGATTTATGCTGACTTCTACTTAATGAGGCAATTTCTGTGTTGCTTAAACCTATAGTAGGGTAGTAAGTGCCTATATCAAAAGCTAGTAAATTACTTTTATCAGCTTTATCAAATTTTTCTTGACTACCGTAAAACCACCATGACGTATTAAAAAATAGACGTTTTGGTTGCCAAACAGAAGTTGTTTGTAATTGTTCTGGAAATTTTGATGAGTCATTTGTGATATCAAAAGCCTCTACGCTCAACATGGCAGATGTTGTGTGATGTCCATGTGTTGTTCCAGGGCTTCTATGATCAAAACGGTTTATGATAATGTCTGGCTTAAACTGACGAATGGCTAAAACAACATCACTTAAAACTTGGTCTTTGTTCCATATAGCAAGCGTTTCGTCAGGATGTTTTGAATATCCAAAATCGTTAGCGCGTGTAAAACGTTGTTCGCCACCATCTATCGCTCTAGCTGTTAGTAATTCTTGGGTTCTGATAACCCCTAAAAGTTCACGAATTTCAGGGCCAATTAAATTTTGACCACCATCTCCACGTGTTAAAGAAAGATAGGCAGTTCTTGCATGAACATTGTTTGCCATATACGAAATAAGGCGTGTGTTTTCATCATCAGGATGTGCCGCTAGATATAAAACAGAGCCTAAAAAGTTAAGCTTTTTTATGTCTTGATGAATTTCTGATGCTGTTGGTTTTTGAGGTTGTTGGGCGTTTATAAAATGTAAAGAAAAACTAGTAAAGAATAGAGCTAGTAGTAGTTTATGCATGGCTGTTTTTTTTTGAAGCTATAAATATAAAAAGAAAACCAGCGAAAGGGCTGGTTTTAATGTTTCTTTAACTTTGGGTTTATAACCACTTTTTCTTTCTAAAGTAGTATAGCATTCCTAGGAAAATCAAAATCATAATACCCCAAACCATGTAGTAGGCATTTTTGAAATGCAGTTCAGGCATGTGATCAAAGTTCATCCCATAAATACCAGCAATGAATGTAAGCGGTATAAATATAGTAGCGATTATGGTTAATACTTTCATAACTTCATTCATACGATTACTTATGGTAGTCATATACATATCCATTAAACTCCAAATCATTTCGCGGTATATATCTATGGAGTCAGATAATTGAATGATGTGATCATATACATCTCTATAAAACTGAATGTTTTTTTTATGAATAAGGTTATGTTCGCTTTTTTCTATGCGATTTATTATTTCACGTAAAGGAAAAATAGCGCGTCTTACTTTTAATAGTTCTTTCTTTAATCGTAATACTTGATGACTTATAGATTCATCTACTTCACCGCTAAAAAGAATGTCTTCAAGGTCTTCAATTTTATTACCTAAAGTTTCACCAACAATATAGTAATGATCTACAATAGCATCTATTAATGCGTATAGTAAGTAATCTGATCCAGAGGTTCTAATGCGACCTTTTCCTTCTCTTATACGTTCTCTGACATTTTCAAAAACATCACCTTCAGCTTCTTGAAATGAAAGTACAGAGTTTTCACATAATACAAAGCTTACTTGTTCTATAATGACGTTTTCATCAGTGTCATAATGTAACATTTTTAGTGAAAGAAAAATGTAATCATCATATTCGTCAATTTTAGGACGCTGCGAAGTGTTTACAATATCCTCAAGAATTAAAGGATGCAAATCATAGTGAGTTCCTATTTTTTCAATGTCATCAATATGGTTTAAACCATTAAGGTTAATCCATGTTATAGTATCAGAAGACTTAAATTTAAACGCTTCTTCTACATCTTTTAGCTCTAGTTCGTTATAGCTATCAGGATTAAAATCAAAAGACTCAATGAATAGTTTTTGAGATGTTTTTTCTCCTGTGTAAACCAGTGTGCCAGGAGCTTTTCCTATATGCTTTTTGTACTTTGCTGTTCTTTTTTTTGCCATGAATTGTAACGAATAGTCTTATAAAGATAAGTAATATTTATATAGCATCATGGCCATCATCTATAGCGTCTTTTTCAATAAGAGTTACAGGTTTTTGTAGAATTAGGTTGTTAGGGTAAGTTACTAAATCGCCGTTATCTAGGCGTAAGTGTAATTGAAATGCTCTAATATCTTCAATAATAGCTTCAACAGGGAAATCTTTATCATGAATTTGTACTTTGTCACCCACTTTATAAGGGAAGCTAAAAAACATAATAATTCCCGAAGTAATATTGCTTAATATAGACCATATAGCGAATAACGCTATTCCTATTACAGCAAAAACTGAAGAGAATACTAAAGTGAGATCTTTCATTTCGGTTCCAAAAATAACCGCAACAACCAAAAGACCAATGAGTACAAGTGTTACGCTTGCATAACGAATTATAAGGTGAATTCTAGCATCGTTAATGCCGCTTTTTCGTCCTATTTTTTTTATGGCCAACGCTGCTATAAATCTTATAATATACAGTATAGCAAACAGTATAATAGATTGAACAAGTTCTGTTTTGTAAGTTTCTACAAACATGGGAAAAATCTTATTAATGTCTAACAAAGATACTATAGAAAATGAAAGAAAAATATTATTCTACAAAACTATTTAGCGTTTCATAAACAAGATGGGTTGGTAGGCCAACAACATTAAAATAGGAGCCTTCAATTTTTGTTATTCCTATTTGACCTATCCATTCTTGAATGCCGTAAGCACCAGCTTTATCAAAAGGTTTACAGGTGTTTATGTAATAGTTTATTTCGCTATCAGTAAGTGTTTTAAATGTGACTTTGGTAATAGCGTTAACAGTTTTTTGAAGTGTTTTAGTCGTAAAACAAACCGATGTGATGACTTCGTGTGTTTTATTGCTCATAGATTTTATCATCTCAAAAGCATCTGTTTGGTCTTTAGGTTTTCCTAAAGCTTTGTTGTCATGCCATACTATGGTATCACTTGTAATTAAAATATCACTATCTGTAAGCTCTTCTTTAAAAGGTAAAGCTTTAAGTTGTGCTAAATAGTCGCTTATCTCAAAATGATGTAATCTATCAGGATATTCCTCTTTTGTGTTTTTTAAACGAATTTCAAAATCCAGTCCTAAATCCTTAAAAAATTGTTGCCTTCTGGGAGAACCAGAGGCAAGTATTAGGTTGTGATTCTGTAATTTGTTGTTTAGCATTAGCTTAAAAGTACATATTTATATAATAATAAAGAAAGCATTCCTAATAACATTACTATTTTAAGTATGCTGCTAATATGATGAAAATCTTTTTTATTTTTTGCAGTAAATAACTTGATTGTAACATACAGTAATGGAGCGATAACAAACATTAAAAAATAAGCCACAACCAATTGTTGTTTATACAAAAAAGTAACCACATAATAAGAAACAGCTACCAATGGTATTAAGGATAATATGGCCGCTATTTTTGAGGCTCTATCTCTGCCCATAGCAATAGGAAGTGTATTCATTCCAGCTTTATGATCACCATCAATATCTTCAATATCTTTTACAATTTCACGAAGTAAATTTATTATGAATGCAAAAATGGCATAATCTAAAAGTATTTTAAAAAATGTAAGTTGCGTGTTTTGGTTTGCGCTAGACAATACAGGTAATAGCTCAAATAAACCAACAATAAGAATACTTATAGCGACTAATGCTGAAATTACAACATTGCCAACAAGTAACATTTGTTTTAAATATGACGCATAGATATATAGCAATGCCGAAATAATAACAAATATTGCAAAAAAGCCATTTTTACCGACTAGGTTTGACAAGTAAAAACCAAGTACGACTCCTATAACATTAAAGGCTATAAATAGGTTGTAAGCAGTTTTCTCTGAAATAGATTTACCTACAATAACACTTTTAGGTTTGTTTACCATATCAGTTTCAACATCATAAACATCATTGATAATATTACCTGCTGCTGCAATACAGATGGTTGCAATTACTAATAATGAAAAACCAAAAAGGTTTAATGTAATGGTGACTCCAAATGGTTCAAAAAGGGCGTATTTAATTAAAAACTGCACCAATGCAATCATTAAGAGATTTTTCCAGCGAATAAGGTTAAGAAAATTCAACGGTTGTAGTTTGTTAGTTGTTGTATAAGTTTATTTAATCGTATTTCGCACTAAAATTTCCATCCCATTTGCCTTGTACTTTGAGCACTTGCTCTATAACGTCTCTAACAGCGCCTTTTCCACCATTTTTATGAGACACATATTTAGAAATACTTTTTATTTCAGGAACAGCATCTTGTGGGCAACAAGGTAACCCTACCAACTTCATAACAGGGACATCAGGAATATCATCACCCATGTATAAAACGTTTTCTAGTTTTATGTTGTTGTTTTTTAAATAGTCGTTAAGTTGGTCTATTTTATTATGCGCACCAAGATAAACATCTTTAACTCCAAGACCTTCAAGTCTAGCGCGAACACCTTCATTAGATCCGCCAGAAATTATGCACATATTAAACCCTGTATTAAGAGCTGTTTTCATAGCAAATCCATCTTTGGTATGCATGGTTCTGTACATTTCTCCAGATGTTGTAAGTTGAATTGTGCCGTCTGTTAAAACACCATCAACATCAAAAATGAAGGTTGTAATATGTTCTAAATATTCTTTGTAGCTTTTATCTTCCATGTGTTTTTTTTATTGATTCGGTTAGCAGTTTATAAATGGCTTTATGTTGTTCGTTTTCTAAAGACTTTAAATGTTTTTTTATGGTTTTCTTGTCATTACGCATCGCAGGACCAGTTTGAGCCATATATGGTGACATGTGCTGCACTTTGTTTGCAGTTTCTAGAATTAACGGTTTTAAAATATCAAAATTAATATTTTGTATGTCACTAATTTCGTGAGCAATTCGGTATAGTTGATTTGTGAAATTATTTACAAACACAGCCGATAGATGTAATGTTTGCCTTTGTTCAGTGCTAATTTTATACCACTGGCTTCCTATTGCATTAGCAAGATTTTTTAATAACTCTAAATCTTGTTTATCAATTGTTTCAATGCAAAAAGGTACATTAGAAAAATCAACAGAAGCAGTTTTAGAAAATGTTTGTAACGGGTAAAAAACACCACGACGCAATGTTTTATCTAAATCATAAACACTCACACTACCAGAAGTATGAACAACAAGTTGATTTTTGTTTGTAAGAGATTGAGATAATTTTGATATAGCATCATCACTTACAGCAATTATATAAATATCTGCTTCTTCTAGTAGCGAAATATTATCTATGGTAGAAACCTCATTTTTGTAGGTTGATATTTTTGAAATATCTCTGTTATACCATTGGTTTACAGAAATGTTTTCTGATTTTTGAAATGCTTTAAAAAGGTGAGTGGCTACATTACCAGCGCCAAGAATATTTACTGAAATCATAGCGCTAAAATAAGTAAGTATTGTATGATATAAAAGCAACAAGGCTTATCTTTGTAAACATGATGACTAAAACCGATATAGATACTAGAGCAGATGTTTATAAATTAGTTTCAACTTTTTATGAAAAAGTTAGAAAAGATGATGTTTTAGGGCCTTTTTTTAATCGCGTAATTACAGATTGGGATTCGCACATAGAGCATCTAACAACTTTTTGGGAAACAAGCTTGTTTATGACTCGAAAACTAGAAAAAAAGTATCAAGGCAATCCGCTAGAAGTGCATGTTAAGGTTGATAAAGAAAATAATAATACCATAAGCGAGTTGCATTTTGGTATATGGCTCAATTTGTGGTTACAAACAATAGATGAACTTTTTGTTGGAGATGTTGCTGAAAATGCTAAACGTCGTGCCAGAAAAATGGGAACGTTTTTGTATTTAAATATTTTTCAAGCTAGGCAAACTACACCAAAAAGTTAAGTACATTTTAACATACGGAAGTGAACTAAATACCTTAAATTTGCACGACCCAATTTTAGAGTCTCATCATTATGCAAAATAAACTCGCCAAAATTCTATTTTCAACTCGATTAACAGCTGTTTTATTTATTGTCTTTGCAGCAGCTATGGCAACAGGAACATTCCTAGATGCCGGAGAAAACACATCACCAACACCACTTACTAGAACGCTTATATATAATGCTTGGTGGTTTGAGGCTATTATGGTTTTGTTTGTCATAAATTTTATAGGAAATATTTTTAGATACCGCTTGCATAAATTTGAAAAGTGGCCGTCGCTAATTCTACATTTAGCATTTATACTAATACTGTTAGGAGCAGGAATTACAAGATATATAGGTTTTGAGGGTATGATGGCAATTCGTGAAGGCGAAACTGAAAGTGCTATGCTATCTCATAAAACATACATAACAACATATATTGATGGTGATTATGAAATTGACGGAGTCCCGCAAAGATTACCTTTAGAATGGGAAGTAGATTTTTCTCCAAGATTAAACAATAGCTTTAGTAAAACTGTTACTTACAATAATCAACCAGTAACTATTGAGCTTGAGAAGTTTATTGCAGGTGCAGAAAAAGATATTGTTCCAGATGAAAGCGGAGAAGAATACCTTAAACTGGTTGAAGCAGGAAATACAGGAGCTCACAATCACTTTTTAAAAGTAGGTCAGGTGCAAAGCATTCATAACGTTTTGTTTTCATTAAACAAACAAGTTGATGGCGCGATAAATATTACTTACAAAGATGATGAGTTAACAATAGATTCTCCGTTTGAAGGCGAATACATGACTATGGCAACTGGTCAAACAGGTCAATTACTAAAAGATAGCATTCAGCCGTTAAAACTTCGATCTCGATATATTATAGGAAATATGCAGGTTGTATTCCCAAAACCTGTGGTGAAAGGTGTTTTTGATATTGTAAAAAAACCACAGATTTTAAAGGGAGATGAAATGGGAGCGGTTTTTAAAGTCACCACAGGCGGCGAAACAAAGCGTATAAAAGTTTTAGGAGGTCAAGGTTATGGAAACCCTTTTGAACAAGAGCATGTGGGCGGATTGGATATTGCAATAAAATATGGTTCTAAAGTTATAGAACTACCTTTTAGTATAAAGCTAAATGATTTTATAGCAGATAAATATCCAGGAACAGAAAGCAGTTATTCTTCATTTGAAAGTAAAGTAACTGTTCTAGATGCTCAAGAAGGAGATTTTGATTATCATATTTACATGAATCATATTTTAGACCATAGAGGTTATCGTTTTTTTCAATCAGGTTTTGATCCAGATGAAAAAGGAACAAAACTTTCTGTTAATCATGATTTTTGGGGAACCTGGATTACGTATATAGGCTACTTTTTATTATATGCAGGCATGTTAGCTATTTTATTTGTTAAAGGCTCTCGCTTTGGAGACTTAAGACGTATGCTTGATAAAGTAAAGGCAAAGAAAGCCAAGATGACAACAATAATACTTTTATGTATTGGGTTACAAGGGTTCTCTCAAGGACATGCTCCAAACGATGGACATGATCATAGCGTTAAGCCTTCAAAAGCTCAAATAGACTCTATTTTAGCAGCCAATATTACTCCTAAAACACATGCAGATAAGTTTGGACGTTTAGTTATACAAGATATTGGTGGTCGTATGATGCCTGTAAATACCTTTGCTTCTGAAATGCTTAGGAAGTTAACCAAGCATGATACTTATGAAGATTTTGATGCTAATCAAGTATTTTTATCTATACAAGAAAGTCCTTTGTTATGGTATAACGCTCCAATCATTTACTTAAAGTATAAAAAAGATGATTCTATAAGAAGTATAATAGGTGTTCCAAAAGAACAAGATTATGCGTCTTTAGTTGACTTTTTTACCGATCGAGGTGATTATAAATTAGCGCCTTATCTTGAAGATGCTTATAAAGCTCAAGTGCCTAATGCATTTCAAAAGGAATTTAAGGAAACAGACCAGCGTGTTAACTTACTTTACAACACTATTGAGGGTTATGCGTTGCGTATTTTTCCAATTCCAGATAATGATAATAATAAATGGATAGCTCCTATTGAATACAAAAGGGAAAATTACAAAGAACAGATTAATGATTCGTTGTATGGAAACTTTGTTAGTAACGGATTTAGTGCGTATTTATTTACATTAAATCAAGCAAAAAAATCAGGAGATTTTTCTAAAGCAGATGAACTTTTAGAGTCATTTAGAAAAACACAGCATAAGTATGGTAGTAGTGTTATGCTATCTGATAAAAAAGTTGATACTGAAATTTTATATAACAAATACGATATCTTCAAGAGGCTATTTAGTTGGTACATGTATGCTTCATCATTGCTTTTTATTTTACTGATTATTCAGATATTTAAAGATAAGAGTAGGCCTATCAACATTACAGTAAACGCTTTTAAAATTATTATAGTAATTCTTTTTGTGTTGCACACATTAGGGCTTATAGCACGTTGGTATATTTCAGGTCATGCACCATGGAGTGATGCTTATGAATCTATGATTTATGTGGCTTGGGCTACTATGTTTTTCGGATTGATATTTGGTAGAAAAAGTGATTTAACACTTGCAGCCACAGCCTTTGTAACATCTATGCTATTAATGGTTGCACACTGGAGTTGGATGGATCCTGCTATTGCAAACCTGCAGCCAGTATTAGATAGTTACTGGTTAATGATTCACGTAGCAGTAATCGTGGCTAGTTATGGACCTTTTACTCTAGGTATGGTTTTAGGTTTGACAACTTTGTTTTTAATGATTTTTACAAATAAAGACAACAAACAAAAAATGCTTGTTAATATTAACGAGTTAACCATAATTAATGAAATGGCTCTAACCGTAGGTTTGGTTATGCTTACCATAGGAAACTTTTTAGGTGGTATGTGGGCTAACGAAAGTTGGGGACGTTATTGGGGCTGGGACCCAAAAGAAACATGGGCTTTAATTAGTATTATGATTTATGCTTTTGTAATTCACATGAGATTAGTTCCTGGTTTAAGAGGTAAATTCGCGTATAATTTAGCATCTGTAATCGCTATAGCAAGTATTATTTTTACATATTTTGGAGTAAACTTTTATTTATCAGGGTTGCATTCATATCAATCAGGACAGCAAATAGCTAGTTTTAACATCATAGGTATTGCTGTAGCAATTATTACTATTATTGCGTTTTTTGCCTATAAAAAATACATTAAGTTTTATAAGAAGTAGTCATACTTTTTAACAAGACATTTGTTTATATAAAACTATTTAAAGAGTTTGCAGTAAAGGGTAACATGATGGATATGGCCATTGGTCTTATTATAAATACATCATCCAATAAAGACATTGATGTATTGATAACAAAATGTTATTACCGCCTTTATCATTAATGACCAACATATATAAATTTTTAAGATAAGTGTATTATTCTTAAAGATGCTATTATTGAGTCTAAAAACAAGAGAGATTATTACAGATGAAGTAGCAGTTTGTTATGGTACTTTTGCGGAAGCATTACTAGATTTTTTAATTATAGGCTTTACTATTTTTGTGGTTGTTAAGTTTTAAACCGCCTTCGAGACAAGTCTCATGATACAAAAGATAAATCAGTGTCTACACCTAAAGACATAGAGTTATTAACCCAATTAACAGACTTAATTGAGGAGCAAAATAAAATTTTAAAAGATAAAGAGTAATATCTAGAGTTTTATTGGGCTTTTATCCATATTTAAATCATCAAGCATGTCTTGCGTAAACTTGTAATGACCGCGACGCGTTATGATTTTAAACTTATGGTCTTTCATTCTTGTTAAAACATCTAAAAAACGCCATTTTGATTTTAATAGTTTAGGCTCTTCAGATTTTAAACTAATCTCAAAGTAGTGTTTTCTACCTGCTTTTTCAGCAACAATATCAGGAGTAATAGTAACATCACTGCCTTTTTTCATATACGATTTTGGAGTTTCGTAACCATCTAAATCAGCTTTAATATTATCAAAGCCTAAATTTTCTAAATACGTTAAAGATTCTTTTAAAAAAACGCTATTCTCTATTTTGTCTTGTGCTATCATATACTTAAATATACAAAAAAATATTGATTTTTCAAATTTTCAAATTGTAATGTGTTGTAATATAGATTTTTATGTTCTTTTGTCTTTTTTTTGATTTTCTAAATAAAAGGTTGATATTTGACTTATTATGATTGTATAATAATTTTTTTAAAGACCAGCTGATACTTTTCAGCAATTATTATGTTGAACGAATATTTCGTTTAGCTTTTATATATATGTTAATACTACAGTTATGCAATCAAATAAAATATCTTTCAAACAATTTATTACCTATTTTAAAATAGCCGTTACTGGCAAAGAACAAGATTTTACTTCTGTAAGCATTCGTCGTGCTGTTTTTATGTTGTCTATACCTATGATTCTAGAAATGCTTATGGAATCAATTTTTGCTTTAGTAGACATTATGTATGTGTCAAAAGTCAGTGTGAATGCGGTAGCTACTATTGGATTAACAGAATCTGTAATTACTTTGGTTTATGCCGTAGCTATAGGTTTAAGTATGGCAGCGACAGCCATTGTGGCAAGACGCATAGGCGAAAAAGATTTAAAAAACGCATCTCAAGCTGCTGTTCAAGTTATCATGTTAGGTGTTGTGGTAGCTATTATTATAAGCATTGTTGGTTTGTTGTTTCCAAAAGAGATTTTAGGACTTATGGGTGCTGAACCAGAGCTTATAGCAGAAGGTTATGGATACACACAGGTGTTACTTGGTGGTAATGTAACCATTATGTTGCTATTTCTCATTAATGCCATATTTAGAGGAGCAGGAAATGCATCTGTAGCTATGTGGACCTTGATACTCTCAAATGGTTTAAATATCATTCTGGACCCTATATTTATTTTTGGTTTTGGGCCTATTCCAGAAATGGGTGTAAAAGGAGCTGCTATAGCCACAACAATTGGTAGAGGTACTGCAGTGTTATTTCAATTAGTTATTTTGTTTTATGGTTACAGTAAAATAAAAGTAGGTCTTAAAGATATTGTGCTAAAGGTGCACGTTATGCTAAATTTAATAAAGGTTTCTCTTGGTGGTATTGGACAATTTTTAATAGGAACATCTAGTTGGGTTTTCTTAATGCGTATTATGAGTGAGTTTGGTAGTGAAGTTTTAGCAGGTTACACAATAGCCATTCGAGTTATGATGTTTACGTTAATGCCTGCCTGGGGAATGAGTAATGCAGCAGCAACACTTGTTGGTCAAAATCTTGGAGCTCAAAAACCAGATAGGGCAGAGCAGTCTGTATGGAAAACAGGACGTTATACAGCATATTTTATGGGGTTTGTGTCATTAATATATTTAGTTTTTGCAACACAAATTATTATGCTCTTTAATACACAACCAGATGTTGTAAAGTATGGAAGTTTATGTTTACGAATTCTAGCAGCGGGTTACATATTTTATGCCTACGGTATGGTGGTTATTCAGTCGTTTAATGGAGCAGGTGATACAAAAACACCTACGTATATTAACTTTTTTTGTTTTTGGTTGTTTCAATTGCCATTTGCATATTTAACAGCAATAGCATTAGATTTCGGACCTATTGGCGTATTTTTATCCATAACTATTGCCGAAATTTTAATAGCTATTATTGGAATTATTTGGTTTAAAAAAGGTAAATGGAAACAGGTTAAAGTCTGATAGATTATTTGTAATTTTAGACATCACAAACTTTTATTGTATGTCAGAAGAAAAATTAGGCTTAAATACCATTTGTACACATATAGGGGAAATTAAAGATGAGCAATTTAAAGGTGCTGTGTCTCCAATATATATGTCTACTTCTTATGCTTTTGAAAATGTTGTTGTAAAGCGTTATCCTCGCTATTTTAATACACCAAATCAAGCTTATTTATCAAAAAAAATAGCAGCTTTAGAACATGCTGAAGCAGCGATGATTTTTGCATCAGGAATGGCAGCTATTAGCACGGTATTTTTTGCTTTATTAAAAGCAGGAGATCATATAGTGGTTCAAAATACACTATATGGCGGAACAGCAAATTTTATTCGAGAAGAATTCCCAAAGCATGGTATTGAGTTTACGTTTACAAATGGTTATAACGTGTCTGATTTTAGTGCGGCTATTAGGCCTAATACTAAAGTGATACATATTGAGACGCCTTCTAATCCGCTATTAACAATAACAGATATTAAAGCGGTTGCTAGTTTGGCTAAATCTAACAATATTATATCTACTATAGATAACACGTTTGCAAGCCCTGTAAATCAAAACCCTATAGACTTAGGGATTGATATTGTAATGCATTCTGCAACCAAATATTTAGGCGGTCATAGTGATATTTTAGCAGGAGCAGTTGCTAGTTCTAACCAGCATATGGAAACTATATGGAATGTAGGAAAAAATTTAGGAGGTAGCTTGAGTGACTTTACTGTTTGGATGCTAGAACGTAGTATAAAAACTTTAGGATTACGTGTTAAAGCACAAAACAGGAATGCAAAAAAGTTAGCAAAATTTCTTCAAGATCATGATGCTGTAAAAAAAGTTTATTATCCAGGGTTAAAAAATCACCCGCAACATGCATTAGCCAAATCTCAAATGAAAGGTTTTGGAGGAATGCTTTCTTTTGAATTAATAGATAGTTTGAATGCTAATGAGTTTTTAAGCGCATTAAAACTTATAAAACCCTCTATGAGTTTAGCTGGTGTTGAAAGTACAATGCTGCTACCTTACAGTACTTCACACGCCTTATTAACGCAAGAGCAAAGAGTTGCATTAGGAATAACAAACAATTTGATTCGTTTTTCTGTTGGTATCGAGTCAAAACGCGATTTAATGCTAGATATAGAACAAGCTATACAGTCTATTAATAGTTAGCAAATGCTTTCAAAAGATTAAATAGAAATTTAAAAAAGTAACTTTCATCGATTCTAAATTAAATAGTAAACGTTCGTCGCAATACGATTTCAAGGAGCTTTGTCAGGTTTTTCCTGATTTAGAGCCTTTTGTTTTTGATAATAAACAAAATCATTTAACTATTGATTTTGCTAACCCAAAAGCCGTAAAAGCACTCAATAGAGCGCTACTATTATCAAATTTTAATATTAAATATTGGGATTTTCCTGATACAAATTTATGCCCGCCAATACCAGGACGTTTGATGTATATTGATGCTATTTCAGATTTATTGCTTGATTCTAATATAAAGAAGAATATACACGTTTTAGATATAGGAACAGGTGCTACCTGCATTTATCCATTATTAGGGTATTCAAAATATCAATGGAATTTTACAGCTACAGATGTAGATAAAACGTCATTAAAGAATGCCCAAGTTATCATTGATAAAAATAAACTTAACTCATGCATTTCATTACGCTTTCAAAAAGACGCGTCACATGTTTTTAATGGTATAATACAGTCAGAAGATTTATTTTCAGTTTCAATGTGCAATCCTCCATTTTATAAATCTGAAAGTGAAGCCAATCAAGCAACAAAAAGAAAGTTGAAAGGGTTAGGGAAATTAGAAAAGGAAGTGACAAGAAACTTTAGTGGTAACTCAAATGAATTGTGGTATCCAGGAGGCGAAAAGGCATTTTTACATAACTATTTATACCAAAGTTCACTTTATAAAAGCAATTGTTTCTGGTTTACAACTTTGGTGTCACAAAAAGAATATATAAAATCAATGAAAACATCATTGAAAAAACTAAATGCCAATAAAATTAAAGTTTTAGATATATCATTAGGAAATAAAAAAGTAAGAGTAGTTGCTTGGACATTTTTAACACAAGCAGAGCAAAACAGTTGGAGCAGATAACAGAATGCGTGATATTTTGTAATTTGCCATAGAATAAAACAATTAAGAAAGAGAAAAATAATCACATGAAATTAGATATACTAGCAATAGGAGCGCACCCAGATGATGTAGAATTAGGCTGTGGAGCAACTATTGCAAAAGAAATAGCCAATGGAAAAAAAGTTGGTATTATAGACCTTACAAGAGGAGAATTAGGAACTAGAGGAACAGCAGAGACTAGAAAGGAAGAAGCAGAAAACGCTGCAAAAATTTTAGGAGTGTCTGTGCGAGAGAATTTAGGGTTTGCTGACGGGTTTTTTGTTAATGATAAAGAGCATCAGCTTGCTATTATAAAAATGATAAGAAAATATCAACCAGAAATAGTGCTTTGTAATGCTATTGATGATAGACATATAGATCATGGAAAAGGCAGTAAACTTGTAAGTGATGCTTGTTTTTTAAGTGGGCTTATAAAAATAGAGACAAGTGAAGATAAAAAACCTCAAGAGCCATGGAGGCCAAAACATGTTTATCATTATATACAATGGAAACATATAGAACCAGATTTAGTGGTAGATATTTCAGAATTTATTGATGTAAAAATGAAGGCTGTAATGGCTTATAAAACACAGTTTTACAATCCTGATGAGAAAGGACCACAAACACCAATATCTAGCAAAAACTTTACTGATAGTATTAATTACAGAGCTAGAGATTTAGGTAGGTTAGTAGGTGTTGAGTATGCAGAAGGGTTTACCGTAGAGCGCTATGTGTCAGTGAATAGCTTATTTGATATAAAATAAATTGAAAAAAGGTTTTGTAGAAAAAAGGAAATGATTTACATTTGCAGTCCTAATTAAAATGGTGGTTGTAGCTCAGTTGGTTAGAGCGCCTGATTGTGGTTCAGGAGGTCGTCGGTTCGAGACCGATCTTCCACCCAAAAGACAAAGCTTCACAGAAATGTGGAGCTTTTTTTGTGTTTAAAACTTAAGAGGTTATTAGTTTATGTTTTGTTTTTTTAAAACGTAAAAAACTTGAGAATTCATAAATCCATAAAGAAACTTAAAAGGTGAGTATTCTTTTTTTATAACTTTTAATCCAGCATCATCAAATAAGGCTTCTAAATTTTTATGATTAAAGCCTATATGAGTACCAATGTATCCTTCTTCTTGTCGAGGAATTTTTAATCCCAAAAAAGATTTAAAGATATTCTTTAAGGTTGCATCTTCTTTATTTTGACCAATACAAAATCGGATTATATTTTTTGTTAATCCAGAAAAACCTATTTCTAAAGGAACAGATATAACAATCTTTCCAGAGTCTTTAGTTCGTTTTTTAAGCTCCTGTAGGTGTTTTTTCTGATTTTTGATAGAGAAGTGCTCTAATACTTCTTGGCAACTTACTATGTCAAACTCTAGAGAGTTCAACGTAGATAAGTTTGATGTTATGGAGATGTTTTTGAGGTTATTCTCTTTAATGGTTGTTTTTAATTCTTCAAACATAAAATCTAAAGGATCATAACCATACAGTTTTACATTTTTATGAGCATCGTTAAGACATTTTAATAAATAGCCGTCACCTGTTCCAAAATCTAATAAAGATTGATTTGCTTTTAAATCTATAAGCTTAATAGTGACATCAAATCGTTTTTGATGTGAAAATCTTTTTATTAGAGATTTGTTGTTTCTAGTATATTCAGCGTACGCCATAATTGCTAATAATGAGGTGTAAACTTAATAAAATAAAAAAGCTTTCCTTACAATGGAAAGCTTTTTTATATATAATGTAAATCAAAAAGTTTATTCAGGCTTTTTGTCAACTGTAATTTTATTACTTCTATTAGCAAGTTCCCAAGCTGTGTAAAAAATAAGACGTGTTCTATTTTCTAACAAATCGTATTCTATTTTATCAGGAGTGTCAGATGGTTTGTGGTAATCTGCATGAGTACCATTAAAATAGAATATTACAGGAATATTGTTTTTTGCAAAATTATAATGATCAGATCTGTAATAAAAACGGTTTGGATCATTATCATCATTATAGGTGTAGTCAAAATTAATTTTAGTGTACTTGTTGTTCACTTCTTCTGAAATATTATGAAGTTCGGTACTTAATTTATCACTTCCTATTAAGTAAAGATAGTTTCTGTCATCCTCATGTTTAGGATCAACTCTACCAATCATGTCTATATTTAAATCAGCAATAGTGTTTTCTAAAGGAAAAATAGGGTCTGTATCTGTGTAATATTTAGAACCTAATAATCCTTTTTCTTCACCGGTAACATGTAAGAATAAAATAGAGCGTTTAGGCGTATAACCATCTTTCATAGCTGTTTTAAATGCTTCAGCAATTTCTAAAACAGCAACAGTTCCAGAGCCATCATCATCAGCGCCATTGTATATTTCACCATTTTTTATACCCTCGTGGTCTAAATGAGCAGATATAACAATAATCTCATCTGGTTTTTCGCTACCTTTTATAAAAGCAGCAACGTTTTCTGAAGTAAACTCTTTAGCTACTTTTTTATAGGCAATGCTTATAGGTTTCTTTATTGTTGTAGCTTTATCGTTGGTTTCTATATCGCTTAAAATTGATGAGGCTAATTTGTTGTCTATTAAAAAATATAACATGTTTTCAGCATCATCATTTAGAGACATTCTTGATCTTGAAGCACCAAAACGTAATTTAGCCATTGAATAAATTTCTGGGTAATAGAAAAGTACGGCAGCAGCTCCTTTTTCTATAGCAACATCTCTTTTTGAAGCAAAAGCTTGTCTGAAATTAGACCATTTAGATGTTTCGCTAGTACCGCTTATAACATAAGTACCATCAGGATTTTTTGGTTCGCCAGCTTTGATTAAAACAACTTTTCCTTTTACGTCAATATCTTTGTAACTAGAGTATTTATCATCTTCAATCCCGAAATCTGCAAAGATAACTTCATTAGCATTAATGTTTATATCATTACTTGTAGATACAGATAAGAAATCGTCTGTAATATTAAAAGCTTCTCCGTTAAAAGAAAGTGCTACATTAGGTATATCTAGTATTTCTAGTGGTACTTCTTGAAAATAATTGTTGTCTGGAAGCGCAGAAGGAATATTTAATGCTACATACTGATCTTTAAGATAGTTTACAGCCATTTTTTGCCCTGGTTCTCCAGTTTCTCTACCCGCAAATTCATCTGAAGCATATGTGTAGAGTAGGTCTTTTAATTCTGCAGATGTAATAGTGTTTGCGTAAGTTGTTGGGTTTGCAGTAGCAGCATCTTTAGTTTTTGCTGGCTTTTCTTGAGTTGACCCACAACCAAACATTAATAACGCAGTACTTAATATAAGGTAAGTGTTTTTCATTATTTATAGTTGTTGAAAATTGAAATGTATTGTAAATTATATAAAAAGGGTTGAAAACAGCCTATTTATTTTGCGATATTACAAAAAAAAGAAAGATTTATTGGTTTAATGTAAGGTTGTTTTAACAAACTTTAACAAACTCCTAAATAAAAAAAGATAGCCTTTATACAAGCTATCTTTTTAAAAATTTGTTGTTGTTATGTTTATTCGATATCAATGTCTTCTAAATCTAAACCTTCTAGTTCTTCAATAGCTTCTTCTTCTGAAGCTTTTTCTTTTTCCTGAAGTTCTTCAGTATTACCAACTTTTGTTTCAGTAAAAACAGCTTTGTAACTAGCAAATGATAAAGCTATGATAGTAAGTAAAAAGATTAAAACAACTGTTTTTTTTGAGGTGCCAGATTTATTTGACATTACAAAAGCAATAAATCCACAAATAAAAGCTATTGCTGCAGGTATAAATGCTAAATTAGAAAGTGGTAATAAAGCTAATAAAACAGCTAGAACAGCAGAAATAATTCCTAAAATTATAAATAGTTTTCTCATAAGTTTAATTTTTTAAGCCTGTTGCAGATTTAATTTTTAATTCACCATTTCCAACAGGGATTTTGAATTTAGCATACACAGGAATTTTGTTTGAATCTGCAGTAAGCCATATCAAATTGTCGTTAGATCCTTTTAAAACGTCACTATTACTTAATGAAATAGCAAGTTTGTAGCAATTTTTTTTACCAATTGATGTGTTAATGGTTTCGGTTCCAAGGTATCTAAAGTTTACCGTGTTTTCTTCATTATCAAAAATAACAGTAAAAGATTTTGTTGTTCCTGTAGCGTAGCTAGAAAAATCAAGTGTTCTTAATTTGTACAACGTGCTAACTAAGTCTCTAGTAGCGCTACCAATCTTGATTGTTTTATTTTCTTCCCAGAATTTACCGTCTTTTCTTTTTTTACGTTTTAAGCTTTTTACAGTACCTGTTTTATGACTGTATTTGTATTGCATAAACTTGTAATAACCACCTTCGCTAATATCTCTTTTGTAAAGGTAAGGTGTTAGTGTTTTTGGGCTAACATAACTTTCGTATAAATCACGAATTTTAAAAAAACTATCCCATTTACTGTAAGTTGTAGCTGTACATTTTAGCCTAAGTAGTGTAGCGCTAGATGTTTTTACTTCACTGGTTTGCATAGTAACTTCAGCTAAATCAGTTAAGATGCCTGACATATTATATGATGCAGTATAAGTAAGTTTTTCTGAATTACCAACAGCAGAGTTTTGTGCTTGTGTAAATACAGTAACAAATAACAACATTAAGGTAGTGATAAGACGCATATTTTTTTCATTTAGAAATAATAACGAAATAGTTATCATTTATTGTGCCGAAAATACAATTGTAAAGATTAGTATACTAATTTTTTAAAATGAAATATCTAAAATATATTTTATTAACTTTATTATCTATAAACTAACTTATTACTGTAAAAAAAACTAAACTATGATTAAAAAAGTATTTGCCTTATTGATGTTTATTGTGTGTTATAGTAACAACACTTTTTCTCAACAAACAGAAGCAATAGCTTATTTAGGAAAAACCCTTAACGTCCCCGAACCGCTAAAAACAAACGAAAGGTTTTTTAAGTTTGAATATAATATGGCAGAAGCAAGAAAAGCGTTTTTAGCAAAAGATTATGAACGAACAGTTTATTATGTGAAAACAGCTGAAAGAGATGGAATTCATAGTAGCGCTTTTTGGTTTTATTTAGCAATTTCTAAACTAAATTTAGGAGATGAAGGTGCTGGAAAAAAATACTTGAAAATAGGTTTTGCAGAACAAGGTTGCTGGGAGTGTGGAGAAGCTTTTGAAAAAATCTTTGGTGAAAAATTAAAATATTAATAAATAATAAAAAAAACCCGTAATGTTTAAATTACGGGTTTTTGCGGAGAAAGAGGTAAGTGAACCTATCTCTTAATGCCTTTATTTATTACTGTTTCAGTCCTGTACCATTATGAGGTCACCTAATAGGTCACCTTTAAAACCTTGTGTTAAAGATACGAAATTTACTTGATTAATCCTCGTACTTTACTGATTTCAAAGCCCATAAAGTCGCAAAATTCATCAATAGTAACTA
This sequence comes from Corallibacter vietnamensis, assembly GCF_039537875.1. Classification (NCBI taxonomy): domain Bacteria; kingdom Pseudomonadati; phylum Bacteroidota; class Flavobacteriia; order Flavobacteriales; family Flavobacteriaceae; genus Corallibacter; species Corallibacter vietnamensis. Next base: position 397,153 of record NZ_BAABBI010000002.1, read on the forward strand.
ATTGGTGTGACTCTTTGTTAAGGTGCTCTTTAATCTTATTGATTATAGTTCTACCATAACGCTCACTTTTACCTGTTACCACTTGCACGTCTTTAGGGTAAATACAGATTCTACTCATTCACTTTAAATTTAAAATTAATACTCTAACTATACTTTAGCTATACCGTAGCTGTAAAGCTCTTATATACAATATACGACAATTTTCACAATGAAAAAACTATCTATTTCGGAAGTTTTGGCAAGTTATAAACACTTCGGAAGCTCTTATAACCAGTGTGTTAGATATGTTCGTATATTTAAATATTCATCATCAAAAAATATAATTGTTATGGCAAGATTAAAAGGTATTATTAAACTCGAAGGTACGTTAGATAATTTGACGTTTTACAAGGGTAAAGAAGGCTATTTGGTAAAGACTAAAAGCGGTGTTTCAAAAGAGCGTATTCAAAATGATCCAGCGTTTGAGCGTACGCGAGAAAATGGTTCTGAATTTGGTCGTTCTGCATCTTCTGGTAAATTATTAAGAACTTCTGCAAGAAACTTAATGATTAAAGCAAAAGATAATAGAGTTTCAAGTCGTGTTACGCAAGTAATGACAAAAATTAAAAACTTCGATACATCCTCTATAAGGGGTGAAAGAAATGTGGCAACAGGATTGGCAACACCAGAAGGTAAAGCGGCTTTAAAAGGCTTTGATTTTAATAATAGAGCTGTTTTAAGTGCGGTTTTATTTGCTCCTTTTAGCGTTGATGGTTCTACAGGTGAAATTTCAATCCCAAATTTAACGCCTACAAACGATATTGCTTATCCAAGTGGCGCAACTCACGTTAGTTTTACTTCTGCTTTCTTAAAAGTTGATTTTGATACTACAGAAAATGCAATTGAGTACAGTCCGACTGTAAATATTCCAATTGATTCGACTTCTGCATCGCAAACATTAACTCCAGCAGGTGTGCCAACAGGTACAGGAAACGATGTATTTCTTTTATTAGTAGAGTTCTTTCAAGAGATTAACGGTGTTCAGTATCCGCTTAAAAATGGCGCATATAACGTTTTAAACATCGTAGAAGTGGCATAAGTTTCATTCTGACCTTTGAAGCTGAAAGAGTCCTATGGTTTTGTATCATAGGGCTTTTTCTTTTTACTATTATTTTTTTAAAGAAAACAAAAAAAGAAAGCTGATGCTTTGGTAGCGTGGATGATGCTGTCAAGGTTTTTGAATAAAAGTTTTTTATGTTAATACGTTTAATGAAATAGAAGAACTATTTTGAAAAAAGTTTTATTTAAAACCCTTTAGGGCTTGACCTTTATAGCATATAGCGTTGGCATTAGGTAGCTACCTATATTTGCTATCTTTTTTTATTTTATTATGTACTGCATTTTCAAGTTAAGCACAATTTAAAGGTTTTCAATTATAGCTGTATGTTACTTGATATTTGTTAACGAAATGAAACAAACAAAGACTTGAGATAAGGAATACTTGGACTTAACGATGGTTTTGTGCAGATGAATGAGATAACTAATATTTTAACTTACCTCATCTTACTACTGTTTCAATATAGCTCAAAATTTGATTTTAAGTTCTAAATTGAGCGTTGGCTATAGCGGATATTTTACATAATGACCGTTATAGCGCTTTTAGTTGCTATAACTACGCATTATGTAACATAGCTTGGGTGAGTTTAGGGTTTTATGATAGAATAATAACAGAATAGCTTATTGCTGTTTGGTTTGATTTTATGAAAAACCAAAGCTGTAATATGCTATTACCTAAAAGACAGAAAAACGCTAAACTTGTTAGGTGAGCGGAACAATACAAAAGACAGAGGATTTTGAGGCACGAAAAAATTGGGTTTTGGGTTGTGGGGAATAAAAAAGAGCCTTCCGAAAAAGACTCTTTCATTATTGCTTAATGGTCGTGATTTGAATGGTCATCACTTTCTTCTTCACCAGATTGATTCATCATCATTTCGTGGTCGTATTTACAACAACCTGGTAAACCATCATATGCTTCTTCATCACCTGCTACTTTTTCGGTATCATATCCTGAAGCTGCGATTGCTTTATGGATTGCCATTGCATCGGTTTTTGTATCATCAAAAGACACATCAATCTTCTTTTTATCGACATCCCAATTAGCACTTGCAACACCTTCAACACCGTTAGCTGCTTTTTCGATAGTGTTTTTACACATTCCGCAATTTCCTCTTACACCAAAAGACAGGTCTGTCATTGCCATATCTTTTGACATTTCAGTAGTTGTGGTTTCTGTTTCTTTTTTGGTTTCGTTTTTACAACTTGTTAAACCTAATGCTGCTATTACAGCTACACTTAAAATTACTTTTTTACTCACGTCGATTACATTTTTGTTTTTGTGTTCGTGATTTTTCTTTGAAAAATTCATTGTTTAAAATTTAATTGTTATTACTTGATTTATTATTCTATTACTTGTTTTACTTCACCACAGGTTAGCATTGCTTCGCCAAAATATGGATTGATTACTTTTTCTTCTTTGCTTAACCAATAAGCACCATTATTGTTATCTGCCATTGGACAAAATTCTACATAGACCTTTTCATTGATACCAAATAGTTGTACAGCATTGATTAGATGTGATGATAAATGTTTAAAATGGTCTCTTTGTGATTTTATATCGGACGTTTCAGAAATTGAAGTTGCAGAAGATTTTATTTCGCCTTCTAATGACATCCAATGGTTATGCGCCTTATTATCTGACAACAATTTCATATCTACTTTGTTCAATTTATTTAATAAAGTTGTTGCGTTTGCTGAAGTACTTATTGAATCTTCTTTTACTAAAGCATCTTTTAAATTGATATACGCATTGTAAACACTATTTAACTGTTGTTGAAATTTCTCTGATACTTCCAAACGCTCATTCATATTAGTGTGGTCACTTTCTTTGTTAGATGCATTGTTATCCATACCTAAATGACCTTCGTGTCCAGTCATTACTTTACCACCATCTTTATTCATCATAGACTTTTTGCCTTGTAATTGTGCTGCTGCATCAACCGTAAATGTTCCGTTAGTCACTATTTCATTTCCAACAAATAAACCTTCTACAACTTCATATTCATTACCAATTTGATTGCCTAATTTAATTTCACGCATTTCAAAAATAGGTTGGTCTGGATTTGTTTTAAGGTACACCACAGAACGTTCACCTGTCCATAATACAGAAGATGCAGGAATTGATAATACTTCATCATTTTTAGCTGTACTGCCTTCAATATTTGCGGTTACAAACATTCCTGGTTTAAATACATCGTCCTTATTGCTTAAAACAACACGTAAGGTTACAGTTCTTGTTTTCGTGTTTAAAACTGGGTCAATGAAATCAACTTTACCTTTAAACTCTTTATTAGGATAAGCATTGGTTGTTATCATCACTTCCTGTCCTTTTTTAAAGCGGTCAATCTGATTTTCATACACATCAAAGTTTCCCCAAACTGTGTTGAGATTGGCAATTTTTAATAAGGGTTGTCCTTGTTTGATGTAATCGCCTTGCTCTACCAATTTTTCTGTAACAGTACCCGAAACGGTTGCATAAACAGGAAAGTTTTCTTTTACTTTTCCTGTTTCTTCAATCTGGTTGATTTGATTTTCAGAGAGTTTCCATAATTTCAATTTATTACGGACTGCTTTGTATAAAGCAGGTTGAGATTCTTTTAAAGAAGCTGCTGTGATTAATTCTTGTTGTGCTGCATAGAGTTCAGGCGAATAAATGGTTGCCAATAATTGACCTTTACGAACTTCTTCGCCTGTAAAACTCACATTCAAACGTTCAATTCTTCCAGCGAAATAACTTACCTGTACTGCATTGGCTTCTTCGTTTTCAGCAATTTTACCAGATAACTTTATGGTGTTGCCTTCAACATTTCCCTTGCCTACAACAGTTGTTTGAATATTGGCTAATGCCATCGCATTTTCTGTTAGTTTAAATTGGTCTGCCATTAAGCCATCACTTCCGCTTTCCGCAGGAATTAAATCCATACCACAAATGGGGCAGTCGCCTGGCTCTGGTTGCATAATCTGTGGATGCATAGAACACGTCCACATTTGATTGGTTGCTGCAACCGCATCGTGATTATGGTCTATTTCTTCATTTGATGAGCCACCAAAAAGCAACCAACCCAATAACACACCTACTACGAGTATGCCAATATATATGACTATTTTATTATTTTTCATTCTCTAATCGTTTTATCATTGCTTTCATTTCTTCTATTTCTTTACGTTGTGCTTTTATAATGTCTTCTGCTAATTTTTTAACTTCTGGGTCTTGAATATCTGCTCTTTCACTTGTTAAAATAGCGATAGAATGATGTGGTATCATTGCTTTCATCCATAGTACGTCACCAATGATTGGTGCTTGTGTTCTTACTAATCCTAATGCACCTACAAACAGGATAAAACTACCTGCAAGTATGGCTATGTTTTTCTTTCTATCATTATACATTTTTCGCATAAAAAACCACATTATTACTGCCATTGCTGAAATACCTAAACAGGTCATATAAAATCGGGTTAAGCTAAACCACACGTGGTCTATTGCATAGGTGTTTAGATACATTGTGATGTACATTGCTACAAATGAGCAAGCCAACATTATAAAGAAGGTTTTGTAATTTCCTTTGTTTGAGTGTTCTTTTGAATTTCCCATAATTATTTGATTTTATAGTTAAACTTTAATTGTTCTTAATCGTAGTGCATTTCCAATAACTGAAACAGAGCTAAAACTCATTGCTAAAGCTGCTATCATTGGCGAGAGCAATATTCCAAAGAATGGAAACAACACACCTGCTGCAATAGGCACACCTAAAGTGTTGTAGATAAGTGCAAAAAATAGGTTTTGCTTAATGTTCTTCATTACAGCATTACTTAATTTTTTTGCTTTTACAATACCGTGTAAATCGCCTTTTACGAGTGTTATCATAGCACTTTCTATCGCTACGTCTGTTCCCGTACCCATTGCAATACCTACATCACTTTTAGCCAATGCTGGTGCATCGTTAATACCATCACCTGCCATAGCAACTACTTTTCCGTTTTCTTGTAATTTTTCTACTTCTTTGAGTTTGTCCTCTGGTAACATACTGGCTTTAAAATCTGCAAGATTTAGTTCTGATGCTACTGCTTGTGCTGTATCGTGATTATCACCTGTAAGCATTATAACATCAATCCCTTTATCTTGAAGTGCTTTAATGGCTTTAGCACTTGTTTCTTTTATCTTATCGCCTATAACTACATATCCAACGACGGTTTCATCTATTGACAAATAAGAAACTGTTTTACCCTGTTTTTGGTAAGATTTAGCTTCGTCTTTCATTTTAGAAGTAATATCCGCTTTAGCATATTCCATCATTTTAGGATTACCTAATGCTACATTTTTTCCATCAATTTTAGCTTCAACACCTTTTCCTGTAACAGCACTAAAATCTTCGGACTTTAAAATTTCTGCGTTGTGTTCTTTGCCATATTTAACTGTCGCTTCTGCCAAAGGATGTTCGCTATTTGTATTTAATGACACGATGTATTGTAACACTTCTTTTTCGCTTAAAGCATCATTAAAAGCTCCAACGGTTTCAACTGTTGGTTTTCCTTCGGTAATTGTTCCTGTCTTGTCAACGATAAGCGTATTTACCTTATCCATTTTTTCAAGAGCTTCAGCATTTTTAATCAATACACCATTTTGAGCACCTTTACCCACACCAACCATTACAGACATTGGTGTTGCTAAACCTAAAGCACAAGGACACGCAATGATTAGTACTGCAATCGCATTTACAAACGCATACACATAAACTGGTTCTGGTCCCCAAATTGACCATATAATAAAAGTGATAATAGAAATAAGAACTACAACTGGCACAAAATAACCTGAAACTTTATCTGCTAAATTTTGAATAGGTGCACGACTTCTACTGGCATCATTAACCATATGAATGATTTGTGATAATAAAGTGTCACTTCCTACCTTTTCTGCTTTCATTAAAAAGGATTGATTCCCATTAATGGTTCCGCTACTTACTTTATCTTCTTGAGATTTGTTTACAGGAATAGGTTCGCCTGTAATCATAGATTCATCAATAGTTGTTTCGCCTTCAGTTATCACACCATCCACAGGAATTTTATCTCCTGGTTTCACTTTTAGAATATCATTAAGTTCTATCTCGTCAATACTGACTTCAACTTCTTCACCATCTACTATTTTTATGGCTTTATTAGGTGCTAATTTCAACAGTTCTTTTACTGCCGAATTGGTTTTACTATGTGCACGAGCTTCTAACAATTGACCTAAAAGCACTAACGTTAAAATCACAGTTGCTGCTTCAAAGTAGACGTGTACAGCACCTGATTCGGTTTTAAATTGACTTGGAAATACGTCTGGAAAGAACATACCAAAAACACTAAACGACCACGCCACACCTGCACCAATCCCAATAAGTGTAAACATATTGAGATTCCAAGTCTTAATGCTTTTATAGGCACGTTCAAAGAACATCCAAGTGGCATAAAACACTACTGGAATTGATAATGCAAACTGAATCCAGTTCCAATATTTCTGTTCCATTATATCGTACAACGGATTGTTATTGAGCATTTCGCTCATAGCCATTAAGAAAATGGGCAAGGTAAATGCTGTGGCAATCCAAAATTTCTTTAATAGCTTTTTATACGTTTTTTCTTCTGCTGAACTATCTGCTTCCATTGGCACTAAATCCATCCCACAAATAGGACACGAACCTGCTTCTTCTTTTACAATTTCTGGATGCATCGGACACGTCCATTGTTCCTTTGAAGTTGCTGATAGATTTTGTTCTTCCACCAAATCCATTCCGCAAACAGGACAATCACCTGGTTTGTTATAGATTTTATCGCCTTCGCAATGCATAGGACAATAAAATGTGCCTGTACCTTTAGGTTGCTTTTCCTTTTTAGCTTCTGAATGCTGATGGTGTTCCCCTTGTTTATGAATGCTATATGTACCACCATCCTTTTTTAAGGCTTCTTGAAATGTTTCTATGGGAATATGTGATTCCATTTCTATGTTAGCTTCTGCCTTATCTAAATCGACTGTTGCTTTTGAAACACCTCCTACTTTAGAGAGCGTTTCCTCAACGTGACTGCGACAACCGTTGCAGGTCATTCCGTGTATGTGATATGTGTGTGTCATTGTTTTACTGAATTAAATAATTAATGATTGTACTTTGCACATAGTAGGTCTTCACAGATTCTATTTGGTTCATTTGAAACTTTAGCTGCAACTCTTGAATATCCAAAACATCATTAAAATCAATCGTTCCTGTTTCATAGCTTTTGATTAAAATGTCTTCTGCATCTTTGGCTTGCTGTAGGTTTTTGGTTTGGGTAGCATAACTTATTCTTGCAGAAATGCGTTCGTTATTCGCTTTGTCTAAAAGCGTTTCCAATGCATTTAAACGTTCCTGTTTTTGAGCAGTAATTTCCTGCTGTTGCAAATCATTTTGTTTGGTTTGGGATTTATATTTCTTATTGAAAATTGGGATAGATACCGAAACCATTGGCATTACAATATCCTTTCCGTTATCGCTGAAATCCATATTTGGTCTTTCAGCAACATTGATATAATCTAATCCAAAACCAATCATTGGACTGCTTTCTTTTTGATTCAATAATTCTGATTGCTCTATGGATTGATAGAGTTTATCAAATTTTAGTAATTCAGGATGTAATACTAATTTTTCAAAAGTAATATCAAAGTCTTCAGAAGGTATCATTAAACTATCTACCACATTCACGGTAACATCATTACCTCTATTCAATAGATTATTGAAGTTAGTTTGTTCTGCTAAAAATTGTTGTTGCAATACGTCTTTTAATTGTTGCATTTCGTTTTGACGCATTTGTAAACGCAATACATCAACCGCTGATGCTTTACCAACCTCAACAGAAGTCAAAGCCATTGTTTCATAAGTTTCTAACAGATTGATATTCTCTGTTAATACCTTTTGTTTTGCTTTATTAGCATATAGTCTATAATAAGATTGTGAAACTGAAGACATTAGTTTTCGCTTCGCAATTACAATATCTTCATACTTAACATCTGCTAACGAACTAACGTAATTTTCTCTTGCCGAAATATTACCAAACCACGGTAACATTTGTTTTGCAGACACCTTAAAGCGTTGAGCACCTGTTCGAGTTTCTGGTTCACTTACAAAATAACCAACTCCAAATTCTGTATTAGGAACCGTATTTACTTCATTTACTTTTTCTGAAACCCTTTTGTATTGCAATTCAAATTTTTGAATTTCAGGGTTGTTATCTAATGCTTCATTAATGAGCACATCTAATTGTTGCGCATTTCCTTTGAGAACAAAGATTAAAAAACAAAGAAAAATGACTGACTTTATGTGTGATTTTATATGTTTCATTATACTGTTCTTTTAAGTTTAACTTCTGCTTTCCAACTATATAAAACAGGGACTACAAATAGTGTTATTAAAGCGATTAACATTCCACCAAAACTTGGTATTGCCATAGGTATCATAATATCACTACCTCTTCCTGTAGATGTTAATACTGGTAATAATGCCAATATGGTAGTAGCAGTTGTCATTAAACAAGGTCTAATACGTTTTTCTCCTGCTTCTACTACTGATGCTCTGATTTCTTTTTTATTTTCTGGTGTATTTCTATCAAATGTTTGTGTTAAATAAGTTGCCATTACAACTCCATCGTCTGTTGCAATACCAAAAAGAGCAATGAAACCAACCCAAACTGCTACACTTAAATTAATTGGATGTATTTGAAATAATTCACGTAGATTCTCTCCAAAGAAATTAAAGTTTAAAAACCAATCTTGACCATAGAGCCAAATCATTAAGAAACCACCAGCAAATGCTACTACAATACCTGTAAATACCATTAAGGATGTTCCAACAGAACGGAATTGGAAGTACAGTATCAAAAAGATAATTGCCAAAGCTAATGGTACAACAACCGATAAAGTTTTTTCTGCTCGTAATTGGTTCTCATACGTTCCTGTAAATTGATAGTTAATGCCTTTTGGTACAACCAATTCGCCATTATCTATCTTTTCTTGAATTAAGGTTTGTGCATTTTCAACCACATTTACTTCTGCAAAACCATCCATTTTATCAAATAACACATAGCCAACTAAAAAAGTATCTTCACTTTTAATTACTTGTGGACCTTGTTCATATTTTATAGTCGCCAATTCACTTAACGGAACAGGGCTTCCTTTTTCAACAGGCACATAGATTTGTTTTAAATCGGTTGGATTTGCTCTTAATTCTCTTGGGTAACGAACTCTAACACCATAACGCTCACGACCTTCTACTGTTTGTGTTAATACCATACCACCAACAGCCACTTTTAAAACATTTTGAACTTCCTCTATGGTTACACCATAACGAGCAATTTTCTCTCTATCAATGTCTATTAACAAATATGGTTTACCTACTATACGGTCTGCAAAAACTGCTTCATCTTTAACACCTTCAGCTTGTTTAAGTATATCTTCTAACTGAACACCAAATGCTTCTATTTGTTTTAAGTCTTGACCTTTAACTTTTATTCCCATAGGTGCACGCATACCAGTTTGTAGCATTACTAATCGGGTTTCAATAGGTTGCAATTTTGGTGCAGAGGTTACGCCTGGTAGTTTGTTAACTTTAACAATTTCATTCCAAATATCATCTGGTGATTGTATTTCAGGTCTCCAATTTCGATAGAACTCTCCATTATTGTCTGGAATGAGTTGAGACCTTTCGACTGTGCTCAAGGTGACATTTTCTGTATTATTTGGATTTGCGATAAATCGACCATCTTTTAATTCAAACAAGCCATCATTATTCACTTTGTAGCGTTGACGTTCTCGGTTTTCATTCAGCATATATTCTGACTTATACTGAATAACATTTTCATACATTGATAGTGGTGCTGGGTCTAATGCAGATTCTGTACGACCTGCTTTTCCAACTACAGTTTCGATTTCAGGAATACTGGCAACTGCCATATCTAACTGCTGTAAAACACGCTTATTTTCTTCTACACCAGAATGTGGCATTGAGGTCGGCATCAATAAAAACGAACCTTCATTTAACGATGGCATAAATTCTTTGCCTGTGTTTTTCATAATGAAAAAACCAGCAATTACAATAGCCGTTGGGACAGATAGGAAGAGCAACTTATTATCTAAACACCACTTTAAAATGCGTGTATAATATTTGATGAATAAGGCGAAAACACCTAATAAACCAAAGCAAATGACACTTACAAAAATGAGATTCCAAAAAATGCTTTTATCAACGCCTAATGGTCTCCAATATTCGGCTAATAGGAACACTATTGCTGATGCTGAAATAATGATATTGGTAAGATTAGCTTGTTTGCCTGTAATCTTATTTCGAAGATTGATAAGTGCTGTAATTCCAAATGCTATCAATATCAATCCTAACCAATACCCATAGACTATGGCTACGATTCCCAATGCTATTAAAACGCCATTTAAAACATATTTAAAAGTGTTTTTAATGTCTTTCTTTCGGAATAAGAATGCAGCAAAAGGCGGAATTAAAAATAAGGCTACAATAATGGATGCTGTTAATGCAAAAGTCTTTGTAAAGGCTAATGGTCTGAATAGTTTTCCTTCCGCTCCAATCATTGTAAATACTGGAATGAAACTGATAATCGTGGTCATTACTGCGGTAACGATTGCGCCAGAGACTTCGGCTGTAGCATTGTAAACTACGGTGTTTGTGGGTAACTTTTTATGAGATTCCTCGTCGCTCGTTCCTCGCTCTGTCGGAATGACATTTTCGTTTTCGTCTAAATGCCTTATAATATTTTCTGAAAGTATGACACCTACATCGACCATTGTACCAATAGCAATAGCAATACCTGATAATGCCACAATATTAGCATCTACACCAAAGAGTTTCATTGCTATAAACACCATTAACACGGCAACAGGTAACAATCCCGAAATCAATACCGATGCTCGAAGATTAAACACCATAATAATAATGACAAGAATGGTAATGAGAATTTCTAATGTCAATGCCTCATTGAGTGTTCCTAATGTTTCTTGTATCAGTTCTGTTCTGTCATAAAAGGGTACTATGGTCACTTGGGAAGTTCTACCATCCGCTAATACTTTTGAAGGTAATCCTGCACTTAATTCATTAATTTTTTCCTTTACGTTATTGATGACTTCCATTGGGTTAGCACCATAACGAGCCACAACTACAGCACCAACAACTTCAGCACCTTCCTTATCTAATAATCCACGTCTTGTTGCAGGACCTAATGAAACTTTACCTATATCCTTTATTCTAATTGAAGTATAATCTTCTGAAGTGACTACTGCATTTTCGATGTCTGAAATGGATTTCACATAACCCAAACCACGCACTAAATATTCGGCTTGGTTAATTTCCAAAGTTTGTGCACCAATATCCTTATTACTTTCCTTAACCGCTTTTACAACGTGATGCAATCCAATATTATATTGACGCATTAATTCTGGATTCACGTCCACTTGATATTCTTGAACATATCCACCAATTGATGCAACTTCAGAAACACCACTTGCCGAAGACAAGGCATATTTAACATAGTAATCTTGAATACTACGTAATTCGTGTAAATCCCAACCACCTGTTACATTACCGTTTTCATCACGACCTTCAAGTGTGTACCAAAATATTTGTCCTAACCCTGTGGCATCTGGACCTAACGCTGGATTAACACCTTCGGGTAATAAACCACTTGGTAAGGAATTAAGTTTTTCGAGAATACGACTTCTGCTCCAGTAAAATTCTATATCCTCTTCAAAAATGATATAGATGCTTGAAAACCCAAACATAGAGGAACTACGAATGGTTTTCACTCCAGGAATACCCAATAATGATGTGGTTAATGGATAGGTTATTTGGTCTTCTATATCTTGTGGGGAACGACCATCCCACTTGGTAAATACGATTTGTTGATTTTCACCTATATCGGGAATAGCATCTACTGCTACAGGGTTACTTGGCAAAAATCCTGTATCCCAATTAAAAGGTGCATTAACAGTTCCCCATCCAATAAAAAGGACAAGTAGTAAAACTGCAACGAGTTTGTTTTCTATTAAAAATTTGATGCTTTTATTTAGCATATGATTGATTTTAAACAATTAGACAATAGTGTTGTAAAAACACCGAATACAGTAAATTATCCTTACGACATTGCAGTCATAGGATAAAAGAGTCTATTGTTTAAAAATCAAATTAAGTATGTCTCGTCAATCTTGTAGAGTTGCCTTATGACGAGTGGTGGTTTGTATTCTTCGTAGGTAGATACATTACTGTCTAAACCTTCAAAAAGGTTAATGTAAGTATAAACAAATGAAGCGATGAATACTTGTTGCTCAAACGTGATTTTGTCAACTTGCAATTGTAATTCGTCTTGACCTTCAATTGCTAATTGTTTATCATCACAACAATTTTTCTTGGTAATAGAACATTCTTCGGTTGAAGGCTTTTCCATTTCCATTCCGCAACCTTTGGCTTTTTGAAAGATAGCAGATTCTACTAAAGTATCTCCACAATAATGCATATTCACAGTAAATGACATTGTAGAGAATAACACTACAAAAGTCATTGCTAAAGACATTATTTTATGGAAAATCTGCTTCATATTGATTGCGAAGTTACGAAATTTTAACAACTATTGATTTTGTTTAACAGAAGTTTAATTGATTAATCTGCTTAATCCCATTTCATTTTCTGCAATCGAACTGCATTTAAAATTGCTAATAATGCTACTCCTACATCTGCAAAAACAGCTTCCCACATTGTGGCTAAACCACCTGCTCCTAATATCAAGACAATAACTTTAACTCCAAACGCTAAAATGATATTCTGCCAAACTACTTTGCGTGTAGAACGACTAATTTTAATGGCTCTCACTACTTTTGATGGTTGGTCTGTTTGAATAATGACATCTGCTGTTTCAATAGCTACATCACTACCTAAACCACCCATCGCAATACCAACGTTACTTAATGCTAAAACAGGTGCATCGTTAATACCATCACCTATAAAAGCTACTTTATTTTCAGGATTCTTCTTTAAAGATTCAACTTCGTTTAATTTATCTTCTGGTAGTAAACCACCTGTAGCATTTTCAATATTCAACTTTTTAGCGACTTGTTGAGTTATAGAATCTTTATCACCAGAAAGCATCATAATATTTTTAATGCCTACTTTATGTAAATCTGTAATTGTTTCTTTTGCATCCTCTTTTAATTCATCTGCTATGACTACATAACCTGCAAATTGATTATCGATTGCAACTAATACTATCGATTCTACAATAGATTCCGTTTCAGATGGAACATTTATATTATTCGCAGTCATTAAGGCTTTATTTCCTACTAAAACTGTTTTACCATTAACAACGCCTTTTAAACCTTTACCTGCAATTTCAGAAACGTCTTGTGCTTCAAAATCTTCTCCTTCAGCTTTGTACTCTAAAATGGCTTTAGCAATTGGATGCGTGGATTGTTCTTCCAACGCCATTAAGTATTGCATAAATTCGGTTTCATTCCAACCAATTGCTTTTACTTCTTTGATTTTAAAAACACCTTTGGTAACGGTTCCTGTTTTGTCCATTACCAAAGTATTTATTTTGGTCATAGCATCTAAAAATGAAGCACCTTTAAATAATATTCCATTTTTTGAAGCTGCTCCCAATCCACCGAAATATCCTAATGGAATTGAAATCACTAAGGCACAAGGACAAGATATTACCAAGAAAATTAATGCTCTGTATAACCAATCTCTAAACACATAATCATCTACAAAAAAGTAAGGTATAAAAGTAACACCAATAGCTAAAAACACAACAATTGGTGTGTAGATACGAGCAAACTGTCTAATAAATAGTTCTGTTTTAGACTTACGAGCTGTAGCATTTTGAACCAAATCTAATATTCTCGCAATAGAACTGTCTTCAAACTTATTAGTTACCTCAACTTCAATAACGCTTTCTAAATTGATACTACCTGCGTAAACCTTTGCTTCTTTCTGAATGGAATCTGGTTTGCTCTCGCCTGTTAACGCTGCGGTGTTTAGAGATGCTTTTTCGGATAATAAAATCCCATCTAACGGTATTTTCTCACCTACTCGAATTTGTATTTTTTCACCAATATTTACAGCTTCTGGCGACACACTAACATAATCACCATCACGAAATACATTGGCTTCTTTTGGTCGAACATCTAATAAGGCTTTAATATTTCCTTTTGCTCTATTAACTGCTGCGTTTTGAAATAATTCTCCTACTGCATAAAATAGCATTACTGCCACACCTTCAGGATATTCACCAATGATAAACGCACCAATGGTGGCAATAGACATTAAAAAGAACTCGGTAAAAACATCGCCTTTTATAAGACTTTTCCATCCTTCTTTAATTACAGGAAATCCAACTGGAATATATGCTAAAGTGTACCAAACTACTCGAATCAATCCTTCAAATTGAGGAATCGCATCAAAATAATCTACAGCGATACCTACCATTAACATAACAAAACTTATAATAGCAGGAATGTATGTCTTGAATGCACTTCCATCTCCGTGGTCGTGACCATCATCGTGAGAATGTTGTTCTTCTGAATTTGGTTTTAAATCTCTTAAATTGACTTTCTTTTTTTTCATTTAATATCTAATAATTTTTCAATGTCATTGGGAATAGGCATCCGTTTTAATGGTGGCACGTATGCTCCACCTGTATTACCAAGTGGAACGTGATTTATAAATGATTTCCAGCCACCCACAAACAACCTAACTATTTGACCTATTACTTCTTTAGTATCTTTTTGTCTAAATCCAAATTTTAGCATTAACCAATGTGAATAGGTATGTTCTATTGGATAAGATTGCCCTATGATATGACTGCGTTCTAAATGATACCAAGCATTGCCAAAATGCTTATTTTCTAAACAGAAACTGTATAGTTTTAATTCTTCGTTATACGCCTGTTTAAGATGTTTAGGTATTTTAGTATTAAACTTCATATTCACTAATTTTGGATAAATGTACTTTAATAGTAAGTGCAATGGAAGTGCAATTATTAGCCACTACACTTATCGCAAATACCTTTTACCACCAAATTTACATTCTCTGACACAAAACCATCAGGTACTTTAATTTGCGGTATTTTATGTTCTGTTAGGCAAATGGTTTCATTGCAATTGTTACAATGGAAATGTAAGTGTAAATCGGTTTTTATATCACAATTACATCCCTTTTCGCATAACGCATATTTTGTTATCCCTGTGCCATCGTCTATTTGATGCACAATATCCTTTTCTTCAAAAGTTTTAATAGTTCTGTACAAGGTAGTTCTATCTGCTTTTTCAAAAGCATTTTCAATATCACTCAATGTTACCGCTATCTCTTTTTCTGCAAGAAACTTATAAATTAACATACGCATTGCTGTAACACGAATATTTTTTGACTCTAATACTTGTTCTATTGTTTCCATATTTAATCGTGGTCTTCGTTTCCAAATGGTTTAATAATAAGACCTACACTAAATATAAAACCATCTGTAGGTGCATAAATCTCTGGAAAAACAGGATTGTCGTGTGGCGGTAAAACTAAAGGTGAAAACCTGCTTTGTCTTCTATCTGTAAAATTCTCAAAATTCACAAATACACTTCCTAATTTAAAATTACGCAACACCAATAAACCCATAGTTACAAAGTCTGTAGTTTCTGTACCATTGGATAAGAATTGTTTTCCTGTATAAAAGGTTTCATAACCAATACGCCATTTTTCAGATTCGTACATTAAAACACTACCTGCGTTATGCTTTGCTGTTAATGGCTTTTGTGGATTACCAGGTAAATAATTTAGTTTGGTATCAATAAGTGCATAGTTTAAAAACCATCTAAAGTCTTTGTATGTAAATTTTATATTGGTTTCTGCTCCTTTACTAAAGATTTCATCTGGTGCATTTTCAAACTGAAATAATCCGTTATCTGTTGAATTTAAAAGCAGTCCATCATTAATAGCAGTCACATAGAATAATTGGTTTATGGAAAAACCAATCTCATCCGATAATCGTGTTTGATAATTCACATCGAAATTAACACCATAAGAACGTTCTGCATCTACTGTAGATTTATCTATAGCAAGCACATTTTCAAAATTGATATACTCTGCTTCTTCTGTAAAAATATCTGGAATCTTATACCCTAAACCTCCACCAATTCTACTTGAAAATCCACTATTGTTTTTATAAAGTAATGAAATTCTTGGAAGTGGAAAGAAACCGAAATCCGTATTATAATCTGCTCTTAATCCTGTTTCTAATATCCAATTATCCGATATGTCGTAAATATTATTTGCAAATGCTCCAAAGGTCACATCTTTTTGGTCTCTTTGTAATGGTGCGTTATCATTTTCATCGAAATTTGAGGTATATAGATTAGCTCCAACTATCCAATCCGTATTTTCTGATGCTGTATTATAAGATATTTCAGTAAACGTATTTGTTTGTTTGCCATCAAAATTGAAATCCGGAACAGTTAAGTTCCTATCGAAAAAAGAGACACTATTTTTAAACTCTAATGAACTAACGGAATCTAATTGTGTTTGATATACAAATTGACTGCTTAATCGTTTTGAGTTGTTTTCTTCTGTATATTGATGAATACCATCCGCACCACTTTCAATTTTGGTAATATCTCCACCAATTCTATCATCATACGTTCCGTTTAACCCAAACCAGAGCATTGTTTTATCTGATGGATAATAAAACAGTTTAGGATTAAAAGAAATTGATGTTGTTTTTGGCAGGTTGCTAAAGCCATCATCTTCTGGGTCGTATGCTTTTTGATAATGACCAGAACCATAAAGTGATACACCGAATTTTTCATTTCTTTTACTATAAAATACATTGGCTGTACTTCCTAATGCTTGTGTTTGTGTAAGCATTATATCTAAAGCAGGTTCAAAGTCTGGTGTTTTAGATACCATATTTACCAATCCTGCAATAGCACCACCACCATAAAGGGTTGATGAACTTCCTTTTATAATTTCAAATTGTTGTAAGTCTAAAGGTGGTATTTGTAGAATACTTAATCCACTTGAGAAACCACCATATAATGGAAACCCATCTCTTAAAAGTTGTGTGTATCTACCATCTAATCCTTGAATACGAATGTTGGTGCTCCCACTACTTAATGATGTTTGTTGCATTTGTATTCCTGTACTTTCACGAAGCACCATAGAAATATTAGTAGGGTTCATTATTGCTTTTTCTCCTAATTCCTCTGCACCGATAAACTCGATACGTGTTGGTATTTTTCGTACTGTTCTTGTGCTTCTTGTAGATTGCAATACTACAGCATCTAATTGATTGCCACCCTCTTTTAGTTTAAACACTAATTCTGTATTACTTGGAATTTGAATAGTTGTCTCAAATGTTTCAAAACCTAAAAAGGAAATTATTATTTGATGCTGACCGTCTGGTATTTCTGTAAATTCTGCAATACCATCAAAATTGGTGACTGCTCCTTTTTCTAATGCTTCAAAGTAAACAGTAGCGCCCATTAAAGGTTCGTTATCTGCCTCTGTTATGACTTTAATTTGTATGTCTGATGTTTGTGCCTTTAACGATAGGCAAAGTATTAATATGAGCTTTAGGCTCAATAGGTATTTATTCATTGAATTATAATTAACTAAATAATTGATTTAAAATCGTGTTACTTTAGCTTATTACTTGTGGCGGTTGCCAAATATTGGAAAGGAAATTAAACCTATAAATAGGTTGGTATGTAGAAATTAGCTCCGTTGAAATTTCTATATTGAGTTTTAAATTAAATGTTTTGATTGGTTCGTAAGTAATAGACATACCACAACAATTACAAATACAAGTGACAGGACAAGAATCGTCACTATCTTCTTGATGGTTGTGATTAACACTTATCTCGTCTTGATGTTGGTCTTCTATGTTTTGACCATCAGAACAAGGTTTTGCCGAAAGCAATAGTATTATTAAGGATAATATGATTGTTACAAATTTCACAGTTACAAAGATAAAAATTTAGAGATGCAATGGTTGTGCAAATATTTTATTTAAGCTACAGCTTTAGTTTTCTTTTTTAGTGTTTCGAGATGCTTTACCATATTGCTTTTACACCATACCTCACGAGCTATTTTAGGTGGGTGACCAATCGCTTTGGATAATTCCTCTATCATTATTTGCTCAACAGCATCTACATATTCTTCAGTTGTTGTAATACTATCGTGAATAGTATAAATAGGTGCGTTGGGATATTCTTCTGCTATACGCTTTGCAATAACATTTATCATTAAATGACTTTCAATACTTTGCAATAATCTTGGAAGTAGGGTTTTGTCTTTGCTTTTAATTTTGGCAAACACATCATACACTTCTTTAAACATTTTTTCGAATACACGTTTTGGTGCAGCTTCAACTTGACCTTTAAATTGATTTGCTGTAAACAATACTTGAAATACTGCTGCTTTAACTTCTTTACGGTCTTTTAAGTGAATGCACAATTCCTTTTGAAAAGCTTGTTCTAAAAACTCGTATAGCTTACCAGATACTACTAAATCAATATAGTGTTGAAACTCATTATCTATAAGGGATTGAGGGATTTCTCCTAACATAATGTAATTGTCATTACTATGAATTTTAATATGTGATATGTTTAATATTTTATTATTTATATCATTTAATTTATTAAAAGAAAGACTTTTACGACTCTGCGGTTCACGAAAAGAGATTGATAAAGCATTAGGTGTATTTGGCTCATTTTTTTGTTCAATCCAAAAGTCACGACTTAACAAAACTGTGCTAATATATGGTTGGCTATTTTTTATATCTAACGAATATAATTTTTGACCATCGTAAGTAATTGCATTTCTAATACGACTTGGCATATTTGTTAAGTTTGTATGTAAGCGATATACATTATCATCCAGCATCAAATTATAATCTTTGCACTTTAACCTTTGCGCACTCATTTGTGCGTGTATCATTTGATTTGTTGGGTGCTTTTGTTTTTTTCTGATTCTGTCATACTCCCATAATGATCTATCTTGCATTTTTAAAAGATGTTCTTCACGTAAAAAAGCATTTACATAATCATAATCAATTTGCAGTTTATCATTAAACCACTTTGTTGCAAAGTCAAGATGTTTAACCGATTCTTGTTTGCAATTTTTTTCAACTTTTAATTTTTTACGAAAAGTAAAATCTACTACTTGAAATGGTTTTACAGGTGTTCTGTATTTCTCAATTAATCTGTAACCTTTTGATTTTTCACCAACTACATAGTGATTGTCTGACTCAATAATTTTTAAATCGAGTTCTAAATAATCAAGATATTGCTTATAGTTCTGAATTTTATCCTGCAACTTTTTTGCATTGATGGGTATAAAATCTTCGCCTTGAATATCTTTATCCATTAATGGAATGGCATTTATTAGATTCAAGATATAACATAGCTTGTCTAATTTATAAGGTTTAAATGTTGGTGGGTTGTTATGCGTTAACTCGAATATATCCAAGTTTTCTGGTATGTATATTCTCATTATGCACTTTTGTTTTGGGTTAAAATTTTAATTACATCGTCATACTCATAGTACATAGTTTTACCCATTTTTGTGTAGGGTAGTGTACCATTTACACGTAAGTTTTGCAGCGTTCCTGGTGAGATGTTAAGCATCTCTCTAACGTCTGCTGATTTTAACCACTTTTTTTGCTCTGTTTGGCTTCCTAAAATTGTCTTAAGTTCTGTGATGATTTCTTGTTTTAGAGTCTTTAAATCATCCTTTGTAATTACTTCGAATGTCATTCTATATTAAAATGTATTAAAAGGCGTAAACACCTGATTTGTATTGTGTTAATTTACGATATTTTGAGCTTTACATAAAACAAACTTATTAACAGTTATTAACGTATTTATAATCATAAAAAACAGTAAAACCCCTGTAAATACAAGGGTTTTGAGTGGTATTTAAGAAATTTATTTAACGCTATTGTATATAAGTGTTAGTTTGCAATCCTTTTTGAAGCGTTAGTATTAGTTTTGTTAGCAAATTTTTGTTTTAAAATTGCCATATCATCGCTTACTTTTCTATCCAATATTTTAGCATAATGTTGTGTCGTTTTAAGTGATTTATGACCTAACATTTTACTTACTGATTCCATTGGAACACCATTAGACAATGTTACCGTAGTTGCAAAGGTGTGTCGTGCTAAATGTGTGGTTAAGTTTTTATTAATACCACACAAGTCTGCTATCTCTTTTAAATAGGCATTGGACTTTTGATTGCTTAATACAGGAAGTAAAACACCTTTTGTTATTGCCTCTGGATGGTTTTCGTATTTCTTTATAATCTCTAAAGCTGTTGGAAGTAGTGGAATATTACTGCGTGTATCGGTTTTAGTACGCTTTGTTTTAATCCATTTATCGCCATCAATACCAAATACCAAATTATCTTTTGAGAGCTTCTTAACGTCGCTATAGGCTAAACCAGTAAAGCAACAGAAAATGAAAATGTCTCTTACTTGCTCTAAACGATTGGTGTGTAATTCTTTTTCGAGCATTGTTTGTATTTCTTCTTCTGAAAGGAATTGACGCTCAACTTCTTTTAAACGTACCTTGTAATTTAAAAATGGGTCTTTTGCTATCCAACCATTAGCCAGAGCAATACGCACTATTTTTTTGAAGTTCTTTATGTATTTAATGGTGCTGTTGTGTCCGCAGTTTCTAACGGTTTTTAAGTAAAACTCAAAGTCTGTTATAAATTGGTGGTTTACACGCTTAATACTTATATCGCTTACTTTATACTGATGCTGCATAAATTCTTTAAGATGCTTGCATACGGTTTTGTAGCGCTCTAAAGTACCTGCTGAAAATTCTCTACCAACTAACTTTTTTACTTGTGTGTTATGGTTTTCAAAAATAGTTATGAGTGTACGCTCTTTTTCTTCAATACCTAAAAACTTATTCTTTAGGGTTTCTGTAGTAACCTCTTTATTATCTTGAATTAGGTCTCTTTGACTTTGATATACTTTTGTAGTAAGGGAATCTAAATAGACGTTAAGCTCTCTTATATCTTCAGTTCTTCCAATTGCTTTATTGCCTTGACTGTTCCATTTATTAACTTCAATACTGCGTTTTGTACTGATTTCTGTACGTTTACCATCTATGGTAATACGAAGATAAATAGGGCATTTGCCCTGTGCATCTACCTTACTTTTCTTCAAGTAGAATAATAATCCAAATGTTTTGTTCATTCTGGTGACCTTTAAAATTATACATTAATTTACGAAATAATTAGGTCTTATTTTGTGTTTAACTAATTGATTTGTAAACAGTTATTAACAAATAGGTGACCTAAAAAAGGTTTTAAAAAGGTCACCCAAAAGGTCACCAACAGAATGGTTTTTAATACACTTTTTGCTGTTTTGTAGAAACTAAAAAGTCCCGTAAACATAGTGTTTACAGGACTTTGCTCGATTTTGAATAAATCTTGGCGGAGAAAGAGGGATTCGAACCCCCGGAGGTGTGACCCTCAACAGTTTTCAAGACTGCCGCATTCGACCACTCTGCCATTTCTCCTTGAGTGCCTCATGAACTATTTGTTCAATGCGGGTGCAAATATAGTATCCTTTTTCCTTCTTATCAAAAAAAAACCTGAAATTTTTAAATAAATTTTATTGGTTTCATGTTTTTTATATGAAATAGTGTTTTAAAATGTCTGTTTATTAAGGGGTTGTGGTAATGCTACTACTCATAATAAAAATCAAAAAAAGATAGAATTACAACCAAGAAACAAAATTGCATGTATTATTTTTGTATTCATTGTTTATAGATACCTATAATGACTATTTTAGAAAAACTTCAATGGCGTTATGCCACAAAATCTTTTGATCAAACAAAAGTAATACCTCAAGAAAAGTTGCAAATATTAAAAGAAGCCTTTAATCTAACAGCAACAAGTTATGGCTTGCAGCCTATCAGATTATTGATTGTTAGAACAAAAGAGATTAAAGAACAATTAAAGGTAGCAGCGTTTAATCAATCTCAAGTTACTGATGCGTCAGATGTTTTAGTGTTTTGCATTGATACAGAAATAGACGCTTTATATGTTGAAGATTACTTTAAATTAGTAAAAGAAAAAAGAGATACTCCAGAAGAAATTTTAAAACCATTTAGAGAGTTTTTAATAAATCATTTTGAAGTTCTTACTCAAGACGAAAAGCTTAATTGGGCAACAAAACAAGCTTATTTAGCAATGGGTAATTTGCTGACTGTTTGTGCTATAGAACAAATTGATGCCTGTCCTATGGAAGGATTTAGTCCCGAAAAAACAGACGAGATTTTAGAACTTAAAAAACAAAATCTCAAAAGTGTATTACTAATGCCTATCGGTTATCGCTCTGAAGATGATTTTATGGCAAGCTTGAAAAAGGTAAGAAAACCATTAGATGAAATGATTATTACTAAATAAAAAGGCAAAATAATTTTTTTTGAAATTAATTTTAAAAAGGGTTATGACTTTATGTTTTGACGCTTTTTTTTTCTTTTTAATAGTAGTAAATTTGAATCTAACTAAATAAAAATTATGCCAGGATTTGAAAGCTTTGGAGATGCAGAGCGAAAAGAAGTACAAGACGTTTTAGATAGCGGAGTTTTAATGCGTTACGGTTTTGATGGTATGAGAAATGGCCATTGGAAAGCTAAAGAATTAGAACAAGCTTTACAAGAGAAACTAGAGGTTAAGCATGCACAATTAGTGTCTAGTGGTACAGCAGCAGTATCTATAGCATTAGCATCGGCTGGAATAGGAGCAGGAGATGAAGTTATTATGCCTACGTTTACCTTTGTGGCGAGTTTTGAAGCTATTATGATGCTTGGTGCAGTGCCAGTTTTAGTTGATATTGACGACACATTAACGCTAGATCCCAAAGCCGTAGAAGCGGCTGTTACTCCAAAAACAAAGGCAATTATGCCTGTGCATATGTGTGGTAGCATGGCAAACTTAAGCGCTCTAAAAACTATTTGTGATACACATAATCTAATTCTTATAGAAGATTCTTCTCAAGCTACAGGAGCAACCTATCAAGGCAAACCACTAGGTAGTATTGGAGATTTAGGGTGTCTTTCGTTAGATTTTGTAAAAATTATTACTTGCGGAGAAGGTGGCGCTGTTTTAACAAATAATGAAAAATATGCTCTACATGCAGATCATTTTTCAGATCACGGACACGACCATAAAGGCAATGACCGTGGTGCAGAGACACACCCATTTTTAGGATATAATTTTAGAATATCAGAATTAAATGCAGCTGTTGGTTTAGCTCAATTGCGTCGTTTAGATGATTTTGTAAGTATCCAAAAGAAAAACTATAACATAATAAGAGAAATGCTATCTCAAGTTCCAGAAATAACATTTAGAAGTGTTCCAGAAGGAGGTGAAGAGAGTTATTCGTTTTTGAGCTTTTTCTTACCAGATTTAGAAATAGCAAGAAAAGCTTCTGCAGCTTTAAAAGAAGCTGGAGTAGATGGGTGTTTTCATTATTACGACAATAATTGGCATTTTATTAGAAAATGGGAGCATTTGAGAGATTTAAAAACGTTGTATCCAATTTCTTCAGAAGTAAAAGAAGGTTTAAAATATCTTAAAACAAAAACTTTTGAGCAATCTGATAATTATATAGGAAGAAACATTTCATGCTTAATTAAATTATCTTGGACAGAAGATGAAGTAAAACAGCGTGCAGAAAGCATGGTAAAAGCAATAACATCTGTTTTAAAATAAAAAAGAATTTATTAGGGGCAATTTTTTATTGCCTCTAATAATATTAGTCCACGATATACAGCCAATCATAGATTTATTAAAGTAAGGAGAATTTTAATGTTAACCTCTTAATGTTTTTATCATTAAAGAGAAAACATAAATTTTAAAATCCTTATTATGAAATCTATTATCATTACCGCATTACTCTTTATTTGTTCTGTAAATATAAGTCAAGCTCAATTTTTAGAAAGACTAGCAGATAAAGCTACAAAAGCTGCAGAACGAACAGTAGAAAGAAAAGTAGAACAAAAATCACAAAAGGAAACTGAAAAAGCTTTTGACTCTACGTTTAATAAAAAAAGGAAGTCAAAAAAAAGTAAAAAACAAGTTTCTAAATCAAGCAAATCGCCTAACGATGTTTATGCATTTACTCATAAGTATATGATGCAAATGGAAAGCGATTCTTATAATACAACCTTAACGTATTATTTGGCAAAAAACGAAAACTACTTTGGCAGTACAATACAATCAGTAAGTACCATGGTAAATGTCATGGATCTGGATAAAGAAACGCTTTTTATGTTCTCTGAAGCAGGCGGAACCAAAATGCTTATGGCAACATCTTTAAATATTAATGATCTAGCTGATGAAAACAATGATACCAATAATACTAAAATAGAAAAGACGGGCAAAACCAAACAAATATTAGGGTATCCATGTCAAGAATACTTAATTACGTCTGATGATGTAAAGGCTAACGTTTGGGTTACGCAAAATGCAGGTGTTAGTTTTCCTAATGGTTTTTATCAGGTTGGTAACAAGCAAAATACCAATCAGCAATGGATGTCTGATGTAAACGGCTTGGTGTTAGAAATGCATATTACAGATACGTCAAAAAGGAAACCAGAAACAATGAAAATGCGTTGTGTGTCTTTAGAAAAAGAACATTTTAAAATAAACTCCAGCGATTATAAAAAGTTTATGTAAAAAAAAATATCAGCGATTAGCTGATATTTTTTTTGATTTTATACTATAACTAGGTTTAGTAGTTTACGTATTCTACAATTTCAAGGCCATAACCAATCATACCAACACGTTTAGTTTGTTCGCTATTAGAGATTAAACGTAGCTTATGAATGTTTAAATCATGTAAAATTTGTGCGCCTATACCAAAGTCTTTACTGTCCATTTCTATACGAGGTGCTTTTACAACTTCACCTTCAATTTGAGATTCTTTAAGAGCGCTTAAGCGTTTAAGTAAATTCATAGATTGCGACTGCTGGTTGATAAACACAATAGCACCTTTTCCTTCATCATTTACAACTTTAAACATATCGTCAAGTTTCTCGTCTGCATTATTTGTTAGCGTACCTAATATGTCATTATTTACAAGCGTAGCATTAATTCGAGTTAAAACAGGCTCATTAGGGCTCCAAGTACCTTTTGTTAATGCAATGTGTATTTGGTCATTTGTTGTTTGGTGGTAAGCTCTTAATCTAAATTTACCAAAGCGGGTTTCTATGTTGAAATCTTCTTTCTTTTCAATTAAAGAATCATGCTCCATACGGTATGCAACTAAATCTTCAATAGAAATTATTTTTAAGTCGAATTTTTTGGCAACTTCAACAAGTTGTGGCAATCTAGCCATTGTGCCATCTTCATTAAGAATTTCAACTAATATACCTGCGGGATTTAATCCTGCTAAACGCGATAAATCAACAGCGGCTTCAGTATGACCTGTTCGTCTTAAAACACCACCATTTTTTGCTTTTAGAGGAAAAATATGTCCTGGACGACCTAAATCATGAGGTTTTGTGTCTTTGTTTACAAGAGCTTGTATGGTTTTAGATCTGTCATGAACAGAGATTCCTGTAGTGCAGCCATGTCCTATTAAGTCAACAGATACTGTAAACTGTGTGTGGTGTAATACAGTGTTGTTCTGTACCATCATGCTTAAATCTAATTCTTGACATCTGTCTTCAGTTAGAGGAGCACAAATTAAACCACGGCCATTCGTAGCCATAAAGTTTATCATTTCAGGAGTAACCTTTTCAGCAGCAGCAATAAAATCACCTTCGTTTTCTCTATTTTCATCATCAACTACTATGATAACTTTTCCTAATCTGATATCATTAATAGCGTCTTCAATTGTATTGAGTTGTATTTTAGCTGTTTGATTTGCTGTTTTAAGCGTAGACATAATCTTGTTTTAAAAATGTACGCAAAGATATGGCTTATTTTGAACTATTTGAAAGGTCTGCTGTTAATTTATTCCTATTTATTATATGTGCTAAAGGGTATAATGCAGCGCCTAATATTAGCCATATAGGATTTTTAGAAACTCCTTTTTGAGGTAGAATTTTATAAATCTTTATTGTTTGTAAAAAAGAGACAATATAATACACAAGCATAAGCGAAAATGCTATAATGCTTAATTGTAAACAAACGACAGCAATTTCGGGTAACTTGTTGTTTTTTAAAATGAAATATAAAGGAAGTAATATAGCGCCAGCTATGTAGAAAATAAGCGTAAATCTAGCATATTCGTTGTAGTCCTTTAATATTTCTTTTGATGCTGTTGTTTGTTGCTCGTCTAAAACGTTTTTCTCTGTAAAATGATTTTTTTGTTTTAATACATTTACAACAGATTCAGGGAGGTCTTCTTTTGATATCCTGTCGTCTTCAGAATCAACTCTTTTATTGAATAGTTTTTTTAATGGCTCTGTTATATGATCAAATTCAAACAAACCTCTATCAGCTGTAGCTCTTCGTGTTAAAAAGATACCTAATGGTAGCATAATTAGGGTAGAGAACCAAGCGGCAAGAGCAGGGTTTATACTGCCATCACTAGCACTGTTTTTAGCAAAAATACCAATAAAGTGATAGGTTAAGAATAGTAATATGGCTATTACCATAGGTAAACCTATACCACCTTTTCTAATTAATGCTCCTAATGGCGCTCCTACAAAAAATAAAATAATACAAGCAAAACCTAAAGCAAGCTTTTCATGTAATGCAATAATATGCTTGTTTAGTATTACGCTTTTAAATTTTAAGAAAACGCCTTTTGAGTTTATTATTTGTTTTGAGCTTTTTACCGAGTTTATAGCGAGGTTAATGATTTGTACTTTTTTTGATGTTGCAAACAAATCTAGAACAGCGCCATTGTAGTCTTTATCTTGACTTAATGAATCAGTTTTCTTTTTGTTAGTATCTTTTTTTGTTGTGTTAACACCATGATTAAGAACAGGTAGGTTAGTGCGGTTATATAGGTTTGTTGTAAGTTGATTATAATCGTTTTTTAAATCAACTTTTAGCGAATCTATACTGTAATTCAAATCAGATATATTAAGCATGTTGTACTTATCTGAAATGTTTTTTTCTTCAAGATCGTTTACATTGTATTCTGATAAATCTATATTGATTACATATTTATCAAAGGCGCTTTTTTTCATAGGGCGCTTTTCTCGATCTTTAAAATCTTTTGGAGGTGTATCATCATAAAAATATCCGTTGTATAAAATCAACTTTAGCACGTCTGATGATTCTTCTCCTATTAATTCTCCTGTTTTAGATATAATTACAGTGTGGTTACCTTGAGTGCTACCGCTTTTTTCATGAATAATAACATCTTCTAAAAACTGACCTCTATCGCCACTTTTTTTGGCAACCTTGATGTTGTATTTATTGCCTATTTCATTAAACTGCCCTTCAGCAATAACCATTGCGGGTTTAAGTTTAGCAATGTTTTTACGAAGGTTGTAGGAGTTGTATTCTGCCCAAGGAATGACATTATTACTAAAGAAAAAGGTAACAATAGCCAAGCCTAGAATAAAAATGCTTAAACCAGTCATAGCTCGCTGAAGAGAAATTCCGGTTGATTTCATTGCTGCAAATTCATAATTTTCAGCAAAGCTCCCAAACACCATAATAGATGCAAGTAGTATAGTAAGCGGTAATACTAACGGAATTAGTTTTGGAGAGAAATATAGTAAAAACTTTGCAACTACTAATATGTCTAAATCTTTACCAGCTAACTCTTTAATGTAAAGCCAAATGGTTTGTAATACAAAAATCAGCATAAGAATAACAAATACGCTGATAAAAGTTTTTAAGTAGGAGGTTAGTATGTAGCGGTCTAAAATTTTCAAAAGAATCCCTAGTCTAGTTTATTTATATAGTAATTTTTGTATTTGCTTTTATCAAAAGTAAATAAGGTTTTTGATAAGGGTTCGTTTGTTTTAAAAGAATTAACAGTTAATGTTGTTTTTACACCGTTTTTTCCTATTTGAATTAGGTTGTATATGTGTTTTGTTTGAGCATCAATTCCTAATAATACATTCTTTATTTCAGAATCAGAGTCCATAGGTGTTAGTTTTACATATTGAATATTGCGACCTCTTACATTTTGAACAATATCCATTTTGTAAGTATAGCCATCTTCGTAAAATGAAAGCATTTTACTTGGTGTTATGCTGTTTTCGTCATCACCATTTTCTTGAGAAACTGTTACTTCTTCATCATCAGGGCTGATGCTGTATAGTGTTTTTCCGTCAAAAATACGTGTAGACCCTAATATGTTTAAACGGTATTTGTCTCCTTGCATGGCAACATCACCACGTGTTTCTTGTTTGATGTTTTCTGATAAGTTTTCTAGTGCGTATTTAAAGTCTATTGATATGTTTTCATAGCTTTTTACTTTTGCAGATACTTCATCAAGTAATGATTTAGCTTTGTTTTGAGCAAATGTTGTAGTGCATATTGTAAGCGCTAATAATGCAATAATCTTTTTCATGTTATTAAATTTCATTTTCTAAAAGTTGGTCTAATGCTGTTAAATCAGGAACAAGAACTTGTCTAGCTTTACTGCCTTCAAAACCACCTACAATTCCGGCAGCTTCTAATTGATCTATGATTCTTCCGGCTCTGTTGTATCCTAGTTTAAGCTTACGCTGTAATAAAGATGCAGAACCTTGTTGTGCTGTAACAATAATTTCAGCAGCTTCTCTAAAAAGTTTGTCTCTGTCAGCTATATCTACATCAATACTTGTGCCACTTTCCTCACCAACATACTCTGGCAGCATATATGCATCAGGATAAGCTTTTTGCGATCCGATGAACTCTGTTATTTTTTCTACTTCAGGCGTGTCAACAAAAGCACATTGTATACGAATCATATCGTTTCCTTGTGTGTAAAGCATATCTCCACGACCTATAAGTTGATCTGCTCCAGAACCATCTAGAATTGTACGAGAGTCTATTTTTGATGTTACTCTAAAAGCTATTCTAGCAGGGAAGTTTGCTTTGATAATACCTGTAATAACGTTTACCGATGGACGTTGTGTTGCAATAATTAAGTGAATACCAATGGCACGTGCTAATTGAGCTAAACGCGCTATAGGTGTTTCTACTTCTTTTCCTGCGGTCATTATTAAATCGGCAAACTCATCAACCACAAGTACAATGTATGGTAAAAACTGATGTCCATCATTAGGATTTAATTTTCTAGCTTTAAATTTAGCATTGTACTCTGCAATATTTCTGCAAAGCGCATTTTTAAGCAACTCGTAGCGGTTGTCCATTTCAATACATAAAGAATTTAATGTATTGATAACCTTTGTGTTGTCTGTGATGATAGCATCTTCACTATCAGGTAGTTTTGCTAGATAGTGACGTTCTATTTTGTTGAAAAGCGTAAGTTCTACTTTTTTAGGATCAACCAAAACAAATTTTACTTCAGCTGGATGCTTCTTATAAAGTAGTGATGTAAGCACAGCGTTTAACCCAACAGATTTACCTTGTCCTGTGGCACCTGCCATAAGTAAGTGAGGCATTTTTGCCAAATCAACGACAAAGGTTTCGTTGCTAATTGTCTTTCCTAATGCAATAGGTAGTTGCATTTCGGCTTTTTGAAACTTTTGCGAAGCAATTACTGATCGCATAGAAACGATAGTTGAGTTTTTATTAGGAACTTCAATACCAATAGTACCTTTTCCTGGAATAGGAGCTATGATTCGAATTCCTAAAGCTGAAAGCGATAGGGCAATATCATCTTCTAAATTTTTAATTTTAGATATTCTAATACCTGCTTCAGGAACAATTTCGTAAAGAGTTACAGTTGGCCCAATTGTAGCTTTAATACTAGCAATACCTATCTTGTAGTTGTTTAAAGTTTCTACAATACGATTTTTGTTTTCTTCAAGTTCTTCTTGATTAATGGTGATACCTTCGGTTTCATATTTTTTAAGAAGCTCTAATGAAGGGAATTGGTAGTTGCTTAATTCTAGCGTAGGGTCAAATTGACCAAAATCTTCAACTAACTTGTTAGCAAGATTATCAGTTTCTGATAGTTCTTCTTCAACATCTTCAACCTCAATTTTCATTTCAGGCTTCTCATCTTTGTTGTCTTCTTGAACTGTCTCTAGTTTTAATTCTGGTTTTTCAGTTTCTTTAGCTGTTGTAATTGATGGTTCTTCTTCCTCTTTTTTGTTGCTCTCTATTTGAAGATCAAAGGCAGATTTAATATCTTCTGCTTCAGCGGTTAAATCGTTGTCTATTGGAGTAACAATTTCATCTTCTGAAATGTCGTCAAGGTTGTTTTTAAGTTCGTTTTTAGCAGATTTGAAAAACGTTTTAAAACTATCAGCAGTTACTTTAAAACGAATGGCTAAATAAGTAATAAGACCGAAAACAAGTAATAAAACAGTTCCTATTTTACCTAGATAATCTTGTAAAAAAGTGTTTATTTCATAACCTATCGTTCCGCCAAGAATGTCTAGTTTATTTGTAAAGAAGCCAAAAGTAACTGAAAACCAAATAACGATTAAGGTTCCCCAAAACCAATGTCTTCGAAGTTTGTTTTTGTTGATATTAGTTATAACATAAACGCCAGATAAGAATATTAAACCGGAAAAGATAAAAGATGCAATACCAAAGCCTCTTTTAATGAAAAAATCACTTAACCAAGCACCTGATTTGCTTAACCAATTTTCAGTTTTTACCTCTCTTGATGTAAATTCAGATAGTGCACTTTGATCTGCATTACCTGTAAAAAAGTAAGATACAAAAGCAATAAACAGTAAAAGTCCTAGTAGAATAAGAAAGCTACCAAATATCAGTTTTTGTTGGTTAGATAGGTTAAAGCTAGGAACTTTAAAATTGAGTTTACGTGTTTTTTTTTGTTTGGTCTTCTTCTTTGCCATTCAAGCATTATTAGGTTAGCAAAAATACAAATAACTAACGTTTATCCTAAAGGTATGTTATATTAAAATAACTTGGGTAAATAAATAATAGCACCTATTATTATTGCAATAATAGCAAATAAAAAAACAGCACCCGCAGCTAGGTCTTTTATTAGGCCTATTTTAGGGTGATGTTCTGGGTGAATAAAATTGGCAACTTCTTCAATAGCAGTATTTAGTCCTTCAATTGCAATGATAATTCCAATGGTTAGTGTTTGTGCAATCCATTCGGTTGGAGATAAGCCTACAACGTATCCAATTCCAGTCATAACAAGTCCAATGCAAACTTGAACTTGTATGCTGGATTCAGTTTTTATTAAGAATAAAGCGCCTTTAAAGGCATAGCCAATGCTTTTTAATCTATTTATAAAAAAAGACTCTTTTTTAGTCATTCATTAAGGCGTCTAAAGCAGCTTTGTAATTAGGTTCATCTACAATTTCAGAAACTTGTTCTGTGTAGCTAACAGTGCCATTTTCGTCTACAACTACAATACATCTAGAGTGTAAAGCTTCTAAAGGTCCGTTTGTAAAATCTAAACCATAAGCTTTGCCAAAACTTCCGTCTTTATAATCAGAAAGAGAGATAACATTATCTAGCCCTTCAGCGCCACAAAAGCGTCCCATAGCAAATGGTAAATCACGAGAAATACATAAAACCTTTGTGTTTTCTAGTTGGCTAGCTTCTTTGTTAAAGGTTCTAACAGAAGTTGCGCAAGTGCCAGTATCAACACTAGGAAAAATATTAAGTATTACCTTACTTCCGCTAAAATCAGAAAGAGACTTTGTTTCTAAATCTGTGTTTGTAAGTTTAAAATCAGGAGCTTTAGATCCTACTTTAGGTAATGTTCCTGATGTTTCTATTTTGTTTCCTTTTAAGGTTACAGTAGCCATAATTGTTTCTTTTTAAAATTTTACTAAAAATAATAATTTAATAAGTCTATAAAAGAAAATTACCATAGGTTTTTGCTAAAAATTTTTGATGCATGATGCAGTTTGTATAGCTAAAGTCATCTGAAACTATTAAAAAGGTGTTAGTGTTTTGTTAAACAGTGCTATGCAAACATCCAGTATTTGATGATGGGCGTAAATGATTAAAACAAATCTATAAACATAAATTTTTTACCTATGAAATTATCAAAAAAATTATTTGCAGCATTATTATTTATGGGCTTTTTAGGGCTTTCTCAAACAACTTTTGCTCAAAGTGCAGAAACTAAAACCGAAGAAAAAACTGAAAAAGAATCAACTGTAGAAAAAACAGAAACTAAAGAAGCTACAACTGCTACATCAAAAAAAGAGCATGAAGCAAAAGCAACAGAAGAGAAGCAGGTTGATAAAAATGCAACAAAAGAAGACGAAGAGCAATAAAATATAATTGTAAAACCTCTTTTTTATTAAAGCCTTATAATGCAAAGTTATAGGGCTTTTTTTATTGTATAAATAGTTGATTTATAAATTATATCTATACTGTTATAATTTTAAATACATTATTTTTATAAGGCATTCTCCTTTGTAATAACTAACTTTAAGAAGTTATAATTCTTAAAATCAAAAATATATGAAAGATAATCAATCAACTGGAGGTAAATGCCCATTCATGCATGGAGGAAATACAGCTACAGATAAAACAGTAACTGAATGGTGGCCAAATGCATTAAATTTAAATATTTTACATCAGCACGATACCAAAACCAATCCTATGGGAGAAGGCTTTAGTTATCAAGAAGCGCTAAAAAAATTAGATGTAGCGTCATTAAAAAAAGATTTACATAATTTAATGACAGATAGTCAAGATTGGTGGCCTGCAGATTGGGGGCATTATGGCGGATTAATGATACGTATGGCTTGGCATGCAGCTGGAACATATAGGGTTTCAGATGGTCGTGGTGGTGGTGGTACCGGGAATCAGCGTTTTGCGCCGCTTAACTCTTGGCCTGATAATGTAAGTTTAGACAAGGCAAGACGTTTATTATGGCCTATTAAGAAGAAATACGGAAACAAAGTAAGTTGGGCAGATCTAATAATTCTGGCAGGAACAATAGCGTACGAAAGTATGGGATTGAAAACTTTTGGTTTTGCTTTTGGTAGAGAAGATATTTGGCATCCAGAACAAGATATTTATTGGGGAGCAGAAAAAGAATGGTTAGCACCTAGTGACGAACGCTATGATGATGTAAATAGCCCAGATACAATGGAAAACCCTTTAGCAGCTGTACAAATGGGATTGATTTACGTTAATCCAGAAGGAGTAAATGGTAAGCAGGATCCAATGAAAACGGCTGCGCAAGTAAGAGAGACTTTTAAAAGGATGGCTATGAATGATGAAGAAACCGTAGCGTTAACAGCAGGTGGTCATACTGTTGGTAAAATGCATGGTAATGGAGATGCGAGTATTCTTGGCCCAGATCCTGAAGGAGGAGCTTTAGAAGAGCAAGGTTTAGGTTGGTCTAATCCTACTAGAAAAGGTAAGGGAGCAGATGCAGTTACTAGCGGATTAGAAGGAGCCTGGACAACACATCCTACAAAATGGGATAATGGTTTTTTTGAAATGCTATTTAATCATGAATGGGAACCTAAAAAAAGTCCAGCAGGAGCTTGGCAATGGGAGCCAGTTAGTATTAAAGAAGAAGACAAGCCGGTTGATGTAGAAAACCCTTCAATACGCCATAACCCAGCAATGACAGATGCAGATATGGCGATGAAAGTAGATCCGGTATATAGAGAAATTTCATTAAACTTTAAAAAAGATTTCAATGCCTTTTCTGATGCTTTTGCTCGTGCTTGGTTTAAACTAACACATCGTGATATGGGGCCTAAATCAAGATATTTTGGACCAGATATCCCGCAAGAAGATTTAATTTGGCAAGATCCAATTCCAGAAGGAAAAAGCGATTATAATGTTGAAGCTGTAAAACAGGAAATAGCAAACACAGGATTAAGTGTTTCTGAAATGGTTTCAACAGCTTGGGATAGTGCTAGAACTTTTAGAGGATCTGATTTTAGAGGAGGTGCTAATGGCGCTAGAATACGTTTGGCTCCGCAAAAAAGTTGGGAAGGCAACGAACCAGAAAGATTATCTAAAGTTTTATCAGTATTACAGCCAATTGCAGACGAATTTGATATAAGTATAGCAGATACCATTGTGTTGGCAGGAAATGTAGGGCTAGAGCAAGCTATAAAAAAAGCTGGTTTTGATGTTGCGGTTCCATTTTTACCAGGAAGAGGAGATGCAACTGAAGAAATGACCGATATAGAATCTTTTGAACCTTTAGAACCTTTAGCTGATGGTTTTAGAAATTGGTTGAAAAAAGATTATGTTGTTAGTCCTGAAGAGTTATTGGTAGATCGCGCTCAACTTATGGGGTTGACAGCGCCTGAAATGGTAGTTTTAATAGGTGGTATGCGTGTAATAGGTACAAATTACGGAGGAACAAAACACGGAGTTTTTACTGAAAATGAAGGAGTTTTAACAAATGATTTTTTTGTAAATATTACAGATATGAGTTATTCATGGAAAGCATCTAATAGCGGTCTTTATGAGGTTTGTGATAGAGATACGGGTGCTGTAAAATGGACGGCGACACGAGTAGATTTGGTATTTGGATCAAACTCTATTTTGCGTGCTTATGCTGAATTGTATGCACAGGATGATAGTAAAGAAAAGTTTGTGAAAGATTTTGTTGCAGCTTGGACTAAAGTTATGAATTCAGATAGATTTTAATTATTGATATTGAGTATAACAAAAAAGCCACTTCAATTAAGAAGTGGCTTTTTTATTTTGAAAAAAAATTAGTCAGTGTTTATTTATCAATTGATCCTAGTACACGTTTCATAAAGCTGTTAAGAGCTTCTTTTTGAGGTGTTCCATTTTTAATCATTTTATTAACTTCAATAGCACCATACATATTAGAGATTAGTTCTCCTATAACATCAAGTTCTTCGTCTTTAAGAGAAGGTACTTCTGTTAAGTCTTCAAGCGTTTCAATAGTTTCTAAAACAAAATCTTCGTCATTGTTTTCTATAAACTGTGTAAGGTGTTTAATTACTGGTAACTTCATTGACTAAATCTTTTAGTACATCAAATTTGTTTGTTTGCACTTGGTTTACAATTTTTCCGTTTTTAAACGCAGCAAATGTTGGTAAATTACTCACATCAGCTAATTGTCTTGATTCAGGAAACTTTTCAGCATCTACTATAACGTAGGTGTCGTTTTCATTTTCTGTAGCTAGCTTTTTAAACTTTGGTTTCATAATTCTACAGTTACCGCACCAAGTGGCAGAGTATTGTACAATCACAATTTCATTGTTGGCTACAATGTTTGATAAATTGTCTTGATCTAATTCTTGTAACATAGTAAATAAAATTAGTTTAAGTGAGCTTTAAGATACTCAGCTGTTCCTTTAGCATTAGCTTGCATTGCTTGTTTTCCTTCTTCCCAGTTTGCTGGACAAACTTCTCCATTTTTTTGAACGTGAGTTAAAGCATCAATAATTCTTAAGTATTCATTTACATTTCTACCTAAAGGCATGTTGTTTATGCTTTCGTGTTGTACAGTTCCTTCTTCATCAATAATGTAAGTAGCTCTGTAAGTTACATTGTCACCTTCAACAGTTACAACACCTGTTTCTTCGTTGTAAGTTTCGTTTGTAATATCTAAAATACCAAGCGTAGAAGCAAGGTTTCTGTTAGAGTCAGCTAGTAAAGGGTAAGTAACACCTTCTATACCACCATTGTCTTTTGCAGTACTTAACCAAGCAAAATGTACTTCAGGTGTGTCACAAGATGCGCCTATAACTATCGTGTTGCGTTTTTCAAATTCAGCTAATGCAGATTGAAATGCGTGTAATTCAGTTGGGCAAACAAAAGTAAAATCTTTTGGGTACCAAAATAATACTACTTTTTTGTTATTGTTTTTTGCTTCTTCAAGAACGTTTACTTTAAAAGTATCGCCCATTTCATTCATTGCGTCAACGTTTAAATCTGGGAATTTTTTTCCTACAAATGCCATATTTATTTTTTTTAATTTAGATTAATAATACTGCGAAGCTAACTATTATTTGATCCTTTATGTATAGTTATTTATTATATAAAATTATATTAGTATAAGTTAATGAAATGGCATTATGAAAAACAGAGTATTTTTTGTTTACTTGATAATTTTAGAGTGTCAAAATTATCAAATAATCAAAAACAGTGTTAAATCGTTGGTTTAATAATTTTATTTAGAAGTAAGTTGTTTTATTTTTATTGAGAATGCAGCGAACAATAATGTCATAAAAGGGCTTAACCAGTTAAATATGGCAAAGAAAAAGTAATCTACAACAGGTACGCCTAAAACACCACTTTGATAAGCTCCACAGGTGTTCCAAGGGATTAATACAGAGGTTACAGTGCCAGAGTCTTCTAATGTTCTACTTAAATTTTCAGGAGCAAGGCCTTTGTCTTCATAGGCTTTTTTAAACATTTTACCAGGTACTACAAGAGCAAGATATTGATCTGAAGCAGTAACATTAAGAGCTAAACAGCTAGCAACAGTACTAGCAAATAAACCAAATGTGGTTGATGCTAAACTTAATAGTGCAGCGCTAATTCTAGATAAAGCTCCGATAGCATCCATAACGCCACCAAAAACCATGGCGCATATAATTAGCCAAATAGTTCCTAACATACCAGACATGCCGCCGGCAGAAAATAAATCATTTAGTTCAGTGCTTGTTGTTTCTACAGCTGTATCTACGGTCATTGCTTTCATGACACCTTTGTAAGCTGATTCAAAAGTTAGGCTGTTTGCTTCGGCTATATTAATTACAATTTCGGGTTGTGCTATAATTGCTGCAATACCACCTAAAAGAGTACCTACAAGTAGTGCTATTAATGGTGACGTTTTCTTAATTATCATAAAAATAACTAATACAGGAACAATAAATAGCCAAGGAGAAATGTTAAACGAAGTTCCAATTGCGGTTAATTTATCTGATATATCAGGGGTTCCATGTGTGTCAATATTTAAACCTATAATAATGAAGATAATAAGCGTTACAATAATTGTAGGAACAGTAGTAAAGCTCATATACTTTATATGGTCAAATAAATTAGCTCCTGCCATAGCAGGTGCAAGGTTTGTTGTGTCACTTAACGGAGACATTTTGTCTCCAAAATAAGCGCCAGATAAAACAGCTCCAGCAGTCATGCCAAGAGATATACCTAATGTGTCGCCTATACCAATAAGGGCAATACCTACAGTAGCAGATGTTGTCCAGCTACTTCCTGTAGCTATAGATATTATGGCACAAATAATAACACAAGCAGGTAAA
Source organism: Corallibacter vietnamensis (assembly GCF_039537875.1). Taxonomy (NCBI): domain Bacteria; kingdom Pseudomonadati; phylum Bacteroidota; class Flavobacteriia; order Flavobacteriales; family Flavobacteriaceae; genus Corallibacter; species Corallibacter vietnamensis. The sequence continues at coordinate 434,576 of NZ_BAABBI010000002.1, forward strand.
AATATTGTAGGATTCAGAATTTGTAATCCGTAATAAATCATACTTGGAATTATACCGCTAATGAGCCATGTTCCTGCTAAAGATCCTACCATTAATAATATTAATATAGCTCCTGTAGTAGATTTTACATTTTCAGCAATTTCATTCATCATTTGTTCGTAAGACACTTTGTTGAAAAAACCCACGATGGCAGCTACTGCAGCACCTAATAATAATATAAATTGATTACTTCCGCTTAAAGCGTCATCACCAAATACAAAAAACACATTATAGAAAAGCATCACTACTAAAGCAAATACAGGGATTAATGCTTCCCATATATTTAACTCTTTGTTTTGAAATATTAGCTCGTCTTGCGGCTTTTTTGGTTTTATGTCTTTGCTCTCCATTTAGAAAATATGAATTGTTTTGGTTTGTAATGTTACAATAATATTAAATTTTATGCAAATGCTAACTTAAACGACTAATTTCTGGTTTCATCGATTTTTTAATGTCAAATTCATTGCTAAAAATACCTTTGCACCTCTTAAAAAAAAAGTCCCCTATGAATAATTATAAAGTAATAATTTTATTAGCTTTAACAAACATCTTTATTATTACAAAAGCTTTAGCTCAAGTAGGAATAGGAACAACAAATCCACATCCTTCATCTGTATTAGACATTCAGAGTTCTTCAAAAGGAGTTTTACTTCCTCACGTAGCTTTAACTTCTTCATTAGATAGTCATACAATTGCTAACCCAAAAACAGGATTGTTAGTTTTTAATACAAATGAAACAAATGGATTAACTCGAGGGTTTTATTTCTGGAATGATTCTAAATGGAGTGAAGTTGGAAAAACAGATTTAGGATCTGGTTCAGGAGGAAGTAATGCTTCAAGTTGGAATTTAGCTGGAAACAACCTAGATTCTTATTCTGGATCTCATTTTATAGGTACGACATCTTATGATGCTCTAAATTTTAAAGTTGATAATAACTCTATTGGTTACTTACATCCTAATGGAGGTGTAAGTTTTGGTATTGGAAGTTCTGTAAATGAAAATCGCTCTATTGCATTGGGGCAAAATGCCAATGCTAATAACGCAGTTGAAGCTCAAGCAATAGGCCCTTACTCTAAAGCTTCAGGGTATCGCTCTATGGCTTTTGGTTATAAAGCGACTTCTACAGCTAATGGTGCAATGTCTTTAGGGGATGATTCTAAAGCTTCAGGTTATCGTTCTATGGCCATAGGTTATGGGGCTAAATCTAATAATAATGATGCAGTGGCTTTAGGAGTGAATTCTTCAGCTGTTAATGAAAGTAGTGTTGCTATTGGTACAAATGCTAATGCTAGCGGACAAAATTCTGTAGCAATAGGTAAAGGTTCTGTGGCAAACAATGCAAATACGATAATATTAGGTAATACAACTCCTGATTCTCAATGGGCAGGAACAAAAGTAGGACTTGGTACATCAAACCCTTCTACAAGATTAGAGGTTGTTGGTTCTGTGAAAATTGTTGATGGAACACAAGGTGCTGGTAAAGTTTTAACATCAGATGCTAACGGAAAAGCAAGTTGGACTAATTTAAGCTCTAATGTTGTGTATGCTGAAATGTATAAATCATCATCATCTTCTAATCAGCAAATGGCTAGTTATAATCCTGTTGTGTTTGGAAGTAGTGATTTTAGATCAGGAGTGACTGTTAGAAATAATAATTTTCAGGTTTTAACTTCTGGTGTTTATAGAGTTACTTATAATGTGTCTATAGAGAAATTAAGAGGAGGAGGAAATCAAAATTTAGGTTTTGTTTTAGGGACAGGTGGGGATAATTCTGATAAGATTCAAGGATCAGCTTCATATAACAAGATTAAGTCTGGAGAAAAGAGAAGTTTTTCTGTGACTAAAATAGTACACCTAAATGCTTATCAGGAATTATATCTTTTTCCTACAGAAACTGATTCAAATACTGTTATTTTACCAAATTCAGCAGTAATGAGTATTGAATTAATCAAGGCTGATTAATCAATAAAAAAATATATTGAATAAAAAAAGCGTACTAATAATTAGTACGCTTTTTTTGTTTGTATTTCATCATTATAAAATATGTAGCTCTTTCATGCACTCATGCATCATAGTGTATGTACGTTCAATATCAGCATCTAGCCCTATAGAAAAACGAATAAGACCATCGCTTAATCCCATTTCTTTTTGCTCATCTTCTGGTATTTCAGAAGATGTTGAAGAACCTGGAGCAGAGAATAATGTTTTATAAAACCCTAAACTTACCGCAAGATACCCAAGGTTTTTTTCTTGCATTAGTTCCATAAGTGCATTGGCCTTATCAAGTGAGCCAACATCTATGGTAAGCATACCTCCAAAACCATATTTTTCATTCATCATGCTTTTAAATAAGTCATGTGAAGGATGCGATTCTAATCCTGGATATACCGTTTTTAAACCATCTGCTTCAAATTTTTGAGCTAAATATGTAGCGTTATGGCTATGTTGTTGCATTCTTATGTGTAGTGTTCTTAAGTTTTTTAAAACAGAAGCAGCGCGTAAACTATCCATTGTGCTTCCTAATAGCATACAAGCACCATCATTAACGTTTCTTAAGGCGTCAATAAACTCTTGAGTTCCGCATACAACACCACCAACAGTATCGCTAGAGCCATTAATAAATTTTGTTAAACTGTGTATTACAATATCAGCACCTAATTTAACAGGTGATATTGATAATGGCGAAAACGTATTGTCTACTACAAGTTTTAAATTATGTTTTTTTGCTATAGCAGCGAGACCTTTTATGTCGGCAACTTCTAATAAAGGATTACTAACTGATTCGCAATATAAAACTTTAGTGTTTTCGGTAATTGCAGCTTCAACAACATCTAGTTTAGTAATATCAACAAACGAGGTGCTAATATTAAGTTTTGGTGTGAAATTTTTAAGAAACGCATAAGTACCACCATAAATAGTTCTGCTAGATACCACATGATCTCCAGCACCACAAAGTTGTAAAATTACAGGTGTAATGGCTCCCATTCCTGATGCAGTTACATTAGCAGTTTCAGTACCTTCCATAGCAGCAAGCGCTTCTCCTAAATAAAGGTTAGAAGGTGATGAGTGACGAGAATACAGGTAGCAACCATCTGCATTACCTTCAAACGTATCAAACATGGTTTTAGCTGATAAAAAGGTGTATGTAGATGAATCTGAAATAGAAGGGTTAACGCCTCCAAACTCACCAAAATATTGTAAGTCTTGTATGTTATTTGCGGGTTTAAATGACATAGTATATGTGTGTTTAATTAATACATCAAAAATCTAAATAAATAGATATATTATCAATATATGTGTATGATTTTAGATTATTAATCTGTTATTTGTTATTTTTATAAAAATATTTTAGGTAAAAAATCTGCTAATACGTTAGTTTAAAGAAAAATTTTCAATATGATTTTTGATGATATAGATAAAAAGCTCCTGCATTTGCTTCAGCAGGATAGTAAACAAACCAATAAAGAGTTGTCCTTAAAACTGAATTTATCGGTAACTGCTGTTTACGAGCGTATCAAAAAGTTAGAACGCGAAGGTGTTATAAATAAATATGTAGCATTAATAAAAAAAGAAAAGATTGATAAATCATTTATAGTGTTTTGTCATATTAAACTTATTCAGCATTCACATGAGTATGTGGTTAAATTTGAAAAAGATGTTACTAATTTAGAAGAAGTTGTAGAGTGTTTTCATATTAGTGGTGATTATGATTACCTTTTAAAAGTGATAGTAAGCGATATGGAAGCCTTTAGAGAGTTTATGGTTAATAAATTAACCTCTATAAATCATATTGGTAGTACACATAGTATGTTTGTAATTAACGAAGTAAAACACACAACAGCAATACGCGTTTAGTTATGAAATCTAACACTTATAAACTCATAGAGTTTTTCATTATTTTCATTCTAATACCAATAAGTTTTGCGTTGGATTATTCACCATTTATTAAGTTGGGTGTTGGGTTTGTAGGATTCTTGTATGTCATATATCTATTACTTAAAGTTGAACAGAAACAATTTAAAGTAGCTAAAGGTTTAAATTGGAAACAGTTTTGGAGAGAAACTGTTATAAAACTAGCCATTATAGCTGTATTAACCACGCTTTTCGTTTGGTTTACTGATAATGCTCGTTTATTTGAAGTATTGTTAAACAAGCCCTTACTATGGTTGACTATTTTGTTTGTTTACAGTGTGTTTTCGGTATATCCTCAAGAACTTACTTATAGAACGCTTTTTTTTGAAAGATATGCAGTATTGTTTCAAAGCACCTCTTTTGCAATAGTTTTAAATGCAGTAGTGTTTTCATTAGCACACATCATGTTTAAAAGTACTTTGGTGCTTGTTTTAACCTTTCTTGGCGGACTCTTGTTTGCGCTAACCTATACCAAAACAAAATCAACACTTTTGGTTTCCATTGAGCATGCTATTTATGGGTCTTGGTTGTTTACAGTAGGCATGGGAACTATGCTAGGTTTTCCTTCTTAAAGCGAAATGAGTTTTTAGAGATTTACAAATCGTAATACTCAAGTAAATTATAGCTTTAAAATTAGTGAACTCACATTCGTAAATAAAAATACAATGTTGTATTTTTGTAATAGTTTTAAATAAAATCTGACAAAAAACAATCTTATGAATTCATACGATGTAGCCGTTATAGGCTCTGGTCCTGGAGGATATGTTGCAGCTATCCGTTGCGCTCAACTAGGAATGAAAACTGCAATCATTGAAAAATATTCAACTTTAGGAGGAACTTGCCTTAACGTTGGTTGTATACCAAGTAAAGCTCTTTTAGACTCGTCTCACCATTATGAAGATGCTATTAAGCATTTTGAAGAGCATGGAATTGATATTTCTGGAGAGGTTAAGGTAAACTTAGAAAAAATGATTGCTCGTAAGCAATCTGTAGTAGATCAAACTACAGGTGGAATTGATTTCTTAATGAAGAAGAATAAGATTGATGTATATGAAGGTTTAGGAAGCTTTAAAGATGCTACTCATATCCTTATCAAAGGAGAAAAAGAAGAAGAGATTGAAGCTAAAAACACCATAATAGCAACAGGTTCTAAACCATCTAGCTTACCATTTATCAATATTGATAAAGAACGTGTAATCACTTCTACTGAAGCGTTAAAACTTAAAGAAGTTCCTAAACATTTAATTGTAATTGGTGGTGGAGTTATTGGTCTTGAGTTAGGTCAAGTATACAAGCGTTTAGGTGCTGAGGTTTCTGTTGTGGAGTATGCAGATAGAATTTTACCAACAATGGATGCAGGTGTTTCTAAGGAGTTGAATAAAGTTTTAAAGAAGCAAAAATTTAAAATCAATGCCTCTCATAAAGTAAAATCGGTAGAACGCGTTGGAGATGATGTTATCGTTAAAGCTGATAACAAAAAAGGTGAAGAAGTAGAATTTAAAGGCGATTACTGTTTAGTATCAGTAGGTCGTCGTCCTTATACTGATGGTTTAAATGCTGAAGCTGCTGGAGTAAAAATAAATGACAGAGGTCAAGTTGAAGTAAATGACCATTTACAAACAAGTGCTTCAAACATTTATGCAATAGGAGATGTTATTAAAGGCGCAATGTTAGCGCATAAAGCTGAAGAAGAAGGCGTATTTGTTGCTGAAACATTAGCAGGACAAAAACCACATATAGATTATAATTTAATTCCTGGTGTTGTTTACACTTGGCCAGAAGTTGCAGCTGTTGGTAAAACCGAAGCGCAACTTAAAGAAGCTGGAGTAGAGTATAAGGTAGGACAATTTCCAATGCGTGCTTTAGGGCGTAGTAGAGCAAGTATGGATCTTGATGGATTTGTAAAAGTTTTAGCAGATAAAACTACCGATGAAATTTTAGGAGTACACATGGTTGGTGCTCGAGCTGCCGATATGATTGCTGAAGCCGTTGTAGCTATGGAGTATAGAGCAAGTGCTGAAGATGTATCTCGTATGTCTCATGCACATCCTACATTTACTGAAGCTATCAAAGAAGCTGCTTTAGCTGCTACTGATGATAGAGCGTTACATGTTTAAGTAATCCATTTAATAAATATTATAGGCGAACCTTTTGGTTCGCCTTTTTTTTGCTAAAACAATAAGAGTGTTGGTTAATAGTTAATATTGTCATAAAGTCAAGTCATTCAGGCTTTAATAACAATAAATATCGCGTACTTTTGCACGATTATTAAATCAATCAGACTTTTTTAAAAAAAATGTATTTAAAAAAGTGACTTCTTCTCGGTAGCTGTGTCTAAATATAAAACCAACATCATTAAAAAATTTTTGAAAGCTAAAAAAGTTTCAAAAGATTTATTTGACGAGACATTAGTGAAGAAGATCGTTCTTAATAATGACGCAGATCTTTTTGAAGTTTTATATGACCGATATGCTGATTTAGTGTATAATAAATGTTTCAGCTTTGCAAAAGATGAAGATGAAGCAAAAGATTTAACTCAAGATGTATTTTTAAAGCTTTTTATTAAGTTGGTTTCTTTTAAAGAGAAATCAAAGTTTTCAACATGGCTTTATGCATTTACATATAATCACTGTGTAAATTATGTAACAAGAGATACAGCAAAAAAAATAGAAAAAAATGCAGTAGAAACAACCGAGATACAAGACAATCCAGAGGAAGAAGATTTTAATATTTATCAACTTAAGGTTGATAAACTACGAATAGCCCTTGAAAGAATCCCTCCAAAAGACAAGATGATTCTTCTTCTTAAATATCAAGATAGTGTAACTATAAAAGAGTTAGAAACCATTCTTGATGTAGGAAGTAGTGCCGTAAAAATGCGCTTAAAGCGAGCTAAAGAAAAATTAATCGAAGTATATTCAAATCTTTAATACCATGGAAAACCCGTTTAAAGAATTAGAAAAGCCTCTTAAAACAGCGCCTTCAGAATTAAAAGGAAAGGTGATGAAAGATATAGCTTTTGCCAAGTTTTTGATAGACATGTCTAGGTTGTTTTCAGTGAATATTGGAGATATCTTTGAAAGAACTTTAAAAAAAAGAAGAGGAACTAATTAATAGAAAATAAAACAAAATTATGAGTAAAATTACAGAATGGAAAGATATGATGCTAGGCTCATTTGAATCTATATGGCATGAAATAGTAAGTATAGTGCCAAAGTTATTAGGTGCTTTTACCATTCTTTTACTAGGCTGGTTGCTATCAAAAATTATAGTAAAAATAATTAAGAAAGCTCTAAAGGTTGTAAAAGCTGATAAACTAGATGATAAATTAAATGGTGTTAACTTTTTTGGAGACAAAAAAATAACATTCAACATTATAAATATTATTGCAGGATTTGTAAAATGGGGCTTGTTTTTAGTTTTTTTAATTCTTGCAACTCAAGTTTTAGAGTTAACTATCATATCAGCAGAAATAAGTAATTTACTACATTATTTACCACAACTATTTAGTGCCTTAATACTGCTATTAATTGGTCTCTACATTGCTAGTTTTGTGAAAAATACCTTATATTCATTTTTTAAAGAACTAGAATTATCAGGTGGACGCATAATAAGTAATCTGGTTTTTTTAATTTTATTTGTATTTATTGCTGTAACAGCTCTTAATCAAGCAGGTATTAATACTGAAATAATAACGAATAATATTACGCTTATATTAGGCGCTTTGTTGTTAGCGCTTGCTTTAGCGTTAGGATTAGGAGCAAAAGATGTGGTAGATAGTTTGTTAAAAGCATATTACACAAGACGTGTGTTTATGTTAGGACAAGTTATTTCGTTTAAAGACGTTAAAGGAGAAATAGTAGAAGTAAACGAAATATCAATTACGTTAAAAACAGAAAACGGAACTTTAATTGTTCCTGTAAAAGAAATAGTAGATAACCAAGTAGAGATTCAGAATTAAACTTGTTTATGGTTATAAGTTATTGTTAGGAAGGTTTTGAATCAAAAATAACGTTATTTGCTTATCCCTTTTCAGAAATGAGAAGGGATTTTTTATTAATAAACCATATTAGAATTCACTAATAGTCCCTTTAATGTTGTTTATTTTTATTCCAGTAAAAATCATCTCATGATAGGTTGGTAACTGTGCACCACTTTGAGTTGTAGTCCAATCTCTCCAAGACATTTCAAGACCTCCAATAGGTAGCTCGTTGGTCCACATTTTACAAGCAATGGGTTTGTAATTTTTATCTAGAATCCAAGCATAAGAATTCTGTGAGTCATCATTGTTTTTAGGGTATGTTACTAGTAAAACATCTTGTTTGTTTTCTAATTTAGCCTTGTAGCGTTCTACACCATTATCAAAAACTTGATACGGACCAATTACCCAAAATGAATCTTTTTTAAAATAAGAATAAGCTTCTTTAATAAGTTGGTTGGCCTTATCGCCATTTACTTTAAACTTATGAACGTAAACCTTGCTAGAAGCTGTGTCGTTAAGGTTTAATTCTACTTTAAATTCTTTCCATGAAATGGTACAAATATTTTCAAGTTTATTCCAGTTAAACTGTCTTTTGTTTTTATAAACCCACTCAATGTAATTGGTTTTTTTATAAGCGTCATAATCTAAAGCATCAAGCATTTTTAGAGCGAGCTCATCAGCTTGGTTACCTTTTTTTCCTTCAGGAAGATCCTCATTGTAACTAAAATATATGAAACCGAAAAAAAGCAGAGTAGGTAAGGTTAAAAAAATAACAATTCCTGAAATAATTCGTAGCAATTTTGTGATTTTCATATAAAACAAGTTTGAAGATAAAAGTAAGTGATTTTTTATAAAAACCTACCTAAAAAGCTAAATTTCATTGATTTACTAAAACCCGCTAGCAGCATCATCGCCTCTGTAATCAGCACCAGCTTCAAGAAAGCCGTTGTTTAAAACAAGAATAGCATCAACCTTACCTATAACCGGCGTTTTGGTTTCATTAATTTTATAACCTTTCTTAATAAGTTGTTTTTTTAATGATTCACTAAATTGTTTTGGTTCCATAATGATTTCGTCAGGCAACCATTGATGATGAAAACGAGGCGCATTTACAGCTTCTTGCATAGTAAGACCAAACTCTTCTACATTTAAAATAGTTTGTAATACCGATGTTATAATTGTTGATCCGCCTGGTGTACCAACTACCATGTATAGTAAACCATCTTTCTCTACAACAGTAGGAGTCATAGCGCTTAACATACGTTTTTCAGGAGCAATGCTATTAGCTTCTGCACCTATCAATCCGTAAACATTTGGTACACCTGGTTTACTGCTAAAATCGTCCATTTCATTATTAAGAAAAAAGCCTAATTCGTCTACATATAGTTTTGAGCCAAAACCACTATTTAAGGTTGTTGTAACTGCTACAGCATTCCCAAATTGGTCAACAATAGAGTAGTGCGTGGTTTCTGTAGATTCGTAGCCCAAAATGTCACCATGAGCAATAGAATCTGAAGGTGTTGCTTGCTGAAATGAAAAATCTTTCATTCTATCTTGAGTGTAAACATCACTCAGTAACGTTTCTGTAGGAATTTTTACAAAATCAGGATCACCTAAAAAGTAACTTCTATCAGCATAAGTACGTCGTTCAGCTTCAACCATAACTTGAATTGCTTTTAAGGAGTTATGACCGTAAGATTGTAAATCAAATGGTTCTATTTGCTTCATGATTTGGGCTAAACATAAACCGCCACTTGATGGTGGAGACATAGATATAACGCGTAAATCCTTATAGTTAAAAATAACAGGATCTCGCCATTTTGCTTCATATTTAGCCAAATCTTCAAGAGTAATTATCCCTTCTTTTTCTGATATAAAATTTACTAGTATTTTAGCTGTTTTGCCAGTGTAAAATTCTGATTTACCGTGTTTTGAAATTCTAGATAATGTTTTGGCTAATTGAATGTTTTTTAATGTGTCACCTGCTTTATAAGGTTTAGTAAATAAGATGTCTTTTTTGTTTACAGCCTTAAAAATGCTATCATATTTTTTAAAGCGCTCAGCTTGTTTTTTTGTAACAACAAAACCGTTTTCAGCTAAATTTATAACAGGTTGTAATACGTCTTTTACAGGAAGTTTTCCAAACATTTTATGCGCTTTAAATATACCAGCTATAGTTCCTGGTACTCCTACTGCATAGGCACCAACAGTGCTTTTATGTTCAATAACATTCTCTTCTTCATCAAGGTACATGTTTTTTGAAGCAGACAAAGGCGCTTTTTCTCTAAAGTCTAACGCACCAGTTTTACCATTGGCTAACCTGTAAACCATAAAACCGCCACCACCAAGGTTTCCAGCATACGGATAGGTAACAGCCAGAGCCATTTCGGTAGCCATCATGGCATCAAAAGCATTCCCTCCTTTTTTTAAAATTTCAGTTCCTATGCTTGAAGCTTCTTCTCTTGCAGAAACTATCATGGCATTTTGCGTTACTAAACCGCGTTTGCTTTTGGTTTTTGAAATACTAGGCTTATTAGTATCCTTACAAGAAAAAACAAAAGAGATTAATATAAATAGAAAGATGAGTCTTTGCATAGATTTTGTTTAAAAAGTATTGATGATTTCATGCTTCTTTTTTTTAGAGAAAGCTTCTAATTCTTTAAAAAATGAAGTGAATTCAGATTCAAATTCTGTGTAAAACTGTTTCAATTCAGTTGTTGCTAAATTCATTTTAGATTTATTTTTAGTACGTCTATTCATACCTTCTAAAACACGCTGAATACCATCAATCTCAGCATAACTTACCAGCCAATTATCTGTTATCATAAACGGAAGCATTTTTTGAGTTCTTACAGGTAATATTTCAAAATTATCTTCTAAGAGCTTGTAAAAATTATCAACATAACGCTCTAAAGGGACATTGCAGTATGCGTTCCAGTTTTTTGCTAAAAAATGATCATACAGTATATCTACAATAACGCCGCTATAATGACTATATTTTTCATGTAGCCTTTTGGTGCTTTGCCTTACTGTAGGGTGTGCATCTGTAAATGTGTCTATTTCACGATGCAGTAAGATACCTATTTGAATGTCTTTAGGAAACTTTTGATATTGCTTTCCTCTAATGCCATCTGCTATAAAATTTCCAATAGTAACAAAATCGTTGTTGCCAGAAAGATAGATATGTGCTAAAAAATTCATTCCTCGAATTTACAAATTAGTATTTAAGAAATCTTACAGAACGTGTATATTTGTTTTAAATATCAAAATAACTACATGACACTTATAAAATCAATTTCAGGAATTAGAGGAACAATAGGCGGTGAAGTAAGCGAAAACTTAACACCTATAGATGCTGTAAAATTTGCGTCGGCTTATGGAGCTTGGATAAAAAAGCAACGAAACAAATCAGACTATAAGGTTGTTGTAGGTCGTGATGCTAGAATTTCTGGAGAAATGATTCAAAATTTAGTGATGAATACATTGGTTGGTATGGGAATTCATGTGGTAGATTTAGGCTTGTCTACAACACCAACGGTAGAAGTTGCAGTGCCTATGGAACATGCTGATGGAGGTATTATTCTTACAGCAAGTCATAACCCTAAAGAATGGAATGCCTTGAAGCTACTTAATGCTAAAGGTGAATTTTTGAATGGAGAAGAAGGTGCGAAAATTTTAAAATTAGCTGAAAGTACAGATTTACTCTTTGCAGATGTAGACAGTTTGGGTAACATCACTAAAAATGATGCTTATATAGATATACATATTGATGAAGTTTTAGCATTAGATTTAGTAAATGTAGATGCCATAGAAAAAGCTAACTTTAAAGTTGTAGTAGATGGCGTAAACTCAACAGGAGGAATCGCTATTCCTTTATTGTTAGAGCGATTAGGTGTAGAAGCAGTTAAGCTTTACTGTGAGCCAAATGGTCATTTTCCGCATAACCCTGAACCTTTAAAAGAGCATTTAACTGACTTGTCTCAAGCAGTTGTTAAAGAGCATGCTGATTTTGGTATTGTTGTAGATCCGGATGTTGATAGACTTGCCTTTATGGATGAGAATGGCGATATGTTTGGAGAAGAATATACGCTTGTTGCTTGTGCCGATTATGTGTTGAGTAAAACGCCGGGCAATACAGTGAGTAATATGAGTTCAACAAGAGCATTACGAGATATTACTGAACATCATGGCGGAAACTATGAAGCTAGTGCTGTAGGAGAAGTAAATGTGGTTGAACTTATGAAAAAGAATAACGCAGTTATAGGCGGTGAAGGTAATGGAGGTATTATTTATCCTGAATTACATTATGGTCGTGATGCACTTGTAGGTGTTGCTTTATTTTTGAGCTTATTAGCCGAGAAAAAAATGAATGTAAGTACGTTAAGAGCTTCTTATCCAAATTACTTTATGAGTAAAAAGAAAATAGCTTTAACACCAGGTTTAGATGTTGATGCCATTTTAAAAACAATGGAAGCTAAATACAGCCATGAAAAAGTAACTACAATAGATGGTGTTAAAATTGACTTGTCAGATAGTTGGGTGCATTTAAGAAAGAGTAATACCGAGCCAATTATTAGAGTGTATACAGAAGCGTCAACTCAAGAAAATGCTGATACTTTAGCAGATAAAATAATAGAAGAAATAAATAGTGTTTCGGGAGTTAAATAAGGATTAACGTCTTATTTTTTGTATTCTGCAGGTACTTTATCTCTGTGTTTGAAGCGTTTATGTGTCCATAAATAATATTCTGGAGCGTTATATATTTGCTTTTCTAGCATTTCAAAAAACACATCAGTTATTTCGTAGTCTTTGTAAGCTAAAGCGTTGTCAGTAATTGTTTCTAGTGTTGCGTGGTAATACCCACGTTTTACCTTTTCTACACCTAGATAAACAACTGCCATGTCAAGTCTTTTGGCTAGCATTTCAGCACCAGTATGAACAGGAACTGTAATACCCATAAAATCTCTCCAGTAAAAAGCTTTTTCGGCTTTGGGTGATTGGTCAGAAGCAAATCCATTCATGGTAAGTTCGCCTCTTTTTTTTGCTTCAATAAGTGTTGGTATAGATTCTTTTGTTGTAATTAAATAGCTGTTATATTTTGCTCTAATACGTTTTACTAAAGCATCAAAATATTTATTGGCTAATCTTTTATAAATGGCATAGCCTTTATGACTTATAAATGTTTGAAGAACAAAAATCCATTCCCAACTTGCATAATGACCACACATTAAAACAATACTTTTTTGGTCTTTTTCAAGTTTATAAACAGCTTCTAAATTTGATATAACAAAGCGTTTTTTCATTTCCTTTTCAGAAATGGTTAATGATTTTATAGACTCAAAAATCATATCACATAAGTGGTGATAAAACTTTTTAGTGATTTGTTTTATTTCTTGTTCTGATTTATCAGGAAAAGCAAGTTTTAAATTTTCTTTTACAGTTTTTTTTCGATATCCTACGATATGATAAATGAGTATATAAATAACATCAGAAAAAGCATATAGTAATCTAAAAGGTAGGATAGAGATTAACCACAAAAATGGATAAATTAGAATATAAGCAAGAAATTGCATGAATTAATTTTAGATTTGCAAGTGCAAATATAACGTATATTTAAATTATAACGATTACAATTTATGGGCAATTTAAGTTTGGTAACTATTGTGATTATTGCAGCCAATGTAATAATTTCATTTAAAGGATTTAATGATTTTGGTTTTTTTGAGAAGTATAAATTTAACGTAGGGTCTATTGTTAAGGGCGAGCAGTTTAGAATGTTTAGTTCGGGCTTTTTGCATGTAGATACAGCTCACTTGTTTTTTAATATGTTTACGCTGTATGTGTTTGCTGATGTTGTTATTGGTTTTCTGGGCGCTTTATATTTTATCATTATTTATGTAGGTAGTTTATTGCTTGGTAATTTATTGTCTTTGTATTTTCATAAAAACGAATATTATTACAGTGCTGTAGGAGCAAGTGGCGCTGTAACAGGTATTATTTATTCTGCTATTTTGTTACAGCCTGATATGAGTTTGTATTTGTTTTTTATTCCAATTCCTATACCTGCTTATATATTTGGAGTTGGGTATTTGTTGTATTCTATTTATGGTATGAAAAACCGAATAGGCAATATAGGGCATGATGCACATTTTGGAGGTGCTATAGGTGGTTATATTATTACTTTATTACTTGCTAGTTGGTTGTTTGAAACCCATTTGCTAATGATTGTAATATTAGCACTGCCAATTGTATTATTATTTGTTTTAAAAAAACTAGGAAAGCTTTAAAAATTAAAAAGCCTTTCAAATCATTGAAAGGCTTTTTTTATAAAGATTTTAAGTAAGAATTAATTAAGCATTTCAGCTATTTTATCTTCTAATTCTTGACCGCGTAAGTTTTTTGCAACTATTTTTCCTTCAGCATCTAATATAAATGTAGCAGGAATAGCTTGTATGTTGTACTGTTTTGCAATAGGGTCATTAAAATACTGTAGGTTTGATACATGATGCCAAGTTAAGTTATCTTTTTCAATAGCCTCAATCCAAGCAGCTTTAGCATCTTTTTGTCTTGGTGTACCATCAAGAGATACACTTATTATTTCTAGACCTTTGTCGTGGTATTTGTTATATACTTTTACAACGTTTGGGTTTTCTTTTCTACAAGGTCCACACCAAGCAGCCCAAAAATCAATAATAGTAGCTTTTCCTTTTATATCGTTTAGTGCTATTGTTTTACCTTCAGGGTTTTTAGCGCTAAAATTTGGAGCTATACTTCCTTCTGCAGTAACAATAGCTACTTCAATCTTTTCATTTATGCTTTTACCAAGTCTGCTGTTTTTTACATCATCAGTATAGCTGTTGTATATTTCTTGAGCCTTTTTTGTTTCAATAGCTTTTGTTGTTAATAGGTTGTCTAGGAATGCAGCACTAGTAACTTTATCGTTGTGTTTTTCTATTAAAGCAATGTTTTTCTCATTAGTTTCTTCAAGAAGCGTGTTGAATGTTTCACGAAGTTCTTTCATTTTTACGGTATCACCTTCAGATTGCGCAGCTCTAAATTCACCAGCTAACGACATATTTTTCTTTTGTAAAGGTTTAGAAAGTTCTAAAAACTCTTTAAGTACATCATTTTCTTTACTTCCAGTAATTTGAGAGTTTAATAGTGTATCAGTATCAAAACTAATAGTCATTTCAGTGTTTTCAACAACAATAGGCATTTTACCATTTACACCTTCTATAGATAATACATAAATATCAGGCGTTTCAACTAGACCATCTAATACAAGCTTTCCGTTTGTAACGGTTGTAGAGTCAAGTAGCTCTTGGTTTTTCATATCAGCTTTGATAAGTGTTACTTTTTTACCATTTGCTGATGCGTTTATGGTTCCGTTTATAACAAAACCTGTTGTTTTTTCTTTGTTACAAGAAAAGGTTAAGATAATGATTGATACTGCTAAAAATTTGCGAAGCATGAATTTTAATGTTTTTAAGTTTCTGCAAATATATAAGTTCTCTTGAATTTTGTTTGTTAAGATTACCCTAATAAATTCTAATAGCCTTTTGTACATTCATTTTAGTACTTTTGCAGTATGAATGAAAACGATACAATTATTGCTTTAGCAACGGCTTCTGGAGCAGGAGCTATTGCTGTTATTAGGCTTTCAGGTAATGATGCTATAACAATTGCGTCAAAGTGTTTTAAATCTGTAAGTGGTAAAGTACTAGAAAACCAGTCAACGCATACAATACATTTGGGTCATATTGTTGATGGTGATCGAGTTGTTGATGAGGTTTTGGTATCTGTTTTTAAGAACCCAAACTCTTATACAGGCGAACATGTTATAGAGATTTCATGCCATGGTTCTACATATATTCAGCAAGAGATTATTCAGTTGTTTTTAAGGCAAGGTTGTAGAATGGCTAATGCTGGTGAGTTTACGTTACGAGCTTTTCTTAATGGAAAGTTAGATTTGAGTCAAGCTGAAGCAGTTGCCGACTTGATAGCTAGTGATAATGAAGCGTCTCATCAAATAGCTATGCAGCAAATGCGCGGTGGTTTTTCATCTGAAATAGCCAAACTACGAGCGGAGCTTTTAAACTTTGCTTCGTTGATTGAATTGGAGCTGGATTTTGCTGAAGAGGATGTAGAGTTTGCAGATAGAACCCAGTTTAAGGAGCTGGTTGTTAGAATTACTTTTGTGTTGAAACGACTCATAGATTCTTTTGCTGTGGGTAATGTTATTAAGAATGGTATTCCTGTTGCTATTGTAGGAGAGCCTAATGTTGGTAAATCTACATTGTTAAATGCACTTTTGAATGAGGAACGCGCCATAGTTTCAGATATTGCAGGTACAACAAGAGATACTATTGAGGATGAGATTTCTATAGGAGGCATAGGGTTTAGGTTTATAGATACTGCTGGTATAAGAGAAACGAGTGATGTTGTGGAGAGTATTGGTATTAAAAAAACCTTTGAGAAAATAGAACAATCTCAAGTAACGGTATATCTTTTTGATAGTGAAAAGGGGATTTCAAACTTAAATACTATTCAGATTGAAATAGAAAAAATTAAGAACAAATACCCTCAAAAACCACTACTTATTATTGCTAATAAGGTTGATAAACTTACTGATAACCAATTGGCAGAACTAGAGCAACATATTGAAGGCGTAATTTTACTTTCGGCAAAAACAGGTTTTGGTGTAGAGCAATTAACAGATTTACTTTTGGAGTTGATTAATACAGGTGCTTTACGTAATAATGAGACTATTGTTACTAATACACGTCATTATGATGCGCTCTTAAAAGCCTTTGAAGAAATACAGAAAGTGAAGTATGGTTTAGAGACTGGATTGTCTGGTGATTTAATGGCTATTGATATACGCCAAGCGTTGTATCACTTTGGTGAGATTACAGGAGAGATTACTAATGATGACTTGCTAGGTAATATTTTTGCTAACTTCTGTATCGGTAAATAACTTTTTTTACGGTTTTGTTTCATTTGTTTTAAGCAACACAAATTTATAGACACAGTTTTGTGTTGCTGTTTTATGTGTTTCAATTTTTTGTTTTGGTAATGAGATTTTGTAGGAATTTTCACGGGTTGACCTTAAAGGAGACCGTTGGCAGTAATTAAAAAAAAAAGCGATATGAGTGATTTAGAAGTACCGAAAGAATCATCAAAAGACAAAGCTCATTCTATAGTTAAAGGAGCATTTGGAGCTATTCCTTTTGCTGGTGGTGTTGCTTCTGAAACATTTGGACTAATACTTTCTCAACCAATTACAAAAAGGAGAGAAGAATGGATGCAAGCTGTTGTTGATAAACTTAAGTATCTCGAACAAACATCTGAATCATTTAAGATTGAAAATTTAAAGGAAAATGATGAATTTGTAACCTTTTTAATAGAAGCTAGCCAAATAGCTTTTAAAACTCATCAAACTGAAAAACTATATTATCTTCAAAATTCAATTGGAAATTATTTTGACAATCAACTAGAATTTGACAAAAAACACTCTTTTTTAAGAATAATAGACGAACTTACACCTACTCACTTTATTATATTGAGTTATATTTCTCTGAATGAAAATTATATCGCAGGAAGTATAAAAGGTTATGAAAGTCTGCTAGAACATTATTTAAAAAACAATCCTAAAATAGATAAATACTATTTTCGTAAGTGTGTAAGAGATTTGGAAAATGTTTCTCTGATAAGGATTAGTGGAGATTTTCACGATTATATAGGTGGAGGCGGATTCGCAATAGATGAAAGAGCACCTTCAATAAAACTATTGGACTTTGGAGCTGAATTGATTAAATATATTTTAGAACAAAAAAAACTACTGGCAACAAAGTACTGTGGTAAAAAACAAGTAAAAATCTATTAATTTTTCGCTAAAGTACTTTTATAAGCATCATCATATATCAATCCTGATTTTGCTAATGAGAGCCTACTTACAAAAATTTACTAAAGTACAGTTCGCACTTCGTGTTCATGTCTCGCAAGCCAATCCGCAACAATACAAACGAAGCAAACCACCACAAAGTTCTGATTAGCCATTCCAGAGTTTTGATAGCCTACAACACGCTAAAAAAAGCTACAAAAAATGCAATTAATCTGTACAACGAAATAAGATTACATGTATCTTTAGACTATAAAACACCTAATATGGTATATTTAAAAACAGCGTAAATCAATTTTTAACCTGTAGCCATATTTCAGGACTAGACAATATAAAGCAAACCCTCAAGTATTTTACCAAACGTTTGGTAATTAAATAATTTTAGCTATATTTGCACTATGAGACCACAAAAAGTATTAGACATTGAAATATTAAAAGGATTAACTAAGGTTTTTCGTGCCAAAGGATATGAAGGTGCTAGCTTAAAAGAGTTATCAGAAGCAACAGGTTTAAAAAAAGCTAGCCTATATCATAGATTTCCAAACGGAAAACAGGAAATGGCTGACGCAGTATTGAATCATTTAGATCAATGGGTTAATGAAAATATTTTTCAATCTCTTTCAAATACTGATTTTGAGCCAAAAATTAGATTAAAAAATGCATTAAATGAAATAAGTACTTTATACGATGGCGGAAATGAAACCTGTATTTTCCGAGCGCTTTCAATGCAAGGAGGTATTGAGTTGTTCGAGAAACAAATTAATAAAGGAATGACTGACTGGCTTTCTGCTTTTAAAGAAATTGGAATCGCATTAAACCTAAGTCCTAAAGAAGCTGAACAAAAAGCATTGCAGGTATTAATTGATATACAAGGCAGTCTAATTGTCACTAAAGGATTAGGAGATATTTCAATTTTCGAAAAAACGCTTCAAAATATTGAGTACAACTATTTAAACGAATAAAAAAATTTACTTACATATTATACCGAATGTTCGGTAACTAAAATTTTAATTATGAAAAAATATCCAATACCGCCTTTCAACGAAGAAACGGCAAAACAAAAAGTTCAAATGGCAGAAGATGCATGGAATAGTCAAGACCCTATAACTGTATCTATGGCATATACCGAAGATACCGAATGGAGAAACCGAACCAGTTTTATCAATGGTCGTAAGGAAGTTCAGGAATTTTTAAAAAACAAATGGCTTAATGAACGTAACTATAAACTAAAAAAAGAACTTTGGGGCTTTAGAAATAATCGCATGGCTGTAAGATTCGAATATGAATATCAAAACAAAGAAGGACAATGGTATCGAGCCTATGGCAATGAAAATTGGGAGTTTGATGAAAACGGATTAATGCAAAAAAGATTTGCAAGTATTAATGATTTAGAAATAAAAGAATCTGAACGAAAACTTTAAATATACAACACAATGAAAAAATTAAACTTAGCATATCTATTAATCTTGACACTAATAGTTTCTTGTCAAGAAAAATCAAGTACCAAAAAAAACAAAGAAACATTAACAATACAAATTAAAAAAACAATGAATCCAATACATTACAAAACTAAAAGTATTAACGGTGTAAACATAGCTTATAGAGAGGCAGGAGACAGTAAAAATCCTACGCTTGTTTTGCTGCATGGTTTTCCTTCATCTTCACACCAATATAGAAAAGTCTTAAATCAACTTTCTAATGAATATCACCTAATAGCACCAGATTATCCTGGTTTTGGAAATAGTGATTTTCCTTCCGCTAATGATTATGAATACACGTTTGACAATATTGCCAAAACCATAAATTCGTTTTTAGAATTAAAAGAAATCAAACGCTATGCATTAATGATTCAGGATTATGGCGCACCAATTGGTTTTAGAATTGCCACCGCACATCCTGAAAGAGTTACCGCAATAATTAATCAAAATGGTAATGCCTATGAAGAAGGACTTGGAGAAGCTTGGAAAGACATTAGAGCTTTTTGGGCTGATAGGAATGAAAAAACAGAAAATGCACTATTACCAGCTTTCTCTTTAGAAGGTTTAGAATGGCAATACACACATGGAACTAGAAACCCAGAAAATGTAAATCCGGATACTTGGCATTTAGATTACTTAAGATTATCTAGACCCAATGCTCATGCCGTAAATATTGATTTGTTTTATGATTATCAAAACAATTTAAAATTATATCCAAAATGGCAACAATACTTAAGAGATAACCAACCACCTTTATTAATTGTTTGGGGAAAAAACGATGAGTTTTTTCCTGAAAGTGGAGCAGAAGCCTTTAAAAAAGATGTGAAAGACATAGATTATAATATTTATGACACAGGCCACTTTGCCTTGGAAGAAGATGGTGATAAAATTATTAACAAAATGAGAGAATTCATGAAGAAAACATTGAAATAGCCAGTTGCTAATAATGTATAAAAATAATAGCGGTTTGGGTGTATAATCAAACCGCTATTATTGTTTAATTAAGTATATTGTTATCCGTAAAGTAAGTACTTATTAATTCGCTACTATTCTTACACAAACTCGTTACCCACAATATAAAATCACTACCAGTTCCACAAAAAAAATCATAATAATTTGGAACAATCATTCCAATTGTTATATATTTGCAACGTGAATAAAAAACAAACCATATTAGCATCTGCACTCCAACTACTTGTAGAAAAAGGAGTTCATAATACTCCAATGTCTGCTATTGGCAAAGCGGCAAAAACTGGAATGGGAACTATTTATAACTATTTCCCAAACAAAGAAGCCTTAATTAATGAAATTTACACAGATATAAAAAAACAGGAAAAATTGCTCTTTGAGAATTTTGAATCGGATAAGCCAATCAAAACTCAATTTGAAAGCTATTTTACTATTGCTGTTACTTTCTTCATTAACAATCCTAACTATTTCCGATTTATGGAGCAACTACAAGCATCTCCTATTATAACGGAAAATAGCAAAGAAGAAGGTCGGAAATCTATTACTCCTGTTTTTGAACTTTTAATGTTGGGAAAACAACAACGCATTATCAAAAACATTGACATTGAAGAAATCTTAATGTTCATAGGTGGAGCTATTTTATCCTATTTAAGATGGTATTTTAATCAAACACAAACAGAGAAAAAACAAGCTTCCCTTAAAAATCAAGTAACAATGGTTTGGGACGCCATCAAAGAATAAAAAAAATTTATCAATAACTTGGAATGAACGTTCGTTCCATAAAATAACAATTATGACGAAAAATGTATTAATCACAGGAACATCAACAGGCGTAGGATTTGAAAGTGCTATTCTATTCGCCAAAAACAACTACAAAGTTTACGCTACAATGCGAAATCTTGAAAAATCGGAAAAACTTAAACAGAAAATTCAGGAAGAAAATCTGAATATAGAAATACTCCCTTTAGATGTAACTAAAATAGATTCAATAGAATCAGCCGTAAAAACTATTATAGAAAAAGATGGAAAAATAGATATTTTAGTGAACAACGCAGGTGCTGGTTTTGCGAAAACAACAGAGCAAGCTTCTGAGGAAGAAATTAGATGGGTTACTGACGTAAATTATCACGGAGTTGTATTTTGCACACAAGCCGTACTGCCTTATATGAGAAAACAAAAATCTGGTCAGATCATTAGTATTACCTCAGTAGGTGGTTTAGTAGGACAACCTTTTAACGAATTATACTGTGGTGCTAAGTTTGCAGTAGAAGGTTTTATGGAAGGTCTTGCAGCCTATGTTACTGATGCCTTTAATATTAAGATTACTTGTGTTGAACCAGGTGGAATAGCTACAGAATTTATGACTTCTGCTATTGAAAAATCTGCGACTGAAGGACAATTTGCAACTGGTGAATACTTACCAATATTTGAAAGATATATGGCAGGAAATCAAAAAAGAGCAAATGAGGGCAAAGAGCAAGTTTATCAAACAGGTTTAGAAGTAGCAGAAGTTACTTTTGGTATCGCTCAAAACGAAAATCCACCTTTAAGAATCAGAACTTCAAAATGGGCAGAAGATTTTTGTGAGCTAAAAACAAAAGCTGACCCAGATGGCACTAAATTGGTGAAACAAATTACTGATAGTTTTTTATAGTATGAAAGCTATTTATTGGTCTTCAACAGTAATTATATCAGCTTTCCTTTTCTTAAGTTCTTATAGTTATGTATTCAGTAAAAGCACAATTCAAGGGATTAAAGCTTTAGGTTTTCCTGATTTTTTCAGGATAGAATTGGCTATTTTAAAATTGTTAGCTGCAATAATATTACTAGTACCTTTTGCTTCTTTGCAACTAAAAGAATGGACTTATGCCGGTGTTGGTTTATTTTTAATAACGGCTTTAACCGCGCATATCAAACATAAGGATTCTATCTTTATTATGCTTTTACTTATAATACTTATGGGAATTCTAATAATATCAAACATATATATGAACAAGATTTTCACATAAATACTGTGGGTAACAACGTATATGAAAAATAGCGGTTTAAGTGCTTAAACAAAAGAAAATTAATAAATTAGAGGTCTATTATAATCCGAAAAGTTAGTGCTTAAAATCCGCTACTTTTTCATATACTAACCGTTGTAAAACATATTCCAAGACCAATGAAACAAACAATATTTATAACTTTATTTATGTTTTCATTATTTACTTTCGGACAAGAATTGACTGATAAGGAATTGATTGGTAAATCTATAGAGTTTTTAAAAGTTAACGAAAAAGATTTATTAATAGAAAAAGTAACTTTAAAGACTTTCCCGAAAGAAAAAACTATTATTGTCCTACCTATTATAACGAACAGATATAATGAATGCGACTATTGTTACGATATTGACAATAATATTCTGATTTGGAATAAAAAATCAAAATCATTTGAAGCAAATTACACTAAAAAAGCCGAATGGACTTCAGATGCCGTTTATTTAAGTTCACTAAAAATCGATACTGCTCCTTATTATTTGAATAAAAACATTCGAGCTTTTGGATTAAGATATTCTTATAGTGGAAGTTCAAGAGTAAATCCTTATGACAGTGAAATAATTAATTTATATTACCCAAAAGGCAACGAAATAATTGAGGTTTTGAACAATTTTGAACTAGAAAATACTACTGGAGAAAATAATGGAACTTGTGAAAATGCATCTTTTGAAACTTCAAAGAGTATTTTAATTATGAATGATAAATTTGAAAATAAATTAAATGACATAACAATTAAGACAAATATTAAAAATTATACTTTTGATTCAGAATGTGACAAAGAGATTGTTAAAAGTGAAAGTACTAAATCGGAAATATTAATATTTGACAAAAAAGAAAAAAAATACGTTTTACAACAAAGTACTGTGGTAAAAAACAAGTAAAAACTAACTAATTTTTGGCTAAAGTACTTTTATAAGCATCATCATATATCAATCCTGATTTTGCTAATGAGAGCCTACTTACAAAAAATGCAATTAATTTATACAACGAAATAAGATTACATGTATCTTTAGACTATAAAACACCTAATATGGTATATAAATTATCAGCGTAAATCAATTTTTAACCTGTAGCCATATTTCAGGACTAGACACTTAGCCAAAACGTTGAGAAACTAAGAGCTTAATGTAACAAATACTTTAATTGAGATACCAATAATTTAAAATCTAAAATCAAATGAAAAAAATAACTAAAAGAAGAGCATTAATTTTATTATCAATTGGAATGCTTGTAATTGCAACTTCACAAATTGTATCTCATTTTTTTGAATTACCTGATTTTGCGAAGGGTTCTTTTATCGGAATTGGAATCGGACTTTTAATTACTTCTTTAATTTTCGGAAATTTCAAAACTGTTCGTAATTAGAATCGAACAAAAGCGGAATTTCATAAAATAGGCGGACAAAATAGAACTTTTTTTAAATTATACTGACCAAAATCAAACAGACAGAATTAAATATAAGCACAGAAATAATCTAAAGAATTATTTCGGAATCTGAATTTTAAAAAATATACGGAAACTAAAATATTATTAGTTACGAAAAAAACTGTTGCCAACAAAGTACTGTGGTAAAAAACAAGTAAAAACCTATTAATTTTTCGCTAAAGTACTTTTATAAGCATCATCATATATCAATCCTGATTTTGCTAGTTTTCGCCTACTTACAAAAATTTACTAACGTACAGTTCGCACTTTGTGCTCGTGTCTTGCAGAATATTCTATTCAGTTTTTATTTACTACCAGCCCAATACACAAATAACCATAAAACCAGATCAGTTTTTAAGAATTTTAACTATTTTAGAGGTATAAACATAATATAGATAAACACACTAGTGTGTTTATACAATTGTTGTAAACAATGCCGAAAACCGAGTGAAATACTACATTGGAGCATATTATCTGATTAAACTAAAACCTGTCGAATATGGAACGATTAAAGGTTTAGAAATCTATACTTGTAGTCGTTGTATAAACGAATCTTTTTTTGACTCTTGGTCAATTTCTTGGGCAACAACTGAAAAGAAAGAATTAAAAGAAACTAAACAAACTTTTAATCTGACTGATAAAAATGTTGAGGAAATACAAGTTTGGGCAGACAAAAAATTGGACGAAGAAAAACTTGGTTGGATAAATACGTTTTCGGACATAAAAACATTGACTGAATACAAAGAAAAGTTCTTTCCCAATGATTCTGAATTTGAAATATTAAGTATCAGCTTTCCCGAATCTGATTTGAGCGAAGCGTTGGAAATGACAAAACCGACTGAATCGAATAGCGGAGAAATTGGAATTTATAGCAAACTTAAAAACAAAGAACTCGATTTAGGAAAAGACGAGTTTTTAGGTTACGACATAATCGGAATTGAAATAAGCGGAGACTTCCATTCTTTTCATTGCAACGACTTGGCAAATGATTTAAAAGATAAGTTCGGACTTAAAATAAACGAATTTGGACTTTTTGAAAAAATTGAGAATTGGAATGAAATAAAGGAATTTATGAATGACCCAATGAACGCTGAATCTGTTCCTTGGTTTTACGTCAAAGTGAATAGAATAAAGAAATGAAAAAGCACAGTTTACAACAAGGGCTATAATCAATACGGGGTTTGGTGTTTAATCCAAAAGTTAGTGTATTTTTATAAAGTCCGCCAAATCTTTTTGATTTGGCTTTAAAAATGAAAAATTAAAACAAAATAAAAAGTTTTGGCTAAGTGCTTAATCAGAAGTTAATCGCTTATTAACTTCCGTACTAATCATAGCCAAACCGTTACCCAACATTTGAAAAAACCACTCGAAATAGAAATTAACGATTACGAAAAGCCGATTAAGGAATTAATTGGAAAGACAATTTCTGATGTGAATTATTACGGAATTGATTATGGAAAACCATTGTGGAATGAAACTGAATTTCACTCATTAGATTACGGAATTGAAATAATTTCGTCGGATAAAAATTCTTATTATTTTGTTTGGGGAAATGAATTTACTCAATATGATGTTAAGTTCAGAAAAGGAAATATTCTAACTGAATTTAGTGCTGAAAATGGAGTTAAAAAACATAACGTAAAGGAAAATCAAAACTGGACGGAATTAATTGGAAAAAAAATAAACGGAATTGAGAGTTTTTGGTCATTTTGGAATTTAATTAATGATAAAAAACGGAATTATTATCCACAAGGCGTGCGAATTGAATTTGAGAATGGAAAAGAAATATGGATTTCAGCACTTGAAATTAAAGAAAATGGAGCAATTGGAATGCAAGACCATTTGACAATTATATTTGATAAACAAACAGCGGAAAAATATAAAATCGGAATAAAAAACGTTGGGTAACAAAGTACTGTGGTAAAAAACAAGTAAAAATCTATTAATTTTTGGCTAAAGTACTTTTATAAGCATCATCATATATCAATCCTGATTTTGCTAGTGAGAGCCTACTTACTAAAAATTTACTAACGTACAGTTCGCACTTCGTACTCGTGTCTTGCAGAATATTCTATTCAGTTTTTATTTACTACCAGCCCAATACACAAATAACCATAAAACCAGATCAGTTTTTAAGAATTTTAACTATTTTAGAGGTATAAACATAATATAGATAAACACACTAGTGTGTTTATACAATTGTTGTGTTTAATTTAAAAAATGAACCGCAAGTCTATCAAAATATTAATTTGGATCTTCTCAATTTCGAGTATAATCTTCTTGTTTTACTTAGGCGGATGGATTTTAGCACCAGGCAGCTATCCAAGAGCGGAGACTTATGAAATTAATTTGCCAGAAGACTCTCTAATTCAAATCATTAATCAAATAAAACTCGAAAATCCAGAGCTATCATTGTCCAAAAAAGTAAAAACACCAAATAGCGGAAATTTTTCACTTTTAGACGGTCGAAAAGATGAAAATGGATATTGGTATTCTATATATTTCTACTACGAAAACAAAAATCAAATAATTCATACTTGGACAAGACCAAAAAATGAAAATTCGACAACGTTTGCTTTTGTTGGAATAAATAATGGATTAACACTTGGGAATTGGAAAACGGTAAATGAAAGTTTTTGGTGGTGGAAAAACAAACCCGAAATAGAAGAATTTGAAGCTCGAATTTTTAGACTGATTAATGAGAAAATAAAAACTAAACACAACAAAGGCTAAATGTAATGCGGGTTTTAGTCATAAATCAAAGATTCTACCTCTCCCACCGCCAAATCACCGATTTGACGGTTTTGTTTATTAAATTTAAACCACAAATTCGCTGCTTTGGCTCGTTTCGTGCTGATTGAAAACTTCACAATTTTCAATCCCACACTACACTTAGCCGCAGCGTTAGCCACAAGCAGAATGAACCAACTGAAAGCCAAAATAAAATACCTGAAATCATTTCTAAAATCGGAATGGAATTTTAATGATTATCCATTAGAAACGTGGAAAAATCCGAATGCGGAACAAAATGACTTGGAATATGGAGCAAAATTTACGAATTGGTGGAGTTTAGTCGCTCACGGAGAAACGGAAAATGAAGCTGTTGAAAACCTAAAAAGACACCTTGCAGATTTTAAGAAAAATAACACAGATGTTCCAAGACCTGGAGC
This sequence comes from Corallibacter vietnamensis, assembly GCF_039537875.1. Taxonomy (NCBI): domain Bacteria; kingdom Pseudomonadati; phylum Bacteroidota; class Flavobacteriia; order Flavobacteriales; family Flavobacteriaceae; genus Corallibacter; species Corallibacter vietnamensis. The sequence goes on from NZ_BAABBI010000002.1 coordinate 461,492, forward strand.
GAATGTTCCAATAGAATATACAGAAAGTGACCGAATTGAAAAAAACGAACATATTGCAGTCGAATTTTTTGACAAAATAATAGGAATTAATTTTTACGACTGTTTTATATCTGACTTGAGCTCTTTACACGATTTTGATTTAGCGGATGAACAAACTTTAGAAAAAATTGAATCGGAATTTGGAATAGTCCCAAAAGACAAAGACTATTTCTTATCCGACATTTTCGAACAAATAAATGAAAAAGCCAGTGGCTAACAAAGTACTGTGGTAAAAAACAAGTAAAAATCTATTAATTTTTCGCTAAAGTACTTTTATAAGCATCATCATATATCAATCCTGATTTTGCTATTGCAAAAGCCTGTTTTAGTAACTTATTACAC
>NZ_BAABBI010000003.1:0-232763 GCF_039537875.1 Corallibacter vietnamensis
TGTAATAAGTTACTAAAACAGGCTTTTGCAATAGCAAAATCAGGATTGATATATGATGATGCTTATAAAAGTACTTTAGCGAAAAATTAATAGATTTTTACTTGTTTTTTACCACAGTACTTTGTTACCACCAGTTTTTATTCTTTTCAGAACCAAATTTGTCGGAATAGAAATGGAAAAAGCCCAATTACAATTCCAATAATAAAATTCAGTTTTTCCGCTTTTAAATTCCATTCAGATTGGTTTATTCGATTCAGATATTCAGTCAGTTTATAAGTTCCGAATCCAATTATTAACCTAACTGATAATTCCGCTAATAATTCCCAATTAAAGATGTAATCCGAAATTCTTAACGACAAGGCGAATACTAAATTCGTAATTATTCCAATCGCTAATATTTTTATTAAAGTCAACCATTTTTTGTTATTTAAAAAAATCAGAATTCCAGAAAACGAAGTTAGAATTCCAAATATAAATTCCGCTATAATGCTTGAATTCGAACGCATTACGATAAACAGAACTGTCGTAAAATTATATTTAAAGAAATCCGTTAAACTGTGATAAATTAGTCCGATTCCAAATATTAGGAATATCAGTCCAAAAATCCTGTTAGTATTTTTCCTTTGTAGTTCAGTTTTCAAATTGGTGGTAACAATTGTATAAACACACTAGTGTGTTTATTTTTATTATATATACACCTACAAATCTAACAGATTTTTTATAAAACAAAGCCACTTTTTGTCATATAAACATAAATTTACACCTCCGTACCTCACACAAAAACAAACAATTGAAAATAACATAGTAAAGTAGGAGCGTGCAATCAATCTCTCACTACTCACTACTCACTACTCAATACTCATATACAGTTATCAACCATGTTCTTTCAGTTATTAACCATGTTCTTTCAGTTATTGACCATGTTCTTTTAGTTATTGACCATGTTCTTTCAGTTATTGACTATGTTCTTTCAGTTATTGACCATGTTCTTTTAGTTATTGACCATGTTCTTTTAGTTATTGACCATGTTCTTTCAGTTATTGACCATGTTCTTTTAGTTATTGACCATGTTCTTTTAGTGATTAAATATCACCAATCGCCAACTGGTAAGTTTCATTCCTACACAGCCATTTCGGCATATTATATACCAAACCAAAAGCACAAAAACACTATTGCGGCATCTTATTCCTAAAAATCTCTTGTAGTAAACCAATCTCTTTTTTGTATTGAGACTTTGCTTGCACGGCAAAATATAAGATGTTTTCAGTATTTGCATTACCATCCCATACATGCAACACGTGTTGCTTGGCAATATCTGTTTGGCATAAAAAATCAGGAACCACAGCAAGCCCTTCATCATCAGCCAAACACCTTATAATAGAAGTAATGCTAGGCAAAATATAATTAGGTTTAAACGAAGGCTTTTTTTGAAAGTTTTCAAACCAAAAACGCCTAAAATGCTCCATCTCATTTGATGCGCTATACCAGTGGTTATCTAGTAGTACCGCTTCCAGTTCCTTTAGGTCGTTTTTAGCAATATACTCCTGTATCTTGCTCACATTGGTTTTTTTGCCCGCAATAAGAATAATTTTCTCTTTTGAAAACGGTATATACCTAACACTTTGCTTTTTATCATGTTGCTTATTTGGAGTAATAACAAGGTCTAATATACCATTATCCAAATCTTTAATTAAATCTGTATGTGCTCCAAATCTGGCTTCCAAATCAAAATTTAGCCTTGGTATTTCAGGTTCTATAATCAACTGAAACATTTCAGAACACATCCCAATGTTTATAGAAGCTTTTTTTTCTTGTGTGGTTTTTTTAAAATGCTGTTCAGCTTTCTCTAGCTTTATCAATCCATCAATAATATAAGCATACAACAACTTACCATCTTCAGTAGGTATCATTCTTCTTGAGGTACGCTCAAACAAGGTTTTACCCACATAAGCCTCTAGGGCGTTTAAGTGCAAACTTACACCTGGTTGCGAGGCGTACAACGCTACAGATGCCTTGGTTAGCGTGCCGTTTTCATATATTGCTTTAAAAGTTCTATACCATTCTAAATTTACCATACCTATCAATATTATGATACAAAGGTATGATTTGTATTATTTTTACAATACATATTACTAGGGTATTTTTGCAGCAATAATTTAAACCCGATGTAAAATGAAAAACATATTTATAATAAACGGTAGCCATCCATTTGCCCATTCTGGTGGCGCATTCAATAAAACACTTTTCAACAGTACAATAGCTTACTTTAACACACTAAAAGATTTTCAAGTAAAAGCAACCTATGTTGGCGAACATTATGATGTAAAAGAAGAAGTAGAAAAGTTTAAATGGGCAGATATCATTATATATCATACACCTATATGGTGGTTTCAAATACCTTTCGGATTCAAAAAATATATAGACGAAGTCTTTACTGAAGGCCATCAAAACGGTATTTATAAAAGTGATGGTAGAAGTAGATTAAACCCTGAAATAAACTACGGTACAGGTGGTTTAATGCACGATAAAAAGTATATTTTAACAACCAGCTGGAACGCTCCAAAAACAGCCTTTACACTAAAGGATGAATTTTTTGATCAAAAAAGTGTAGATGATGGCGTGATGTTTGGCTTTCATAAAATGAATGCCTTTACAGGAATGACATTATTAGCATCTCACCATTTTCATGATATGGAAAAAAATGCCGATGTGCCTTATGAACTTAAGCAATACCAAGCCTTTTTAGATAGAGTAGTAGCTAGCATGTAAGTTGTATACCTACTAAAAACACGATAATAAAAAAAACCTCAAACATACAGTTTGAGGTTTTTTTTTATTTATAAAAATAGATGCAGCCCCTTAATCTTCAGGATGCATAAAACGTTGCTTACCTAAAAGCTCTTCGTCGGTTTCTACATGATCATCATCAGGAACACAACAATCTACAGGGCATACAGCCGCACATTGTGGTTCTTCATGAAATCCTTTACACTCGGTACATTTATCTGGTACAATATAGTATATCTCGTCACTTAAAGGCTCTTGAGCTTCATCTGCATCCACAGCATTTCCGTTAGGAAGCACAATACTACCGTTTAGGCTCGTGCCATCATTGTATCTCCAGTCGTCTGCACCTTCATAAATAGCAGTGTTTGGGCATTCAGGCTCACAAGCACCACAGTTTATACATTCATCTGTTATTATAATTGCCATAGCATTTTTTCTATTTCAGAGTTTTATTTTTCTAACTTTGTACAAAAATAAAGCCAAAACCATTCATAACCAAATTAGAATGAACTTACCGCAAAGAATTGATGCTTTTGTAAAATTAGGAACCTTTTTAAGTCAGTTTTCAGTCACACCTTTTGAAAAAAAGCAAGACATACTTCATAACGATTTGTTTTTTGATGGGTTTAAGCACCAAATAAAATTAGCCGAAGAACACAATGGTTGGTTCACACAAGAGAATATAGTGTATGCTTTAAGTGGTTGGTCTAATTTATTGACAGATAGTAATATTAACCAATGGTTAGATAATTATAACTTTAAGGATGTTTCTCAAAAAAATGTTGCCATTATTATGGCAGGAAACATTCCGCTAGTTGGGTTTCACGACTTTATTTCGGTATTACTTTCAGGGCATAATGTTGTGGTTAAACAATCATCAAACGACAAGCAATTATTACCGTTTTTAGCCAAATATCTAGAATACGTTGCGCCAGAATTTAAAGGACGTATCACATTTACCGAAGAAAAACTATCAAACTTTGATGCGGTAATAGCAACCGGAAGCGATAATACCGCCCGCTATTTTGAATATTATTTCAAAGGAAAACCAGCTGTTATCAGAAAAAACAGAAACTCCGTAGCCATACTTACAGGCAATGAAACAGAAGACGACCTAAAAAACCTTTCAGAAGATATTTTTAGATATTATGGTTTAGGCTGTAGAAATGTTTCTAAACTTTTTGTACCTGAAAACTATAACTTTGATAGCTTTTTTAAAGCTATGTACCACTGGCATCCTATAATAGACAAGGCAAAATATGCCAATAACTATGATTATAACAAAGCCGTTTATTTAATGAGCGAGTTTAATATGCTAGAAAACGGTTTTTTAATGCTAAAAGAAGACGAAAGTTATGCATCTCCTATAGCTACTATTTTTTATGAGCAATACAGTAGTCTAGAAACCCTAAACAAAAAACTTAAAACAGACACTAATAAAATACAGTGTGTTGTTTCAAAAGGTCTTAATGCAAACGATATCGCTTTTGGTCAAACACAAAACCCACAACTTTGGGACTATGCTGATTCGGTAGATATCATTGCCTTTTTGTTAAAAATATAGTTGATAAATTATCAATAATTTAACGGGTTTTTTATTAGAAATTAGGACCTTTGTTACTGTTAAATTGAATTCGCCATAACCATTTTGGTGATAATCTCTGATAAATATTTATATAATAAAATGAAACGACATAACTTTAGTGCAGGACCTTGCATTTTACCTCAAGAAGTGCTTCAAAAAGCATCAGAAGCCATATTAGATTTTGACAACGGCTTATCACTTATAGAGATTTCCCATAGAAGCAAACCATTTGTTGATGTTATGGAAAAAGCACGTGCTTTAGCTCTAGAGCTTTTAGGACTTGAAGGCAAAGGTTATAAAGCCTTATTTTTACAAGGTGGTGCTAGCACACAGTTTTTAATGGTTGCTTTAAACCTATTAGAAAAAAGAGCAGGATACCTAAACACAGGTACTTGGGCAGCAAAAGCAATTAAAGAAGCTCAAATTTATGATGATATTTACGAAGTAGCTTCTTCAAAAGATGCTAACTACAATTACATTCCTAAAGGATACGATATCCCAGAAGATTACGATTATTTTCACTGTACATCAAACAATACCATATTTGGTACGCAAATGAAAGAATTTCCAAACTCGCCAATCCCTATGGTTTGCGATATGAGTAGCGATATTTTTTCACGCCAGTTAGATTTTTCAAAGTTTGATTTAATCTATGCTGGAGCTCAAAAGAATATGGGACCTGCCGGAACAACACTAGTTGTTGTAAAAGAAGATATTTTAGGAAAAGTATCTCGTAAAATCCCTTCTATGATGGATTATAAAGTGCATATTGATAAAAGTAGCATGTTTAATACACCACCAGTTTTTGCTGTTTACACAAGTATGTTAACACTTGAATGGCTTAAAAACCTTGGCGGGATAGAAGCTATTGAAAAAGAAAATGACAAAAAAGCACAACTAATCTATTCTGAAATAGACTTAAACCCACTTTTTAAAGGCTTTGCTACAAAAAGTGACCGTTCTCACATGAATGCTACCTTCAATATTGTCAATGAAAACTTAAAAGAAACATTTGATACTATGGTAAAAGAAGCAGGAATAAATGGCCTTAACGGTCATAGAAGTGTAGGAGGTTATAGAGCGTCTATGTACAACGCAATGTCACTAGATAGCGTAGGTGTTTTAGTTGATGTAATGAGTGAATTAGAAAGAAAAGCCTAAAAGATAACGTTTAATAAAAAATAGCTGTTAAAGCAGTAAACAATTATGAAAGTATTAGCAAACGACGGAATTTCAAATAGCGGAATTGAAGCTTTAGAGCAAGGAGGTTTTGAAGTAAGTACAACAACAGTTGCTCAAGAACAACTCATAAACTATATAAATGATAACGCTATTGATGTATTATTAGTAAGAAGTGCTACAAAAGTACGCAAAGACCTTATTGATGCATGTCCAGACCTTAAAGTTATAGGTCGTGGTGGCGTTGGTATGGATAATATAGATGTAGAATATGCACGTGGAAAAGGTATTCATGTAATAAATACACCTGCGGCATCATCACATTCCGTTGCAGAATTAGTATTTGCTCACCTGTTTGGTGGCGTACGTTTTCTTCATGACTCAAACCGTAACATGCCATTAGATGGTGATACACAATTTAAATCCTTAAAAAAGAACTATGCAAACGGTATGGAGCTTAAAGGAAAAACATTAGGAATTATAGGGTTTGGTCGTATAGGTCGTGAAGTAGCAAAAATAGCATTAGGAGTAGGAATGCGCGTTGTAGCTAGTGATAAATTTGTAGGTAAAGCTGATATTAAAGTTGAGTTTTACAATGGTCAGTTTATAAATGTAGAAATTGAAACAGAACCTATGAAAGATGTTTTAAGACATGCTGATTTTATCTCGCTACATGTACCAGCACAAGACGGTTATATCATTTCTGATAAAGAATTTGAAATAATGAAAGATGGTGTTGGTATTATTAATGCTGCGCGAGGTGGCGTTATAGATGAAGTAGCCTTAATAAAAGCTATAGAATCAGGCAAAGTAGCATTTGCAGGGTTAGATACATTTGAAGAAGAACCTACACCAGCTATTCAGGTATTAATGAACGGTAAAATTTCATTAACACCACACATTGGTGCTGCTACAAACGAAGCACAAGATAGAATAGGTCTAGAATTAGCATCGCAGATAATCAGTCTTTTAAAGACTCAAGAAGCTTAATTAAGCTAACAAAAAAATAACCTAAAAGCTTGTAAATATTTAATATTTATAAGCTTTTTTTTGTAAATTAACATTCAATTTAAAAACAAGAGTAATGTCAGGAATTTTAGACTTATTAAACAGTGACCTTGGAAAAACCATTATTAATGGTGTTTCAGGTCAAACCAACCAACCAGAAGATAAAACAGCAAGCGTATTAACAATGGCAATGCCAGTTCTTATGCAAGCTATGAAGCGTAACGCTTCTACACCACAAGGAGCAGAAGGCTTAATGAGTGCTTTAAACTCAAAACACGACGGAAGTATTTTAGATAACCTAGGAGGTTTATTTAGCGGTGGTGTTGATGATAGTGTTATAAGTGACGGAAGCAAAATTCTTGGTCATGTATTAGGAAATAAGCAACAAAATGTAGAGCAAGCACTAGGAGCCAAGTCTGGTATGGATGCTGGTTCTGTAGCTCAAATACTAAAAGTGGCTGCACCAATTTTAATGGGGATTTTAGGAAAACAAAAACAACAAAGTAATGTAAGCTCTTCATCAGGTCTTGAAGGACTTTTGGGTGGTTTAATACAAGGAAATTCTCCACAACAAGAACAAAGCTTTTTAGAATCTATTCTTGATGCTGATGGAGATGGAAGTGTTGTTGATGATGTTGCTGGAATGGTACTAGGAGGTAGTAAAAAGAAAGGCGGTCTTGGTGGATTGCTAGGTGGTTTATTTGGTAAATAATTGTCTTAAAAGCCTTTAATAATATGTAGCCAAGCAGTTTATGTTTGGCTTTTTTTGTAAGTAAATAAAATGAATTTTGTATATTATAATAAAAGTGTTTCTATGAAAAACCTTATATACATAATGGCTGTTTGTTTTTTGGTATACAACTGTAAGTCTAGTCATAGTACAAAAACAACTCATGAAGATGTTGTTCAAAATCAGGTAGATAATGACACTGTTAGAATAGCAAATGATGATGTTGCATATGAAATAATTATAATAGAACCAGGGTTTAATACATGGCTACAAAGTGTTGCAAAACCTGAAGGATTTTACTCTAAAGCGTTTTTAGAAAGTAGAAACATTCAATATGTCACAGCATGGAATAATAGAGTAATGCAGCCAAGTAGATATAATCCTAACCTTTATGAAATGCAAATAAACTATAATCAAAATATTGATTATGGCTATGAAGTTAATTATAAGTTATATAACTACTTTATTTACTTTCAGCTTACCTACAAACAACAATTAACAGGGTTTGTTCCAAGAATTTAGAATATATTTGCAATAGCATTTATAGTCTATGAAAAAATTTAAACAAACTTGGGAAATACAGCACAATTGGCAGTTGATTTTTCCGTTTTTAGGAGTTTTTGGTTTAGGATACAGTGCTTTTAGGCTATCTTATGCTTTTTTCAAAGATTTATCATTACCTTTTATAATAGCTATCTCTGCGGTTATTTTCTATGTGCTTTTAAAAATTACATTGTTTTGCTTTAAAAAATTAGAAAATAGATGGATTGTTACCTACAAATGGGAAATGATTCGCATTTTTATTGTCTTTGCCTTGACTGGTACATCATCTATGTATGTGAGTAGGCCCATTATAAAACTATTAGGAATTACTAAAGAGAATTTAAACCTTGTTGTTTATTGGGTTTTATACATTATTATTGGTCTTATTTTTTATCAAATATTATTAGTGTCTTTTGGCTGGCTTTTTGGTCAGTTTAAATTCTTTTGGGAATTTGAAAAAAAAATGCTTCGTAATATGGGATTTAAAAGGTTTCTAAAAAAATAGAGCCAAACCCTAAAGTTTGACTCTAATAGTTAGAAATAAAAGACTAATTCCTTATTCTACAATTTTGATATCTATTGATGTTCTGCTTTGCCAACCAGTTTTGTCGGTTACAGAATATGCGCAGTGATAATCTCCTGTGTCAATATCGTTTGGTATTGTAATAGGAATATTAATTTCATAAGTAGTCAAGCCACTATCTACAGTAAAATTCTCCATATAAATCATAGGGTTTACCGCCTGTTTTATAGGGTCTAGATTACAAATAGCTTGTTGGTCATCATGCGTATGATGATCAAAATTATGGTGAATGTTTAAGCTGTACGAAGCCAATTCTACATTGTCTGTAACAAGGGCTCTAAATGTGTAAGTTTCACCTTTTACTAATTCTGCACATGCTTGAGGAAAACCTTCGTCATAATTAACAGTTATGGTTGGTTTTATTTCATCTCTTCCTACGCCATCATCATCACTAGAACACGCAATGATTGTTGTAAGAATGATACCAAAAAGAATGTGTTTTAAAATGTTCTTCATTATAGTTTATTATTCAGTTACATCTATATGAGTTTCGTACTCAAATGTATTACCTTCTTCGTCTTCAATTGTAAATAAGGCATGATACTCACCAGCAGGAGCAGTAGCAGGCACATCAATATGATTGTGGAACTCTACTTCTGTAAGTCCGTGATATCCATCAGTGTATACGTTTTCAAAATCCCACTCAATTTCTCCTGCGCCAACAGTTAAGCCATGTGCGTGAATGTCAACAGTAATGTTATGAATTCCATGTATGGCATTAACCATAAACTCTGCGTGTATTTCAGACCCTCTTTGTACAGTTGCGTCTATTGAAATATCAGTTAGGCTAATAGGTTCTAAAATATCAATATGACCTTCTATTTCAGTACTGTTACCTAATGCATCTACAACAGTTAATGTGATATGATATTCTCCCGCAGGAATATTGTTAGGAATATCAATATGCTCATGAAAATCAGCATTGATTACTTGGTAGTTTGCATCATTAAAAGTTTGCTCAAAGTCCCATTCAGTTTCTCCTGGGCCAGCTTCTAAATCATGTGCATGAATATCAACAGAAATACTACTTATTACGTTTTCTGCATAGATTTCAGCTTCTAAATGAATGTCAGATCCCTTGTAAGCTATTGGGTCTGTTGAATGTGCGCTACCTTCACCATATTCAAAATTTGAAATTTCTGGTGCAGAACTGTTTGGTAAAAATATTGCATTATCATCATCACTGCTACAAGAGAATAAAGCGATTCCTAGAAATGCAAAAATGGCTAAATGTTTAAAGTTTGTTTTCATTTTTTGTTTGTTTAAAGATTAAAAATTTATTGAATTGTTTATTGTTAAAATGGAATTGTTAATGATATGGAGACGTTTCTTCCAGCCTCTGGTACATCAATAAGTCTATAAAAGCTAGTATGATTAAAGTATTTTGTGTTAAAAACATTATTTACTTTAAAGCGTAGCTGTGCAGCTTTTGCAGACGAGAATAAATTAATATTACTTGTCATTGATAGGTTTAATACTTGATAACCATCTGTTTTTTCTTCGGGAGGAACAATGTCATCTTGCTCGGCTGTTATGCGGTAATCTGCAAAAAACTGTAACTCTTTAAAGAATAAAAGCTGTTTTTTAAATCGGTAATTGGCTGATAGTAGGCCAGACAACGGAGGAGAAAAGGGTATGGTAAAATCTTTTTTTGGTCCGCTAGTTTGTCTAGAGTACACATATTCTACCGATGTGTCTAATCTTAAGTTATCTAAAAACGCATATCCTAACCTAAACTCACCACCAAACCTAAATACTTTGCTTTGTGTGTATTCATAAATTTGAAGTGTTTCATAGTAATTTGATGTAGGGTTTAGGTAAATAAAGTTTTCAAAAAAGTTGACAAAAGGACTAAATCCGAAGCTCAATTTTTTTGATGAATAATCCATTTCTAAATCTAATTGATAAGATTCTTCAGGATCTAAATCTAAATTTCCGCGTTCAAACCTATACATATGATAGTTTACACCATCTGATGCAAGCTCATTAGCTAGCGGCATTCTAAAGCTTTTACCAATATTAAACTTATAAGTGGTTTTTTCTCCTATATAACTTAACCCTAATGAGCCGCTAACATTATTAAAATCAAGGGTTTTGTTTTGAGATCTTTGTAAATATATTCTTGAGGTACTTCCGTTTGAGTTATTTATGGTAGATGGAAACCAATCATAATAAGCATTGGTCTTTATGGAACCAAAATCATAACGTAAACCTCCTTGAAAATGTAGCTTATCTGAAAGGTCTATATGACTGAATCCAAAAAAGCCAAGAGTAAATCTGTCATATTCAGGTATTAAAAATCCCCAGCCACCAATGTTGTTGTTTTGATATTCGGTATTAACACCAATAACAATATCATAATTTTCATTAGGCTTAAAAACGTCTCTAGCATTTAAAGAATATGTATTTTTATAAAACACACGCTCTTTGCTATTGTTGGGTTTAGGCATATAACCGTGTGGTACTGGTTCAGAGTGTTCTTCTCTATGGTTGTTTTGAAACCCTAATTCAAGATGTATGGTATGCTTATTTTTGTAAAATGTTGTGTTATTAACTACTTTAAAATGGTTTACCTTATGATATGGTAAGTCTACATCTCTATTATCCCTATCATAATCTATTGAAGATGTTCTTACTTCTAAACCATGTGCGTTAGCAAAAAATCCATTTTTAGCATTTACATTACTAAAAAAGGTTTCTGTTTTAAAACTATCTCCTACATAACCAAAGCTAAAAGCGGCATTAGCCTCGTTTCCAGCTGTGTTTCTTAAGTAGTTATCATGAAGGTCAAACACGTAGCTTTCGTATCTAATTTTATCTGTTGGTACTTTATAGTCTCCGTAATCTCTATAAGTTAATCGCGAACGATAGTACCATTTTTCTTTTCTACCTTGAAGTCCAGCTGAAATACCTAATAAATCATTATTGCTTTCTGCTAATAAATTTACTTCACCACCCAATGAATTTTCAGCAGGCACTTTTGCAGGTTGAATATCAACAACACCAGCAATAGCATCAGATCCATAGAGTAGGGACGCAGCACCTTTTATTATACTTATTTCTTCTATTCCGTTTTGGTCTATTTCTAAACCATGGTCATTTCCCCATTGTTGTGCTTCATGTTTTACACCGTTTTGTACGACACTTACACGATTAAAACCTAACCCTCTAATTACAGGTTTAGATTGTCCAGAACCAATATTTATAGTGCTTACGCCTGGTATTTTACTTAACGTCTGCATTAAACTATTTTCACGGTTAGTAGTTAGAAATTCTTTTGATACTAACTCTGAAACCATTGGAGTTTCATCTGCTAAACGTTGTTTAGTTTTTCCTGTGACGGTAATTTCATCAAGGTTTGTTGTGAGTTCATTTAAAACAATAGCAATGGTTATTGTTTTAGAATTCACGTTTATAACCATAGTTTTGGTTGTATAAGCAACATGAGAAATTGTTAATGTATAATCACCACTAGGTACATTATTTATTACAAATGAACCATCAGAAGATGAAATAGCATATAAATTATCTTTACCAATAATCGTTACGCCTTCAATAGGTTGTAGTGTTTTAGCATCAGTAACTGTTCCTTTAATTTGAAACGTTTCTTGAGCTAATAAAATAGTGTTTAGACTGAAAAACAGCAATAAACACAATGCTTTATTAAACATAGTGTATTAATAATAAGTATGTTAATTGATTTTTTTGATGGAATTGTATTGCCTATAGACAAGAGTATCTATAAGTTAATTCCAGTAAATAAGATGTACGTGTGCTTATATATTGCTTTTAAGAACAATATATAGGTACTCTAAAGAAAATAATAAGCACAGTAACTTATAAAATGTAAGGTGGTGGTCTGGAAAATAGCTGATTAACCTCAAAAGTATTGCTTGTAACCAAACAATAATTAGTTGAGATAGTATTTTCAAAAGGAAACTCTGTAAACTCAATTATAAAATCCTGCGCTTGCGGAGTTGTTGAAGGCTGGATATTTTGAGTTGTTACTACATGACAAATAGCACAATCTTGGTCTGCTGCATCATCACAATCATGAGTTAAGGCATGTAAACCTAAAACTCTTAATGATAAAAACAGAACCATTAAAAAGAGTACTAATCTCTTGTTATGTTTTGTAACTGTAATCACAAAGTTATACGCTAATGTTAATTAAATAAAAACAACGAAATGCTTTTATGAGAACTGCAAATATATATTTATATAGTTTCTGTTACAAAATTTACGAAACCTTTAACAAATTTATTAGTAAAGTTTACTCAATTAGTACGTCTATAATAGTTAATTTTGTATAACAATATTTTAACATTCTGTTTTTTTAATTCTAAAAATTAGAAAGCAAATCTTGTAAAAGTAAATCATAAGCCAAAAAGCAGACTATTCAATAGATTGCTATTTACAATGTTTCTATGGTTATGAAGTGAATATACTTTTCAAAATTTATGAATATAACTTCTTTTAATATAAAATTACTTTATTCACGGTTACCTGTGTATTTCTGCATGCCTATTCTGGTCTTGCTTACATTACCATCAGCCGTTAAGTTATTTCATGCTTTTGAGCATCAATCTCACGATGTAGTTCAGTGTTTAGATAATAAACCTGATGCGCATTTACATGAGTATCATTTTGATTGTGATTTTTATAAGTTTCAATTAAGTAATTTGTTTACGATATCAAGCCCAACGTTTGATTTTATAACAACTACCAATAGAAAAAAAATAGCGAACACTCAATATAATTTTTTGAGTGACTATCAAAGACTACATTTTTCACTTCGTGGTCCGCCGTGTTATAGTTAATTCTCGTTTTTATTTAGCTGAAATCTAATCAGCACAGATTAACTATTAAATTAAAATTTACATGAAATTTATTTTAAGCGTATTGCTGTTTCTTGCAATACCAACAATTTATGCACAAAACACATTAAAAGGTCAATTAACAGATAGCCAAACAAGTGAACCAATAGGTTATGTCAATGTTTACTTACCTCAATTAGAAAAAGGAACATATACAGATGAGAATGGTTTTTTTGAATTAAAAAACATGCCATCTGGAAACTACAAGATTGTGTACTCTATTATTGGTTATGAAACACAGTCTCAAACAGTTTCTATACCGGTTGAAACTGTATTATCAATAAAATTAATGCCCACAGCAATAGAGATGGAAGCTGTTATTATCTCAACACCTTTTCATAAATTACAAAGTGAAAATGTAATGAAAGTAGAGCATGAAACCGTTGCTGATTTACAGCGTAATGGTGCAACAACATTAGCTCAAGGTATAACAAGTATTCCAGGAGTAGAGAGTATTACCACTGGCGCAAGTATTGGTAAACCAGTAATTAGAGGATTAAGCTCTAACAGAGTGCTTGTATATACACAAGGTGTAAGATTAGAAAACCAGCAGTTTGGAAGCGAACACGGATTAGGAATAAGCGATACAGGTATTGAGAGTGTTGAAGTTATAAAAGGACCTGCGTCTTTATTATATGGTAGTGATGCGCTTGGTGGTGTTTTATATTTAAATCCTGAAAAATTTGCTCAACAAAATACAGCAACAGGAGATGTTAATGGAACTTATTTTAGTAACACGCAAGGTTATAAAGCAGGTGCTGGCTATAAATCTTCTGGCGAAAAGTTTAAAATGTTGTTTAGAGGAAGTTTAACTGAACATGCTGATTATAATACCGAAAATTATAGAGTTACAAATACACGCTTTCGTGAACAAGATTTTAAAGCTGGTTTAGGATATCAGTCAACTCAATTTAAAACAGAATTTAGGTATAATGTAAATAATTCAAAACTAGGTATTCCTGAAGAAATAGGTGTCCAAAACACAGAGAAAGCACCTTTACTACCTTATCAAGAAATCACAAATCATGTGTTTAGTTCAAAATCAACAGTGTTTTTTGATAATTCTAGTTTAGAAATAAATTTAGGATATATCTATAATGATAGACGAGAATTTGAAGATGAGCATCATCACCATGAAGATGAAGAACATGAACACGAGCATGAGCATGAGCACGATGATCATGCGGATGAAGACCATGATGAAGAAGAATCTCATGATGAGCATAATGAAGAGGATTTACATCCAGCGTTGCAAATGAAATTAAAAACATTTAACTACGATGTAAAGTATCATTTACCAACTTTAGGGAAGTTTGAAACCATAGTAGGTGTGCAAGGCATGCATCAAACAAATACAAATTATGGAGAAGAACTGTTAATACCAAATGCAACAGTTAATGATTTTGGTGTTTTAGCAACATCTCATATTCACTTTGATAAAGTAGATGTACAATTAGGTGCAAGGTATGATAACCGTAAAATTTCTGTAGAAAATGGCATTGATAGAGATTTTAATAGTTTTAATGGTGCGATTGGCTTTAAAACAGATATAACAAAAAATATCACCGCAAGACTTAATTTAGCTACAGGATTTAGAGCTCCTAATTTAGCAGAATTAACTTCAGATGGTGTGCATCATGGATCTAACAGATATGAAATTGGTAATTCAGAATTAGATAATGAGCAAAATTTCCAAACAGATTTAGCTTTAGAATATAAGAGTGAGCATTTAGAATTGTTTGTAAATGGATTCTATAACGTAGTTAATGATTACATTTATCTATCTCCTAATGGAACAGTGATTGATGGAGCTGCAGCATATGATTATGTTCAAAATGATGCAAAGCTTTATGGTGGAGAAATTGGTTTTCACTTGCATCCACATCCATTAGATTGGCTTCATTTTGAGAGTAGTTTTGAAACTGTTACCGGTAAACAAAACAATGGTTTGTATTTACCATTAATTCCTGCAAATTCTATCAATAACACCATTCGTGTTGAGTATGATACAAATTGGTTTCAAAACGGATATGCATTTGTGAAGTTACAATCTACATTCAAGCAAAGTAATGTTGGTTATTTTGAAACACCAACTGATGGTTATAACTTATTAAGTGCAGGTTTAGGCGGAACAATTCAAGTGTTTAAAAACGACTTGACAATTTCAGTTTCTGGAAATAACTTAACGGATAAAAGTTATATAAATCACCTGTCGAGATTAAAAAATGATGGAATTTTCAATATTGGCAGAAATTTCATTATTGGGTTAAATTATAGCATTTAATTATAAAGAAAAGCGACTCTATAGTGAGTCGCTTTTTTTATTTTTCAATATTAATAATTACATTTTCTTTTCTACTACTTATTACGTATGTGTAGAACCACATAATTGTAAATGTAGGAATAACATCTAGCATTGGTAAAGCCTCTTCTATAAAAGTAATGGCTGCTGCTATTTTTCCTTGTCGTCCTTTATAGAGTTTTGTCATGAGCCATGCTGATGCGGGTGCCCAAACAAAATCAAAAGAAGGAAAGATAAAAGATACATAACCTAAAGCATCAAACAAAATGCTTAAAGCTAGTTTTTTTGTTTTATTACTGTTTTCTAAATTCATTTAAATAATTGTTAATTAATTATTTAAATGCAAATAGTGTTCCAAAAAATAATTAGGATAATTTTTCACTAATAAGTTTCAAAAACTCATTGCGTGTTTCTATTTTTTCAAATTGTCCTCTAAATCCAGAGGTTGTTGTTACAGAGTTTTGTTTTTGAACACCACGCATCATCATGCACATATGAGATGCTTCAATAACAACAGCTACACCTTGTGGTTTTAGCGTGTCATTAATACAATCAAGTATTTGCTTGGTTAACCGTTCTTGTACTTGTAAACGTCTAGCAAAAATGTCAACAATTCTAGGGATTTTACTTAACCCAACAATTTGGCCATTAGGAATATAAGCAATATGCGCTTTGCCAAAAAAAGGTAATATATGGTGTTCGCAAAGCGAGTAAAGCTCAATGTCTTTAACAATAACCATTTCGTTATAAGTTTCCTTAAACATGGCGCTTTTAAGAACTTTGGCAGCATCTTGTTTGTAGCCTTGTGTTAAAAACTGCATGGCTTTTGCAGCTCGTTCTGGTGTTTTTAATAAACCGTCTCTAGAAGTGTCTTCACCTAAATCTTCAATAATACTTTCAAACTTGGCTTTTACATCTTCAGTGACTTGTATATTATATTCTTCAAAATTTTTACTCGACATATTTTATGTATTATGCTTTAAAGGTATTGAAAATGTTATTGTTTTTTCTTTTTGGTAATTCTAAAGTTTAAAAACTCTACAAATAAAGAAAAAGCAATAGCAAAATACAGATAACCCTTTGGAATGGCACCAACAGTTTTTCCAAATAATTCGGTTTCAGATAGGTGAGCGGCTTCGGTAATAAGCATAAAACCGATGAGAATTAAAAACGCCAAACCTAATAATTGTATACTAGGATGCGTGTTTATGAATTTACGTATGGGATTTGCAAACCCAATCATTATAGCTATTGAAATAAACACAGCTATTATCATTAACACCAAGTTTTCATTATGATTTGGAGATAAACCATTTGTCATACCTACAGCGGTAAGTATAGAATCTATTGAGAAAATAAAGTCAATAAGTAAAATTTGTACTATAGCTTGAGAAAGACTGTTTATTTTTTTTCCTTTTACTTCGTTACTGTCATGTTCAGGAGTTTCTACTTTTTCTCTAATTTCAGAAGTACTCTTGTATATAAGAAATAACCCGCCTGAAAAAAGAATAATAGCTTGCCAGCTAATGTGTAATTGAAGCCAACTAGTTGAAATACTATAAAAAGGTTCTTTTAAACTAATTAGTGCAGAAACAAAAAACAATAACACAATACGTTGAACCATAGCAAGAGTAAGCCCAATGTTGGTTGCTTTTCCTCGTTGATGTTCAGGAAGCTTATTGGCAGCTATAGATATAAATACAATATTATCTATACCTAAAATTATCTCAAGAAAAGTGAGAGTAAGTAGCGCCATAATGGCATCGCTAGTAAGTAAAAAATCAAGCATATCACTCTATTTTTTTAGCAATCCCTTTTTGTTTTAATTCTTCGCCAACATACGAATATTCAAAAGTATAAGTTGAGTCTGTTGTCGTGAGTATTTTTAAATGAATGTCTTTGCGTTCGGCTCTACTTTTAGGGTTTATAGTTTTAAAAACAACTTCGCAATCATTAATCCAACGAACAGAAGAAGAATCTACCTTGTTGTTGTAAGTTTCTATTTGCAAACTATCAGTTCTTGTAAAGTGTGATTTGTATAGTTTGTTGTTTATTGTAATTTCACTAGTAAAAGTACCAGTCTTGTAATCTGTACAATTACGCTGTATGTTATCAAAACAACTAGTTAGTATTAGGCAAAGAATAAAAAGGTATAGATATTTCATTTGTGACATTTTAAACAAAATTACTAAAGAATTCCCTTTTTTAGTTACTAGCGTGAGAATTTAATATTTGAAAATTTTCGTAGTCTACTCTGATTTATTAAAATTTTCAAAAGTACCATCACTATAAAAAATAATAATTCGATCGATCTCTTTTTTATTTGAAGAAGTTTTACTGATTGGTTTTTGAATTTTTTGTTCAGGTTGCGATGGAATATTATCAATGGCAATTTTTGTTTGTTTTTCCTCAATACGATTTTCTTGCTGATTAGGAAATTGACCTTTGCCATTTAGTAACCAATATAATTCTACATCCGGAAAGGAGGAAAGTACTTTTAATACAAAATCTAAACTTGGCTTATTTCTACCTGAAAGTATATGAGAAATACTAGAACGTTGAACACCTATTTTTTCTGAAAAAGAAGAGGCTGATTCACCGTAGTATTCTATGACTTTTTGGAGTCTTTTTGAGAATTCTTGATTGTTTATCATTGTAAACAAGGATTGTTGTATTTTACTTGTTACAAATGTAAACATTAAATAGTTTTTAATCTAATTTTTAACATTATAGATCAATATATATGTAAAATATCACTTTAACTAAAGCATTTTAATCGATTGAATTAGAGGTGTTTAGTTGTTTAAAAACAATAGGTGTTAAATATCACATAAAATAAGACTATAGTTGTTTATAAATGTCTCATTATTTTGTTTACAATTCTATATAAATATCAAAATTACTTTGTTTACAAATGTAAAACATCATTTGTTTACCTTTGTAACATCATAACAAACCCTCATGAATAATCAACTACTAAATACGTTATATAACGCACATAAAGAGACGCAACTTTTCCATAGATATATCCATCTAGAGCACATAAAACCTTTGTTAGATAAACTACCTAAAATGTATACCGTAACTTCAATAGGAGAATCGGTTTTAGGTAAACCTATTTATGCAGTTACTTTTGGTTCGGGAGAAAAGCGCGTTTTACTTTGGTCTCAAATGCATGGTAATGAATCTACGACAACCAAAGCGCTTTTTGATATGTTTAATACACTTGCAGAGTCCAATGTGCTAACTTTAATGCTTTCTGCTTGTACGATAACTGTTATACCTATTTTAAACCCTGATGGCGCTGAAGCTTATACAAGACTAAACGCTAATCAAATTGACCTAAACAGAGATTCTAAAGCGCTTACACAGCCTGAAAGTAAAGTGTTGCGAGACTGTTTTAATAGTTTTAAACCGCATTATTGTTTTAACCTTCATGGGCAGCGCACCATATTTAGTGCAGGAAAAACTAATAATATAGCAACGGTATCTTTTTTGTCTCCAGCACAAGATGAGTCTCGTTCTGTAACGCCTAGCAGACAGATAGGTATGGAGATTATTGCTAAACTAAATGAAAATTTACAAAGTCAAATACCTAATCAGGTTGGTATTTATGATGACTCTTTTAATATTAATTGCGTAGGAGATATGTTTCAAAGTTTAAATGTTCCTACAATTTTGTTTGAAGCTGGTCATTATGCTAATGATTATGAGCGTGAAATAACACGGTTTTACATATATCAATCATTGTTAATAGGATTAAACTACATAGCAACAACAAATGTAACAGGAGCTGGCTATAAGGCTTATTTTAATATTCCTGAAAACGATAAGCTTTTTTACGATATAATAATAAGGAATGTTAACATGGGTTCTGAACAAACACCAAATATAAAAGACATTGGTGTTATGTATAAAGAAATATTAATCAATAAAAAAGTAGAATTTTCACCAATTATTCAAAAAATTTCTGATTTATCTAATTTTTTTGGACATAAAGAATATAACGCCAATAAACATAAGGTTTTAGATGCTAATAATGTGTTAATTCAAGAAGGGAACTCAAACGATTTCGTAATTATAGGTAATGTAAAATATTCATTAAAATTAACATAATATTAATTTTTGGTGCATTATGTTCAATAAAAATGTTTTATTTTTGATTTTTATTTAAAAAAAACAGCAAATGGCAAAATTTAAATTAGACGAAATTGATCATCAAATATTAGATATGTTGATTGATAATACAAGAGTTCCCTTTACTGATATCGCAAAAAAGCTAGTGATCTCAGCTGGAACTGTTCATGTAAGGGTGAAAAAAATGGAAGATGCAGGTATTATAAAAGGATCTTCATTAACATTAGATTATAAGCAATTAGGGTATTCTTTTATAGCTTATGTTGGTGTGTTCTTACAAAAAACGTCTCAAACTAAATTTGTTTTAGAGCGTATAAATGAAATCCCTTACGTGACTGTTGCTCACATAACAACAGGAAAATTTAATGTGTTTTGTAAAATACGTGCTAAAAATACTGAACATGCTAAAGATGTTATTTTTATGATTGATGATATAGAAGGCGTTTATAGAACAGAAACGATGATTTCTTTAGAAGAAAGCTTAAATGATAAAAAACGATTAATGCATTCTATATTTAACGAAATGTAATTTGTTTTCTAACTAATTAATAATAAAAAAAGCTCTTTATTTTAAAGAGCTTTTTTTATTTTTAAAACTAAAATTATACAAAATGAAATCTAGTCAGTTATCAACTAATGAGTATGCTGATTTTTATAGCAATTATATAAAATATACGCAGAATTTAAGCTTAATTGAAGGTTTGTTAGATGGGCAAGCATATGTTAGTCAGTATTTTAGAGCCATTCCAGAAAACAAGCTAACTTATAGCTATGCAGAAGGTAAATGGACGCCAAAAGATATTTTGCAACATCTTATTGATGTAGAACGCGTGTTTTCATACAGAGCTTTGCACTTTGCTAGGTTGGACGCTAATATGTTAGCGGGTTTTGATGAAAATTATTATGCTGAAATTGCATTAGGTAACAATAGAACTTTAGATAGTCTTTTGTCTGAGTACGAGCTTTTAAGAGCCTCTACAATGGCAATGTTTCAGAGTTTTGATGAAGATGTTTTGAGGCGAATTGGTAATGCAAATGGTTCTAAAATGTCTGTTAGAGCGGCTGGTTTTGTGCTAATAGGTCACGAAAAGCATCATTGTAATGTAATTACGGAACGATATCTTTAGTGCAAAAAAAAAGCCTTTTATGTAAAAAGGCCTTTTTTGTTGTGTTTATAAGGGGTTACGAATTGTAATAATGAAAAGCTTCAATAATATGCTTGTTGTCTACTGTGCGGTTAACTATAGGAGTTCCTATTTCTTCAAGTAGTACAAAGTTTATGTTTCCATGTTCGTTTTTCTTATCGTATTTAAGAAGTTCTATAATAGGAGCAAAGTCGCTTTCAGAAAAGGAGATTTTATCATAAATATTAAGAATAGTCTCTTTTATATTATCACAATCACTCATTGAGAATCCACTCTCTTTTGTAGATATGTAGGTTTCCATTATCATACCTATCGCAATAGCTTCACCGTGTAACAAATCGTTTTTTTGAGGGTTACTTAAGCAATACGACTCTATGGCATGGCCTAAAGTATGTCCGTAGTTAAGAGTCTTTCTCATACCATTTTCGTTAGGGTCACTTACAACAATATCTTTTTTTATAATGATAGATTCTAAGATTAATGTATCAAAATCTATGTTGTTAAAATCAGATAGGTTGGTAAACTTATTCCAATATGCTTTACTTTTTATTAAACCGTGTTTTAGCATTTCTGCTAAGCCAGAACGTATCTCGTTGTGAGGAAGTGTTTTTAAAAATTCAGTGTCAACTAAAACCATTTCGCCTGAATTTATAACACCAATCTGATTTTTTAAATGTCCTAAATCCACACCTGTTTTACCTCCTATAGATGCATCAACCATAGCTAAAAGCGTTGTTGGTACATTTATGTAGGATATGCCTCGTTTAAAAGTTGAGGCAATAAAGCCTCCAATATCAGTAACAACACCACCGCCAAGATTAATCATTAAGCTTTTTCTGTCACCACCTAATTCAGAGAGAGCATCCCATACGCCAACGCAAGTGTCAATTGTTTTATTGGTTTCGCCTGGTTCAATCTCAATAATTTCAATAACAACGTCGGTTTCTACATTTGATAGAAACATAGGAAGGCAGTAATTATGAGAGTTTGAGTCTACTAAAATAAATATTTTAGAATAATCACTGTTTTTTAAATGTGCATTTAGTTCCTTGTAACCGTTTGATTTAAAATGTATTGAGTAGTCTTCTGTTTGAATAGATGTCATAAAATTTGATGCAAAAATAGAATGCGAAAATTAGGAGTTTTTTTTATAAAAAAGTAGAAGAATGATAATTATATTTGCCTGTTGTAACTATTTTTTCAAATGCGAGAGGATAAAATTTTTAATAATACTGAAATTGCTTTTGAGTTAAAGAGCGATTCTCAATTAGAACGAGCACATTTTTTGTTTAAAATGATATCTATAGAGCCGTTGGTTCGAATAGGAACTGCCGTTACCAATTTTGCTTTAAAAGCTCATTTGCCCGTTGAGGGTTTAATACGATCTACAGTTTTTGATCACTTTTGTGGTGGCGTAAACGAAGATGATTGTTTAGACATCATAGATAAGATGTATACCAAAGGTGTATCATCGGTTTTAGATTTTTCTGTTGAAGGAAAAGAAACTGAAACCTCATTTGATGATGCTATGGAGAAAATATTAAAAATCATTAATTTTTCTGCTGAAAAAGACGCTATGCCAATAGTGGTTTTTAAGCCAACAGGTTTTGGTAGGTTTTATTTATATCAAAAAAAGGGAGAAGGAAAACCTTTTACTAATGCAGAATCTGAAGAATGGAATAGAGTAGTAGCACGTTTTGACGCTGTTTGTAAGCTAGCTAAAGAGCGTGATGTTGAAGTGTTAATTGATGCTGAAGAAAGCTGGATGCAAGATGCTGCTGATGAACTAGTCACACAAATGATGCAGAAATACAATACTGAAAAACCTATTGTTTATAACACTTTGCAAATGTATCGTCATGATAGATTAGATTTTCTAAAGTCGCAACATGCATTAGCAAAACAATCAGGGTTTTATTTAGGCTATAAGGTTGTTCGTGGTGCTTATATGGAAAAAGAACATGATCGAGCTAGAGAAAAAGGTTATGATACACCTATATGTGAAAGTAAAAAAGCTACAGATGATAATTTTAACGCTGCTATTCGCTATATGTTAGATCATCTCGATGATATGTCTCTTTTTGCTGGAACTCACAATGAGGAAAGCACATATTTGGTCATGGACTTGATGAAACAAAAAGAAGTTGCTATCAAAGATAATCGCGTTTGGTTTGGTCAGCTTTTTGGTATGAGTGATAATATTAGTTTTAATTTAGCTCACTTGGGTTACAATGTAGCAAAGTATGTGCCTTTTGGTCCTGTAAAAGACGTGATGCCTTACTTGATTCGTCGTGCAGAAGAAAATACCTCGGTTGCAGGACAAACAGGGCGAGAACTAATGCTTATTAAAAAAGAAAAAGAAAGAAGAAAACAGGTGGCATCTTCTTAAGATAATTTTTTCCACCATTTCTTCTTATTAGGATTATTACCGTAGCCATAGCCGTAGCCAGTACCTTTTTTGTAGTCTACACAATTAAGTAAAATAGCCATATTAGGTAAGCGTTTTTCGCTATACATGCGTTGTGCTAGTTGTAATTGGTGCTTTTCTATGTAATTAGCTCTAACAACATATACAAACATATCAGCGTGTTTACTAATAAGTAAAGTGTCCGTTACAAGACCTACAGCGGCTGTGTCTACAATAATGTAATCATAAGATTTTCTTACCTCTTCAAAAAGCATATCAACACGATTACTCATCAATAATTCTGCAGGGTTTGGTGGTATTATGCCAGAAGGAATTACATCCAAGTTGTCGTTGTTTTTTAAATGCTGAACAATGTCATTTACATGCAGCTTTGGGTTTCCTATGTAGTTAGTGACACCAACGTTATTTTCTATATTTAAATAATTTGTGGCTTTTGGTACACGAATATCAGTTTCTATAAGCAATACTTTTTTACCTGAATACGAAAGAGATAAAGCAAGATTTATTGATGAGTGAGATTTTCCTTCTTTACTGGTTGTAGATGTAGTAAATATTGTTTTTGCACGTCCTTCAATACTTTGAAGCATAAACTCTATATTGGTTCTTACCATTCTAAAGGCTTCGGCTTTAGGTGTGTAATCTACTTTTTCTATAAGTTGCTTGCGTTTTGATGATTTAGGAATATCACCAAGAAAAGGAATGCTAGTGTGTTTCTTTATGTCAGATATAGAGTGGACTTTCGAGTCTAATAAATTTCTTAAATAAATAAATCCAATCGGGAAGCTTAAACCAAGAACAAGCGCGGCTAATATAATTATTGGTTTTTTAGGAGATACAGGTTTTCCTGAAGCATACGCATGATCTACAATTTTTGCATTTGGAGATGATACTCCAAGAGAGACAGCAGATTCTTCTCTTTTTTGTAATAAATATAAGTAAAGTGACTCTTTTATGTCTTGTTGCCTTTTTATGTCTTTAAATTGTTTTTGCTTTTTTGGAACCGAATATATTTGGGAATTAATACGATTGTTTTCTTCAAGTAAGCTATTGTAAGTTATTTCATTTGAGGATTTTACGCTGTTTAAACTTTGGTTTAAATTGTCTTTCAATTCTTTGATTTGATTTGAAAGATTGACAACAGTTGGGTTTTTCTCGCTAGAATGTTTTAGTATTCTATTGCGCTCTGCAACTAGCTGATTGTGTCGTTGAGTTACTTGAGAAATACCATTATCTGCAATACCAATATTGGTAGGTAAAAAATCATTACTTTCTTTGTTTTCTTGAAGATGACTTTGCATGTAATCAACAAGTTGAATTTGGTTTGCTGCGGCAACAATTCTAGCTTCGTTTTCTTTCTCACTTTGTAGATATAAACTAGATTGAGTTTCAAGATCAGTAAGTTTATTTTGTTGCTGAATGGTTTCTGCTGTAAGGTCTACCTTTCCTAATTCTTCAGATACTAATTGAAGTCTATTGTTTATAAAGTCAGAAGTTGCTTTTACAACCATTTGCTTGTCATTAACAACATCATTATTGTACTTCTCTATTAGTTTATCTAAAAATAATTGTGCTTTTCTGCGTACTTCATCTGTAATGGTAAGTTTTATTATACTAGAAGTTTCTTTGGTTGATATTTGTAGTTTTGATTTGTAAAAACTTGCAATTTTATTTATTGGCGATATTTTAATTCGAATGTTTGAGCCAATTTTAGTAGCATATTGTCCAATAACAGGTGTTATAATAATGTCTCCAAAACCAGTTTCTACGCTTTCGCCAAAATCATATAGAATGCCTTCGTCTTCAACTTTTTTATTGCTTTTTATTGAAAATTTACTTTCTTCGGTTATGCCTTTAAAATAAAAGTCTTTAGCGGAATTTATTTGTATGTTAAATGTGGTGTCTATACTGTGAAGTATAGAGTCTGTTGTGCTGAAATTAATGTTTAAAGGTGGGTTTTCATAAACCTCATGTGCTTGAATTCTTCCTTCAACAAAAAATTGAATATTAAACTTTAATTCCTTTACAACCTCGGTTATTAAAGCTCTAGATTTTATAACTTCAACTTCATCAAGTACGTTGTTTTGATCTGTTTTGAATAGGCCATAATTTTGTAAGTTTGAAATTTCAGGGAGCTTTGTGGTTGCTTTGTTGTCCTTGATTTTTATGGTTGCATTTGCAGCATATTGATAATTGGTATATCTCAAATACAAAAAAGCTAAAATAAGCGCAGAAATGGCGCAAAATACAATGAGTTTCCATTGTCTAAAATATGGTTCTATAAGATCTTTAAATTGATCGTTTTGTTTCATGTTTACCGTTATTTGGCTATAAAAATGGCAATAATTGTAGCTAGTGTTCCTACGGCTGATATAATAACGCCGTTGTTTTGGTTGTATGACGCAGAGCGTACTCTTGATTTGTTAGGCTCTACATAAATAACATCATCTTGTTGTAAGTAGTAATTAGGAGAGTTTACAACGTTGATAGAGGTTAAGTCAAATTTTGTAAAGCGCTTTTTTCCGTCTTGTTCTCTAATTAAAAAAACATTATTGCGTTTACCATAAATTGTTAAATCGCCAGCCATTCCTAGTGCTTGTGTAAGTGATATTTTTTCGTCTTCAACAGTAAATGTGCCTGGATTTTCTACTTCGCCAAGTACGGTTATGGTAAAGTTTATAAGGCGTATGTTTACAATAGGGTCTTTTATATAATCTTTAAGCTTGTTTTTTAAGTAGTCTGTGGCTTGAGTTCTTGTTAGTCCAGCTATTTTTAATGTACCTAAAACAGGGTATTCAATGTTTCCATTGGCATCAATTAGGTATGTTGGCATTTTTAAATCACCATTTACAGCAACTGATGAAGTGCTATAAGAAATAGCGGGTAAATTAAAAGGGGCAACCGCATCTTTATCACCGCCAACACTTATAAAAATTAAATCATTTGGTTTGTATATAAGTTCAGAATTTACTGTGATTTCATTATTTTCTGAAATAGGTTCATCTTGAAAATAAACAATTTCTTTGCTAGTAGCACAAGACGTTAAAATGACTGCAATTACAATTACAGAAGCTTTTATAAGTCGTTTAGGTGAAAATATGTTCATTGTATTATTGTTAGTTATGATTTAATACTTCGTAGGTTGAATTGTTTGGGCTGTATTCCTTTACGATGTCTTTAATTTTAGATACAATTGCGATGTTTTGAGTATTTGAGTTAAGTAAACATAGTTCTTTTATTTTACTTTGTACCTCTGAAGTGTTATCTATTAGCTTGCATTTTGCAATCATAATTTTATCATTATAAGTTGGTTTGGTGTTTTCACCATCAACTAATAATTCCTCATATATTTTTTCTCCAGGTCTCAAGCCTACAATTTTAATATCAATATCTTCTGGAAACTTCAAGCCTGATAAGGCAATCATGTTTAAAGCTAGATCATAGATTTTTACAGGTTCTCCCATGTCAAAAACAAAAATTTCATGGCCAAGTCCCATGGCGGCAGCTTCAAGTACAAGTAAGCTTGCTTCTGGTATGGTCATAAAATATCTAATAATATCTTTATGGGTTACTGTGAGTGGTCCGCCAGATTCTATTTGTTTTTTGAATAACGGAATAACAGAGCCATTAGAACCTAGTACGTTACCAAAACGAGTTATTATAAATTTAGTTTTTAAGTTTTTTATATTTCTTTGACACCCAATAAGTATTTCGGCTATTCTTTTTGTTGCACCCATAACATTTGTTGGGTTAACAGCTTTATCTGTTGATATCAAAATAAACTTATTTACACCATATTTTATAGATAAATTTACCATGTTATATGTGCCTCTTACATTAACACTTACAGCTTCATAAGGGTTTTGCTCCATTAAAGGCACGTGTTTATAAGCTGCTGCGTGAAATATGATGTCGGGTTTATAAGTGTCAAAAATGTTTTCGCATCTTATATGGTTTCTAACATCAGCTATTATAGGAGTGATTTTTGCTTCTTTATTGTTTTGAGATAATTCCTGCTGTAGATCGTAAAGAGCAGATTCAGCATTATCTATCAATATTAGTTTTTTGTAGTTGAAATTGGTTAGCTTTCTTACTAATTCGCTACCAATAGATCCTGCTGCGCCAGTAACAAGAATTACTTTATCGTTATATTCGTCAAAAAGCACAGGGTTGTCAATGTTTATAGGCTCTCTACCAAGCAAATCTTCAATTCTAACGTCTTTTATTTGTCCAATACTTAAGTCGCCATCAATCCAGTTTTGAACTGCTGGAACAATTTTCACTTTAAGGTTTAAAGCAAAAAACTCACTGGTAATTTGTAGCAGCCTGTTTGAGTCTATGTTTTGTATGGCGATTATAATCTCATCAATGCCGTGTTTGTCTATGAACTCCTTTGTAATATTTTTAGGGCTGTAAACATTTAGAAGGTTTATTTTTTTTCCAATTTTTCGCTCGTTATCATCAATAAAACCAAATACTTCGATGTTGTTTTTGGCGTCATTGTTTAGCGCATCATATGTAATAGTTCCTGAATCTCCTGCGCCATAGATTAATACGTTGCTTTTTATTTTAACATCAGAAACAATGCTTCTGTACACAGATTTAATAAAAAATTTAGCGCCTATTAGAAAAAAGAAGTTTAATAGTAAGTGTATGTATATAATAGAACCAGGAATATCAAAAACATTATTGAAATTATATTTTCTACTTAAAAATGTGGTAATTATAAGTATGGTAGCTAGTATGTTTACTCCAATAATGAGGTTGACAACATCTTTAAAGCCAGTAAAACGAACAACACCTTTATGCGAACTAACAGAAAGAAAGCTTATTACAGCACCTGCCAAAACAAAAGGGATTTGTTTGACAAGCATTGAGAAATCAAAATCTATTTGAAAATTGAAGCGAATTAAATAAGCTAAAAAGAATGTGAATGCTACAATGCATAAATCAAAAATTAAGACAAGCCATTTAGATGCATATCTGTGGGAAAACCTTCTTAATATGTCATAAAGTTTATCCAAAATAATCTGCTATTATTTTTATAACTCTGTTGAGTTCGTTTTTAGTTAAATTTGATCCGCTAGGTAGGCAAAGTCCTTTATTATATAAATCTTCAGAAACACCGTTTAGGTATTTAGGGTGCGATTTAAAAACAGGTTGTAGATGCATGGGTTTCCATGATGGTCTGGCTTCTATATTGTCTTGATTTAGAAGCGACATAATATCATTTCTTATATTTGATGTTTTAAACACAATACAGGTTAACCATCTGTTTGAAAAAAAACCTTCAGGCTCTTGTAAAAAAGTAATCTCTTTTATGTCGCCTAAATGCTTTTGGTAGTATTCGTAGTTGTATCGTCTTGCTTTAATGCGCTCATCTATAACTTTCATTTGGCCACGACCAATACCAGCTATAATGTTTGACATTCTATAATTATGTCCTATAGCTGTGTGAGAATATTCAATGCCATCGTCTTTTGCTTGGGTAGCAAGATAAATAGCTTTGTCTTTAGTGGTTTTGTTTTTAGTGATTAAAGCGCCACCACCAGAAGTTGTTATTATTTTATTACCGTTAAAGGAGATAATACTTAAGTCACCAAAAGTTCCGCATTTTTTATTAAAGTAGGAGCTACCTAATGCTTCTGCGCTATCTTCTACAACAGGAATATTATACTTTATTGATATGTTTTGTATGTTTTCAACTTTGTATGGCATGCCATATAAATTAATCGCAACAATTGCTTTTGGTTTTTTCCCATTTTTAATACAATCATTTATAGCTTTTTCAAGCATTTCAGGACACATGTTCCAGGTGTCTTTTTCGCTATCTATAAAAATGGGTGTAGCGCCTAAATATATTACAGGGTTTACAGATGCTACAAATGTTTTTGTTTGACAAAGAACAATATCTCCCTGATTTATGTTTAATAGTTTTAATGCTAAATGAATTGCTGCTGTTCCGGAGCTTAATGCGGCTGCGTGAACATTTTCATTGAGGTAATTTTCTATGTCTTTCTCAAATCCGTTTACATTAGGACCTAATGGTGCAATCCAATTAGTATCAAAGGCTTCATTAATGAATTCTTGTTCATGGCCACTCATGTGTGGTGCTGATAACCATATTTTTGAATTCAATTTTGAGGCTTTTTTTGTCATAGTAAATATCTCTGTTTTAATAACATTGGTCAAATAAAAACGATAAAAAACTCTTTTCTACGTTTTGCGATTTTATATAAAATAAAGGTAATGGTTTCATCTTAATTTTTATGCATTTTATCGTGTTGCTTTCTTGTAAACATTTGGTTTGTTTTTGTGAAAACAGTAAAATTATGCAGTTTATATTCTATTTTATTTAATACGTCTAAAATATGATGTGTTCTTGCTTTAAAATTTTATAAAATGCTAATTTAGAGGCGCTGAATATAATTTTAAATAATGGTAAGCAATCCATTTACTTCTGAAACCTTTACCCGTGTTTGGTCTAAACACTTTAATGACTCTGAAAAAGGCTTGTCTTTTAGGTTTATTGAAGGTGTTACTTTTATTAAGCACTCCAAACTTCCTTATTATAGAAATGTTGGTGAAAAGCTAACCAATGGTATTGCTTTTAAAACATCAAGTGTAAATGCTAATGACTTTAAAGGAAAGGTGTTTTTAGTTCGTGATATTCCGTCGTATTTAAATGTTGATGATGATATTGAAAAACTGCCAGGATTGCAGTTGAAAAAAATATTTCAATACGAAGGGTATATTACTAGAGTTTCAGATTTTGATTCATTAGATGTGTATTTGAAAACAATATACAAGTCTAATACACGATCAAAATTACGAAGAAATGTAAATAGGTTAGAAGCCTGTTTTGATGTAGAATATATCATGTATTACGGTTGTATTTCAAAAACAGATTTCGATGTTGTTTTTGATAAATTTTATAAGCTTTTTGAGAAACGTTATACAGATAAAAATGAACCTTGCGGAGAGTTAGAGCCTAAACTTTGGGGATTTTATTCAGAATTAGTATATGAAATGATAAATAAAAAGCAAGCGTCATTGTTTGTTATTTATTGTGATAAACAACCTGTTGGAATCACGTTTAGTTACCATTCTCCAGATAAGCTGGTTGAGGCCTTAACGGTTTTTGATATTGACTATTATAGGTATAATATAGGTCATACAACTATTTTAAAAATGTTAGAATGGAGCTTTAATAACAATGTTGAGATTTTTGACTATACACAAGGCGATTTTGACTACAAAAAACGATGGAGTAACGATACCTACAAAACACATTATTATCTGTTTTATGATTCTAAATCTATTATTAGTCAGATTGTTGCGTTAGGTGTTGTTTCTTATTTTAATTTAAAACGTTATTTGCGAGATAAAAATTTCAATAGTACTTATCATAAACTAAAGCATAGACTTTTTAAGTCATCTGTAATTAAAGAATCTTTTGTAGAGCCTTTTATTGTTGAGATTATAGTTGAAGGTGATGTTGAAATTTCTCATTTGAAAGAGATAGATATCTATAGTTCAGGTTTTATGTCGCCGCGTAGAGCTTTGTTTGATTTTTTATATATGAATCCGCAATCTGTAAAAAATCTAAAAATCTTTAAGTCTAATAAAGATGTTGATACATATTTTGTGTTTGGAGATGCCAATGTTTTAAAAATCAGTAAAGATGTCGCATAATCCGTTTACTTCAAAAATATACCAAGACAATTGGTTGAAGCATTTTGTAGGTGGAAAAACATCTAAATCTTTTTCTTTCATAAAGGGGTTAAGTTTTTATAAGCACGCCTATTTACCTTATTATATAAATGTAGGTAAGAATTCTACTAATGGTATTACGTATCAAATAGACGCTGGTTTTGAAGACTATAAAGGCAAAACATTTCTTATATATGATGTTCCTGAATATTGTATGCCTGATAATTCTATCAATTTAAAAAAGCTAAAAAACTATAAAGTTAGACAGTACAAAGGTTTTTTAGCAGATTTAAAAGGATATGATAATTTAGAAAGTTATATGCTTGATGCATTTAGCTCAAAAAGTAGAAACAAGCACAGAAGCTCTATAAAAAAACTGGAAGCTTGTTTTGATGTTTCATACCATATTTATGATAAAACAATATCAAAAAAAGATTATGATCAAGTAATACAGGGGTTTAGGGATTTAGTTTTAAAACGTTATGATTCGCTACAGTTAGATACAAACTTGGTAGGAGAGTGGTCATTTTATGAAGAAGTTATTTATCCGATGCTAAAAAATGGGCAGGCATTAATGATAAATGTGTGTGTAGAAGGAAAGCCGGAAGCTATGTCTTTAGTTTTTGTTGAAGGCTCAAAAATTACAGGTGCAATTAAAGCATTTAATCCTGATTTTTATAAATTTAATATTGGTCATATTGAGTTAAGTAAACTAATCGAGTGGTGTTTTGAAAATGGTATAAATACATTAGATTTTTCAAAAGGGGAATATGAATATAAAACAAAATGGACAAACTATGAATACCTGTACCATTGTCATGTAGTTTATGATAGTTCAAGTTTTGCTTCAAGTATTACAGCGTTTTTTTTAGCAAAATATTTTCAACTTAAACAGTACTTACGCGATAAACGATTTAACTATTTTGTAGTTAAAATGAAGTATAAATTCAAAAATTTAAGAGGTTCATCAGGTG
Source organism: Corallibacter vietnamensis (assembly GCF_039537875.1). Lineage (NCBI taxonomy): Bacteria > Pseudomonadati > Bacteroidota > Flavobacteriia > Flavobacteriales > Flavobacteriaceae > Corallibacter > Corallibacter vietnamensis. Next base: position 31,989 of record NZ_BAABBI010000003.1, read on the forward strand.
TGCCAATATTTAAAATTTCTTCGCTGTCAGAAGCTCTTGATTTTGATTCTTTTCAAGTTGTTGATTTAGAAAATGATTCGCAAATAAATCTCAAGCGAATAGTTTATGATATGCTATACAGAAAACAGGAGTCTATTAAAAATATCGTTATCTATAAGCAAGTATCTAACTCTAAAATATATTATATAATAGGGCGTAAAAGTCAGTTAAAAGTAGAAATTATTTAGCTGGTAATTAAATTAGCTAAATTAGACATTGTTATACTTTGATAATTGTGCGTGCTGTTTAGTTTTTTATAGTGTATAAAAATATCTTCTAAAAGCTTAAAATTCTCTTCTGTATTTTCTCCAAAGTTATGTGGGTGCCACCAAATATGATATAGTTCATTGTTTTTAGCAGCTTTAGAAAGTCCCTTTTTTATCCTGTTTACTCTTATTTTTTCAAGAAATTTTAAACTTTTGCTGTATGGTCTTAAAAATTTACTTGATGGTATATTTACCATTCCAAGGCTGTCTTTTAGGTTTTCAATGTTATAAGTGTTGTACCCTGAAATATTTAAGTAGGCGTCCATAAGCCTAAACGCTTTGTAGAATGGTTTTTCTAACTGGTTGGTGTCATAAGTGTTAAACATCCAATGATTTTCTGTGCCTCTATAGCATGTAATACCATGCTTTTTACATATTTTTAAGTAGTTTTTATTGATCTGGTTTCTAGGAAAAACAATACTTTTTATAGGGATGCTTTTTTTGTTAGCAATACGTATTGTTGCTAATAAATCTTCTTCAAAATCTTGAACTGTTTGTCCAGCTTCGTTGCAATAATAGTGGCTAAATGTGTGAGATCCTATTTCGTGTTGTGGATTGTTTTTAATTGTTTCAATTAATGTTGATGCGTAATGATAAGGATCTGTTTTTTCACAATCACCTATATTTTTTATGTATTCGTAAGGATTGAATTTTGAGTTTTTGTAATTTGGTGTTATATCAGGGCAGGACTTTAGTAGTTCTTCTTTTGTTTCGTTAAATAAAAAACCAACAGTGGCAAAAGTTAAAGCAATATTGTAGTTGTTAGCTAGCTCTATAAGTCTAGGAACTACAGCTCTAACGTTATCTATATTAGAACGGTAGTTGTTTAGTTCACGGACGTCAAAAACACCCCAAAACAACTCAAAATCAAGCGATATGACTAAATATCCATTTTTTTTCTGCATTACTTCACAATAGCTTCAATAGTTTTTACTATAATTTTAAAGTCATTAAAAATTGACACATCATTTATATATTTTTTATTTAGTATGATTTTTTGAGGCATTATGGTTTCAAGGTACAATTTTTCTGGATTGTTTGTTGTTTTTAAAAGTTCTGCTTCATCTCTAAACTCAATAGATGCGTAATCAGTTATGCCTGGTTTTACAGATAAAATTTCTTTATCAGAGTTTGAGTAATAATCAACATACTTTCTTACTTCTGGTCTCGGACCAACAAAACTCATATTGCCAATAAAAACATTAATTAGTTGCGGGAGCTCGTCAAGCTTGTATTTTCTTAAAAAATAACCAACATTAGTAACTCTAGGATCTTTGTCTCCAACAGTTAAAAGCCCTTTTTTATCAGATCCGACATACATGGTTCTAAATTTAAAAATCTTAAAATCGGTATTGTTTTTACCAACTCTAGATTGTAGGTAAAAAACAGGTCCTTTAGACTCTATTTTAAGAACAAGCGCTATTATGAGTAATAAAGGTAGGAATAAAATTAATCCTATTAAAGAAAAAATAATATCAAACAAACGTTTTATCATAAGTTTTCTTCTACGGCTTTAGCTATGGTGTTTACAATGTAATGTAGTTCGTTATCATTGAGTTGTGGGTAAATAGGTAGTGATATTTCAGCTTTGTAATTATTGTAAGCAACAGGGTAATTATTGATGTTATAACCCATTTCTTTAAATAGTGTTAATAGAGGTAGTGGCTGAAAATGAACATTCACCGCAACGCCTTCTTTAGATATAGCGTCAATTATTTTGTCTCTTTTTTCTTCAGAGATATCATGGACTCTTAAAGCATATAAATGGCAAGAAGAAAGCTTTTTGTTATCTTTGTATGGAGGTAAAACAGCCCAAGGTTTATCTTTAAAAAATGATTGATAAAACTCATAAATAGTTCTACGTTTACTTAATACAGAAGAAAAATAATCTGGTAATTGAGCAACGCCAATTGCGGCCAAAACATCAGGCATGTTAATTTTTAAACCAGGATAAATAATGTCATAACGCCAACCTCCAGCTTTAGATTTTGTAAAAGCATCTTTGGTTTGCCCGTTTAAAGAAAAACAGCGTAAGTAGTTGTACTCGTTGTCATTATTAAATGGAGAAGGCAAGTTCAAGCAAATAGCGCCGCCTTCAGCGGTTGTAACATTTTTTACAGCATGAAAAGAAAATACAGCTATATCTGTAACGCTACCTAAAAACTGATTGTTATAAGTGGCACCTATAGAATGCGCTGAATCTGAAATAATTAAAAGTCTTCCTAGTTTCCTTTGATTGTCATTTTGAGCATTAAACAATGCTTTTTTGTTATTTGCTATTTCTAAAATCTCATCATAATCACAAGGCCACCCTGCAATATCAACAGGGATTATTGCTTTTGTGTTTTTTGTAATGGCTTTTTCAATGGCTGGAAGTGCTATGTTAAAATCTGACTCCACATCAACCATAATAGGTGTCGCACCAATATGCATTACAGCTAGTGCAGTTGCGCTATATGTGTAAGCAGGAATAATAACTTCATCTCCGCTGCCAACTCCAAACCACTTTAAAGCTAGCATTAATCCTGAAGTGGCTGAATTTACACAGAGTGTATTGGGTGCTTTTGTGTGTTCTGATACTAAACTTTCAAGGCGTTTTACTTTTGGTCCAGTAGTTATCCATCCAGATTCTAAAGCATCTGTAACTTCCTGTATAACAGTATTGTTTATAAAAGGTGGAGAAAATGGAATTTTCATTTTATATAGATCGATTAATAGCTGCGTTAAAGATAGTTATATATTGTTTAGCAACATTTTGTAAACTAAACTTTTCAACGTGTTTTAAGGCGTTTTTAGCTAATTTATCAGCGAGCTCTTTGTTGGTTGCAATTTTTATCATCATATCAGCAAGCTCTTGAGAGTTTTTTGGTTCAACAAGAAGTCCTTCTTTGTCGTGCCTTGCAAACTCTCTTACACCTGTAACATTTGTTGATACGATAGGTAAACCTACGGCGCCAGCTTCTAATAAAACTCTAGAAAAACCTTCGCGGAAAGTAGGTAGGACAAAGCAATCAGATTCTAGTAATAATTCAGGTATATCATGTCTTGGTCCTAAAATATCTACAATGTCTCTGTAGGATTCTAAAATGCTTTTATTTAGTCTTTTAGAGTTTTCTTCTAGCGGACCTACAAGCAGGTATTTAAATTGGTAGCCTTTATCATGGCATATTCGTGCAGCTTCAAGTAAGTTAACAATGCCTTTTTCATATACCAATCGTGCTACGCAAATAAACGTAAAAGGGTTGCTGTTGCGTTTAGCAATTGATTTATAATAATCTAGTTCTATACCGCTGCTATAAATTAAAGCGTGATTTTCTTTATTTATAAGGTTGTTTTTTAGGTATAAATTTTTGTCATCTTCATTTTGAAAAACAGTTTTTACAACACGATTTTTCACACGTTTATGTAGCATTATATAAACATTACGTAGAAGTACACTTTTTAAAGAATTTGACATAAAAATAGTGCCTAAACCTGTGATTGTTCTTGAGATAGGTGTTTTTGTTTTAAGTAATGCTATAGGAACTAAAAACGCGGGTTTTGTATCAAAAGTGTGTATGATATCAAAGTGATTGTTTTTAAAAAAATCTCGTAGCCAGGTTATTGTTTTGTAATCTGCAGAAAAAGAAAAGTGACGTTTTAGGTTATAATGTACATATGTGACATTATCTGGAAATTGTTTAGGGCTTGTGCCTACTATGGTGACATCAAAATTTGCAGATATTAGATATTTTGACAAAGGAATTCTTTTGTCTACATCTTCGCCGCCAACTAAACAAATCTTTTTTTTCATTAATAAATTTTGCACTAAAATAACATAAGTTTTGCGTTTAAGTTACATACTGATAGTAATTTAGTTTGATTATTCAACTGGAATTTATGTTTTTTTAAAATGAAACAGTTTCTATCTAAACTTTATTACAATTCTTCATTTATTCATCATGTGATGCAACCTTTTGCTCATGGTTTTGAGTATATGCGTTATGGTTTTACTCCAGACAGAGTAAAGATAAAACGAGAATTTAAAAAAAACCTAGGTTATAAGTTAAATTTAAGTGAACCAGAAACACTTAATGAAAAAATACAGTGGCTTAAATTGCATGATCGAACAGCGTTGCATACTAAATGTGCTGATAAATTTTCTGTAAGGGCTTATGTTTTTGATAAAGTAGGAAATAGATACTTGATACCGTTAGTTTATCAAACCAAAAAAGTAAGAAATATTATTTCAGAAAACATTCCTGATTACCCTATAATTATTAAAACAAATCACGATAGTTCCGGAGGTATTATAGTTCGTGATAAATCACATGTAAACTGGGATCTTGTCCAGAAGAAACTCAATAAAAATTTAAGTGTTAACTATTATTATAGATTTAAAGAATGGCAATACAAACACATTGAAAAACGCATTATAGTAGAAAAACTACTAGCTGATAATCAAGGAGCTGTGCCATTTGACTATAAATTTCATTGTTTCCACGGAAAAGTTGTGTTTATTCAAGTAGATATTGATAGATTTACAAGTCACAAGCGCAATATGTATGACAGAAACTGGAAATTACTGCCGTTTAATTGGTGTAATTTTGTTGATGGAAAGCCAAAATTAGAAAATGGTAAATTGCTGAAAAAGCCTGAAAGTCTAGACGAAATGATTGCTGTTTCAGAAAAACTTTCAGAACCATTTAAGTATGTTCGTATTGATCTTTATGATTTAGAAGGCGATATTTATTTTGGCGAAGTGACTTTTCATCCGTGTAGCGGCGCAAAAGTGATACATCCAGTTGAATGGGATTACAAATTGGGTGCTATGATTGATTTACAAAAAGAATGATTTTTACACAATGACAAGCCTACTTTCAAAACTTTATTTTGATACGGTTTTGGGACATAAAATGATACAACCATTTGCTAAATGGTATGAATACTTAAGATTTGGATTAATACCTGATAAGGTGAAAATGAAACGAGAATTCGTTAAAAACCTTGGTTATGAACCTAATTTTGAAGACCCAAAAACGTTTAATGAAAAAATTCAATGGTTAAAACTAAATGATAGAACTCCATTGCATACACAATGTGCTGATAAATATGCTGTTAGAGCTTATGTAAAAGAGCGTATTGGAGAAGAGTATTTGGTTCCATTGGCATTTGAAACTCAAAATGTAAGAGACATTATCCCTGAAAATTTACCAGATTATCCATTTATAATAAAAACCAATCATGATAGTTCTGGTGGTATTATTGTAAAAGATAAAAATGCGGTTAATTGGGTTCAGGTTCAAAATACACTTGATAAAAACAGAACAGTAAATTACTACTACAGGTTCAAAGAATGGCAATATAAGAATATTGAAACACGAGTTATTGTAGAGAAACTATTACAGGATAGTGATGGCAATATTCCTATGGATTATAAAATGTATTTTTTCAATGGAAAACTAAAATTTACTCAAGTAGATATGGGAAGGTTTGATGGTGAGCGCGGAAGAAACTTGTATTCAAAAAAATGGAAACCATTAAAGTTTATTATAAAGCGCCCTAACGGTAAGCCTATACAAAAGCCAGAGCGATATAAAGATATGATTAAGCTAGGAGAGAAGCTGTCTAAACCCTTTTGTTTTGTAAGAGTAGATTTTTATTGCTTTGATGGTAAAATATATTTCGGAGAATTAACATTTCATCCATCGTCTGGACATTGTAAATTCAATCCGAAAAAATACGATAAAAAACTAGGAAAGAAGCTTAAGCTTCATGTAGCAAAAGTTTAATCTGTATAAATGTTGCAGTACCATTTTTGAAAGGTGTAATACGTCCAGACTTTATAGCTATTATCTTCTTTTCCAGACAAGTGGTTGTTGACTAATGTTTTTATGAAGTCTATATTAAAAATATCTTGCTTTTCTAGAAACTTTGTTTCTATATAGCTTTCTAGTTCCTTTTTTAGTCCAGCTCGTAGCCAATCGCCAACAGGAACAACAAATCCTTTTTTTGACTTATCTAAAAAGCCTTCAGGAAACTCGTGTTTAAAAGCTTCTTTTAAAATATGTTTTTTGTCCCAGCCTTTAAGTAAATAGCTTTCAGGTAAGCTGTTAGAAAACTCCCAAAGTGTTTTGTTTAAAAAAGGTGCTCTGCACTCTAAAGAGTTAAGCATGCTTGTTCTGTCTACCTTTACAAGCATATCGCCTTCAAGACTCATGTGTCTGTCAATCTCTCGATAGTCAGTTAGTGAATTGGGTTTTTCAACAAATGTTTTATAGTAACTGAAGGTGTTTGTGTTGGTGTATTCAGGCTTTAACAGGTTGTTGGTTTTATTTTCAAAGCCTAAAGAGATAATATTCCAATAGTTGTCACCTTGATAATTTACTGCGTTTATAAGTTTTTTCAGCTTAAAACGTTTTCCTCTATTATCATCTTTTGTAGCTAGTAGCGATGTTAGAATGTCTTTGGTGTTTTTATGTATAAACTCCGGAATAATACGCGTGTACTTTGTGTTTAGTTTTCCCATGTAGTACTTGTTGTAACCACCAAAAACCTCATCGCCGCCATCTCCAGTTAACGCTACTTTTACAAAGTCTCGGGTTTTTTTAGAAACTAAATACGTTGGTAATGCAGAAGAGTCTGCAAATGGTTCGTCAAAATTTAAAAGAATTTCATCAATATGAGATTTAATATCGTTTTCAGATAAAATAAACTCATGATGATTGCTGTTTATTAATTTTGCAACTAATTTTGATTTATCAGTTTCGTTAAACGAGGCTTTTTCAAATCCAATAGAAAAGGTGTCTATTTTATTTGAAACAATTTTAGAAAGTCCTAAACTCACTATAGAAGAATCTACGCCTCCTGAAAGGAATGTGCCTAAAGGTACATCACTAACAGAGCGACTTTCTATGCTTTCCATAACCAGACTATTAAGTGTAGATTTAGCTTCGTTAAATGGTAAAGAGCTTTTTTCTTTACTTAATGTGTTGTTTATTTTGTGAGTGCTGTAAGTGTGAGTTGCTAAATCAAAATCTATGTAATGATTAGCTTCAAGCTTAAAAACAGAATCATAAATAGTAAAAGGCGCTGGAATGTAAGTGAGTTTAAAAAACAAGTTTAAACCGTTTTTTGAAATATGAGGTTTGTTAGGAAGGCATTTTATAATTGACTTTAACTCTGAAGCCCAATAAAATTCAGAATTTGTTTGGGTGAAATAAAGTGGTTTCTCTCCAAAAAAATCACGTGCAATAAATACTTTATTTTTGTTTTTATCATGAATGCTAAACGCAAACATACCGTCAAGCAGCTTGAAACTATTTTCGCCTTTTGTCTCGTAAAGTTTTAAGATTACTTCTGTGTCACTTTGGGTTTTAAAAGTGATGCCTTCAGCTTCTAGTTTTTTTCGTAGTTTTTGGTAATTATAAATTTCTCCGTTGAAAACAATAGTAATTGTATTATTTTGATTTGAAATAGGTTGCTTTCCCGTGCTTAAATCAATAATAGAAAGGCGTCTCATAGCCATTCCAATACTATGAGTTTCGGAAATATCTGTATAAAAACCGTCTTCGTCTGGACCGCGATGATAAATCATCTGATTCATTTTTGACAATGTATCAGTGAGATTATTGGTGTTGCTTTTTGATATCAATCCGTTTATTCCACACATATTATAAACTATCAATTAAATTTTTAACATGTATTCCAATATTAGATACATCATAAGTTTTAGCGCGCTCAAAGCTTAATTGGCTGTACATATTTCTAACATCGGCATTTTTCTGAAGATATTTTATTGCTTGAGATAGTCCAACAGCATCATCAACATTTACTAATAGTCCGTATTTAGCTTTTACAAACGAACCAGAAAGAATTTTTACTTTTTCGTTATCATTTAGTAACTCTAAAGGTCCAGACATACAATTTGTGCTTATCACTGGTAAGCCAACAGACATAGCTTCAAGTAACACGTTTGGAAAACCTTCTGTTAGTGAGCTTAAAATAAAGCAATGATTATTGATAATATGTGTTTTTATACCTGTAACATTACCGTGAAACGTAATGCGTTTTTCAACATTTAATGTTTTTGATTGGTTTTTTAGAATCTCATCAAGCGGACCATCTCCGTAAATATCTAAATAAAAGTTGCTTGATAATAGACTGATACTTTCTATAATACTTTTTTGGTTTTTTACTTCAATAAGTCTTCCTACTGTTACAACTTTAAAAATATCATCTAAATCTGTATACGGTTTAAGGTTAGGTTTTTTGCTTTCGGTTAAAATGGGATTATAAATTACTGATGTATCTATTTTAACGTTGTAATTGGTAATTAAGTCATTATTGATATAAATTGAATTTGAAAAAAGCTTATCATTCTTATTGTAAAAATATGGTATTAAAAGTTTTGTAAGAATAGAAGTGGCACCATGATTGTACATGATAGAAGGGAAGCATCGCTCACTAATAATTGTTTTTATACTTGGGTTTATCATTTTGGCAATGCCGTTCATAATATTTTGGCGCACTAAAAACGAAACGGACACTTCTATACCTTCTTTTTTAAGCACTCTAGGATATTTAAATAGAAATTTAAAATTATCTAAAAGTCTTAAGAAACGAGAGGTTTTGAAAGTTTCTCCATCTTTAGAAAGGATAATAATTTTAGCATTTTTATTTATAGGAAGTTTAATCTCATTATACAGCAAAATAAGAGTTACATCAAAGTATTTTGTAAGCTCATCAAGTAATAAACTAACAACTTTTTCTGCACCGCCAAAGCCAATAGCAGAAACAAAAAGGGCTATTTTTCTTTTTTCTTTCATGGCTTTTTATGTATTAAACTTTTGAACAAAAGTTCATATTCTGTTATTATTTTAGACTTATTGAATCTAAATTTTACTATGTCACTTACAGTTTCTGGTGTAAATGTAAAATCTGTATTTAAAGCATTTAGCTTTTCAATGTAAGCATCTAGGGTATTCGCAATGTAACCATTTTTTCCGTTTTCAATGATTTCATCTAGACCTCCAGGCGCATTAAAAGCCAGAATAGGTGTTCCTACAACGCAACTCTCAATAAGTACATTAGGGAATCCTTCAACATAAGAACCTTGTAAAAACAAATCACTTTCTGCTAGGTAGGTTTCTACGTGCTTTGTGAATGGCACATAGTTTACTTTGCTTGTTAGTCCTTTATTTTCAATATTGTTAAAAATAGTTTCTTTCTCTACGCCATTTCCTATAATGGTGTATTTAAATGGGAAATCAACTTGAGATAAAGCTTCAAGAATCCTGTCATGTCCTTTTTCTTTACTCAACCTACCAATGGTTATAAAATGTATAGGTTTTGTAAAATCTCTTGCAATTGGTTTTGTTTGAAATGTATTGGTAATAGGATTATTTATAAGGGTTGTTTTTTCTTTTTTAACACCATAATTTGTTGTCATATCGTTTTGCATGTCTTTAGATTGACAAATGATTTTATCAACAAGTTTATAGCCGGTTGTTACCATCCATTTAGGGAAAATAGATTTAGTATACGGATTATGCTTTGCTAGCACAGACAACACATTGGCTTCTCTAGAAACAAATTTAGTGCGTCTGAAAAAGGGAGACATAAACGCTATAAGTGTGTTGAGATGCACAATAGAGCTTACAACAATATCAGGTTTGTTTTTCCTGAAATAGTGAAATAGACTAAAGAATGATTTTAAAACACGTGGTTTATTTAAATAAATAACATGAAGATCTTTTGTGTCGTAAACAGTGTCTTTTTCGTAGCCAACAACTAGCAGCGTAGCATTAAATTTTGACCTATCTAGATGAAGCGCAACAAAAGACAAAATACGTTCTGCACCACCAGGAATAAGTGATGGAAGCACAAAAGTTATATTTATTTTTTTCTCCATAATTAAACGATGTTATAGCTTTTATTGGCGTTTAACCATTGTTTTAAAACCAATAGTTTCCAAATTAGCGGGTATCTGTTCCAGCTGCCATTCATGTGCTGTTTTATGCGAATAGAAACTTCCTTGTGATTAATATTTGGAATTTTTTTAAGCTCATCATCATTAAGTTCACTTAAAACATAATCTTTTAAATCATTTTTAAACCATTCTGAAAAAGGCATTGTAAACCCAGCTTTTGGTCTATCAAAAATATGTTTAGGCACGTGTTTGTAAAGAACATCTTTTAGTATACGCTTTTGATTAGTTCCTTGATACTTAAAATCTGTAGGTAATGATCTAGCAAACTCTACAATGCGGTAATCCATTAAAGGAGCACGTGCTTCAAGTGAATAGGCCATTGTTGCGCGATCTACTTTGGTGTTTATATCCCAGTTTAAATATGTTTTTAAATCAAAATCTGAAATGCGTTCTAATAAGTTTTTACTATGATGTTTTAGATATTCCTTTTCTGAAATATTTAAAAAATTATCTTGAGTGTTTAGCCAAGAAAAATCAACATCTGTAGCGGTTGCAACATATAAGTCTTCTAATGATGCATGTTTGAGTCCGTTGGCAATCATTTTTAATCGGTAATGAGGCATGGCTCCAGCAATATTGGAAGATAATTTTCTAATAGTATTAGGTAGCTTGTAAATTGATGAAACTTGTTTCATCCATTTATAGCGATGATACCCAATAAAGCTTTCGTCGCCACCATCTCCAGAAAGTGCTACGGTAACTTTTTCTCTTGTGTACTTTGCTAAAAGCATAGATGGTATGGCAGAAGCATCAGCAAACGGTTCATCGTAATATGTGTTGAAGTTTTCAATTAAATCTAAACCTTCACTATAGTTACACTGAATAACATGATGATCTGTATTTAAATGGTTGGCTACTTGTTGCGCGTATGTACTTTCGTCAAATCCTTTTTCATTAAACTTAACAGAGAAAGTCTTTACTTTGCTTGTTGTCGTTTGTGTTGCAAGTGCCGAAATTACTGAAGAATCTATACCGCCAGATAAAAATACACCTACAGGAACATCGGCAAATAATCGAAGGGACACAGCGTCTTTTATCAAGTTGTTTAAAGTCTCTTTAGCATCATTATAGTTTCCGGTAAATTTGCTAGGCTCTTTATTAATATCCCAATACGGCTCTTGTTTTAAGGTTTTGGTTTGTAAATCAAACTCTATAGTATGTCCTGCTTTTAGTTTATTTACTTCATTAAAAATTGAAAACGGATCAGGAATAAATCCCCATGCTAAATAATAACTAATAGATTTGCTAGAAATGGTTAGGTGTTTGTTAAATAACTGAATAGACGATATTTGACTAGCAAACTCAAAATCATGACCATTAAAATAGTAGTAAAATGGTTTTTGGCCCATTCGATCTCTGGCTCCAAAAAGTTTTTGCTTATGCTCGTCATATATAACAAACGAAAACATACCGTTAAGTTTGCTTACAAAGCTATTTCCATATTCTAGATATGCTGCACAAATTACTTCGGTATCGCTCGTTGTTTTAAATTGATAGCCATTTTTAACTAATTCTTTTTTGATACTTTGGAAATTATAAATTTCACCATTAAAAACAATATGAATTTTTTCTTGATATGTAAATGGCTGATTAGACCTTGCATCTAAATCTATTATGGCAAGTCGGTTGTGACCAAAAATCACGTTTTTGTCATTACCAAAATACTCAAAACCTAATTTGTCTGGTCCTCGAAAACTGGTGCGTTCAAGCTTTTGTTTTACTTGATTTTCGTTATATTTTATGGTTGTTCCGTAAATTCCGCACATACTTAATACGCTAATATTTGAGAAACATCTTCTTTATGTTGGTCACGAACTTTATTATATAACCATAACGACACAAAAAGGACATCATATTTATCAAAATAATTATGAGCTACCATAAGATATCCTATGAGTGCCATAGATAAATAGGTAAACTCTTGATTTGTTGAAAATAATTTCAAGCTTCTTACAAATAGGGCTAAATATATTATCACAATTAATAGAAATGCTAATATACCTGCTTCACCTAAAACCATTAAAAAAGTGTTGTGAACACCATATTCAACACCTGCTAATCCAGAATCACCTCGCATGGCCTTATAGCCAGCTCCAATAATGGCATTATTGAATATAACGTTTGAATACATAGCCCAAGTTTCGTCTCTGGAGCCTTCAGTGATGGTTTGTGTATCTACTTCTTCATTACTACTAAAAATGCTGTTTAATGCAGAAAAGCGTTCTTTATTAAGCTGAAGTGTAGATGCTGTTAAAATCACTATCATAGCAGCACTTCCAACCACAAATGTTTGTATGTTTCTTTTGTCAGCAAAAAGTGATGCTAGATTAATTAGTACTAGCATTAATATAAATGATCTTGATAACGTGAAAATTCCGCAAATAATGAATGCAAATTGAATCACTAATCTCAATTTGTATGAATTAATAATATAGGATATGGCAAAGCCAAACAAGCATATAAATCCAGCTTTATTCGGGTTTATATAAAAACCACTATATCTACCAAATACGTTAGAAAAGAACAAAGCATTTACGGTGATGCTTAAAGCGCCTATAAGCAGAAATATTAATAATTCTTTGTCAGTTGTGTCTTTAGAAACTTGATTAAAACAAATAATAAAAATAAAAAACCTAATTACATCTTTAAAAAATTCATCAGTGATTCCCGAGTAGTTCAGGCCAGCAAAGGTGAAAAAGCAAAGTCCTAATATGATAAACGGAAACGCTGGTTTTGATTTTTTTGAAATGAAAAAATATAATAATGATCCAGCTAATAAAAACATGCTTGTTAGTGCTCCCAATGAGGGACTAACATACTCCAAACTAAATGTGGGTACATTTAGAAGAGCAATAGCTAACAATATGTATTTCATTATTTTCATTGTTAGCTTGTTAGTAAATGTTTTTGCTTATTAGTGTATCCATAAAAAACAAATATCTTAATTACTTGAATAATAGTTGTGCAAAGTGCAATACCAATTAGTCCTAGCCAATTCATAAAAGCAAAATCTAATATGATATTTAGCAACATAGCTCCAAAAGATACGTAAGCCATAAAAGCGTTTTTGTTAATGCTGGTTAAAAACTTCACAAATAAATTTCCGCAAATAGCAAAAGGAACACCTATTAAATAAATCACCTGAATTTTAGAAACAATACTTGTGTCTTCAGATGTAAAGTTATCTCTTTCAAATAACATTGTTACAATTTCGGTAGAGAAGAAGCTGGCTATTAATACAATTCCTAGAATGCCTAAAAAAGTCCATTTTATTACCCAGTATAAAGTTTTGAATGCCTTTTTAGGTTCATCAAGAGTCATTTTTGAAAAGTAAGGTAATAGCACATTGCCTAAAGCAAGTATGAGAATTGTTGTGAAAAAAGCTGGGATTTTCATACCGTAATTAAGTGCCGCAATAGAGCCAACAAGAAGTTGTGCTGCAAAATACTGATCGGTTACAGGGATTAAACCTGTTAAAAAACCAGAAGACACTTTAGCTGGTACTTGCCTAAACATAGTTATAGCATTCGTGCTTTTAAAATCCGGTTTTGCGAATTTTAAAATATGCTTTTTTAATGCTACCAAAGCAAGAAACACTAACTGTATTGTGCTTCCTATTAGCATGCCTATTGCCAGTACAGCTTCCCCAAAAACATCTTTGTAAAAAACAATGCAGATAATCATTACAACCGATGTAATTATTGGATAAATAGAAGAATAAGCAAACTCATCATATACATTGAGTAGGCCACTTACTAAAGATGTTAACCCCCAAAGTAGGATACATGGCAACAAATAATAAAACTGAAGTTTGATTAAGCGATAATAGTTATCAGTATGCCCAGAATAAAAAAGCTCTAAAAAAACATCAGTAAACAAGTAAGCAATAAGCATAAATACCACCGATGTGATTAAGGTTATTGTAAAACTTGTTGATTGAAAAGCAGCAATATTACTACTATTGGCCTTTTTTTCAGCAATATAATTAGGAATAAAAACAGATTTAAAAGCACTTAAAAATACTTGATTAACAAATCCAGGAATTAAAAGTGCTATAAAAAAGGTGTCTAAAATTTCAGATAAGCCAAATTCCCCAGCAATAACAACTTCTTTGTAAAAACCAAAAACCTTAACGATAACAGATACAACACCAACGATTATAATGTTTGTTGCTGTTGAGTTGTTTTTTATTCTATTGAATAAGTTTTTTATGTATGCAGTAATTTTCAAATGTTGTTATGTGTTTTTAAGTAAACTTTTAAACGGCCATCCTAATAAAAAAAGCGTTTTAAGTCGTTTAGAATCTATAGCTTTCCAATAGTCGCTAAAATTAAAATCTAAAAAATGAGCAGCTCTCAATAAGGTAAATACGCGTTTTAAAAATAATTTCGGGTATTTACTTATGTAGTCTTTATAAAACCAATTCATAATACTTAACGAGTAAATAGCCATTCCGTAGGCGTCTTTTTCATGGTTTTGAATAGAAATAGCATTTTCACTATCTAAATAGTATATGCGTAAAACATCATTAATATATTTTGTTTCAAAACCTTGTTTAGCAATTAGTTCCCAGATAATCCCTTCTGGAATGTATCCTTTTGAGAATATATCATCATTAACACAAATACGTTTTAAAACACTTGTTTTTGTAAATCCCCATTTTTCGGTAGCTTCAAGATGTTCTAATTGTTTTATAAATGTATTGCTGTAATATGGTTGTGTTTTAAACGGTTTGCCAACCAGATTTCCATTTTGATCCTTACATAAACAAGTAACGCCACTAATTTTTTCTTTTTTGTTTTCAGGAATGCTTTTGTATGCATTGTAAAATGTTTCCAAAGCATCAGGTGTACATGCGTCGTCAGAATCAAAAGGAAGTATAAACTGACCTCTTGCTTCTTGTATGGCTTGAATAAAACAGGCCATTTTATGACGGTTTTTTGTGTTGTTTATATAATTTACTGGAAAGTCAGCTGTTTTAATAAGGTCAGACGCTACTTGGTGTGAATTGTCTTTAGAGCCATCATTAATCAAAACAAGCTCAAAGTTTTTAAAGGTTTGAGCTTTTAATGAGTCAAAAACACGATGTAGAGTTTCTGCACGATTATAAACAGGAGTGAAGATGGTGAAAACATAGTCGTAATCTGTTTCTTCCTTATTGCTGTATGTTGGTAATAGTGCTTTTAGTGACATATTTATTTAGATAATAAAGAAGTTATTAGTTTTTTCCATTGATTAGTTATGTAATCTACTTCAAAACTCGAAGTGCTTTTTTTAGCTTCATCACCAATAGTCACGCGTTTTTCAGGGTTTTCTATAAGTAACCTTAATGTATTTTCTAACGCATTATCATCATCAACAGGAATTAAAAAACCATTTATATTATTTTCAATTAATTCTGATGGTCCTGAAGGACAATCTGCAGAAATGCAAGGTAAACCAAAAGCCATAGCTTCAGTAAGTGCATTGGGAAACCCTTCATATCTAGAAGGAAAAGCAAAAATACTAGCTTTATTGTAATGGTCGAAAACGTTATTTATGTTTCCTAGCAACGTAACGCTGTTCTGTAAATTTAGTTCGGTAATTAATGCTTTATATTTTTCTTTATTTTTACCAGATCCTATTAGCTGAAGTTTCCACTCTTTTGGCTGTATTTTATGAAAAGCTTTAATAAGAGCTTCTTGATTTTTTTGATTTGTTAATCGGCCAACATTTAAAATGATTTTTTCTTTTTCAACAGAAGAATCTCTGTTTTTTAAAAGCTCTGGCGCTAACGGATTTCTAATAATTGTAATTTTTTTAGGTTTAAGAAAACTTTCAAAATATACTTTTATATCATGAGTTTGAACCACTAGATTATTTGAGAGCGGATAAATAAACCGTCTTACTTTACGCCAAAAATTATTAAGACTACTATATTCAGGATGAATACGTTCGCTAACAATGCATGGAATATTTAAAAGATTTGAGCTAATTATAGTGTAGATATTTGTAGTAGACATAAACCCAATGGCAATATCAATTTTATGTCTTTTTAGGAGTTTGAAAATTGTGTATATAAAACCAAAAAGATTTTTAACAGACAGAAAAACGCTAGCATTACCGCTATAAGAATTTTTACAAGAAACAACGTTTACAGAGTTGTTTAAAGGGTAAAAGGGCTTGCACTTATATAGCGTAATTATAGTAATATCAAATTGCTCTGAAAGGCTGTTTGCTAGGGTTGATACAACACGTTCAGCTCCTCCAGAGGTTAAGCTTGAAATAATGAATGCAACTTTTTTTCTTTCCAAATTTTAGAAATTATCTTAATGTGATGATGGTTAAACAGTTGTCTTAAACAAAAGCAATTTATATTTAGTCTAAAAGTATATATTTTCCCATGACAACTATAATTAATTAGATTAAGTTACTAAATACCATTATGAAGTGCATTTATAAAATTTGTAGGTATTTACTTAAATAGTTTACAGTGTTTTTAAGTTGTTGATAACGTGTTGATTATTTTTTTGTGATACATAAAATCCAAAACGTAAATTTGCAACGTATATAGATAGCTTTCCATTTTTCAATTACAAGTTCTCTTACAAAGATTTTATCGATTAAAAGTGTAAAAAATACTACAAATTACATTTTTTGTAGGTAATTTTTTGCAAAAACAATGCATTTCATCGAAAAGTATTATTCAGAATAATAAAATAAATGTTTGATTCAATAGTTTAGCATTGATTAATAGCAATTTAACCCAAATATGAACGATATATGTAATGGTAAATTTCTTGAAAAAAGAAATTTAATGAAAATTGTATTTTTTATAACTATTGTATTTTATATTAATGTAAACGGACAAAACTATCCGCCACAAGAGCAAATTTCTGATGTTGATTATCGAGACTACAATCCGCCAAGTGGTGATTTTCCAGAATACCTTGAGCCATTTACTGAATCTCTTTCAGGTAGTACAGTAACGCGAATAAGTGATAGAAACGAATTTGGCGTTTCTGGTCAGCGATTACGTCACAATTACAGTAAAGACCAAACTTGGAATAGTGATGGTACCCTTATAAAGTTAGCAGGTTATCCTTCAGCAATTTTAGATGGAGAAACTTATGAATTCCTTTATTGGAGTGATATACCTAGTTATGGTCGTTGGAGTAACACACAGCCTAATATTATTTATGGAACTTCAGGTAGAAGTTTTGTAAGTCATAATGTAAATACAAATCAGCGTACAACACTGCGTACTTTTAATGAATATAATAGTGTTGATTTTGGTTATGGTGAAGGTAACCAAGATAAATATGATAGATACGTAGGATTAATTGGAAAACGTGGTGGATCAGACATCACGTTAATAGTTTATGATATACAAAATGATGTTATCACAGGAACGAAAGATATTGATAATGCTGGTGATTTAGATTGGTTTTCGGTATCACAATTAGGTGGTTTTGCAGTTGCGCAATGGCATGCTAACGGACTTGGAGATAAACAGGGTATTAAATCTTACAATATTAATCTTGAAAATGAAATTGATGTTTACGCCACAACACAACATGGTGATTTGGGTGTAGACGCGTTTGGTAATGAGGTTATTGTTGAGTATGGAAATGAACCTGAATGGGATGAAGATCATAGCTTATATATGGCGCGATTAGATGGAGGTGGTTCTACATTACTTTTTCCTTACATCAATGGTAGAGGAATTTGGGGAGGACACATATCAACAAGAAATTTAGATAGACCAGGTTGGGCTTATATAAGTGAGCAATGTTGTCCTAATAATCCAGTAGCGCCAGCCGAAATGTTTGCTATTAAGCTAGATGGTTCTGGAACAATAGAACGTTATGGAAAACACAATTCTGAACCATCTACATATTTACATGAAACTCAAAATGTACCTAATAGAAACGGAACAAAAATATTGTTTGCGAGTAACTGGTTTAACGATTCTGTCTCTAATCAAGATGCGCCGCCAGCTTTTGTTTTAGAATATCCTCAAAATGCTGTTGGTTTAAGTGTAAATGCCGGCGATGATGTTGTTATTTGTCAGGGTGAAAGTATTACATTAACAGCTACAGGAGCAGGAGGAAACATGTATTCTTGGAGTAATGGAGGCAGTTCTCAAAGCATTAATGTGTCTCCAAATGAGACTACAACATTTACAGTTACATTAACTAGTTCTTCAGGAATTCAAGTAACAGATGATGTAACAGTTACTGTAAATCCATTGCCAAATGCTAACGCTGGAGATGATATAACAATAAATGCAGGTGAGAGCGTTCAACTTACAGCTTCTGGTGGTGATACGTATGAATGGAGTACAGGAGAAACAACGCAAAGTATAGAAGTTTCTCCTAGTGAGACTACATCGTATTCTGTGTTAGTTACTAGAAATGGTTGTTCTAGTTCAGATGCTGTAACTATTACAGTTGATCAAAATGTAATTCCAGTTGTAGCTAACGCTGGAGAAGATACAGTTATATGTCAAGGTGAGTCTGTTGTTTTATCAGCATCTGGAGGAGATTCTTATGTGTGGAGTACAGGAGAAACTTCGCAGAGTATTTCTGTAAACCCTAACGGTACTACAACTTATACAGTGACAGTTTCTAATGGAGAAACTTCAGATTCAGATGATGTAACGGTTACTGTAAATCCATTACCAAATGCAAATGCAGGAGACAATGTAACTATATCTTCAGGAGAATCAACAACGTTGACTGCTTCTGGAGGAAATGCTTATGAATGGAGTACTGGAGCAACAACTCAAAGTATTGAGGTTAGTCCAGAAAGTACAACATCATATTCAGTTATTGTTTATCAAAATGATTGCTCAAGTTCTGATGAAGTTACTGTTTTTGTTGAAGAATCTGTTGTTGTTAATGCAAATGCCGGTGATGATGTTGCTATTTGTCAAGGTGATATGGTAACTCTTACAGCTTCAGGTGGAGAGACTTATTTATGGAGTACAGGAGAAACAACACAAAGTATTGATGTTTATCCTAGTAGCACATCAACTTATTCGGTTACAGCTTATATTGGAGAATCATCTGATACAGATGATGTTTTGGTGACTGTAAATCCATTACCCGTTGCAACTGTTAGTAATGATGTAACTATTGAAGAAGGACAAAGTGTTACGCTTTCTGTATCTGGAGGGAATGATTATTCTTGGAATACAGGAAGTACAAATCAATCTATCACTGTGAGTCCTTCTCAAACAACGATATATAGCGCAACTGTTTATTTAAATGGTTGTTATGATACTGAAACTGTTACAGTAACTGTCGTTCCATTAGTTAATGCAAATGCCGGTGAAGATGTCGAAATATGTTCTGAAGTAGAAACAGGTGAATCTTCTGCTACGCTTGTGGCTACTGGAGGCCTATATTATGAGTGGAGCACAGGAGAAACAACACAAAGTATCGTGGTTAGCCCAAGTGTTACAACCGAGTATCAAGTTATGGTTTCTAACGGATTTTCTCAAGAAATGGATGCTGTAAATGTTCTTGTAACAGACTGTTTATCAGTTGAAGAAAATGAAGCTCAAGTAGTAAGACTATTTGTTTATCCAAACCCGGCAAGTGATATGATAAATATTAAACTATCTGGTGTTGTTTTAACTCAAACTACATTTAGTATTTATGATTTAGTGGGTAGACAAGTATTATCAGGAGGAATAGGAAATATAACCAATAATGCAGCAGAACAAATAAAAACACTCAATGTTTCTAGTTTACCAAGAGGCGTTTATTTGATGAATATAAACTTTAATGGTCGTACTGAAACAAAGCGAATTATTCTGAACTAATTAAACAGTTTAATTAAAAAAGAAAGTCAGCTATTCAAATTTAGAATAACTGACTTTTTTTATTCCCAAGTTATTTTTTGAATTGTAACAATGCTATCACAGTTTTCAACTGTTATAGACACATTTTTATTCTCAATATCCTTTTCAATAGCATATAGACCGCAAGGTTCATGTCTGGTATCACTATTAGAAAAATTCACATCACCTTTCTTTAATATGGTGTGTAAAGTTGTTGAGTCTATTTTTTTGTTAAGGATATCTTGTTGAACGATTTCGCTGTAAACAAAACGTTTAGAGTTTATGTTTTTAATTACACGAGCTTCAGGGCCATAATCGCATGACACATCTTTGCCATTAAGAAAGAAGGCTAAAATAACCAAGCCTATTGAAAAACCTCCAAGATAAAAACCTATACGGTGTATTAATTTCATGAATTAGAAAATAAGTAAATTGATATCACTATGCTTTAAATCGAACCATTCACCAACAGATTTATTGGTTAAAATTCCGTGATAAAAATACAACCCATTTTTTAAACCTTTGTCAAAACGTAGAGAATTTTCTAATCCACCATCATCAGCAATTTTTAATAAATAAGGCGTAAATATATTACTTATTGATATAGAGGCAGATCTAGAGTATCTAGCAGGGATATTAGGTACGCAATAATGTGTAACGCCATGCTTTATAAATGTAGGATGCTTGTGAGTTGTTACTTCACTGGTTTCAAAGCAACCTCCCATATCAATACTGACATCTATAACAACAGCACCTTTTTTCATGTTGCTCACCATACTGTCGTTTACTAAAATAGGAGCTCTGTTTTTGCCTCGAACAGCGCCTATAGCAACATCACAGCGCTTTAATGCTTTTGATAAATTTTTAGGTTGTAATGTTGACGTAAAAATTGTGCGTCCTAAATTGGTTTGTATACAACGTAATTTTGTTATAGAGTTATCAAAAACTTTGACATTAGCACCAAGCCCAATAGCACTTCTGGCTGCAAATTCTCCAACAGTACCAGCCCCTAAAATAACAACTTCAACAGGAGGTACACCACTGATGTTTCCAAACATTAACCCGTTGCCATTATTTACGTTGCTTAACAACTCCGAAGCAATCAGAACAGAGGCTGTTCCTGCTATTTCACTTAATGATCTAACTGCTGGATATGTACCATCTTCATCTCTAATAAACTCAAAAGCCAGTGCTGTAATACGTTTAGCCGCAAGTGTTTCAAAGTATTTTTTACTTTGAGTTTTAAGTTGTAATGCAGAAATAAGAATGGCTTGCGGATTAATAAGTTGAATTTGATCTAGAGTAGGAGGTTCTACCTTTAGAATCATGGGACAAGCATAAACTTTTGCAGTATCTTTTGTTATTTCAGCTCCAGCTTCACTATAATCTTTATCACTAAAATTAGCGCCCTTTCCTGCTTCAGACTCCATAAGTACGCGATGCCCGTTACCTACTAATGCCGAAACGGCATCGGGAGTTAGGCAAACTCGCTTTTCTTGAAAAGCAGTTTCTTTAGGAATTCCTATAAATAACGAACTTTTATGTTTTAAAATTTCAAGTGTTTCCTCTTGTGGAATAAGCTGTTGCTTGGTGAAAGGAGATAAAGGTTTAGACATTTTTTTGACTGGTTAATTCAATAAGTCAAATTACGAATAAATTTTTGAATGATTTGTAAACCTTTTTAAAAATACTGCTTGATTTTTCCCCATAATGACGTGGGTTTAATTTTGAACTCATCTTCAAGCTCTTCCATAGACTTATCAACTGTGTTTATTTTATTAAACATTTGTGCTCGTATTAGATAAATGGAAGGAATAACTATTGCCATTATAGGAAGTAGATATAACAGTTCGTTTTGATCTGCAAAAGACAAATCATCATTAAGAATAATGACTATTTGGTAAATAAACATAGCAATTGGAACCAGTAAAGAGTGGTACCACCAATGACGACAGGTAAAGAACCATATAATCATTAAAAATAATGGGATTGTCTTACTGGCAAGTGTCCAAGCTAAAACAAATACACTTTCGTAATATTCGCTAGTATATGTAAATAGAAAAGTGTTCCAGACTTTTGTGTCTGGAACACTTTCGTAAATGTTAAATAAAAAGGGAGTTGCAGATATTAATGTTGCTATTATACTCCCAAAGATTAAAGACTTAACCTCTGCCTTGTCCTGGAACTTTAATCCTTCTTTTTTCGATTTCTGTTGTTTGTTGTCCATCTAGGTCAATTAGGTTTGTTGCTTGAGCTGTGAACAACATTCCACCAAATATTGCTATTGCAATTACATACTTTTTAGTTTTCATAATTATAAGGGATTAATTAATTAATACCCCAAAAGTATATGAGAAGTATGTATGTTAAAAGACCGAAATGTTAAAAAAATGTTAAAACAGGATGTTTTCGGTTTTTTAGTTACGGTTTTTCCGTAATCAGGTGTTTTTTTTGTTCTTATTTTCTATAATTAGCTCTTAATTAATTGTTTATTAATGGTTCAATCTAATGTTTCTATAATTATTTTTAGAAGCTGATATACTTATTTTTTCAGAATCATCAGGAATTATACTTTCTATAATTTCAGGCCATTCTATAATAACCCAGCTTCCGGAATATAAATATTCTTCTATTCCAAAATTATATGCCTCTTCAAGACTTTCAATGCGATACAAATCAAAATGATAAATTTTATCATTCTTTAAAACATATTCATTTACAATAGAATAGGTTGGGCTTTGTACTTCATCTTCACAACCTAGTTGTTTTGCCAGCGATCTAATAAGCGTTGTTTTTCCAACACCCATTTCTCCATAAAGCAAAATAACCTTGCTTTTAAAATTAGCTAATAATGCTTGAGCTATAGCTTCTATATCTTGAAGGTTGTAATCTCTTTGCATCTTGTTCATTAATATCATGCAATTATAATGATTTATATTTAAAATTACTAACTAAAAATGTATTTCATCGGATTTATTTGCATTACATGGAATTATTTGGGACTCAATACTATAAAAGGAATAATCATCTCTTCTAGAGATACGCCTCCATGCTGATATGTGTTTCTGTAATAGCTAACATAGTGATTGTAGTTATTTGGGTAAGCAAAAAACAAATCGTTTTTAGCAAAAATGAATGAACTACTCATAGTTAATGCTGGTAAATGAATACTTTTTGGGTTTTTAGCAACTAAAACATCTTTGTTTTCATATGTTAAGCTTCTACCTGTTTTATAGCGCAGGTTTAGGCTTGTGTCTTTATCTCCTATAACTTTTGAAGGGTTCTTTACATTAATGGTTCCGTGATCTGTTGTAAGAATGAGTTTAAAGCCAAGTTGTTGTGCTTGCTGTATCATTTCTAAAAGTGGCGAGTTTTTAAACCAACTTAAAGTGAGAGATCGATAAGCTTTGTCGTTTGATGCTAACTCTTTTACAACATCCATTTCTGTTTTGGAGTGTGAGAGCATATCTACAAAGTTGTAAACAACTACGGTAAGATCGTTTTCTTTTAATCCTTTAAAATTATCTACGAGTTTTTTTCCGTTTTTTAAGTTTGTTACTTTGTAGTATTCATGCTTTAAATGTGATAAACCTAAACGTTTCATTTGCGCTTCAAGAAACTCTGCTTCATGCAAATTTTTACCACCTTCATCAGTGTCATTTTTCCACAAGTCTGGATGCATTTGCTCCATATCGCTTGGCATTAAACCAGAGAATATAGCGTTTCTAGCGTATTGAGTAGCAGTTGGTAAAATGCTAAAAAAAGGTTCTTCAAGGTCTTTTTTATAATAATTATTTACAATGGGTTCAAAAGCTTTCCATTGGTCATAACGTAAATTATCAATAACAACTAAAAGTGTTGGCTGCTCTTTGCTTAATTCAGGAACAATTTTATCCTTAAAAAGCGTATGTGACATTATTGGAGCTGTTGTGTGAGGCTCAAACCAAGTAGGGTAGTTTTTGTCTATAAATTTACCAAACTGGGTGTTTGCTTCGGTTTTTTGAGATTCTAAAATTTCAAACATTCCAGAGTCTTCTATGTCTTCTAATTGCATTTCCCAATAAATAAGTTTTTGGTATAATGATGCCCACTCTTCAAAAGAATTTACCATAGATAAATCCATAGCTATTTTTCTAAATTCTTGTTGATAATTTGAGGTTGTTTTCTCTGATACTAAACGTGAATTGTCTAAATTCTTTTTTAAACTTAAAAGAATTTGATTCGGATTTACAGGCTTTATAAGGTAATCGGCTATTTTATTACCGATAGCTTCCTCCATAATATATTCTTCTTCACTTTTGGTAATCATTACAACAGGAAGTGTGTCTCGCTTTGCTTTTATTTCATTAAGTGTTTCTAAACCTGTAAGTCCAGGCATGTTTTCATCAAGAAACACAATATCAAACGTTTTCTCATCAAGTGCTTCAATAGCTTCAGTACCGCTTTTGCAGGTTGTTACTTGGTAGTTTTTTTTCTCTAGAAAGAGTATATGGGGTTTTAATAAATCAATTTCATCGTCAACCCAAAGAATATTTATATTGTTCATGTATATTTGTTTATAATTAATGTAATATAATTAAGCTTGCAGACAAAAAACAAACTTAAAATATTTAACGACCCAATTTACGGATTTATTACCATTCCTAATTCGTTAATTTTTGATTTAATAGAGCACAAATACTTTCAGCGTTTAAGGCGAATTTCTCAAATGGGAATGTCTTATTTAGTTTATCCAGGAGCTCATCACACTAGATTTCATCATGCTATAGGTTGTATGCATCTTATGCAAAAGGCAGTTCAAGTACTTCGTTTTAAGGGTGTTGATGTGTCTTCTGAAGAAGAAAACGCTTTGTATGTTGCTATTCTTTTACATGATATAGGGCATGGACCTTTTTCTCATGCTATGGAACACAGTATTGTAAGTGGTGTTTCACATGAGGAAATTTCAATGCTTTTTATGGAGGCTTTAAATAAAGAATTTAACGGAAGTTTAACGCTTGCTATCAATATATTTAAAGGTGAATATCACAGACCTTTTTTATGTTCGTTGATTTCTAGCCAGTTTGACATGGATCGAGCAGATTATTTAAAACGCGATAGTTTTTATACAGGAGTAGCAGAAGGAAACATTAACAGTGAGCGTTTAATAACTATGCTAAATGTGGTAAATGATGAGCTGGTTGTTGAAGAAAAAGGTATTTATAGTGTAGAAAAGTTTTTGCTTGCTAGGCGCTTAATGTACTGGCAAGTATACTTGCATAAAACAAGTTTGGTTGCAGAACAGTTACTTACAAGAGTCCTGCAAAGAGCTAAAGAATTAACCAGTCAAGGATATACATTAGAAGCTAGTAAACCGCTTCAGTTCTTTTTAGAAAACGATATTTCTATTTCAAATTTTGATGAGTCTGTTTTAAAAACATTTTCTATGCTTGATGATTATGATATTGTATCAGCAATGAAATCTTGGCAAACTCATGAAGATTTTGTGCTTCGCAATTTATGTGATATGATAATTAATAGGCAGCTTTTAAAAATTAAAATCAAAAACAAACCTATTAAAGAAAAGCTGAAGGAGAAACATCTAGAAAAGTTAATAAACACCTATGGTATAACCAGTGGAGAAGCTGAATATTTTGTTTTTACAGGTTCTATATTTAACCAAGCTTATCAGTTAGAATCAACGCAAATAAATATGTTGCACAAATCTGGAAAAATAGAAAATATAGTTAAGGCTTCAGATCAGCTAAATTTAAAAGCGCTATCAAAACCTGTGCTTAAATATTTTATATGTTATCCAAAAGTTAAAATGTGATACATTTTTTCTATTTTTGCCATTAATGAATTTTACAGCAAAACAAATAGCAGGAATTTTAGAAGGCGACATTGTTGGTGATCCAGATGTTGAAGTTTCTAAACTATCTAAAATAGAGGAAGGTACAAAAGGATCTTTAACCTTTTTAGCCAATCCAAAATATACATCTTACATTTATACAACTGAAGCTTCTATTACAATCGTTAATAAGAGTTTTATACCAGACAATACTTTAAATAATACAACATTGATTAAAGTAGAAGATGCCTATAAATCTTTTTCAAAACTGTTAGAGTATTACAATCAAGTAAAGCTTAACAAAGTTGGTATAGATAACGTAACTTCCATATCAGATTCAGCAACATTAGGAGAAAATATTTATGTAGGAGCTTTCACTTACATAGGAGACAATGTTGTTATAGGAAATAATGTTAAAATATTTCCAAACACCTATATAGGTGATAATGTAGTAATAGGAGATAATACCATTGTTTTTTCTGGAGCAAAAATTTATTCAGAATGTACTATTGGTAATTATTGTGTTATTAATTCAGGTGCTATTATTGGGGCTGACGGTTTTGGTTTTGCACCTAATGAGAGTGGAGAATATAGTAAAGTACCTCAAATAGGTAATGTTATTATTGAAGACTATGTTGATATTGGTGCAGCCACAACAATAGACCGAGCTACATTGGGCTCAACTATTATAAGAAAAGGTGTTAAACTTGACAACCAAATACAAATTGCTCACAATGTTGAGATAGGTAAAAACACCGTTATTGCTGCTCAAACAGGAATTGCAGGATCTACCAAAATAGGTGAAAATTGCCAAATTGGAGGTCAAGTAGGTATTGTAGGGCACTTAACCATAGGTAATAATGTAAAAATACAAGCACAATCAGGAATAGGTAGAAATATAAAAGATAATGAAGTGCTTCAAGGTTCACCAGCATTAAGTTATGGTGATTACAACAAATCTTATGTGTATTTCAAAAACCTGCCTAAAATTGTAAAAAATTTAAATGATTTAGAAAAAAAAGTAAATGGGAATAATTAGAACGGATACAAAACAAAAAACCATAAAAAGCGAAATATCGCTAAATGGTGTTGGTTTACACACAGGTAACGAAGTAACACTTACGTTCAAGCCTGCTCCTGAAAACTTTGGTTTTGCTTTTAGACGTGTAGACCTAGAAGGTAATCCAGTAATAGAAGCAGACGCTACTTATGTTACTAATACACAAAGAGGTACTTGTTTAGAAAAAAATGGGGTAACCATTCAAACATGCGAGCATGTTTTAGCAGCATTAGTAGGTTTAGATATAGATAATGCCATATTAGAACTAGACGCTTCAGAGCCTCCAATTATGGATGGCTCATCTAAATTTTTTGTTGAAGCTCTTGAAAAAGCAGGTATCTTAGAGCAAGATGCTTTTAGGGAAGTTTATGAAGTTACTGATGTTATCTCATATACAGATGAAGAAACAGGTAGCGAAATTTTAGTAATGCCTTCAAAAGAGTACCAAATCACTACTATGGTAGATTTTGGTACAAAAGTATTAGGAACTCAAAATGCAACGCTTAATCATATTCTTGATTTTAAATCAGAAATATCTGATTCTAGAACATTTAGTTTTTTACATGAAATAGAAACTTTACTAGAGCACGGACTAATAAAAGGAGGAGATTTAAATAATGCCATTGTATACGTAGACAAAGAACTGTCTCAAGAAACAATGGAAAAACTTAAAGTCGCTTTTAATAAAGATGAAATTACTGTTAAGCCTAATGGAATTTTAGATAACTTAACACTGCATTACCCAAACGAAGCAGCAAGACACAAGCTTCTAGATGTTATAGGAGATTTAGCTTTAATTAGAACACCTTTAAAAGGAAAAATTATAGCTAATAAACCAGGACATTTTGTAAATACACAATTTGCAAAAAAGATGTCTAAATTAATTAAGAACGAACGCCGAAATAATGTGCCTATCGTAGATTTGAATAAAGAGCCTTTAATGGATGTAAATCAAATCATGAACATGTTACCACACAGACAGCCTTTTTTATTAATTGATAAAATTTTTGAGCTTACAGATACAGGTGTAATAGGTATGAAAAACGTCACTATGAATGAGCCGTTTTTTGCAGGTCACTTCCCAGGGGCTCCTGTAATGCCTGGTGTTTTAATTGTTGAAGCTATGGCTCAAACAGGTGGAATACTTGTGTTAAGTACAGTTCCTGATCCTGAAAATTATCTAACATTTTTCATGAAGATAGACAATGTCAAGTTCAAACAAAAAGTAGTTCCAGGTGACACTTTAATTTTTAAGTGTGATTTAATAACACCAATACGTCGTGGTATATGCCACATGCAAGGATACGCCTATGCAAATGGTAAACTTTGTGCAGAAGCAGAGCTTATGGCTCAAATTTCAAAAGTAAAATAATAATAATAAAATGAGTTAAGCTATTGTTTTACTTGAATTACACATCAAAAAAACATTTAGCCCGTGCATTTTTACCGATATATTAAAATAAAAAAACAAAATGAATCAACCATTAGCATACGTTCACCCAGGAGCAAAAATTGCAAAAAATGTAGTTATTGATCCTTTTACAACAATACACAACAATGTGGTTATAGGAGAAGGAACTTGGATAGGGAGTAACGTAACCATTATGGAAGGTGCTAGAATAGGCAAAAACTGTAATATATTTCCAGGCGCTGTTATTTCTGCAGTACCTCAAGATTTAAAATATAATGACGAAGACACACTTACTATTATAGGTGACAATGTTACTATAAGAGAATGTGTTACAATAAACAGAGGAACTACAGACAAAATGAAAACCGTTATTGGAAATAACTGTTTAATTATGGCATATTGCCATATTGCTCATGATTGTATTGTAGGTAATAATTGTATTTTTTCAAACAATAGTACATTAGCAGGTCATATTACAGTAGGAGATTACGTTGTTTTAGCAGGTATGACAGCTGTTCATCAATTTTGCTCAATAGGAAACCATGCGTTTGTAACAGGTGGATCATTAGTAAGAAAAGACGTTCCTCCATTTGTAAAAGCAGCTAGAGAGCCGCTTTCTTATGTAGGTATAAATTCTGTAGGTTTAAGACGTAGAGGGTTTTCAACAGAAAAAATAAGAGAAATACAAGATATTTTCAGAATATTATATCAAAAGAATTATAATAATACTCAAGCTGCTGAAATTATAGAAGCAGAAATGGAAGCAACTCCTGAAAGAGACGAGATTCTACAATTTATCAAAGATTCTCAAAGAGGTATTATGAAAGGATATTTTAAATCAAACTAACATTATGGCAAATACATCAGATATTAGAAACGGATTGTGTATAAGATTCAATCACGACATTTATAAAATTATAGAGTTTTTACACGTAAAACCAGGAAAAGGTCCTGCCTTTGTAAGAACAAAATTAAAGAGTGTTACTACCGGAAAAGTTGTAGATAACACATTCTCTGCAGGGCATAAAATAGAAGACGTTCGTGTTGAAACTCATAAATTTCAATACTTATACAATGATGGAGAGTTTTATCATTTTATGAACGAAGCAGATTACACACAAATACGTTTATCAGAAGCAGCATTAGACCGTCCTGATTTAATGAAAGAAGGAGAAGTTGTAACAATTCTTATTAATACAGAAGATAATATGCCGCTTTCAGTTGAAATGCCTGCAAGTGTAATACTTGAAGTAACACATACTGAACCAGGAGTAAAAGGAAATACAGCTACTAATGCAACAAAACCAGCCACTGTAGAAACTGGAGCAGAGGTAAATGTCCCTCTTTTTATTAATGAAGGTGATAAAATAAAAATAGAAACCGAAAAAGGAACTTACAAAGAGCGTATTAAAGAATAATTCTAGTGAAGTTTCCAAAACCACATACATTATCTCAAATAGCAAATTTAATACAATGTAAATTTGTTGGAGATTCTAATTTTCAGGTTTTAGGCATGAATGAAATTCATGTTGTTGAACCAGGTGATATTGTTTTTGTTGACCACCCTAAATATTATGACAAAGCTTTAGAATCAGCTGCTACAATAATATTAATTAACAAAGAAGTTTCTTGTCCTGAAGGTAAAGCATTATTAATAAGTGATGATCCTTTTAGAGATTTTAATAAACTTACGCAGTATTTTAAGCCTTTCAAGTCTTCATCAGTTACAATTTCTGAAACAGCTTCAATAGGAAAAAACACCATAATACAACCTAATACTTTTATTGGTAATAATGTTATTATAGGGGATAACTGTGTTATCCATTCAAATGTAAGTATATATGATGACACGGTTATAGGTGATAATGTGACTATACATGCAGGTACAGTAATAGGAGCTAATGCTTTTTATTATAAAAACAGACCAAGCGGATATGATCAATTACTTTCTGGAGGAAGAGTTGTTGTAAAAGATAATGTAGATATAGGAGCTTTGTGTTCAATTGATAAAGGAGTAACAGGAGATACTATAATAGGTCATGGTTCAAAGTTAGATAATCATATTCAAGTTGGTCATGATACAGTTATAGGTGAAAAATGCTTAATTGCATCTCACGTTGGTATTGCTGGTTGTTGTGTTATTGAAGATGAAGTAACCATTTGGGGGCAAGTAGGTACAACTAGTGGAATACGCATAGGTAAAAAGGCCATTGTTTTAGGGCAAACCGGTGTAACCAAATCTATAAAAGGTAATGCTACATATTTTGGTACACCTGTAGAAGAAGCTAGAGTAAAACTAAAAGAACTAGCTTCAATAAAGCGAATACCTGAAATTATCAAAAAACTGAAAAACATATAAAAAATGGATTCTAAAGGCGTTGTTCAAAACTATTATAATTCTAATATAGAAGAAATTACAGGTGATTTGAACACGTTTTTTCATGAAGATTGTTGCTTACACTGGAATAGTAGTAAAGGTTTTTTAGTGTTAGGATTTAAAGAGCTAGAAACGTTTTTTAATGATTTATCAAGTTCCTATAAGCAGATAAGAACAGAAATAAGTCACTTACTTCAAGAAGGTAATCTTGTAACAACACGTTACACAACCTATGGCAACACTATAGAGAACGAAGATGAAGAAATTGCCCTAGCTCATTACATGAGTATATGGGAAGTAAAAGAAGGAAAACTTTATAAAGGATACGAGATAAGTCAACTTGCAGATGACTATGCCTTAAAAATAAACTCTTTTGCAGAAATAAAAATCTAAAAACACTTTATAAATAGCTGTCAAAAATGTACTTTTGACATGTTTAATAAAACAATAAAAATTAATAACAAAAAATGAGCGTTTTAGTTAATAAAGATTCAAAAATAATTGTTCAAGGATTTACAGGAAGTGAAGGTACATTTCACGCAAGTCAAATGATTGAATACGGAACCAACGTTGTTGGTGGTGTTACTCCAGGAAAAGGAGGACAAACACATTTAGACAAACCAGTTTTTAATACAGTACAAGATGCTGTTGATCAAGTTGGAGCTGATACAACTATTATTTTTGTACCACCAGCATTTGCTGCTGATGCCATTATGGAAGCTGCTAATGCAGGAATTAAAGTAATTATTACAATTACAGAAGGTATTCCTGTTGCTGATATGATTAAAGCTGCTGATTACATTAAAGATAAAGATTGTCGTTTAATTGGGCCAAACTGTCCAGGAGTTATAACGCCAGGTGAAGCTAAAGTTGGTATTATGCCAGGTTTTGTATTCAAGCAAGGTAAAGTAGGTATCGTTTCAAAATCAGGTACTTTAACTTACGAAGCTGCTGACCAAGTAGTAAAACAAGGTCTTGGAATTACAACTGCTATTGGTATTGGTGGAGATCCTATCATAGGAACAACAACTAAAGAAGCTGTTGAATTACTAATTAACGATCCAGAAACTGAAGCTGTTGTTATGATAGGTGAAATAGGAGGTCAGTTAGAAGCTGATGCTGCTAAATGGTACAAAGAAAGCGGAAGTAAAAAACCAGTTGTAGGATTTATTGCTGGTGAAACAGCACCTGCTGGACGTACAATGGGACATGCTGGGGCTATAGTAGGTGGTAGTGATGATACAGCTCAAGCCAAAAAAGCTATCATGAGAGATTGCGGAATTCACGTTGTAGATTCTCCTGCTGAAATTGGTAAGAAAGTAGCTGAAGTTATTGGTTAATAATCTTAAAATATAGACTGAAACAAATTCAGTATAACTGTTAAAAACCTTACAAAATCTTGTAAGGTTTTTTTATTTGATGCAACTTGTATTTATTATCTTTGATTTATCATATCAATAGATATAAAAAACATTAGAACTAATCGTATTTTTTATAAAATGAAATTATTACAAGGAAAAACCGCTATAATAACAGGAGCAAGTCGTGGTATAGGGAAAGGTATTGCAGAAGTTTTTGCGCAACAAGGTGCAAACATTGCTTTTACTTATAGCTCTTCAGTTGAAGCAGCTAATGCATTAGAAAAAGAATTAAATGATTTAGGTGTAAAAGCTAAAGGGTACCAGAGCAATGCCGCTGATTTTGCTCAAGCTCAAGAATTAGCTGATGCCGTAGTACAAGAGTTTGGTAGTATAGATGTTTTAATAAACAATGCAGGAATTACTAAAGACAACCTTTTAATGCGTATTAGTGAAGAGGATTTTGATAAAGTTATAGAAGTAAACTTAAAATCTGTTTTTAATATGACCAAAGCTGTTCAACGTACTATGCTTAAACAGCGTCAAGGCTCAATCATTAACATGAGTTCTGTTGTAGGTGTCAAAGGAAATGCTGGACAGACTAATTATGCAGCTTCAAAAGCAGGTATTATAGGTTTTTCTAAATCAGTGGCATTAGAATTAGGCTCAAGAAATATAAGAAGCAACGTGATTGCACCTGGTTTTATTGAAACCGAAATGACAGCAAAGCTAGATGAAAATACTGTAAAAGGTTGGAGAGATGCTATTCCTTTAAAGCGTGGCGGTACTCCTGAAGATATCGCAAATGTATGCGTGTTTTTAGCAAGTGATATGAGTGCTTACGTTACAGGACAAACTATTAATGTTGACGGAGGAATGCTAACGTAATTTATGGCAACAACCGTTTTATTATATATCATATTATCTGGAATCATAGCGCTG
The DNA here is from genome assembly GCF_039537875.1 of Corallibacter vietnamensis. Taxonomy (NCBI): domain Bacteria; kingdom Pseudomonadati; phylum Bacteroidota; class Flavobacteriia; order Flavobacteriales; family Flavobacteriaceae; genus Corallibacter; species Corallibacter vietnamensis. Next base: position 65,071 of record NZ_BAABBI010000003.1, read on the forward strand.
TCATTAGCGCTATTTCAGTATTATAAAAAACGGAAATCAAAGCCTTATCCTGTTTTAATCTTATTAAGGTTTATTACTTTTTTTTCAATTCTACTATTAATTATTAATCCTAAAATTGAAAAAACTAATATATTTAATCAAAAACCTAATTTGGTTTTAGTAGTTGATAATTCTTCTTCAATGCACTATTTAAATCAAAGTGAAAAATTATCGCAGCTTGTAAGTGAATTAAAAGTAAATAAGGAGCTTACTGATAAGTTTGAAGTAGATGTTTTTTCATTTGGAAAAGAACTAAATGCTAATGCTATAGATTCTTTTAGTTTTAATGAAAAACAAACCAATATAGATAAGGTTTTTACAGGTTTATCTCAAGTATATAAACATACTGTAGCGCCAGTTGTATTACTAACAGATGGCAACCAAACCTATGGTGCTGATTATACGTTTTCAGCAAATAAATTAAAACAACCAATTTATCCTGTAATTTTAGGAGACACCACAAAGTATGCTGATCTAAAAATTCAGCAGCTTAATGTGAATAAATACGCCTATTTAAAAAATAAGTTTCCAGTTGAGACTATTTTGGTGTACAATGGAGAAAAGGCAATCACAGCAGAGTTTAAAATAACTAGCGGAACAGCAACAATCGTAAAAGAGACTATTCATTTATCAAAAGATAACAACTCTAAAGTTGAAGCGCATAATTTACCAGCAAATCAAGTAGGCGTATTTTCTTACCAAGCCTCTATCTCGGTATTAGAAAATGAAAAAAATACCACTAACAATGTCAAAAATTTTGCAATAGAAGTTATAGATGAAAAAACAAAAGTAGCTTTAATTAGTGATTTTTCTCATCCAGACATTGGTGTTTTAAAACGAAGCATAGAACGTAACGAGCAACGTGAAGTTGTAATTTTAAACCCTAATAATTTTGAAAATCAAGCAAATGATTTTCAACTATTTATATTGTATCAGCCCAACAATAAGTTTAAGTCTATTTTTGAGTTAATTAATAGTGAAAATTTAAGCTCATTTATAATTACTGGACCAAAAACTGATTGGAATTTTTTAAATAGTGTCAGCAATAACTATAAGCATGATATTACTACGCAAACTGAAAACTATCAAGGTGTATCTAATGTAAATTATAGTGCGTTTGTTTTACCAGATTTAGATTTTGAGTCGTTTCCGCAGTTACTTTCTACTTTTGGTGACGTAACATTCTCAACGCCTTATCAAACAATATTGTATAAAAAATTAGGAAACATCACCACAGAGAAGCCTTTGATGGTTACTTTAGACGTTAACAATAGGCGAGAAGCAGTACTTTTTGGAGAAAATATTTGGAAATGGCGCTCTCAAAGTTACTTGAATACAAAATCATTTCAAGAGTTTGATAATTTAATAGGAAAACTAGTACTTTATTTAGCGTCAAAAAAACGTAGAGATAGATTGAATCTTGATTATGAGTCATTTTACGAAGGTAGTAACCAGGTTATCATTAAAGCACAGTATTTCAATAAAAATTACGAATTTGATACCAGAGAAACATTAAATATTTCTGTAAAAAACAAACTTACAGAAGCAGTTACAACATTTCCGCTTATCTTAAAAAATAATAATTATCAAGCAGATTTAAGCAATTTACCATCTGGAGACTATGACTTTACGGTAAAAGCTACAAACGATAATATATCAAAATCAGGGAGTTTTAAGATTATAAACTATGATATAGAAAAGCAATTTGCAAACGCAAATGTAACAAACCTACAAGCTTTAGCTACTAATAGTCAAGGAAAAGCTTTTTTTATAGATAATACAGATGCTTTAATAACAGATTTATTATCAGACTCAAGATATACAACCATTCAAAAGAGTAATAAAAGTACAGTGCCACTGATAGATTGGATTTATTTGTTAGGCTTAATATTATTAAGCTTAACTCTAGAATGGTTCATAAGAAAATATAACGGATTAACTTAAATAAAAACTATGGAAAGATTACCAAAAATAGGATTGCCTATAATTATAGGTTTAGTTATACTAGTAATAGCAATTTCAAAATCAGCAGTAACCATTGGTTCTGGTGAAGCAGGTGTGCTTTATAAAACATTTGGAGGTGGTGTTGTTACTGATGAACCACCATTAGGGGAAGGTTTTCATATTGTTGCTCCTTGGAATAAGGTGCATGTATATGAAGTAAGACGTCAAGAGATTTTTGAAAAAATGAAGGTTTTATCTTCAAACGGATTAGATATTCAATTAGATGCTTCAGCTTGGTATAAACCAGATGTAAAGGATTTAGGTAAATTACACCAAGAAATTGGTGATGATTATTTACAACGTATTATTTTACCAACTATTCGTTCTGCAGCAAGAAGTGTTGTAGGACGTTATACACCAGAGCAATTATATTCTTCTAAAAGAGATGCGATACAGAAAGAAATTTTTGAAGAAACTAAAAAAATCGTTGATGATCAATATATTGTTTTAGATGAAATTTTAGTGCGTGATGTAACATTGCCTCCAACTATTAAGCAAGCTATTGAGCGTAAATTAAAACAAGAACAAGAGTCTTTAGAATATGAGTTTAGATTAGTAACAGCTCAAAAAGAAGCTGAACGCCAACGAATAGAAGCTCAAGGTAAAGCTGATGCAAACAAGATTTTAAGTGCATCACTTACTGATAAAATACTTCAAGACAAAGGAATTGAAGCTACTGTAAAGCTTTCAGAATCAAGTAATAGCAAGGTAATTGTAATTGGTTCTGGAGACAGCGGAATGCCAATTATTTTGGGCAATCAATAATGATTAAATAAAAATTAACAAAGCAATATTTGGATTTTAAAAAATAATTTTAAAATCTTTGTACTCACAAAACAAAGACATGACTTTTATTCAATTACATCATCATCATTTTCATACTTGCACTCAAGCGAGCTGAAAATGTATTGAATAAATCTAAATATATTTTAAACCCGTTTGAGTAAATCAAGCGGGTTTCTTTTTTTTTTAAATAAAAACACTCCAAAGGTTTACTCAAGCACAAACAAAAGCTTCCCGCTTTCTCGGGATACAGTATGAGTAAATTAAAAATAGCGGTTCAAAAATCAGGGAGACTTCACGAGGATTCAATGAAAATCCTAAAAGATGTAGGTATTTCAATAGATAATGGTAAAGATCAACTAAAAGCTTCAGCTAGGAATTTTCCTTTAGAAGTTTTTTATTTACGTAATGGCGATATTCCGCAATACTTGCGTGATGGTGTTGTAGATGCAGCAATAATTGGTGAAAATGTGCTTATTGAAAAAGGACAAGATATAGCTATTATTGAAAAGCTAGGTTTCTCAACTTGTAAAGTATCAGTTGCTGTTCCTAAATCTTTTAAATACAAATGCATTAGCGACTTACAAGGAAAACGCATTGCTACATCTTATCCTAATACAGTTAATCAATTTTTAAAGTCAAATGAGGTAGAAGCCAATCTTCATATCATAAACGGCTCTGTTGAAATTGCTCCTAATATCGGACTTGCCGATGCTATTGTAGATATTGTTTCTAGTGGTAGTACGCTTTTTAAGAATAACTTAAAAGAAGTTGAAGTCATTTTAAAATCTGAAGCCGTTTTAGCTGCTTCACCATTAATTTCTGAAGAAAATCAAGCTATTCTAGATAGATTACAATTTCGATTTCAATCGGTTTTAAAAGGGAGACAATCAAAGTATGTGTTACTAAATGCTCCTGATGAAAAACTTAATGATATAATAAAAATATTACCAGGTATGAAAAGCCCAACGGTTTTACCTTTAGCAGAAAAGGGTTGGAGCTCGATACACTCGGTAATTAATAAAAATGAATTTTGGGAAATTATAGATGAGCTTAAAGCCAATGGTGCCCAAGGAATTCTTGTTTGTCCAATTGATAATATGGTAATCTAATATGAAAACACTTATAAACCCTAAAAGAGAAAATTGGCCAGCCATTTTACAAAGGCCAACTCAAACAGTTGAAAACATTGAAGATACTGTAAACCAAATTTTTATTGATGTTAAGCGAAATGGTGACAAAGCTATATCAAAATACACCGCACTATTTGATGGTGTTAAACTAACTAATAGTGTGGTTACTACCGAGGAAATTAATGCAGCTGGTAGCCAAATTTCAAACGAACTAAAGTTAGCCATTTCAATAGCAAAACAGAATATTGAAAGCTTTCACGTGGCTCAAAAAACAAGAAAAATTCAAATAGAAACAACACCAGGTGTAAATTGTTGGCAAGAAAAACGCCCCATTCAAAAAGTTGGTTTGTACATTCCAGGTGGAACAGCACCTTTGTTTTCAACCGTGTTAATGCTTGCTATTCCTGCTCAAATTGCAGGTTGTAAAGACATTGTTTTATGTTCGCCTCCAAATAAAGAAGGTCAGATTGCTAACGAAATATTATATGCAGCACAACTTTGTGGCGTCACAAAAATTATAAAGGTTGGTGGTATTCAAGCCATAGCAGGTTTAACCTTTGGAACAGAAACCATTCCTAAAGTATATAAAATTTTCGGTCCTGGAAATCAGTTTGTAACCGTTGCAAAACAGCTTGCGACCAAATTTAATGTCGCTATTGACATGCCTGCTGGACCAAGTGAACTTTTAGTTTTTGCAGATGATTCTGCTAAAGCAAGTTATGTAGCTTCTGATTTATTAAGCCAGGCAGAGCATGGTACAGATAGCCAAGTTGTTTTAGTTTCTACGTCAAAAACGCTTATTACAAACGTTGAAACCGAAATAGAAAAGCAAATATGTGAATTACAAAGACTAGACATAGCCAAGCAAGCCATTGCTAACTCTAAATTAATTTACGTTGAATCAAATGCTGTTGCGCTTGATTTAATTAATGATTATGCGCCTGAACACTTTATAATTTGTTCTGAAAACGAAACATATTTTATTGATGGAATTCAAAATGCAGGCTCTGTTTTTATTGGGAATTACACACCAGAAAGCGCGGGCGATTATGCTTCAGGAACCAATCATACATTGCCTACAAACGGCTTTAGTAAGGTTTATTCAGGTGTCAATTTGGATAGTTTTACAAAGAGTATAACTTTTCAAAAAATAACCTCTGAAGGCTTAAAAAACATAGGAAATACTATTGAACTTATGGCTGAAGCCGAAGGACTTCAAGCGCACAAAAACGCCGTATCAATTAGATTAAAAGACTTGAAATAATATGAATGCACTTTTTGATATAGACACGCTGGTAAGATCTAATATTAAAACCATTAAGCCATATGCTTCAGCTAGAGATGAATACAAAGATTTACGTTCTGATATGATGTTTCTAGATGCCAATGAAAACCCATTTGAAAATGGTGTAAATAGATACCCAGATCCGCAACAAACGGCTTTAAAACAGCGTTTGGCAGACATAAAGAAAATACCACAGTCGCAAATTCTGTTAGGAAATGGAAGCGATGAAGTATTAGATCTAATTTTTAGAGCATTTTGTGAACCCAATTGTGATAACATTATCACATTGCCACCAACGTACGGAATGTATAGTGTTTTAGCAGATATTAATGCTGTTGAAAATATAGAAGTGCCGCTAAACTCACTTGATTTTCAACCAAAAGTTGATGACGTTTTACGAGCGTCAAATGAGCAAACCAAACTATTGTTTTTATGTTCTCCTAACAATCCGACTGCTAATAGTTTTGACGCTTCTAAAATTGAAAAACTAATAAGTAATTTCAAAGGTATTGTTGTGATTGATGAAGCGTATATTGATTTTTCTAAAAATGAAAGTTGGTTGAATAGAATAAATGAATTTCCAAATTTAATAGTAACACAAACACTATCAAAAGCTTACGGTTTAGCTGGAATTAGACTTGGTGTTTGCTATGCTTCAGTAGAGATTATTTCAGTTTTAAATAAAATTAAGCCACCATATAACGTTAATGAACTAACACAAGAGCGTGCTTTAAAACAACTCAATAATTTAAACGAAGTTAAAGAACAAATTCAGTCGTTATTAGAATCAAGAAAACGTATAATAGAAGCATTAAAACCGATTAGTTTTATTGATAAAATCTATCCATCTGATGCTAATTTCATCTTAATCAAGGTAGATAATGCAACAGAACGTTATAATCAGTTAATTAAAAAGGGAATTGTTGTTCGTAACAGAACGAATCAGTTAGGATGTGAAAACTGCTTACGAATTACAGTCGGCACAAAAGAAGAAAACAATAAACTTATACAAGCACTAAAATCCATAGCATGAGCAAAAAAGTATTATTTATAGATCGCGATGGCACACTTATAAAAGAACCTGCTGATGAGCAAATAGATGCATTTAGCAAACTTATTTTTTACCCTAAAGTGTTTCAGTTTTTAAGCAAAATCGCCAAAGAATTAGATTATGAAATCGTCATGATTACAAACCAAGATGGTTTAGGAACTGCTGCTTTTCCTGAAGAAACTTTTTGGCCTGTTCATAATTTTATCATTGAAACATTTAAAAGCGAAGGCATAACGTTTGATGAGCAGTTTATTGACAAAACGTTTGCTAAAGACAATGCACCAACAAGAAAGCCAAATACAGGTTTGCTGACCAAATATTTCTCTAAAGATTACGATTTAGAAAACTCTTTTGTTATAGGCGATCGCTTAACTGATGTAGAATTAGCGAAAAATTTAGGAGCAAAAGGTATTTACATAAATGACAATACGTTTTTAGGAACGGATGAAGTTACTGTAAATCAAAACGATTTAAATAGTTTCATTGCGTTAGAAACTAACGATTGGGAAAAAATATACACATTCTTAAAAGCCGAAGATAGAACCGCGAGCATAGAAAGAAACACTAATGAAACTCAAATAAAAATTGCTCTTAATCTAGATGGTACTGGGAAAAGCAAAATAAAGACAGGTATCGCGTTTTTTGACCATATGCTAGACCAAATTGCGCGTCATGGTCAACTTGATTTAGATATTCATGTAAAAGGCGATTTAGAAGTTGATGAACACCACACCATAGAAGATACAGCCATAGCTTTAGGCGAGGTTTTTAATAAGGCATTAGCAAATAAATTAGGTATAGAACGCTACGGGTTTTGCTTACCTATGGACGATTGTTATGCTCAAGCAGCTATTGATTTTGGGGGAAGAAACTGGCTTGTTTGGGAAGCTGATTTTAAGCGTGAAATGATAGGGAAGATGCCTACAGAAATGTTCTATCACTTTTTTAAATCATTTACTGATGGCGCCAAATGTAATTTAAACATAAAAGCAGAAGGAACCAACGAGCACCACAAAATTGAAGCGATATTCAAGGCTTTTGCAAAAGCAATTAAAATGGCTATAAAACGCGATGTTGAGAAAATGGTTTTACCATCAACAAAAGGAATACTTTAAAAACAATTTTTATGAAAGTAGTAATAATAGATTATGGCGCAGGAAACATAAAGAGTGTTCAGTTTGCTTTCAAGCGTATTGGTGTAGATGCTGTGTTATCAAAAGATTCTGAAACTATACAGCAAGCAGATAAGGTTGTTTTTCCAGGCGTTGGAGAAGCTAGCAGTGCTATGAAAAAATTAAAAGAAGCTCAACTTGATTTAATTATTCCCAAATTAAAACAACCTGTATTAGGTATTTGTTTAGGGATGCAACTTATGTGCAACGAAACAGAAGAAGGCAACACTAAAGGTTTAGAGATTTTTGATGTTTCTGTAAAAAAGTTTTCAAATCAACTTAAAGTTCCTCAAATGGGTTGGAATACCGTGTTTGATTTAAAATCAAAATTGTTCTCAAACTTAAAAAAACAAGAATATATGTATTTAGTGCACAGTTACTATGTGGAGCAATGTAAATATGAAATTGCAAGTACCAATTATGGTCTGAACTATGCCTCTGCATTACAAAAAGATAATTTTTATGGAGTACAATTTCATCCAGAGAAGAGTAGTGTGGCAGGAGAAAAAATATTAAAAAACTTTTTAGACTTGTAATTATGAGAATTATACCCGCAATAGATATTATAGATGGAAAATGTGTGCGCTTAACAAAAGGTGATTACAACACAAAAAAAATATATAATGAAAACCCTGTAGAAGTTGCCAAACAGTTTGAAGGCGCTGGCATTGAATATTTGCATTTGGTAGATTTAGACGGAGCAAAAGCAAAGCATATAGTAAATTATAGAGTGTTAGAGCAAATAGCGTCTAAAACTAGTTTAAAAATTGATTTTGGAGGAGGCTTAAAGTCTAATGAAGATTTACATATAGCTTTTAACTCTGGTGCAAGACAAATTACAGGAGGAAGCATTGCTGTAAATGATGTTGAAACTTTTCAAGGTTGGCTAGATAAATACGGTGGCTCTAAAATTATTTTAGGAGCTGACTGTAAAGACAAAAAAATAGTTATTAGTGGCTGGTTAGAAAGTAGCCAATTGGAAATTTTACCATTTGTAAAGAATTATCAAAAAAAAGGTATACGCTACGTGATTTGTACTGATATAGCTAAAGACGGTATGCTTGAAGGACCATCATTTGAACTGTATAAGGAGATTATTAAAAATTGTTCTAATAGTGATGGACAGTCTATAAAGCTAATCGCCTCTGGAGGTGTTACTTCAATTGACGATATTAACAAGCTAGAGGATTTAGGTTGTGAAGCTGTTATTATAGGTAAAGCGCTTTACGAGGGAAATATAAAATTAAAAGATTTAGAAAAACAACTATAGTCATGCTTACCAAACGAATTATTCCATGTTTAGATATAAAAAACGGACGTACAGTAAAAGGTGTAAATTTTGTTAATTTACGCGATGCTGGAGATCCAGTTGCTCTTGCAAAACAATATGCTATCAGTGGAGCAGATGAATTGGTGTTTTTGGATATATCTGCTACACAAGAAGCTAGAAAAACTACAAGAGATATGGTTTTAAAAATAGCAGAACAAGTCAATATTCCATTTACAGTTGGTGGTGGTATTTCTTCAGTAGAAGATGTTGATATATTGCTTAAAAATGGTGCAGATAAAATATCAGTAAATTCTTCAGCAATAAAACGTCCAGAGTTAATAAACGAATTGGCAAATAAATTCGGTAGCCAATGTGTGGTTGTTGCTATTGATGCAAAGCAAATTGATGGTAAATGGAAAGTGCATTTAGCAGGAGGAACCATTCCTACAAATCTCGATTTATTTGTTTGGGCAAAAGAAGTAGAACAACGAGGCGCAGGAGAGATTTTATTTACCTCAATGGATCATGATGGTACAAAAAACGGATTTGCCAATGAAGCGCTTTCAGCGTTGTCACAAGAATTATGCATTCCTATTATTGCTTCAGGTGGTGCAGGCTCTAAACAGCACTTTGTAGATGCGTTTAAAAAAGGTAAGGCAGACGCTGCTTTAGCCGCTAGTGTATTTCATTTTGGAGATATTCCAATTATAGAATTAAAACAAGAATTAAAAAACAATAATATAGAAGTTAGATTGTAATGACTATTAATTTTGATAAAAATAAAGACGGACTTGTTCCTGCCATTATACAAGATGTTGAAACAAAAACAGTATTAATGTTAGGCTACATGAATGATGAAGCCTATAAAAAAACACTAAAAACTGGATTGGTAACATTTTATAGCAGAACAAAACAACGATTATGGACAAAAGGAGAAGAAAGTGGTAATGTGTTACAATTAGAAAACATTAAAATAGATTGTGACAATGATACCTTATTGGTTCAAGTAAAACCATCTGGACCAACATGTCATACAGGAAGTGATACCTGTTGGAATGAAGAAAACACATCATCATTTGGTTTTATTTCAAAGTTAGAAGCAACTATAACAGACCGAAAGGAAAATTTTAAATCTAATGAGTCTTATGTAGCTTCATTATTTGAAAAAGGTATTAATAAAATTGCTCAAAAAGTAGGAGAGGAAGCCGTAGAAGTTGTTATTGAAGCAAAAGATAATAATGATGCATTGTTTTTAAGCGAAAGCGCAGACTTGCTATTTCACTATTTGATTTTGCTACAAGCAAAAGGTTTTTCTTTGTCAGATGTGGTAAAAGAGTTAAAAAAAAGGCATTAGAAATCTAATGCCTTTTTATTTTTTAATAACACTACTTAAGAAATCCAATTTTTATAAATAGACTTATTTGTATACCAAATTAAAAACACAGCTATAATCAATATCATAATAGGCATAATAGCGCCACCAGGACCATAAACCTCCATAGCTTTGCTAATAAAAAGATTGTAAACCATTTGAACAATAACACCTACAAAAGATAGAAAAAAAAGATTTTTAGCCCATTTTTTTCTTAAAATTAAAAATAAGCAACCTAGAGTTCCTGCAAAGACCGCAATAGCGAATGCTGCTGTAGCCCAAGCAGGAACATTAGTGTATAAAGCTTGTTCTGCTTCAGGCAAAACAGCTAAATCCGCTTCAGTCATATAAGCTTGTCCTATGTAAGCTAATACACCCATAATATTCCAAATAAAGGCTAGAATACTTATAATCCAAAAAGACATTGGGGGCTTGTTTGTTGAGATTTCTTTCATAATAATTAAAATGTTTGTTAGTTAACTACATACAATTTATGAAAAATTTGCCACATCTATTATTTTAAATTAATTTTCAACTCTTAAAAAAACACCCCTTTTTTTGAATACTAAAAAATACTTTTACGTTATAACCATACAATATTTAGGCTATCGTTTTCATGGTTGGCAAAAACAACCAAATTTAAAAACGGTTCATTTAATGCTTGATAAAACTCTAAATTACATTCTTGAAGGCAGGCGCTTTAAAACATTAGGCTCTGGTAGGACAGATGCTATGGTTTCTGCTCAAGAAGCAGCTTTTGAACTATTTTTATTTGATGAACCTATTGATGATTTCACAGCATTTTTAGAATTATTTAATTACAATTTACCTCAAGATATTCGCGCGTTATCAATTAGAGAAGTTGATAGCTCTTTTAATATTATTCAACATTCTAAAGTAAAAGAATACTTGTATTTGTTTACCCATGCGCAAAAGCAGCATCCATTTTGTGCACCAATTATGACAACCATACTAGATGAGTTAAATATAGATTTAATGGCGCAAGGCGCTAAACTATTTGAAGGCACACATAACTTCAAGCCATACTGCTTTAGAGCTACTGATAACGGTATTTATACAAGAGAAGTACTTACTTGTGAAATTGTAGAAAACACGCTATTTAAGGCAAATTTTTTTCCTGAAAAGTCTTATATACTACGTGTTAAAGGTCAAGGATTTATGAGAAACCAAATACGCTTAATGATGGGAGTATTAATAAAACTTGGCAGAGGAGAAGTCACATTAAGCTATATTGAAAATAGCCTTAAAACAGACAGTCAAGAAGTTATGGATTATATAGCACCCGCATCAGGATTGATGCTAAATAGTATTACTTTTAAACAACCTTAATTGTTAAATGCCTTAACAATCAGCCTGTTCACTTAACATAATTTATGTTAATCAACTCTTAATTCCGTTAAAGCTTGTTAAATCGCTTGACAAACCTCATCTAGACCATAAGTTATACTCGTAAATAAGTTAAACCAATAAAAATTTAATTATGAGTTATTTGAATATGAAAGATGAGAAATTATTACCGGTTGTAGTAGAATTAAATAAACTATTAGCTGATTACCATATTTATTACCAAAAGTTACGAAGTAATCACTGGAATGTATTAGGTAAAAACTTTTTTGATTTGCACATTAAATTTGAGGAGTTGTATACAGATGCACAGATTAAAATAGATGAAATTGCAGAACGTATTTTAACCTTAAGATATCATCCTATGAGTACATTAAGTGATTATCTTCAAACATCTTCAATTACTGAAAAGGATAACCTTAAAACAGATGTTGATATGGTTAATGAAACTTTAAATGACCACAAAATCATATTAGAACAAATGAATAAGGTTATAGAAGTTTCAGATAGTATATCAGATGAAGGAACTATAGATCTTATAGGTGCTTACATTCGAGAATTAGAAAAAGCAAGCTGGATGTTGAATGCTTGGACAAAAAGCACAAACGGATCATTAAAACGATCTACCCAAGAAATTTAATTCACACATTCAGAATAAACATAAAACCTCTAATAATTAGAGTGGGTTATAATATCACATTAACCTTTTTACCTATTTAAAAAACTTAAAACTATGTTACGTTGGACAATCACATTTATCATTATTGCATTAATAGCTGGTCTTTTAGGTTTTGGCGGTATTGCTGGAGCTTCAGCTGGAATAGCAAAAATATGTTTTTACATATTTATAGTACTTTTTGTAATCTCTCTATTAAGAGGATTAATGAAAAAAAGTTAAAAATCTCAAACCACAATTACTAAATATTAACCATTAAAAATTACATTATGAAACGTATTATATTAACATTCGCATTATTATTTACAATAACCACAGTATTTACAAGCTGTAGAGACGAAAAAACAACAAAAGAAAAAGTAGAAGATACATTTGAAGAAGCAGGTGATGAAATTGAAGATGCTGCTGAAGACACTAAAGACGCTGTAAAAGACGCATCTGAAGAAGTTAAAGATGCAGCAAAAGAAGCTAAAGAAAATGTAGAAGACAAACTTGATGGTGACGAATAGTTTTAAGCTATTATTACCATTAAAAAACTTGTTTAATAACAAACAACAACAATGAAAACCCTATTATATATAACAGCTTTTATGTTCATGGTATCAGTCCATGCTCAAGAAAAGCCCAAGAATGTTTCTGAAGAAACAAACATTAAAACCGTAAAAATTAACGACGGTAAAAAAATAACCGAGAAAAAAGTAAAGCTTACTACTAGAGAAGAACAACAAGTAGAGCTTGCTGAAGAAGATAAAAATAAAGTAAACCAAACCATGGTTGACGCTCCTTCAAAAGTAACAAAAACACTAGAGGTTGATAACGATGGCGATGCATTTTATGACTCAAAGTTTGAAACAGCACACTATGAGTTTAATGACAAGGTTTACAACTTTAAGAAGAATTCAGAAGGCTTTTTAGTGTCTACTAAATCTAAATCAGATATGTCACCATTAGGTAATGTTATAAAGTCTAGTAAGGAAAATCATTATTTCTTTAAAACTAATGATTATTCAGGTATTGGTTACTTTACAGACCGTGGTAATTTTACGATAGAGTATTATGACACAAGTACTAATAAATTAGTCAAACAAGATTTTATTTTAATAAAAAAATAATAATCAAAAAGCAATAGTAAAAAGTCCCGTTTATCGCGGGACTTTTTTGTATTTTTAAAATCGCAAAAACAACAGCATTCATGAGTTTATTGATACCTAAAGAGGCTTTCACTTTTTTTAAAGCATTACAAGAAAATAATAACAGAGATTGGTTTAACGAGCATAAATCAGAATATAAAACCATAGAGAAAAGCGTTAAAGTTTTTTATAATGAACTCCTAGAAAAAATGAAAGTTCATGATGATATTGATAAGCTAAAAATGTTTAGAATATACAGAGATGTACGTTTTTCTAAAAACAAACTGCCTTATAAAACGCATTTTGGAGGTTCGTTTCACAGACGAAAACCAGAGTTGCGAGGTGGTTATTATTTACATATTGCGCCAGAAAACAAATCATTTATTGCAACAGGTTTTTGGGAACCTAATAAAGATGACCTTTTAAGAATTAGAAAAGAATTAGAAATGGATGCTTCAGAAATGCGTACCATTCTAAACAATAAAACTTTAAAAAACACTTGGGGAGATTTAGTAGGTGACGAACTAAAAACAGCACCTAGAAATTTTGACAAAAATCACCCAGATATAGATCTAATAAAAAAGAAGCAATACATCTTTACAAAAACATTTACAGATAAGCAGGTACTTGCATCAACGTTTATAAATGAGGTAGATGATGCCTTTAAAGCAATTCGTCCATACTTTGATTATATGAGCGATGTGCTTACTACAAACCTAAACGGCGAGTCTATTATATAGCCTTTAAAACCTCGGGTTTTTGTAGTACTTGTATGTTGTCAAACAAGCGCTCTTTTACAATATTCATCATACGCTTATTTAGTGCTGATGAGTTCGTGATATAAAAGGCATATTCTTCAACAGTAAATTGACCAATAACCATTCCTTTTAATGAATTTCTAAACTTCATATCCTTATGAATGGCATTGTCTATATAATCCATCTGTTTTTCAATAGATAAATCATAAAAAACATTTTTATGCTTATTTACGTAGTTTCTAAACACCGCAACAAATAGGTCGTTTTGTAGTTTAATTACTGGTCGTAAAGTCGCATTTTGAAAACGTTCGTCGTCACTCATTGAGTCAAAAAAAAGAGCAGAAGTAATTTCTGGTCGACATTTTAATAGGTCTAAAGATCTGTTCATGTCAAAAAGTTTTCTTTAAATTTAAAAATTATGTATCCTCATAATGAGTGCCTTAAAATTTGATGTTAACATGGTTATCAACAAATAGAAATTATGTATTAAAGCATTGAACCAAACTATGTATTTCTACATAAAAAATGATACTTATAAACTATCTTTGAGAAAAATAGCTACACAATGGAATTTGGAAGTGTAAACAACCCACAAGATATAGACTTTACGTTGCCTCAAGATCATATTGATACAGCTAGAGTTTTAAATAATGTAAAAGATGACAACGTACCAGAAATTTATGTAGGTTGCGCCAAATGGAATAGGGCAGATTTAAAAGGATTTTATCCTCGTGGCACCAAAGATGAGTTAGCATATTATTCCAGACAGTTTAATGCCATTGAGCTTAATGCTACATTCTACAGAATTTTTCCTGCAGAACAATTTGCTACTTGGTATGAGAAAACACCTAATGACTTTAAGTTTTTCCCAAAGTTAAACCAAGAAATAAGTCACTGGAAACGACTAAATGAGGTGCAAGCAGTTGTAGAAAATTACTTGTATAATGCTTCTAATTTACATGAAAAGTTAGGAACCATATTTTTACAAATGCATAACAATTTTGCGCCTAAAGATTTTGACAGAGTTGTTCATTTTGTTGAAAACTGGCCAAAAGAAGTGCCTCTTGCTATAGAGTTTAGGCATACCAATTGGTATAATGACAATGTAGTTTCAAATCAGTTATACGATTTATTAGAAAAAAACAACATATCCAACGTTATTGTTGATACAGCAGGAAGACGAGATTTAATGCACATGCGACTTACTAATGCAACCGCATTTGTTAGATATGTAGGAGCAAATCACGAAAGCGACTACACAAGACTTGACGATTGGGTAAAAAGACTTAATTCATGGCAAGAGCAAGGTATTAAAGAGATAGATTTCTTTATTCATCAAAACATAGAAAAAGAATCCCCTTTATTATCAGCTTATTTTATAAAACAATTGAATAGCACATTAGGATGTAACCTTAAAATTCCTAATGATAATCAACAACAAACTTTATTATAACATATGAGATTTCACACAAGAAAATGGGTAAAACCAGAAGACTTAAACCCTAATGAAACTTTATTTGGAGGACAATTACTTGCCTGGATAGATGAAGAGGCAGCATTATATACCATAATACAACTAGAAAACTCTAAAGTTGTTACCAAATATATTTCTGAAATTAATTTTATGAGCTCTGCAAAGCAAGGTGATATTATTGAACTTGGTATTGAGGTAGTAAAATTTGGTAAAACATCTTTAACATTAAAGTGTGAAGCGCGTAACAAAATGACTCGAGAAACTATTCTTACTGTAGACAATATTATTATGGTAAATCTTGGTAATGATGGAAAACCAGCTGCTCATGGTAAAACAGAAGTAGAGTTTGTTAAAGATAGATTGTAGAATTAACAATCGTTAACATCTACAGCTGTAAGCTATTTCGTATATTATAGTAAATGTCTTATAAAGCCAAATAAGGCTATTATTAAAAATTAAACTATCAACTATGAGAAATAAGCTTATGCTGTTTATTGTTGCCGTTGCGTTAGTTGCATGCGGATCAACAAAAACTCAAACTACAAATTTGTCCAAGCGTATCATGAAAGGATACTGGGCACTTAACACAATTACTTATAGCCAATCAGGCGAATTCAATGTAACACTCTTTAACGATGCCACTGCAGGTTGCTTTAAAGGAAGTACCTGGCGTTTTATTCCTAATAATAATACAGGAATTTACACTTTATCAGGGTTAGATTGTGACAATACAGAAAAACACTTTGTATCTACATTTGACAAAATAGACAAAGATTCTGGCTTATATGATTTTCTTTTAAAGCCAACAAATGAGAAGCATAAGTCTGAAACTAATAACGGTTTTAGAGTTAGCTTAACACACCTTGATGACACTACAATGCAATGGCAACAAACGGTTTCTTTAGATGGAAAACCATTTACAATTTATATGAACTTTACTAAAATTAACGAATAATGACAACTTACATTAAGAAAATAACAGGAATAACATTAGCTATGTTACTTACTATAAGTATTAGTAGCTGTGAAGCAACAAAAAATGCAAATAACAAACAAAAAGGCGCTGTAATTGGTGCTGCTGGTGGAGCCATTCTAGGTGCTATCATTGGAAACAATGTTGGCAAAGGTGGCAACGGAGAATTAGGAGCTGCTATTGGTGGTGTTATTGGTGGTGGAGCTGGAGTCCTTATTGGTAATAGAATGGATAAACAAGCACAACGTATAGAAAATGAACTACCAGGAGCTCAAGTAGAACGTGTAGACAATGGTATTGTCGTTACTTTTGATGAGAATAGTGGCGTTTTCTTTGATACAAATAAGTATAATATCAACGCGCAATCTCAAGCTACTTTAGATAAATTATCTAATGTATTAGCTGATTACCCTGATACTAATGTGCTTGTTGTAGGCCATACAGATAGTACTGGAGATGATGCTTATAATATGACGTTATCAAAAAACAGAGCTTATGCTGTAACTAATTATTTTACAGGAAGAGGATTAAGCGCTTCTAGATTTACAACACACTGGTTTGGTGAAGAAAAACCAATTGCTGATAACACTACAGCTGATGGTAGATCTAAAAATAGACGTGTAAACCTAGCTATTTTACCAAATGACAAAATGATTGAAGATGCTCAAAATGAAGCAGGAAATTAATCAGTAAATATCCCTCACAAAAAAAGCAGCTCATTATTTTGAACTGCTTTTTTTTTATGCTTTAAACTTAAAATCGTATTCAAATATTTCTAAATCAAAATACGGAATAGCAGCAAGCATATGATCAAATATATCAGAGATTATATACTCATAGTTTTCCCATCGTTTATCACTACTAAAGGCATAAATCTCAAGCGGAATACCCTCAGGAGATGGCGCTAATTGCCTAGTCATAATTGTCATATCTTTATTGATTGCAGAATGGTTCTCTATATATGCTTGTATATATTTTCTGAAAACACCTAAATTCGTTAGGTTTCTACCATTTATCAATACAGATTTATCAATGTTATGCGAGCTGTTAAACGATTCTATATCACTTTGTCGCTTATTTACATAATCGGTGATCAATTGAATATCTTTCAGTTTTTCAATATCATCAGATGTAAGATACTTTACTGAAGTTGCTCTTATGATAAGTGCGCGTTTTATACGTCTTCCTCCAGAATCACTCATACCGCGCCAGTTTTTAAATGCATCAGATATAAGAGCATAAGTAGGAATGTTGGTAATGGTTTTATCAAAATTCTGAACCTGAACTGTAGATAGGTTTATTTCTATAACATCACCATCTGCACCATATTTTTCCATAGTAATCCAATCGCCAATACGAATGGTATCATTCACAGCCACTTGAATACTCGCAACAAAACCAAGTATCGTATCTTTAAAAATAAGTAATAGTATGGCAGAAGCAGCACCAAGTGTTGTAAAAAACTTAATGATAGATATATCGGTGATGACAACAAAACTTACTGCTACACCAATAATCCATACAAAAAGCATTACTACTTGTATGTAGCTATCAATAGGCTTGTCCTTTAGTCTTGGTATGGTTTTAAAATAAGATTCAAACGTTTTTAAAACACTTCTTAAAATCCAGATAAATAGTACAACACCGTAAATTTTAATAAGTTTTTCTATAGGTACTTCAAAACTCGGAAAATCATAAAACACTATAGGAAATAACTTTAAAGTAATAACTAGTGGTACTAGGTGTGCTATATTTCTAGGAGCTTTATGAGTTATTAATAAATCATCAAAATTGGTTTTAGACTTTCCTGCAAAATTGCTAAATGCCTGAAGTAAAATTTTTCGGGTTATAAAATCTGAAAGAAATATAAAAAACACCAATATGCTCAATAAAACTATCATATTGAGATATGTTGCTGAACTTTCAGAAAAGTCTAATGAAATAAAATAATCGTAAAAGTAATGTCTTAAATTTTCAAACATTTATACGGTAGTTTTTAAATATTTTTTTTCAATGTAAAACGTGCCAAACGGAATTATTGAAGCTAGTAAAACAATACCAGTAGTTGAGTTTTTCCATTGTAATTTTCTAGCTATAAATAACGCCACAATAATATAGGCTATAAATAAAATACCGTGAGGCATTCCTAGCATTTTTACATATTGCGGATCGCCACTTAAATACTTTATAGGAGTTGCTATCCCTAATAGTAAAATATACGAAACTCCTTCTAAAAATGCGATAATTCTAAATACGTTTATAAGTTTTGTCATAGTTGTTGTTTTACCTTGCAAAGGTACTGCTCATTTCATAAAAACATTCTAGATTTAACAACTTTTTTAGACGATATCATTGTAGGAAATAGCCCGTTTTTGGGTTGTTTTTAAGTAAGTTAACGAAAAAAAACACGTACTATCGAATATAATCTTTCTGTGGTTAGATATACTATACATTTATCTACGAATTTGTTATTAATCTATATTATACAATGAAATTTGTTCTGTCCCAGCAGGTTATTAAAGTTCAAAATGTACTAGCATTATTCGTGTTTTGTATGCTATACACGCATGCTTTCTCCCAATCTACAGCAATTCCTGACTCTAACTTTGAGCAAGCACTTGTTTATATGAATATTGATACCAATGGTATGACAGGAGATATTTTGAATTGTGATGCCGAAAACGTTTTGTCTTTAAACTTATACAATAAAGACATTAGTGACTTAACGGGTATTGAAGCTTTTGTAGATTTAAAAAACCTTAATGCAGATTATAACAATCTTACTAACATTAATTTAAGCCAAAATCGCGATTTAGAATATATTGATGTTGATAATAATGCATTAACAACTATTGATGTATCAAGTAATTTAGATTTACATGAGCTACATGTTAGCTCAAACTACTTATCAAGTATTGATGTTAGTCATAACAGTGAGCTTAAAAGTCTTACATGTAGTATAAACAACATAAGCACCATAGATGTATCACAAAATTCTGAACTTGAAGTTTTATGGTGCTACTCAAACAATTTAAACACATTAACGGTTTCCAACAACGCTTCATTATCATCATTGATTTGTGGTCAGAATAATTTAAGCGTACTTAACGTAACCAATAACTCAAACTTAAAAACCATCTCTTGTGCTTCAACAGGAATATCAGAATTAAATATTGCAAACAATCCAGAGCTAGAATATTTAGATTGTAGTAATAATAGCATTAGTAGTTTAAATTTAAACGCTAACACGCAACTTAAAAGAGTATTAGCTAGTAATAACAATTTGACTGCTATTGATGTATCTAATTTAGAAGATCTTTTTCTTTTTTATATCACTAATAATAATTTAGAGCATATAGATCTTTCTAGTAATACAGATTTAAGGTACTTTAATGCCGAAAACAACAACCTTCAAGAGGTAGACATTCGTAATAATAATGCAAATGGCATAAGAGAGTTCAACACAACTCAAAACCCAAGCTTAACGTGTTTAATGGTAAATGATGCTTCTCAAAGCTACTTAAACACTTGGGATATAGATGCACATACTAGCTTTGTTAATAGTGAAAATGAATGTCAGCTATTAAGTACTGATAGTGTTTCACAATTAGATACTTTAAGTGTATATCCTAATCCTGCATCAGAATTTCTTTACGTAACCTTAAATACAAATAATGAGTCTAGTCTAGAGTTATTTACAATAAGTGGTCAGCGTATTAAAAAACAAACACTACACGCAGGGAAAAACCAAATAGATATTTCACAAATAAATGCTGGAATTTACCTTACAAAAATTATATCTAATGGTTTTTCACATAGCTCTAAACTTATAATTAAGTAAAGGCGTTTACTGTTTAACTATTTTCTTAACAATTACACCAGCGTTATTAGCACTATATAGTTTAGCGAAATAAACACCGGTTGATAATGCGGGTAGCTGCATCGTTGCTGTTTTATGTGTTGTTTTAGTGATGTATTCTTGATAAACTTGCTTGCCGTCAATACCATATAACTCAACTGTAAAAGCCGTATCAAAATCGTGTTTCACATGCAATTCATTATTAAAAGGTATAGGATATAAAGTAACAGAATCTTCATAAGCGACATCTTCGGTACTTAATAAACCATCATAAAACGTTTCAGCATAATTAAAGGCTTGAATTCCTACATCTTTTCCTATAATTCTACCACGAATATCATCAATAGGAGGGTGAATACCACCCCAAATTCTAGATAAACTGCATTGATCTGATGCATCTCTGTATGTAGCCCATTCTAAAGAGAATGTTTCTGATGGACCTTCCTCAAAAACTAAAAACTCATTTTGTGGTGCTTCAAAAGTTCCCATACCTCCAGGAAAAAACGGATCTCCTGTTAATAAGGTTAATACTTCAGCTGCTGCTCTAGAAAATGTAGAGTGTCCAGAAACATAACCTGCAAAAGGTGGTGTTACAAATGTTGGGCGCTGATAAGGCCACCAATGCGAACCTAATATCCAATCAACACCAGCCACATCTGTATTTGGGTCACTTATATAATCTGGTCCTTTCCAAGCATAAATCTTAATTTTACCAACGTTTTCATTATTGGTGCCAGCAAGCGGGTCTCCAGCTTCTATCAATGCTATTCTATTTGGTATTAATGGTAATCCATGAGGGTCATAACTTGGCAATGACATATCACTACTTTGTCCTTTTCCAGCCATGTATCTTATAGCAGAAATTGGTCTTATGTAATCATAATATCCTTTTACACCCCAAGTAGCTACAGCTGAATCATGCATGGCACCACCTAAAGCTAAATAGCATTTCACATCCCATTCTAAATCACTTAAAATAGGACCTTCGCCTTTAAAACGCTTTTCTAACATAGGGTGATCACTTACATAATTCATAATTGTAAACCAATGTCCTGGTGGTGTTTCAGAATCTGGACCATCTGCCCAAAATTCTGCTAATACACGAGCATAATCTGCGCGCTTTACAATTTGTGGTTCATAAGGTAATCCTGTTGCTGGATTTGTATCATATCCAGTTCCTGTATCTCCACCTTCCATAAAGTCATAAAATGTAGCATAATCTTCATGTGTGATAGGGAAGTCTTCTAAATCAATATTCCCAATACCATTAGGAGAGATATCTATAGTAGTTGGATCATTAGGGTCTAAATGTGATGACCATGATGCTACCAGTGCAAATGTCCATTTATAAGGGTCTTCAAAACCATTTTCATTTGAGTTTTGTATGTAAGGTGGTGCTGTAGGGTCATGATATATATAGCAATCAAAACCACTATTAGCATTGAGTACTTGCAAATCTGCATCTGTAAAACTAAATGGTGTAACTTCTCCCCATTCAGGGCTTAAAAAACCAGGTGTATTCAATGGGTACATATTACCACTTTGATCTATATAAACGTCAAAAGCTAGTGGTTGCCATCTATTGGGATCTATATCATTAGTATCTGAATAAACATCTAAGATTAAAGGGGTGTTCACTGGTGAATAGTGTTGATTACTATATCCATTGGCTTCATTTGAGCCATCTTGTAAACCAAATGCTATCATCTGATTGGCTAAATAGTTACCAAGTGCTGCATAAGAGCCAGAGCTGTAGTCTGTTGATGTAAACGATTCATCATAACCATACGAACTAAACAAATCATTAAAAGCTTGTAGTGATTGTCCTGCACCAGGTGAGTTAGCAAATCTGTGGTTTAATAATCTAAACATTGCATAACTTATCATTTCATGTCTTGCTGATGCCAGGTCTGTCGGACTTTGTATACCAGTAAAATTACAATGGTATGAACCAAAATCTTTTCCTAAAAATACCGTTTCTGCTTGACCATCAAACAAAGCCCAAGAATCATACATTACTACTGATGCGTGAAACAAGTTTCTAGCATGTACTGTTGGCCTAGCAAAATCTACGCGTATGGCGTTTAATAAAGCCTCATTCCAATCTCTAGCTACCGAGTGTTGAGAAAATGTTGGGAGTAATGAAAAGATTGTAAGAACAATAGTTAGTGTAGTTTTTTTCATAGATGTAATAGTTAGATTGTTAAATGTAAAAAAAACATTAAAAAAATACCACAAAACTTTAACGAAACATTAAAATTTCATTATTGGCGATTACGTATATTTATGGCTATTAACCAATCAAAAAACAATGAAACTATTAAAATGTTTACCTGTTTTGGCACTATGTCTTGCTTCATGTGTTGATAAACAAGAGCGTTCTACTGCAGAAGACGTAGATTCTGAATTCGCAATTTCATATGAAAAGTTTACACTCAATAATGGTCTTGAAGTCATTCTTCATGAAGATCATAGTGATCCTATTGTGGCTGTAGCCACTATGATGCATGTGGGGTCTAACAGAGAAAAGCCAGGCAAAACTGGGTTTGCTCATTTTTTTGAGCACATGAGCTTTAATGATTCTGAAAATGTTCCTGTTGGAGCCAACAGAAAAATGATACCAGAGTGGGGCGGAAGTCGTAACGGTGGTACCTGGAGCGATGGTACGGTATACTACGAGGTGGTTCCTAAAGATGCCTTTGAAAAAATACTTTGGATTGATTCTGATCGCTTTGGCTATATGATAAATACAGTTACAGAGGCTGCTTTAGAGCGTGAAAAACAAGTAGTGAAAAATGAAAAGCGTCAACGTGTAGATAATGCTCCTTATGGTTATACTGACGAGATAATAAGAAAAAACCTCTATCCAGAAGGGCATCCATATAGCTGGACAGTTATTGGTGCTTTACCAGACTTACAAGCTGCTACCATTGACGATGTAAAAGAGTTTTATACCAAATACTATGGTGCTGCAAATGCCTCATTAGTTATTGCGGGAGATATTAATATTGAAGAAACAAAAGAACTAGTCAAAAAATGGTTTGGCGAAATTACAAGTGGGCCAGAGGTAGAGCCTCTTAATCCTATGCCGGTTACTCTAGCGCAATCTAAATCGCTTTACTTTGAAGATAACTTTGCAAAACTTCCAGAGCTTCGTATGGTGATTCCTACGGTTGAGGAGTATCATAAAGACACGTATGCGTTACAAATACTAGGGCAACTTTTAAGTGGTAGCAAAAAAGCACCATTATATAATGTGTTAGTAGACGAACAAAAACTAGCGCCAAATGTAAGTGCTTATCAAAGTAGTAGTGAACTTGCTGGCGAATTTATATTTAGAGTAAGAGCAAACGCTGGCGTTGATCTAGATTCTGTAAAGCATGCCATAGACGCAGGACTTAAGCGTTTTGAAAATGATGGTGTTAGCGATCGTGATTTAAAACGTATCAAAGCCGAGTTAGAAACGGGACTTTATCAGGGCGTGAGCACGGTTTTAAATAAAGCCTTTCAATTAGTTCAAGATAATGAGTTTGCTGGCGATCCTAGTTACATCACAAAAACGGCCAAACTTACTAAAGCGGTGACTGCTAGTGATGTGATGCGTGTATACAATCAATATATAAAAGGGAAACCATTTGTAATGACTAGCGTGGTTCCTAAAGGACAACTAGATTTAGCTGTTACTGATGCGCAAGAGGCGACTGTTTGGATTGAAGATGTTAAACAAAACGTAGCTAATGAAGAAGTAAGCCAAGGTGAAGAGGCCGAGTATGAAAAAACGCCTAGCAAGCATGATAGAAGTGAGCCTCCTTTTGGAGAACTTCCGTTATTTAAGTCGCCTGAAATATGGACAAGTGCTTTAGAAAATGGTTTAGATATCTACGGCATTGAGAATAATGAAGTGCCATTGGTACAGTTTGATATAACTATTCCTGGTGGCCATCTTTTAGATACAAAAGAGAAGTCTGGTGTAGCAACTCTTTTAACCGATTTAATGCTAGAAGGTACGGCTACAAAAACACCAGCAGAACTAGAGGAAGCTATCGGTTTACTTGGTGCTACTATAAATATGTATAGTGCTGGAGAGGATATTCACATTACGGGAGCCTGCTTATCTAAGAAGTTTAATGAGACTATAGCGCTTGTAAAAGAGATTCTATTACAGCCACGCTGGGACGAGAAAGAGTTTAACCGCCTTAAACAGTCTTTACAAACAAGTTTAAAAGGGCGAGAGGCAAACCCTAATAGTATTGCAAGTATGGCCTATTATAAATTACTTTATGGTGATAACCATATCTTTTCAATACCTAGTGCAGGAACATTACAAACGGCAGAAGCTATTACTATGGCTGATTTAAAGGCTTACTATAAGTATCTAACGCCTCAAAATGCATCGTGTCATATTGTGGGAGATATATCGGAAAGTACGGCAGCAGCGGCATTAGCGACCTTAAACGATTGGCAAGGAGCGGCTGTAACACTGCCAGAGCAAAGCTTACCAGAAACACCAGTAGCTAATACTTTGTATTTTATAGATGTTCCTGATGCTAAACAATCGGTGTTGTATATAGGTAAATTGGCGTTAAGTGCTACAAATCCAGATGCTAATAATTTAGACTTTGCAAATGAGATTATTGGTGGTGGATCTAGTGGTAGGTTGTTTCAAACATTACGTATAGAAAAAGGGTATACTTATGGGGCATATTCTAGTGTGTCTAATAGTTTGGAAGTTGCGCCATATACGGTAAGAACTAGCGTAAGAGCTAATGCTACGCTAAAATCGTTAGAGATTATAGAAGGTATGTTGCAAGGTTATGCGGCAAACTTTACAGATGAAGATGTAACACTTACTAAAAACAAGCTGCTTAAGAGTAATACACGTGCTTATGAAAGTTTGGGTGCTAAATTGAGCATCTTACAGCAAATAAGTAAATACAACAAGCCGCATAATTTTATTGAAACAGATCAGCAGGAACTTGTTGCTATGACTTTAGATGATTATAAAACGATTATTAATACGTATTTAAATGAATCTGATATGATATATGTGGTTGTTGGTGATAAAGCTACACAGTTTGAGGACGTAAAGAAACTAGGTAAGCCTGTGGTAGAGCTAGACATATACGGAAACGTTATTAAGTAATTTGTTTTATAGCCAAGGCTATTTAAACAGACTATACTATAAGGTAGGTAAGCATGTATTGTGAGCCTACCTTTTTTAGTTTTAAAATATTCTATTTTACATAATATTAATTATAGTACAATTTATTTAGTATTCAGATTCGTGTATTGTTATGGTATTTTGGCATTGTGTAAGTTATTGTGTTATTCTATGCATATAAACAGTGTATTATGATTTATGTTATGTGCTATGTTATTGTGAGTCAAATTTTGCATATTCTGGATAAGGCTTCAGGATTTTATAAATACGCGATTCTCATGGATTACTATATGCTTATGTTAAGGATAAACTAATGTGTTGTGTGATTGTGTTTGCTTAAATATTTTGGGGATTTTGAGTGCCGCTATGTGTAATTGACCCGAACTCACCCGACTTAACCCGAAGTAAACCCGAAGTAAACCCGAAGTAAACCCGAAGGAAACCCGAAGGAAACCCTAGCTAATTATGGTGTTATTTGCTGATTATCAGGATGTACAATTGTTTATGATGTGATTTTTATGAATTTAACAATTGGTATTCAGGTAGTTAGGATAATTTTTTTGATTTTTTGTGTTTTTATTGAAGATTATTCAAAAAAAGGCTAAAAAACGCCATTGTTTTTATAAAATATTCATTTTCAGTTGTTTGTGAGTTAAAAAATATTTTATATGTTTGGGATGACGAACAGATATTTTGAGCGATTCGCGAGGCTTGATATGGCTGTTTGTTAATATCGATATTTAGAATTTCTCCTTAAATACTTTTTAATAGCTATTTTTTTAGAGTGGTTATAGATCCCAAATCTATACCTTATTATTAACCAAACTTGGTGGTATGATTTATTGCCTATATCATTGAGTTATAAATTTTAATATTATGGCAAAGAATAATTCATTTATAAAACTGGATGGAACTTTAGATGGTTTGACGTTTTATAGACAAAACGGAGAAAGCTTTGTTAAGACACAAAGTAAGATAAGTAAGAATAGAATCATGAAGGATCCGTCGTTTAAGCGTACGCGAGAAAACATGATAGAATTTGCAGGCGCGAGTAAAGCTGGAAAGGCTTTTAGGGATGGTTTTGCAAGTATGGTAAAGCTTATGGGCGATGCTTATATAAGTGCGCGATTGAGCGGTGTTATGAAACTGATAAACAGTGTTGGTGTTGGAAAGCGTGGTGAGCGTGATATTGATATTGTTTTGCACCATGCGATGTTGCGTGGTTTTGAGTTTAATAAAAAGCTGCCATTGAAGAGCATTTTTTATGCGCCTTACCCGATGCCAGAGATTGACGAATCTCGTCGTGTTGTGACTTGGACAGTTACAGATTTTGACACGGATGCTTTTGTGAATGCGCCGGAGAATGCTACGCATTTTAAATTGGTACTTGCTACGAGCTATGTGAGTAATTATCTTTTTAATAAAAACACTGGAGCGTTTGATCCTGAAAATGAGCTTGTAAATGGTACGGGCGGTCAGGGTTATAGTGATGCGATACCGCTAGGTGGTATGGTGGGTTCTGATATACGCTTGGAGGTTGATATGAGCGCTATTGCAAGTGTACCTGCTACTACTGCCCTATTTGCTGGTGTTGGTATTTTGTTTTACCAGGAGATAAATGGTGAGTTTTATGAGTTTGCTCAAGGGAATACGATGAAGGTTGCTGTTTCTGGTTAGGCTTTTTTTTTCAACTTATGTTTAAGTTGATAAGACTCGGTCATGAAAACCCACTCTGTATTATTGGAGTGGGTTTTTTGGGTTTAAAGTTTTATGGGGTAAAGGTAAAAATGATGTTCTGTTTTGTATAATATAAAACAGTTTTAAGTACTAAAATAATTATGATTTATTCTTTTTCAAATGCCCATTTATAATCTTTAAGTCTTAATGGAAATAACTTATCGGGTATAATTTTTTCATTAATTAAGCTATGAATAGTTAGTAAACTTTTATATTTATTTTTACCAATCTTACCTTGTATAGATGTTTTGCTATATAATGAATCAAGAATCTTGAAAAAATCTACATCATCATCATTTATGGATTGCTCTAACTCTTGAAATTCTTCTATATTAATTATAACAAGTGGCCAAATAATATGATTTATAGATTTTAGATTAATATCTTCTTTAATTAACATTCTTTCAAATTGTTGTCGCAATGGTAAATTAAAAAGACCACTAGATAATATAGGTTCATTTACAAGTATTATAGGATATAAATGTACTTTACGATTTAAATTCAATCCCTCATCATTAATATGATGCTTATAAGTATGGAAGTTCTTTATTGTATCTACCATTTGAGTTAATCCAAAGCTTTTATAAAACTTTTCCAAATCTAATGCTTTAAATTCTTCAACACTCGTAACACTTTTATATCCATCAGCCATATTGATAAAATTGCTTTTCACCTCAATACAAGCAATTTTTTGTTTCTGACGAATATATACATCTGCTATTTCTATTTCTGATTTAGAAGGGAGAGTGATTTTTAACTCATCCAACATTTTAACTGTATAGTTTTGTTTGTTTTTAAAAGTATTGGAGATAATATCTACCACAAGTGGTTCAAAAAATTTTGAACCAATAAAATCTCCCCAATCTTTTCGATTTAATCCTGAATGAGTCTTTAAATAATCAAACCAAAAATCGTTGATAAAAAATGTATCTATTTTTTCTAATAAAAAAGCCATATCTAAAACTGCAAAACCAGTGAATTTATCTGAATTTAAAGGTTCCCATGAAAATATAGGGTTCTTTTTAACAGATAAAAAATCTAACGTTTTAACATCATTATGGTTTACAATATTTAAAGGGGTATTAGCACTGAAACCTTTAATTATTTTGATAACAGCTTTTTGTTTATTATCTATTTTTAAATGATAAATTTTCAAATTTTCATCATACATTTTTAAAAATGAATAAATAAAGACTCTAAAAAATTTTTCTATATCATCAAGACCATACTTTATTTTAAAATAATTCATTAAATGACTTTTTATAGAATTATCTTTCATTAAGCATTTAAAAAAAACTATCGATTTATAAAGTTTGGTTAAAGTATTTATTGGAATAGAATATTGATTAAATGGAATTTGATTAAATGCAAAAAATTCAAAGAAATTAAATTCTTGTTGATTAATAACTTTTTCATCTGGTGCTTCATTTGAAAATTTTAAAATTCTTTCATTACAGATGAGTAAGTAATCAAGTATACCAAACCTTTCTACTTGAAGATATTGTCTTTTATCAACTTTTAAAAAACTATCTGATTGTAGAATTTCATTCAATGCATAAAGACATGTACCCCTTGTAAAAAGAATATATTCCTCTGGTAAATTAATTAGACGTTCTGCATACTTCTGAAATATTCTAACATAATTTAACGGAGCATTTTTTTCATCATGTAATATGATGGCTTTAAGACACTCTATTTGTATTTCTTTGGTAGTATTAATATTACGATAACCTTGTGGTTGCAAAAGCGTGTTTATTTTTGCAATGGTTAATATAATCTCATTTTTCGGGAGATGCGCCAATAAACCGAGTGGGTTCTCTGGGATTGGCTTATTATAATAATTCGAATATTTTAAAATTATTCCAATCAATATATTTTAAATTTTATTTATTTTTTATTCTTCTTAATGTACCAATAATCAATAAAGTGTGTAATACTCGCTCACTTGTACTTCTACTTGATGCATCAGGATCACTTAATCCATGACATATTTTATTTCTTAAATTCCAGCCTCTAGGATCTGTATACATAGCTCTAAAATATATTTGGATATCTTTTCCTAAAGTATATTTTACAATATCATCAAGTAATAGTTTATTAAAAGTTTTTAGCTGGAATGCATCCATAGAAGATGGTTCTAAAACAACTCCATTATTCTGTTCTATTAAGTTTCTTATTGAAGTTTCAATTTGTGGAATCAGTAGATGTTCACAAATGATAAAGTCATCATCAAAGTATGCTTGAACACCTTTACGAATGACATTAATTCTACTTTCAGATAGAATTACAGAATCTTTTATGAAATTTATAAAATCATCAACAGTATAGTTAAGTTCGTTTATTAATCGATAAAATATCTTATTTGAATAAATGGAATAATATTGAAAATCTTCAGAAATATAATGGAGTATGTTTCCTATTAAATCTTCTTCAAGTGTGCCAATGTTTGCAATCTCTCTTCCAGTTTCGTCTATGATACTTTTACCAAAAAAGTTACTTAATATATGCTCTTTAGCAGACTCTTTTAAACACTGTGTCACATGGTCTATTTGTGGAGTGAAAAAATGAATCAATCTATGAAAAACTTCATTTTTTGTTCCTGTAGTTATTGGAATAACTATTTTATCTATTTCTTCTTTAGTTATTTGAATTTCTGAAGTTGTCAATTGCATCTCATCCAATATTTTAGCACCAATATTTTTAATTTCAATTAATAATTCATCAGATTCATTTTTCATTCCATATTCGGAATACAACTTTTGTAAATTTTTAAGAGCACCTTGATACTGAAGAATTAATGCATATTCTTTTTTGTTTTTTATAACGTCTCCATGTATACGCAAAACTCTATGAGCATCATTAAGTTTATTCTTTTTTCTATAATATTGGGCAAGTCTTTTTATAACACATTCCGAAGCCCAAGTGTTTAGCTCACTTTCTGAAGTTACATCAACTAAACGTTGTTCTAGTTTTTGTAGAATTGTTGATTTTTCAAGTTCAGATAATTGAATTTTAGGATTACTTATTAATATGTCAAAAGAAAACCCCCAAAGTCCAGGTTTATCATTTTCACCAATCTCATCTTCAAGTACAAGTATTGCTTCTTTACATTTATTTATTAACTCTTTATTATTTATAGAAATAGCAACTGAAATTGCTCTTTTAATTTTTCGTACTAGGTCTATTCCATTTTGTAACCTATCCTCTACAATTCTTATTAGTGATTCAATATATATTAATGCAATGTGATGAGAAGGCTTTCTAAATATAATTTTAGAAGTAAAATCCCATACTAATCCTGCATATCGAGCTTTTAAGACTGGATTAACTACTTGGCTTATTCTTTCTTCCCAATAATCAATTACATCTTTATTAACATCTTTAATTGATGGTATTTCAAACAATATTCCGTTTTCTTTAGGAAAACTAGCATATGGGCCAAAGTAAGTTCCCCAATCACTATTATTCAGATTGTTTTCCATGAATTGAAAACCAAGGATTTCCGCTTTTATTTTACTGCAATCATCAGCATTTGGGAAACTTTGAATTTTTTTTAAAATATTAGTTTCAAGATGATAATCATTTTCAAGTTCAATATAGATATCGTCTAACATATTTTTAATTAATTTCAAGAATTTTAATGGTAGAAAATTAACTATGGGGGAGTTTAAATTTACAAAACATTGTAGGAAGTATTGTGAGTGAAAACTACAAAATAAAATAAAGTTCTTAACATTTATAAACCATCTCACACATCACACTTCCCTCCTTCTTCGTCACATTAAAAGTGTTCCATAAACTTTCAAAACACTTAATCCGCTTCATTATTCTCTGGTTTATTGTTTGATGTGTTGAAGATGTTGTAGCCAAGCCCAACGCCAAACCAGGGTTTGCCTTGGTAAATCCAGTTTTCGCCTACTTTACCGGCAAGGCGATCCCAACCTGTAATGAGTGCTATTTGAAATTTGTCATACTCGCCTATTATGCCCATAAAGGGTGTTAGTGATGATGCGTTTGTTTTTGTGGTAATGACGCCATTGCGGACGGTGTTTTCGTCTATGCTTACGGCGCTTAGGTTGAGACCTGCCGAGGGAATGAGAAAGCCTTTTCCTGATTTGTCTAGACGGATGCGTAGCCCTATGGATAGGCCTATGTTGATATCGCCTGTAAAATCTGACGGACGTAGTTTGTTGCCATTGCTATCTTTTTTACTGCCTGCTGGCCTGATTTTGATAGGTACGGTGATGGCTCCTGTTACGAAGCTATATTTTGGGTTGTTTTGAACGTACTTTTTTGTGAAGTTTTCAAAGTCTTGTTTTGTGATGTGGTACAAGTTTATGGTTTCTTGTGCGACTTGTTGTGTATTGCCTTTGCTATCAAGCATTGCTACTGTGTTTACGGTTGCATAGATGGTTTGGTTGTTTGGGTTGTTGTTGTTTTCCCATTTGAGGAACTTAATGACATAGCCTGTATTGTCTGGTTGGTCTACAACAAAGCGCCACCCTTTTTGTGCTATTATGGTTGTACTGCTAGGAGCTGGTGGATTTGCATTGAGATTGTATTGCTTAAGACTCATGGTGCGTGTGAGGTAATACACTGCATCATTGTTGTTTTGTGCAAACGTGCTTATGTAAAGGAATGCGATTGCGTAGGGTATAAACTTTTTCATTGTGGTTGGTTTTTGGTGCGATAATTAGACAGGTAAAAATTAGGTGGTTTTATGGTGTGATGCCATACCTAATGTTGGGTAGTTTTTGGATTGCAGGATTATGTAGGAGTTACCAATGTTAAACTTTGGTTAATATCAGTATGCAGAGGTTCGTGCTAATAGTATTACTATTATTTTTGCGTGGAATATATTTGATTATGGAAAATTTACTTTTAAATATAAAAATAGATGTCCCTGCAGGTTGCTATTTAAAGCACCCAGAATCGTCAGCATTGGGAAAAAAAATATTGACTCACAGTATTATTCTTATAAATGAGATAGGATTTGAGAACTTTAATTTTAAAAAGTTAGGCGCCCTAATACACTCAAACGAGAGTTCAATATACCGCTATTTTGAAAGTAAGCACAAGCTTCTTATTTACCTAACTTCGTGGTATTGGGGCTGGATAGAGTACCAAATGGTGATAGAGACTCATAGCCTTACTAATGATGAGGACAAGCTAAAGAAGGCGATTGATGTTCTAACGCGAGAAACGAAAGAGGTTGCTATATACAGCCATATAAATAAGGTATTATTGACGAATATTATAATAAACGAAAATTCGAAATCTTACCTTACGAAGGATGTAGATGCGGCGAATAAAGAAGGTGTTTTTATGCCTTATAAGCGTGTTATAAAACGACTGTCTGGTATGATAACAGCTTATTGCCCTAGTTATGAATATTCGTTAAGTTTGGCAAGTACCGTAGTACAAGGCGCATTGCACCAACAGTTTGTAAAGGCACATTTTAAAACGATAACAAACTTTGACAAGACGCACACACTCTCACATTTTTTTACAGATATTATTATAAAAACCTTACAAGATGGCAAATAACTCTTTAACCCCATGGCAACGTTTTTTAGGTTTGCTAGAGCTAGAGAAGAAGGATATTTTTCAAATAGCGTATTATGCCATTTTTGAAGGCCTTGTAGCTTTGTCGTTACCTTTGGGTATACAGATTATTATCAATTTGTTGCAGGGCGCACAAGTATCAGCATCTTGGGTTGTTCTGATTATTTTGGTAACCGTAGGAGTGGCGTTTTCAGGGCTATTGAAGTTGATGCAGTTGCGTATTATAGAAACGATACAGCAGCGAATATTTACAAGAGCCTCTCTAGAGTTAAGCTATAGATTTCCTAAAATAAAGATGAAGGATTTAAGGAACTATTATTTGCCAGAGCTAGCCAATAGGTTTTTTGATACGATTACGATACAAAAGGAATTATCTAAGATATTGATAGATGTGCCTTCTGCCCTATTACAAATTGTATTTGCGCTGATATTGCTATCATTTTACCATCCGTTTTTTATAGTGTTTGGTATGCTACTTATTTTGCTGGTGTATATTGTTTTTAAGTATACCGCACGAAAAGGTTTGGAAACCAGTCTAGAAGAGTCTAAGTATAAGTACAAGGTTGCGCACTGGCTACAGGAGGTATCTAGAGCCGTAACAAGCTTTAAGCTATCAGGAAATACCAGTCTAGCCATGCAAAAGAGTGATGATTTGGTAGATGATTATTTAAAATCTCGTGAAAGCCATTTTAGAATTCTGGTAATACAGTTTATACAAATGATAGGCTTTAAGGTGCTTGTAACGGCAGGTTTATTGCTTATAGGAGGTGTTTTGGTACTAGATCAGCGTATGAATATTGGGCAGTTTGTAGCCGCAGAGATTATTATTATCTTGGTAATAAACTCGGTAGAAAAGCTTATTTTAGGATTAGGCTCGTTTTATGATGTACTAACCAGTATAGAAAAATTAGGTCAAGTCATAGATAAGCCAATAGAGTCACAAACGGGGGAAGTTGTGCATAGTGGAAGTTCACTGCGTATAGTGCTAAAGGACGTAAACTACGAAGTAAAAGAGCGCAACACCCCGATACTAAAAGCTATAAACTTGGCGATAGAATCACAGGACAAGATACTAGTAAAAGGAGAAAGTGGCGCAGGGAAGTCAAGTTTACTACACCTAATAACCGGTGTTATACTGCCAACCTCGGGCTATATTTATGTAAACGATTTATCAATTGAGAGTTTGCATATAAACAAATATAGAGCGCAGTTGGGATTATCGTTATCAACCGAAACCCCTTTTGAAGGTACCATACGCGAGAACGTGACCTTTGGCAATAAGGACATAAGTGATGACGCGATATATGAAGTATTTAAGCACATAGGACTTACGGAGTTTTTGCAGCAACAACCCAAAGGTTTAAATACGATATTAAAACCCGAAGGAAAGCAAATGGCTTATACCATAGCCAAGAAAATAGTATTGGCTCGTGCTATAGTTAAGAAGCCCAAGGTGTTGATACTAGAAGACCCATTGGATCAGTTTAAGAAAAATGAGGCAAAGCAAATTATAGATTTCTTAATAGATGAACGTCATGCATGGAGTATGGTTGTAGTAAGTAATAATGACTATTGGGACTTGAAATGCAACAAACACATTGTATTAAATAAAGGAGAAATCGTACACTAAAACAACGTTTATGCTAAACATATCAAAAAATAGTGTTTCAGAATATATAGATTTAAGTAAGTTTAAATCAGGTAAAGAAATTTTTAATAAAGCATACCATAAGCGATTTAAAAGTTTTTTATTGGTGTTTTCGGTAATTATGCTCATCATATTATTTTTACCATGGACACAAAACATAACAAGCTCTGGTAGTGTAACCACGCTAAAACCTAACCAGCGACCACAAACCTTACAGTCTCAAATACCAGGACGTATTGAGCAGTGGTTTGTACAAGAAGGTGATTTTGTGAAGGCAGGAGATACCATTTTACGTATTTCGGAAGTAAAGAGTGATTACTTTGATGTAGAGCTAGCCCAACGAACCAATGTACAGCTAGATGCAAAATCATCATCAGTAAGTGCCTATAAGAATAAGATACAAGCCTTGAACAACCAAATAAGTGCGTTGTATAATGAGCGTAGGCTAAAGCTAGAACAAGCAAAAAACAAGCTAAAACAGGCGCACCTAAAAGTAAAAACCGATAGTATAGACCTTGAGGCCCTAAAAATAAAGGCAGATATAGCCAACACCCAATACAACAGAACGGTAGATTTACAAGCCGAAGGCTTGAAAGCAGTAAAAGATGTAGAAGACTCAAGGAATAAATTGCAAGAAGCAAGCGCGAAGCTTGTATCAGCAGAAAACAAGTTTTTGGTAGCCAAAAACGAGGTTATAAATAGTGAGTTGGCCATATCTACCCTACAAGCTACGTATGCCGATAAGATATCAAAAGCACAAAGTGATTTATATGCCACACAATCTAGCGCATATGATACCGAAGTACAAGTATCAAAACTAGAAACCGATTTGGCTAACTATACCAAACGTAGCAGCTTACTGTATGTAACAGCGCCCCAAGATGGTTTTATAAATAAAGCTATAAAGTCTGGAATAGGAGAAACCTTTAAAGAAGGCGAGCAATTGGTGAGCATCATGCCCTCTAATTATGAGTTGGCCGTAGAGATGTATGTAAAACCTATAGATTTACCTTTGATACATGTAGGAGAAGATGTGCGTGTACAGTTTGACGGTTGGCCAGCTATAGTATTTAGCGGATGGCCCAATGTATCATACGGAACCTATGCAGCAAAAATAGTAGCGATAGAAAACTTTATAAGTCCTAACGGTAAGTATCGTGTGTTGCTATCACCCAATGAAGAAGCGGCGAAATGGCCAGAAGCCATACGTGTAGGATCAGGCGCAAAAACGATTGCTTTGCTAGATAATGTTCCTATATGGTTTGAGATATGGAGGCAAATAAACAGCTTCCCTCCTAACTTTTATCAACCAAAAGTAGCACCAACAAAAAAGTAACAACCGCACACAGGCATCATTTTATGAAACAAGCATTTAGCTATATATTACTATTATTCTTTATAAGTGGGTTTTCACAAGATATAACCCATACCATATCTCTAGAAGAATATTTGGGGTATGTAAAAAAATACCACCCTATAGTCAAGCAAACGCACTTAATAACAAGCGAAGGCGAAGCAAAACTATTGAAGTCTCGTGGTGCATTTGACCCGAAAATAGCTGTTGATTATAACAGAAAAAAGTTTGATGATAGTAAATACTACAACAAGCTAAATACGGTTTTTAAGATACCAACATGGTATGGCGTTGAGCTAAAAGCCACCTATGAAAACAATGATGGCAAGTACTTAAACCCTGAACTAAACACTCCTGACGATGGTTTGTATAGCGCAGGCGTATCGGTATCATTAGCCAAAGGGTTGTTTATGAACGAACGCATGGCAACATTAAAACAAGCAAAACTGTTTACACAACAAGCCCAAGCCGAGCAACAGTTGGTTGTAAATGACATTATTTACAATGCGTTATCCTCTTACTTTAATTGGTTAAAAAACTATCAGTCTCTAAAAACCTATGAAGCGTTTACCGAAAATGCTGAAACCCGACTAGAGATTGTAAAGAAAAGTTACTTTGCAGGCGACAAACCCGCTATAGATACGCTTGAGGCAGGTATCAATTTGAAAAACAGATTGGTAGATTTAGAAAAAGCTAAAATAGGTTATATAAAATCTAAACTAGCGCTATCAAATTATTTATGGATAGAAAACAATATTCCGTTAGAGCTTGAAGACGCTGTTGTACCAGATTTGAATACCATATATGTTGTAGATCAGGTTTTAAATAGTTCGATTTTAAATGAAGAAGCGATAGATATAACGAATCACCCTAAAATAAGAGCATTACAAGTAAAAAGAGATATACTGACTATTGATAAGAAATTGAAAACAAACAATTTACTGCCAACAATAGATTTGCAATATAATTTTTTAACAACAGATTTTGATCCTTTGAGTTCGTTAAACACAGCCAACTATAAAAGTGGCTTGCAGGTTAACTTTCCGTTGTTTTTAAGAAAAGAACGTGGGGATTTGAAATTGGCAAAAATAAAGCTACAAGATGTCACTTTAGATTTAGTAGCCACAGAGGTTTCGTTGAAAAATAAAATACAATCAAACATACAAGAAATAACCTCTTACACCAATCAACACACCATATTACTAGACCTAGTAGAAGACTCAAAAAAGCTTGTACAGGGCGAAGACAGAAAGTTTGACATAGGAGAAGGCTCTCTGTTTTTGGTAAACTACCGAGAAGTTAAGCTTATAGAAAGTCAGCTAAAACGTATAGATGCAGAATATCAATTACTGAATAGCAAGACACGATTATTAAGGACTTTAAGTAGTTTGTACTAACACGATTTAAGTAGCACAACTACCCTATTATATAAAGAAACAACGTACCAAAGCTTGATTGCGATAATCAAGCTTTTTTTATGCGCACTTAACTTTCATAACACACAAGAAACTTTATTTTAACGATAACGCCATTAAATTAACCCAGTCATAATATTATGTTTCTAGTAGATTAATACTGTAAGATTACTTTCACGTTTTAATCTTAACTAAACATTATGAAGAAAAAAATTACACTTTTAAGTGCCCTATTTTTAACCTACCTAATAAGCTACTCTCAAGTATCGCTACAGATTACCGAAATCTGGCCAGGCAATGGCGAAGGCGATAATTTAACTGCCGATTGGTTTGAAATAACCAACACAGGCAGCGTAGCTTGGACACCCGCTATGGGAGATTTATATTTTGATGATGAATCTCAAGACCCATTAGATGCTGCATTGATAAGCGGTATAACCAGTATACAACCCGGAGAAGCTGTGATAGCTATAGATGACAATGATACTGCCGAGTTTGTTGCCGTTTGGGGAAGTTATTACGACTTAACTCATGTACAAATAGGTACATATAGTGGCGCTGGATTAGGCGGCGGTGGCGATGCTGTAACACTATTTATGAGCCTAGGCGCACCAACCGATGCTAGTAGCATTATAGATGCAGAAGCCTATCCAGATACCGATGCTAACCCTGGGCAATCTTATGATGTAACCAATGCCGCATTTAGTGTTATTGGTTCAATGCCATTTCAGCCTGTAGCAACTGCTGTAAACGATATGAATGAATCGGCAGTAGGATCGCCAGGGAATCAAGGACCAGCAATACCTAATTTACAAATCACAGAGATTTGGCCAGGTAATGGCGAAGGCGATAATTTAACTGCCGATTGGTTTGAAATAACAAATTTAGGTCCTGGTGTATGGACGCCATCTATGGGAGATTTATATTTTGATGATGAATCTCAAGACCCGTTAGATGCTGCATTGATAAGCGGTATAACCAGTATACAACCCGGAGAAGCTGTGATAGCTATAGATGACAATGATACTGCCGAGTTTGTTGCCGTTTGGGGAAGTTATTACGACTTAACTCAAGTACAAATAGGTACATATAGTGGCGCTGGATTAGGCGGCGGTGGCGATGCTGTAACACTATTTATGAGTATAGGCGCACCAACCGATGCTAGTAGTATTGTAGATGTAGAAGCCTATCCAGATACCGATGCTAACCCAGGACAATCTTATGATGTAACCAATGCTGCATTTAGCGTTATTGGTTCAATGCCATTTCAGCCTGTAGCAACTGCTGTAAACGATATGAATGAATCGGCAGTAGGATCGCCAGGAAACCAAGGCCCTTTAGCGCCTTCAACATTACTTATTACAGTTGATGTTGCTAATTTGACATCTTACCTAAACTTGCCAGAAGATAATGCCGGTTATGTAAGTGGAGTTGTGAATGACCCAACAGATCCAGCAAGTACCATAGGGATTCCTTTTCAAGTATCAGATGCCGAAACACCGTTAGCAGATTTAGTAGTAACCGCAACAAGTAGTGACGAAGCAATAGTACCTAATGCCAACCTTGTTTTGACAGGAACTAATGGTGATAGAACATTAACAATAACACCTATTGCAACAGGCTTTACAACCATTTCAGTAGTTGTAGAAGATGCCGATATGAATACAGCAAGTTATACTATAAGCTATGCAGCATCCGATGCATCAGTAACACCAAGTAGTAGTTGGTTTCATACAGGAGCTTCAGACGGTTCAACCGGAATCGCTATAGAAGACAACTATATTTGGATTGGAGATGATGAAGATCAAACATTACGTTTATATAACGGCGAACATTCAGGATTACCAATTAAAGAACTAGATTTTAATGGCGCTTTAGGTAGTACAGAAGAAGCCGATTTAGAAGGTTCATTTAGAGTAGGAAATACAATTTATTGGATAGGATCAACATCAGAAACCGATAGGTCAGTGATATTTTCAACACAAATATCAGGTTCAGGAGCCGCTTCTACCCTAACCTACAATGATAAATATACAAGTTTATATGCCGACTTAATTGCATGGGACACAAACAACGTACACGGTTTAGGTGCCAACTATTTTGGATTAAGCACCGCTATAGAAATAGAAGCATTAGCACTAGCTCCAAATAGTTCAACAACAGCATATTTAGGATTGCGCAGTACTACATCTCAAAATAAAGCAGTAGTCATACCCGTAACAAACTTTACAAGCTTACCGGGAATGGCATCAGGATCAGCAAATTTTGATACACCTATACTTATTGATTTAAAAGGACGTAGCTTACGTAGTATGGAATGTAATGATAATGGATGTATATTAATAGGCGGTCCATTTGGAACACAAACGGATTTTAAACTTTATACATGGACTGGAGAAGCCGCAGATGCCCCAGAGCTTCGAGCAGCAGATTTAACAGCACTAAACACGCATGGTTCATTTGAAGGATTAGTAGCGTTACCAAACTCGACTTTTATGGGAGCAGATGGCGACACAGATACCGTAAAGCTTCTTGTAGATTTAGGAGCAACAGTGATTTATAATGACGGAACAGAAAATAAAGACCAGCGTGCAACGTGGAAAAAGTTTAGAAGTGACCTAGTTACATTAGGCGCTGTTACAGAACCGCTTATAAAAACTCCGGTAATTAATGAATTTGTTGTTGACCATTCAGGAACAGATACCGCAGAATTTATAGAAATATATGGTGATCCATACACAGACTATTCGGCATATACCCTAGTAGAAATAGAAGGAGACAGCAGTTCTCCGGGCTTGATTGATGATGGCGTATTTACTTTAGGAACAACCGATGAAAACGGATTTTGGACTACACCATTTCAATCTAACGTTATAGAAAATGGTACTATGACATTACTACTAGTAGAAGGTTACACAGGCATTGTAGGAGATGATATAGATACGAATGATGATGGTGTTATTGATATGCCATATTGGATCAATATAGTAGATGGTATAGCAAGTTCAGATGGTGATGAAAACGATCTTGTTTATGCATTAGATTTAACTCCTGATTTTGATGGCAGCACCTTTCAAGTAGGAGGTGCATCACGTATTCCTAACGGATTAGATACAGATAGCACTTCTGACTGGGTAAGAAATGACTATGATGGTGAAGGACTTTCAGGATTTGGATTTACAGGAACCCCAGAAGAAGGCGAAGCAATAAACACGCCAAATGCCTATAATACATTAGTTGGTCCGACACTGAATATTACAGAAATATGGCCAGGAAATGGTGATGGAGATAACCTAACAGCAGACTGGTTTGAGATAACCAATAACGGCCCGATAGCATGGACACCAGCATCAGGAGGTTTATACTTTGACGATGAGTCTCAAGATCCTGCATCGGCTGTACTAATAAGTGGTATTAGCTCTATAGCACCAGGAGAATCTGTTGTAGCTATTGATGCAGCAGACACCGCTAATTTTATAGCTGTTTGGGGTGGTGTTTATAATCTTACAGACGTACAAATAGGAACTTATGCCGGTGCTGGTTTATCAGGCGGAGGCGATATGGTAACGCTTTGGATAGGAGATCCTTTAACAGTAGGAACTATTGTAGATGCAGAAGCATATCCAGATACCGCTTTATATCCAGGACAATCATATGATGTTGAAAAAGGAGGTTTTAGTGTTGTAGATGAAGCGCCATATATGCCAGCAGCAACGGCAGGTAATGATATGGGAGAATCTGCAGTAGGATCACCAGGAAATCAAGGACAGTTATTAAGCGTAGTAGAATTCAACACGCGTATAAACACCTTGAAAGCTTACCCAATTCCTTTTGATGATGTATTATACATAGACGTTGATTTACAAACTACAAAAACCACAACGATTCAAATAGTTGATATATTAGGTTCTGTAGTTTATAATAATCAAATAGTTTTGTCAGGCGAGAAAACAGCGATAAAAAACCTGTCTAATTTATCATCAGGAGTTTATGTGTTACAAATACCTGAATTAAAAATTAGTAAGAAACTTGTGAAAAAGTAATCTATTACTTCCCCTTTTTTATAAAAAGCCAGTAACTTAATAATTACTGGCTTTTATTTTGATAAATTCATAAATCTCATCACTCTATTGAAAAAAAACAAATAATTTGCTTAAATTAATTGTTTGAATATGAATATATAATTCGAGTAAGCTACTAATGAACCAACCATTAAATTTTTTTAGAAATCTATTATTTATAGATGTTCTTTTTTATGTTTTGTTTATAATATCTATTATAATAAGCTATTTCTTTGAAAAAGGATATTTATCATATACTGTTACTTTAATTAATATTGCTATCGGGTAT
Source organism: Corallibacter vietnamensis (assembly GCF_039537875.1). Lineage (NCBI taxonomy): Bacteria > Pseudomonadati > Bacteroidota > Flavobacteriia > Flavobacteriales > Flavobacteriaceae > Corallibacter > Corallibacter vietnamensis. Next base: position 106,645 of record NZ_BAABBI010000003.1, read on the forward strand.
AAACATGTTTTAGTTTGTAAAAAGCACGATTTAAAAGTGAATAAAACGTTTTTGATAGCCTTACTTATTATATTGGTTTCAGACATATTATCATTTAACTATTTTACAGAATGCTATTTGGGTATTTTGATTTGTATTACCTTGTATTTTATACTTAACATTATTATAGTGAAACCTTATATGTCTAAATGGCAAGCCAATAAGATGTTTTCCGTTTCGGTATTGTTGTGTTTTTTGTTGTTAGGGTATTTAGTTTATGCCGTACTTGATTTGCTTATAGATTTTATACCAGAAGGACAATTGATTTTTACATTAACAACCACATTAAGTCTTTTAATTTACACACTTATTTTTGCACTTATTTATATAAATGATCAATACGATAGTGCTGTGTTGTTGTTAATATCAGGCGTTCTTAATTTTTTTCAAGTAGCCTTATCTCCTATTAATGAGTTTTTTCATTTTACAAATACATTTACCGCTCTAATTATCATTTGTCATATACTATCATTATATCTTTTTATGACGTTTATTAGTCATACAGATCCTATAAAAGATAGAAGTAAATCCACCAAATATGTGTAATACAAAAGCGCCACATTATTTTTGTGACGCTTTATATATAAAGTTATCTATGTATTACATGCTTTAATGCGTATGTTCTGCTTCAGATTTATTTTTTTCAGCTAATAAATAATAGGCGTTGTTTGTTGCAAATAATGTATTAGGTGCTATGGGTTCTAAAAAATTAATAGCCATCCAACCGTTGTTGGTTGTTCCTGTTGTCACGGGTATTTGGTTAAAATGCCACGATTCACCTTCTTGCGTGGCTTGAAATACATAAAAAGAATCCCCTTCTTTTACTAAAGCGCTTTCAGGTAAAGCCCATTGTTTTTTTGCTGATGTTTCTATTTGTCCTTGAATATACATTCCAGGAATTAAGTTTCCTGATTTATTTTCAATTTCAGCATGTACATGAACAGCTTTAGGACCATCTTCAAATGTTTTTCCTATAGAATAAATAGTGGCTTCAATATCTTTATCAGGTTGTGTTTGAATTTGAAAACGAACCGTTTGTCCTTTCTTTACCAAGGCCACATCTTTTTCAAAAACCATTAAATCTGCATGCACATGATGCGTATCAACAATTTCAAAAAGTTCTGTTTGCGGATCAACAAATTGTCCTGTTTTTACTTCTACTTTTTGAACATAGCCGTCAATTGGGCTTTTTAACGCTACTTTTTGATAGATAGTTCCTTTTTGAATGCCTTTCGCACTTAAATTAAGTAACTGTAATTGAGACTCTAAACCTGCCGCTAATGTTTTAGCACTTATGTACTTTGCTTCAGCTTCTTGAAAACTCATTCCAGAAGCAACGCCTTCATTGTAAAGTTTTTTCTGTCTTAAATAGTCTTTTTCTAAAAATACCATGTTATTATAAGCGCTTAAATATTGCGTTTGTATACTTATAATATCCGGATGAGATAAATAAGCAAGCACTTGGTTTTTACTAACCTTATCGCCCTCAATAACATTTATAGAAGCCACATTAGCACCTATGGTTGCTGTAACCGTTGCTTCATTTTGTGGAGGTACTTCAAGTTGTCCGTTTGCTTCAACATAACCACTCATTGTTTTTTCTGAAAGCGTATCTATAGTCATTTGTAAGGCATCAAATTGCTGTTTGGTAAGTTCAACACCTTCTGCATGGTCATCCTCATGAGCTTCACTTGATGTTTCTTTATTTTCTTGAACGCTTGTGGTTTGCTTACAAGAAACTATGCTAGATACGATAAGCAATGTGATGAATAAAATTTTATAATGTTTCATATGATTATTTTTTAAAATATTGAAGTTTGAATGTATAGATCATGTATTGCGTAAAAGCTTGTTGAGCTTCAACTTCGCTTTGCAGCGTGTCTTCCATTATTTGGGTAAATCCAGTATAATTTAAAGCACCTTCTTTGTAGGCTAGCAAAGCTCCTTTTCGTTGTTCTTTGGTATACGGCAATACACTTGTTTTATAGAATTCCCAAGCGTTTTTCCAAGTTGTGTATGCACGTTTTGTTTGCTGATACAATGCTTGTAACTCACGCTGTTTATATTGGGTTTTTATTTCGGCTATTTCTTTATTAACTCTAGCCGATTTTATTTTGGCTTTTTGAGTTCCTGATAGCAAAGGAATAGATATTCCTGCTTGGTAACTGTAAAAACCACTATTACCATTTACTTGTTGTAAACCACCTTGAAAGCTAAACTTTGGTAAATAGTTAGCTTTGGCAACCTTATAGCTTTCAAGCGCTTCCGCCTGTTGTGACTCGGCTAATACATATTCTGGATGCGCAAGCATATTGGTGTTTTCTAAATCTATCATAGGAATATCTATCGTAGATGCCGATGTAAATAAGTTGTCAGAACCAGAGCTTATCCAAAGATTAAACTTTTGAAGGTTTATAAGATAATCTGATTCATATTGTTGCTTCTTATTAGCTATTTGTAATGCTTGATTATTTGCTGCTAAATATTCTAGTCTTGAGATAGCCTCGACATCATAATTGAGTTTTACAGCAGTTTTAAAATGCGAATAAATACTATCAAGCTCTGTATATAAATTATACATTCTTTTAGAGCTGAATACGTTTACCCAAGCTTCTTTTACTTCTTTTTCTACTTGTAATTGCGAAAGTGAATACTTGTTTTCGGCGAGTTGTATACGTTTGCTTTGTAATTTTCTTTTGGGAGCTATTCCAAAAATATCAATATTAGATTGACCAAACCCTATAGTTGTATAAACAGCATTATTCTCATTTATCTCTTCGCCACTAGTAAAAATACTTGTTGTGCCTAAATCTACAACCGTGCTTTTTAATGCTTGTTGTTTTTTTACCTCTAATTGTTTTTGTTTTAATAATGGGTAATTTTTGTTTGCTAACGCTACCGCTTCATCAATAGATAATTCCTGTAATGGTTCTTGATTTGTTTGAGCAAAAACAGTGGTTACAGGCATGGCACAAAAAGCTATCAAAACAAGTAATGCGGTAGCTTTTTTAGGTAATTTAAAAGAAAGCGTTTTTGTTTCTGACCAATGATATAAAATAGGTAATACAAATAAAGTGAGTAATGTGGCTGTTAATAGTCCACCAATAACCACTGTAGCTAATGGACGTTGAACTTCAGCACCTGCACTAGTAGAAATTGCCATAGGCAAAAACCCTAAAATATCTGTAAAAGCAGTAAGCATGATAGGCCTTATACGTCTTTTAGTTCCTTGTATGATTCTATCATTTAAACTTGTAACGCCTTCAGCTTTGAGTTCATTTAAGCCGCTAATCATTACAAGACCATTTAGTACAGCAACACCAAAAAGCACTATAAAACCAACACCAGCAGAAATACTAAACGGCATATCTCTAAACCATAAAGCTATAATACCTCCAATAGTAGCCATAGGAATAGCCACATAAATGATAATAGTTTGCGATACTGATTTTAAAGCAAAATAAATGAGTATAAAGATTAACACTAATGCTAGAGGCACAACTACTTTTAAGCGTTCGCTAGCTCTTTCAAGGTTTTCAAAAGCACCACCATATTTTAAAAAGTAACCCGCAGGAAGCTTTAAATTTTCATTTAAAATCTCTTGAATGTCAGTAACAACAGATTTAACGTCTCTATCTCGAATATTAATCCCTACATAAGTACGTCTGTTGGTGTTATCACGACTTATTTGCATTGGTCCAGGTTGGTAGCTTATATCAGCAACTTCACGAAGCGGAATTTGTACACCAGACGGAATATTAATAAGTAACGATTTTACATCATTTATATCATTTCTATGCGTAGCCTCTAACCTTACTACAATATCAAATCGTTTTTCACCTTCAAATATTACACCTGCTTTACCTCCTGCAAATGCTGCCTGAACAGTATGGTTTAAATCATTTATTTTTAGTCCATATTGCGCTAATTTATTTCGGTTGTAATTTATAACAATTTGTGGTTGACCAACTGTAGCTTCTACTTTCATATCAGCAACACCATCAACATTTGCTATAAGTTTGCCTATTTCTTCAGCTTTTGCAGCAAGCATGTTTAAATCATCACCAAATAGCTTTATTGCTACATCTTCACGAACGCCTGTAAGTAATTCATTAAAGCGCATTTCTATAGGCTGTGTGAATTCAAAATTTACACCAGGAACAATACGTAAATCAGATTTTATTTTTTCAATTAATCCTTCTTTTGTACTTGCTGAAGTCCATTGTGAAATAGGTTTTAAAATAACAAAAATGTCGGCAATATCCATTGGCATAGGATCGGTTGGCACATCAGCAACTCCTATTCTACTAATGATTGTTTCAACTTCTGGGAAATTAGCTTTTACAATTTGTTCAATTTTTGTTGTGGTTTCTATAGTTTCTGTTAGTGAACTTCCTGGTTTTAAAATGGCATGAAACGCAATATCACCTTCGTCTAACTGTGGAATAAACTCACCACCCATTTTAGAGAAAACAAAAACTGATGTTGCAAAAAGTGCTAGAGCAACGATGACAACATATTTACCTTTTTTTAAGGTTTTAATTAATATGCCTTCATAAACGTTTTCAACACGATTTACTATACGATCACCAAAAGATAGTTTTTGTGTTTTTGGCGCCCTTAAAAACACCGTACATATCATAGGAACATAAGTAACACAAAGTATCATAGCACCAATCATGGCGAAAATGAACGTTAAAGCCATAGGCTGAAACATTTTACCTTCAACACCTTCTAAAGCCAATATTGGTATAAAAACTATCAGAATAATAAGCTGACCAAAAAAAGCAGCATTCATCATTTTTTTTGAAGCTGAAGCTGTTAGTTTATCTCTCGTTTTATTAGTGAGTTTCTTATCTTTAAGTATTTGTGTTGAAATTAGAAAGACCGTGCTTTCTACAATAATTACAGCACCATCTACTATAATACCAAAGTCTATAGCACCAAGGCTCATTAAGTTGGCCCAAACGCCAAAAACATTCATAAGAATAAACGCAAAAAGTAAGGATAACGGTATGGTAGATGCCACTATAAGTCCGCCTCGCCAATTTCCTAAAAGTAATACCAGCACAAAAATAACAATGAGACCACCTTCTAATAAATTAGATGTTACCGTTCCTGTTGTTTTATTAATCAAGAGGCTTCTGTCTAAAAATGGTTTGATGGTAACACCTTTAGGTAATGACTTTTGTATTTCTGAAATACGCGTTTTGACTTCGTTAATAACACGATCTGAATTAGCTCCTTTCAGCATTAAAACCATACCACCAACAGCTTCACCTTTTCCGTCTTTTGTTAAGGCGCCATATCTTACGGCTTGTCCTATTTTTACTTGAGCAATATCTTTTACTCTAATAGGGATATTGTTGATGTTTTTTATAACAATGTTATTAATATCGTCAGTGGTTTTTGCCAAACCATCACCTCTTATAAAATTAGCTTGATGATTTTTTTCTATATAAGCACCACCCGTATTTTCATTGTTATTTTCAATTGCTTTAAAAACTTCAGCAATGGTGACATTCATAGCTTGTAACCTGTTTGGTTTTATTGCTATTTCAAATTGCTTAATACTTCCGCCAAAGGCATTAACTTCAACAACACCAGGTACCATAGCCATTTGCCTACGAACAATCCAATCTTGTATTGAGCGTAGTTTTGTGGCATTGTATGTATCTCTGTAAGCATCATCAACTTCTAAAGTATATTGATAGATCTCACCAAGTCCTGTAGAAATTGGGCCCATGGTTGGTTTTCCAAAACCTTCTGGGATTTGCTCTTGTATTTCTGATAACTTTTCAGAAACTAATTGTCTTGGTAAATAAGCGCCAATATCATCTTTAAAAACTATTGTTACAACGGATAAGCCAAAACGAGAAATAGAACGAATTTCTAATACATCAGGTAGGTTGCTCATGGCTAATTCTACAGGGTATGTAACAAATTTTTCTATTTCTTCAGTTCCTAAATTTGGAGCTTGTGTAATAACCTGAACTTGGTTATTTGTTATATCTGGAACAGCATCTATAGGAACTTCTTTCATGCTCCATATTCCTGCTATTAAAATGGCTAGTGTAAACAAGCCAATAATAAATTTATTATTGATTGAAAAATCAATGATTTTATTAATCATAAGTAAATGGGTTTAAAAAATAAACATATAAGAAATACCCTTTTAAGATCTTAAAAGGGATATGTTGCGATATACATAGCGTATATCGCGAAAACGTAAATTAAACCCGTGGTGGCTGTAAAATAGAAACTTTAAAGTCTTTTTCAACACCTTTATGATGTAGTAATAGGTGTCTTGGAATATTGTTTGTTATTAAAACGTAACTCGTTTTAGCAGTATTTGTTACGTGTATATGGCAGCAGTGACATTGACAAAAAGGAGAACACATATCTGAAACATCATTGTGTTCATGGTCTAAATCTGCATGTTGAGATATTTCTGTTTTTATATCATCAACAAGCACACTGTCTTCGCATGGTGCAAAGTTAAGTGCTAGTATATAAGTAGATAATATAAAGGCTAATATTCTCATTAGTACAAATATAACGCTTTTTAGGTTTCGTATCTACATATGTTAGGCTGTAGATGTTAAAATTATATTAATGTTACTATTACAAAATCCATAACCTTGTTAGAGACCGTACATATAACAAACCCAAAACTTAACAACAATTATGAAAAAAACAGTAATTGCCTTACTAACCGTAGTATCAATCACATCATGTGTTTCTAAAAAGAAATATGTTGCTTTACAGCAAGAAAATGGTGAAATAAAAAGTGAACTTACCAAAACACGTGTTGCCAAAGAAGATTTAGAGGCAAAATTTGATGAAATTCAATCACGAATAGATACCTACAATTCTAAAATAAACTCGCTTACAGAAGAGAATAATGCTAAAATAGTAACTGTTGGAGATGATATTGTAATCTCTAATGATGTTAGAGAATCAATGAATGCTACATTAAAGCATGTAGATCCTAATGAGTTACAAATGGCTAAAAGCTTAAAAGATTCGATGAATTTAGCTGTTGCTCATAACTTATGTAAATCTATCAATACAACAGATTTAAATGAAGATGAAGATATCGCGATAAATATTGACGAAACAGTAGTAATGATTTCTATCTCTGACAAAATGTTATTTAACACAGCTAGTTACCGTGTAAGCAACAAGGCTAATGATATTTTACAGAAGTTAGCTGATGTTATAAACTCTGAACCTAGTATAGAAGTTATGGTAGAAGGCCATACTGATTCTAGAAGTATTCACAATACAAAAGTATCAGACAACTGGGACTTAAGCGTACTTCGTGCTACATCTGTAGTTAGAAAACTACAAGATGATTATAACGTAGCTCCAGAAAAATTGATTGCATCTGGTAGAAGTTTTTATCAACCTATCGCTGAAAATGATACTAAAGAAAATAGAGCAAAAAACAGAAGAACAAGAATTGTAATTCTCCCTAATATTAATAAGTTTTTTGCCTTAATGGCATCAAATGAGTAAGCTGTATCAAAATAATAATACTTTAAAAAGACTGCTTTTGGGCAGTCTTTTTTTTATGTGTTACTTTGCTATTTATGACGCAAAAAAGTTCTAAAATACAGCAACAATATCAAGGCTATTTACAAACACCATTACTTTGGAATGAAAACCCTTTATTTGAGTTGCATCAATTAATACTACCAGAAATACCTACAACAATATTTTGTAGAAGCTTACCTGAAAATTTACGATTGGGTAAACGTGTTGAACATTTTGTTTTTAATGAATTATCACAATATAATTCTATAAAGTTACTTGCTGAAAACATACAAATACAAGATGATTATAGAACTATAGGAGAATTAGATTTATTTGCTTTAAATCATGAAAATCCAATACATGTAGAGATTGTATATAAATTTTACATTTATGACGATACTGTAGGAAATTCTTATTTAGAACACTGGATTGGCCCGAATAGAAAAGATAGTTTGGTTGAGAAATTAACCAAATTACGCGATAAACAGTTACCGTTATTATACAGAAAAGAAACTCAAACGGCATTAAATAATTTACAATTACATGTAAATAATACAAAACAGTACGTGTATTTTAAAGCACAACTTTTTTTGCCTTTAGGGACACAAGAAGTAACAGAAACGCTTATAAATAAAGATTGTATTGTTGGTTATTATATAAAAACCAAACAGTTAGAACAATTTCATCATTGTAAATTTTACATTCTAAATAAAGCAGATTGGTTAATAAAACCACATACAAATGTAAACTGGATGTCTTATTCAGCGTGTTTTACCTTGTTGCATGCAGCACAAAATAATCAACTATCAGAATGTTGCTGGATAAAACACCCTAATGGTGTTATTGACAAATGTTTTGTTGTTTGGTGGTAATTTTAATTTTAAACCTATTCAGCAGGTCTGCCATGAATTACTTCAAAAACTTCATCAAAATTATTACGCAAATACGCACGTAATTTTTTACGATAGTCTTCTTTTAGCCACTCAACAAAATTAAAAGTACTTTTACTGATGCACTTTGTATAGCGTTGAATACGATAATCTATATCATCGCCTAATTTTTTAGAAAGATCTAGTGCATCATAAACATCTTCACTGTTTTCTATACATATTTTTGCATGATGCTCTATAGAACGCTCTAAAACTACTTTTGAAGACTCACCACTTCTTACGGCATCAATGTAAGTTTTCTTTACATCAAAGTAGACATTTTCAGAATTTGAAAATTCCTCTCGTAAATCAGCGGGCATTTCATATTTAAAAGTCTCTTCTATTTCATCATCTGATAAAATACCATCTAAATAAAAATTAGGAGATCTAAAAATACGATGCCAATCTAAAACAGCTCCCCAAGGACCAAAACGGTGAAAGTTATTTCCTAAATCAATTACAGTAAAAGAGTCTTTGTCTTTAAGAATACGCGAACCACGTCCTATCATTTGGTAGTAAAGCGTTAGAGATTTTGTAGCTCTGTTTAGTATGATAGACTCAACAGTTGGCTCATCAAATCCTGTGGTTAAAATACTTACAGATGTTAAAATAGCATCTGGTGTTTCTTTAAACCATTTTAAGATGGCTTTACGTTCTTTTTTAGTGTTTGTATTATCAAGATGCGCAACAGGATATCCCGCAGCCCTAAAAGTATCATACACATGTAAAGATGTATTAATACCATTATTGAAAATTAATGTCTTTTTTCCTTTAGAGCGCTCTTCATAAGCTTGAACCAACTTTGAAAGCATGTCGTTATTGGTATATAAATCTTCAGAAGATTTTACCGTATAATCACCATTTGCTCCAACAACTAATGACGTTAATCCTACATTGTATGAATAAATTTCAGCTTTTGCTAAAAACTTATTGCTGATTAGCGATTCTATACTCTCACCTACTATAAGCTCATCATAATTGTCCTTCATAGGCAATTTGATATTTGAACTCAATGGTGTTGCAGTTACACCAAGTATAAAAGCGTTTTCAAAGAACTTAAAAAGCTTTGTGAATGAGTTGTAATGCGCCTCATCTATAATTACTAAACCAATATCAGAAATATCCAGTTTATCTTCATTAAGACGATTGTTTAGAGTCTCAACCATAGCAACAAAACAGCTATATTGCGCTTGATCATCAAGGTTTGCTTTACTATTAACAACCTTGTTTTCAACACCAAACTCGGTAAGCATACTAGAGGTTTGACGACATAATTCTATACGATGCGTCATTACCAATACCTTTTTTTTATGAAGTTTTAAGTATTGGCGTACAATTTCAGAGAAAATAACGGTTTTACCACCTCCTGTTGGTAATTGATATAATAAATGATAATCTTCAGGAGCCTCCTCAAAACTTTTAAAAATTTTATTAATAGCCCCCTTTTGATAGCTATATAACTCCTTACCTACTTTCCTGTCTTCTAATTCTAATAATGAAATTGTACTACTCATAATTTTTTTGCGATGTGCAAAAATAAGATGTTTCTTGAGTTTTTAAAGACTATTTTTAAATAAATTGAATTGTTTTTTTTTAACAATGGTCGTTTAAAACTTAATTTTGAAACTTTAACAACATCTATTATTTTATAGTGCTATTTCAAACGATATCATTAAAGCATATGTCGTTAATAACTCCTTGTAAATACATCGTCTTGTTTTTTGTAAAAATGTTATTTTGCAAGCCAAAATCAAATTAAATAAGTGAAAGTCTGTATAGCCGAAAAACCAAGTGTAGCAAGAGAAATTGCTCAAGTCTTAGGCGCCAAAACCAAGCGTGATGGCTACTTTGAAGGTAATGGTTATGCGGTAACTTACACGTTTGGTCATTTATGCTCACTAAAAGAACCTAACGATTATAAACCCTATTGGAAAAGTTGGGATTTAAACAACTTACCCATGTTACCTGATAAGTTTGAAACTAAAGTATCAAACGATTCTGGCATTAAAAAACAATTCAAAATAGTAAAATCCTTATTTGATAAAGCCGATGTTGTTATAAACTGCGGTGATGCCGGTCAGGAAGGAGAATTAATACAACGTTGGGTTTTAGACCAAGCCAATTATAAAGGTGAAGTTAAACGATTATGGATATCGTCTCTTACCACAGAAGCCATAAAGGAAGGTTTTGAAAAATTAGAAGCTAGCACAAAATACGATAACTTATACTATGCTGGGTTTTCTAGAGCAATTGGCGATTGGCTTTTAGGAATGAATGCTACCCGATTATACACCGTAAAATATGGTGGTTACAAACAAGTTTTATCTATTGGTCGTGTGCAAACACCAACGCTAGCCATGGTTGTTAACCGTTGGAAAGAAATAGAAAACTTTAAACCACAACCCTATTGGGAATTACAAACGCTTTATCGTGACACCTTATTTAGTTACGAAGAAGGACGTTTTCTAAAAATGGAAGATGGCGAAAAATTAGCCAATATCGTTAAAGAACACGATTTTGAAATTGTAAGCATTACCAAAAAGAAAGGAAATGAATTTGCACCAAAACTGTTTGATTTAACAGGTTTACAAGTCTATTGCAATACAAAATTTGGCTATTCGGCAGAAGAAACCTTAAAAATAGTTCAAAAGTTATATGAAATGAAAGTAGTAACCTATCCGCGTGTAGATACTACATTTCTTCCAAACGATATTTATCCTAAAGTACCTGGAATATTAAAAAACTTGACTAATTACAGTCAATTAATTCAGCCACTTTTAGGTCAAAAAATTAAAAAATCTAAAAAGGTTTTTGACGATGCTAAAGTAACTGATCACCATGCGATAATTCCAACAGGTGTACAAACCAATTTGCAGTACAATCAACAACAGGTTTACGATATTATTACCAAACGTTTTATAGCGGTGTTTTATCCAGAATGTAAAGTCTCAAACACAACTGTAATTGGTAAAGCAGAAACTGTAAACTTTAAAACAACTGGTAAAGAAATACTTGAAAAAGGTTGGCGTGTTGTTTTTGAAACTAAAGATAAGCCAACTAAAGAAACTGGTATTCTGCCTACGTTTGAGAAAGGCGAAAAAGGTCCGCATGAGCCTTCATTTTTAGAAAAAGAAACCAAGCCACCAAAACAATTTACGGAAGCATCTTTATTGCGTGCAATGGAAACCGCTGGTAAACAAGTAGATGATGACGAGTTACGTGATTTAATGAAAGAAAATGGTATTGGACGACCTTCAACTAGAGCCAATATTATTGAAACGCTGTTTAGACGTAAATACATAAAACGTAATAAAAAACAAGTATTACCAACAGTTACCGGTATTCAATTAATAGATTTAATTCAAAATGAATTATTAAAATCTGCAGAATTGACAGGACTTTGGGAAAAACAACTAAAAGACATAGAAAAAGGTGAATATAGCGCTGTAGCATTTATCAATAACATGAAAAAAATGGTAGACCATTTGGTGTACGAAGTTAGAACAGAAAAGGTTCAAGCTAAATTAAGTTACACCAATAATAAACCAGCCAACGCCAGCAAATCACCATCTAAAAAAACTTCAAAAAAAGGTATTGTAGGTAAAACATGTCCAAAATGCAAAAAAGGACAATTATTAAAAGGAAAATCGGCTTACGGTTGCACATTATATGGAAAAGATTGTGATTTTGTTTTACCTTTTGAATATGCTTCAAAAAAAATATCAGAAAATCAATACAAACGCTTATTAGATAAAGGATCTACTGTAAACCTAAAAGGATTTAAGGTTAATGAGGCTTCTGTTGAAGGTTTGCTTCGTTTTGATGATAACTTTAAACTAAAGTTGGAACCTAAAAAAACAATTTCAGCAAAACAAAAATTGGATACTTCTGATGAGAATAGCTGTCCTAAATGCAAAAAAGGTACCATAATAAAAGGAAAAACCGCTTACGGTTGTAGTGCCTATAAAGATGGTTGCGATTTCAGGTTTAGCTACGACGATATAAGAAAAAAAGCTAACGGGCAAGAACTAACTAAGGCATTGGTTTTAAAAATACTTCAAGGCTATGCCTCATCATAAGCATTATAAAATATATAAGCCTTATAGGTATTTAAGTCAGTTTGTAAACAACCAAAACAAGCGAAAAAACAAGAAGTTACTAGGTGAATTATATGATTTTCCAGATGGCATTATGGCTATAGGAAGACTAGATGAACCTTCTGAAGGATTACTTTTACTTACTACTGATGGCAAAATAAGTGATTACATTAGGAGCTCAAAAGTAGAAAAAGAGTATTATGTTATGGTTGATGGATTAATTACTAATGACGCTATAACCAAGTTAGGACTTGGCGTAGAAATTAGTGTTAACGGTAAACCATACAAAACAAAACCTTGTCCTGTTGAAAAATTAGAAAACCACCCTAATGTCCCAGAGCGTTTTGTTAGAGACGAACGTCATGGGCCAACATCATGGATTAAAATTGTTTTGAGAGAAGGTAAATTTAGGCAGGTTAGAAAAATGACGGCTGCTGCAGGATTTCCCACCTTACGCCTTGTTCGTGTTAGAATTGGAGATTTTATATTAGGCTCAATGAAGCCAGGTGACGTTATTGAGATAGCATTTTAGAATGCTATTTATTCTTTAACAACAATTAAAGTAGCCTTTACTCCTGTTAATAGATTCCATCGTCCAGAAGCGATTACTTTTCCTTCTTCATCTAAAATCTGTAACTCTGCTGTATTCGGACTTGATTCGCCCTCGTTTAAAGCTAAAAAATCAATTTTATTAAAACCTGGAACTAAATCTAATTTAAAACCGCTAAAACCTGGTTTTAATAACTCACTTGGTCTTACAACATCATCATTAACAAATACGCGAACACGATCACCATCAAAAGCACCAAAGTCACGATAAACCACATTTACTTTTGAAGCCTTTGTTTTATAATCACCAAGATATTGATCTACTTCACTGCCATAAAGTTTGTAACCACCTTCTTCTTCAACACCTTCTAAATGCTTGGTTACTTTCTTTTCATACAATTCTCCTGGGTTACCAAAGTCTTCACCAAACATAGAAAACCCTTCACTTTCAGTATTAAGAGGTTTACTTTTAGGGATTGAAAGTCCATTGAAGTCGTCTTTTTTAGGTGTGTTTGGCTTTATTGAAAACGAATTATTAGTATTTACATCTTCACTTTGTATTGCTGGGATTGAAGTTGATTCTTGTCCATTATCAATTTGAGCACTTACTGATATGGCACTTAAAATGGTAAATATTAATAATAATTGTTTCATAGAATGAATTATGTTCTTATGAGGTTTGACAAAAATCGTACCTAAAAATTTAATCACCAATTTTTTATTAAAATTTTAATGGACTCACCTACTTTAAAAGATTATTGTGTTTCTTTTGAAATGTTAAAATATGTTAAATATGTATTATGTTATGCATAGTACTGTAACAAATATAAAAATTGGTCGTCTATTAGGTATAACATCAATCATTAAAAATCAAAATTATGAGAACTTTAAACAACAATCAATTATCAAGTACTTTACAAACAACTAAAAGTCACACTTGGAACAGCAAACGTCGTTATCGTTAATTATTAAAAAAAAAAATCAATCAATCAAAAAACACACATCATGAAAGCCGTTATTAAATTATCTAGAGATTCATTTGGAAAACTAAAACAAGTCAAGTTTAATAAACTATTGACGCCTAATAGCGATTCTCAAGAAGTGTTATGGACAGGAATAAAACGATACGCACATTAGAATTTATTTGAATTAGTCATTCATAAAAGCCAACATATGTTGGCTTTTTTTATTCATTAATAATTTTTAAAGTATCAACTGGAACCTGGTATTGAATAAACACTTTTTTGCGCCCCCAATTTTTTGCTGCTTTTACATCTAGTCCCATATAAATATCTATGCGTTTTTTCCAGCGCCAATGCATTTTATCTTTCACTAGATAGATATCATCAAAACCTTCAATACAAACACTTGTGTTATGATGAAGCCCAAGCGCTAATAAATCTCTAGAAACAGCAATGTATTTCATTCCAGGAATCAAACTATCACCAAAAGCTGTAATATGCGGATTTGTATTGGTTTGATTTGTTAAAGAATTATATGCCGTAGCTGTAACTTCAAGTGTTTTCCACTCATGAGTTTTTTTAATATCAACATCATCATGAGTGGTTACTTTTTTACAAGCATTAAGCATAATTAGGATAATAGCTAAAAAACAAATTTGTTGCTTCTTCATAGTAACTGAAAAATACAACAAATTTCTTTTAATAGTTCAATAGTTCTTGTAAAGCTGATTCAAACTTGCTTTTAGCTAAATATTGCTCTTCTAATTGGTTTATAAACGGAATAGGTGTCTCCATACTAGCAACACGCTTTACAGGTGCATCAAGATATTCAAAACAATGTTCCATGATTAAAGCTGAAATATCTGATGCTATTCCACCAAACATAGAGTCTTCTTGTAATATTATAGCCCTACCTGTCTTTTTTACAGAGTTGTAAATAGCATTTGTATCAAGTGGTTGTAAGGATCTTAAATCAATAAGATCTGCTTGAATATTCGGGTTGTTTTCTAATGTTTCCAAAGCCCAATGTACTCCTGCTCCATAAGTGATAATAGTGACATCAGCACCTTCTTTTAGAAGCGCTGCCTCACCTAACGGAATACTATAGTAGTTTGTTGGCACTTCTTGACGAATGCTTCTGTATAATGCTTTATGCTCAAAAAATAATACCGGATTAGGGTCATTAATTGCTGTAACAAGTAAACCTTTTGCGTCTTTAGGAAATGCAGGATAAACAACTTTTAATCCTGGTGTTTTTGTAAACCAAGCTTCATTAGTTTGAGAATGAAATGGTCCAGCAGCAACACCAGCACCACAAGGCATTCTTACAACAACATCTGCGTTTTGACTCCAGCGATAATGAGATTTTGCTAAATAATTCACTATCGGATTAAATCCAGAGCTAACAAAATCTGCAAATTGCATTTCTACAACACTTTTTATTCCAGCAATAGACAAACCCATTCCGGCTTCAACAATCGCTGACTCACAAATAGGTGTATTACGCACACGATCTTTACCAAACTTCTCAACAAATCCTTCGGTGATTTTAAAAACGCCTCCATATTCGGCAATATCTTGTCCCATGATAACTAAATCATCATGCTGTTCCATAGATTGTTTTAAACCTTCAGAAATAGCATCTATAAAACGAAGTTCTTGTGTGTTTTTTAATTCATCAAAATTCTGATAATCAAAATCTTTATAAACATCACTTAATTCGTTTGTTTCAATAGGATTTATTTTCTCTTCAGCATTTGCTGCATCAAGAGCAGCATCTATTTCTGCCTTTATTTCCGCATGAAAAGCCTCATCTTGCTCGTCTGTTAAAAGGCTTTCAGATTTTAAATAGCTTCTGTAGTTTTCAATAGGATCTTTGGCTGCCCATTCATCCATTAATTCTTGAGGAACATATTTTGTACCACTAGCCTCTTCATGACCACGCATTCTAAACGTTTTAAACTCTAATAAAACAGGACGTGGATTCTTTCTGATACTTTCTGCTAGCGCATTAACCTTACTAAAAACCTCTATAATATTATTTCCATCTATGATATGAGATTCCATACCATACCCTAATCCTCGGTCTGCTATATCTTTACAATAGTATTGCTCGTTCGTAGGTGTTGATAAGCCATACCCATTATTCTCTACACAAAACATAACGGGTAATTGCCACACAGAAGCAACATTAAGTGCTTCGTGAAAATCACCTTCACTAGTTCCGCCTTCTCCAGTAAAAACAGCAGTAACCTGGTTTTTATTTTTTAGCTTACTAGCTAAAGCAATACCATCAGCTACGCCTAATTGCGGACCAAGATGAGAGATCATACCTACAATATTGTATTCTTGTGTACCAAAATGAAATGATCTATCTCTTCCTTTTGTAAAACCACTTGCTTTTCCTTGCCATTGGCAAAACAATCTAAAAAGGGGAATTTCTCTAGTAGTAAACACACCTAAATTACGATGCATTGGTAAAATATATTCGCTTGATTGAAGTGCCATTGTAACACCAACAGAAATAGCCTCTTGGCCAATTCCTGAAAACCATTTAGAAATTTTTCCCTGACGTAATAAAATGAGCATCTTCTCCTCTATTAGTCTTGGTTTTAGCATGTTTTTATATAGTTGACGCAGTGTGGTTTCGTCAAGGTCTTTTGTTTTATAGTTCATAAGGTTTGTTATAGCTACAGTTGTGCTCATAAATATAGTTTGTCAAATATATTAAAATGTCTTTTAGAATTGGGAGAAGTTATACGTTAAAATTGTAATTAAAACTTTATAATGTTTTCGTACATTTGTAAGACATACAATTTAAATCACATACAAAATGACAAGTATTCCAAGCGTTAATTTAAACGATTTCACATCGGGAGATCCAGTAAGAAAACAGAAGTTTGTAGATGAAATAGGTAAAGCCTATGAAGAAATTGGATTTGTTGCTTTAAAAGGACATTTTCTAGACGATACACTAGTTGATAATTTATATACAGAAGTAAAAAACTTTTTTTCTTTACCTGTTGAAACAAAACAGAAATATGAAATTCCAGGAATTGGAGGACAACGCGGTTATATTTCCTTTGGTAAAGAAAGCGCTAAAGGAAAAAAAGAAGGCGATTTAAAAGAGTTTTGGCATTTTGGTCAATATGTAGATGATAATCCAAAATTAGAAGCTGAATATCCTGCAAATGTTGAAGTTGAAGAACTTCCAAAATTTAATGAAACAGGTAAAGAAGCATATAAAATGCTTGAAAAAACAGCTAAATATGTTTTAAGAGCACTCGCATTACATTTAGGATTAGAGGAAACATATTTTGACAACTACATTCATAACGGAAACTCAATTTTAAGACCTATTCATTATCCACCTATTCAAGAAGAGCCAAAAGAAGCTGTTCGTGCTGCTGCTCATGGTGATATTAATTTAATCACACTATTAATGGGAGCTCAAGGTCGTGGTCTTCAAGTTCAAAATCATAAAGGAGAATGGATTGATGCTATTGCAGAGCCAGATGAATTAATGATAAATGTTGGTGATATGCTATCAAGACATACAAACAATAAATTAAAATCTACAATTCACCGAGTTATAAATCCACCACGTGAGCTTTGGGGAACATCTAGATATTCTATTCCATTTTTTATGCATCCAGTAAGTGATATGAAATTAGATGTATTAGAAAGCTGTATAGATGCCGAAAACCCAAAAAAGTATGATGATATAACTGCTGGAGAGTTTTTACACGAACGTCTTGTTGAATTAGGATTAATTAAAAAGTAAGGACGCTTACAATTATGGATTTACAAGATCAGTTAAAAAATTTATTTCCAGATCATAAACCAGAAGAACCATCATTAGATTCTGAATCAAATTTAGAAGAAGACCTATGGCTGCAAGATGATCCTATTATTTGTAAATACGAAAAGCGAAAAGGAAAGCCAATTACTATTTTAGAAGGTTATACAGGTGCTACCGAGGACTTTAAAAAGTTAGCCAAAGATCTAAAAAAAAGTTTAAGCGTTGGCGGTAGTTTTAAAGATGATAAAATCATTATTCAAGGAGATTATAGAGATAAAATTATGGCAATCCTTAAAGAAAAAGGATTTCAAGTAAAACGTGTAGGCGGATAATGAGTTTACAAACTTTACACATTACAAACGGAAACTGTCTAACAGATTATTTAAATGAAATTACTATTGTAGGAGATATTTTAACATGGCAAGAAATGCTTTGTGAAGGTCCTACAATTTCTAATATAGATTCTGAAGAATTTATTTTAAAACGAAAAGCTTTTTTAAGCACGTTTTATGATATAGAAATGAACGTTCAAGAGTTTAAAGAAGAAATTAACATTCTTAATAATATCAATCATTATAAAGAAGTTGTTCTTTGGTTTGAATATGATTTGTTTTGCCATATAAATATGATTGCTGTCATAAGCTTACTAAAGCAAAAAAAATGTCAACTTCCTATTTATTTAGTTTGTAGTGGTAGAATTGAAGGCGAAAAAAACTTAAAAGGTTTAGGAGAACTTACTACAGAGCAGCTACTCTATCATTATAAAAATAAAGTGTTACTTAATAATGATGATATTGAATTAGCAATAACTCTTTGGGATACGTATTGTGGTAAAGACCATAATTTATTGAAACCATATATTACAAAAAAATCCTCTTTTCAATATTTAAGTAACTGCCTAAAAGCCCATATTACTAGGTTTCCAAATTTAGACAATGGCTTAAGTATTTTAGAAGAAAACATTTTATTAATAGTAAAAGACAACCCCATAAGGTCTAAACATCACTTATTAGGCTATACCTTAAATTATCAAGGATATTACGGGTTTGGAGACACACAAATAAATAGACTTATTGATAAGCTATCTATTTTCTTTTCAGAAGCTGACGAACAATTAAGTTTAAATAGAAAAGGCCACGAAGCCCTTTATAAAAAACATAATTTTGCTGCTGAAATTGGCAACAACCTACTTTTTGGAGGTGTAAATAGATTAGATTTTCAATACAGTAAAAAAGAAAATAAACTTATAAAAACACAGATAAATGCCAATTAAAGATTCAGAACTAATTTTAAATCCTGATGGAAGTATTTATCATCTTAATTTAAGACCAGAACATTTAGCAGACACAGTCATTACTGTTGGTGATCCAGATAGAGTTTCTAGTGTTACACAACACTTTGATAGTATAGAATTTCAAACCCAAAAACGTGAATTTCATACACAAACAGGACTTTATAAAGGAAAACGAATTACAGTAATATCAACTGGTATAGGCACTGATAATATTGATATCGTTTTTAACGAACTAGATGCATTGGCTAATATAAATTTTGAAACTCGCGAAGTAAAAGACACTTTAAAAAGTCTAAATATTATTCGAATAGGGACTTCTGGTTCTATTCAGGAAAATATTCCTGTTGATGCTTTTTTGATTAGTGAATATGCTGCTGGTTTTGATAGCTTACTGCATTTTTACGACAGCGAGCATGTGCAACACAATGAAATAGCTAACGCTTTGATAGAGCAAACTAACTGGTTTGCTTCAAAATCTAAACCTTACATTGTAACATGTAATGAATATCTTTTAAAACAATTTAGCTCAAGCAAAACTGTTACTGGTTTTACAGCTACAAATGTTGGTTTTTATGGACCTCAAGGTCGTATTTTAAGATTAGCTATACAAGATGACGCTATGAATGATAAGCTTGCTAATTTTAATTATAATGGCATGTCTATAACTAATTTAGAAATGGAAACCGCTGGAATATATGGATTGTCACGCTTGTTAGGACACAAAGCATTATCTATGAATGCCATAATAGCTAATAGAGCAACAGGGGAATTTAGTAACGATCCCAAAGCCACTGTAAACAATTTAATTACTTACACGCTTAACAAATTGATAGAAGAATAACTATGAAGACAATAAAAATAGGCGGAGTTCCTGAACATTTTAATCTAGCTTGGTATCTAACGCTTAAAAATGGCGAATATAAAAAAGAAGGTATAAACCTTCGCTGGAAAGACTACTTTGGTGGTACAGGAGATATGTGTAAAGCGTTACGCAATAAAGATATTGATTTAGCCGTAATACTTACCGAAGGCATTGTGAAAGATATCGTAGGAGGAAATCCTAGTAGTATCATTCAAACATTTGTTCAAACACCTTTAATTTGGGGAATTCATGTAGCAAATACATCTCACTATCAAACTATTGAAAGCTTACAGGGAAGTAATGCAGCAATAAGCCGCTACGGATCAGGCTCTCATCTTATGGCTTACATTAATGCACAAAATAACGGCTGGAATTTAGATGCTGATTTAAACTTTAAAGTCGTAAAAAATATTGATGGCGCTGTTGAAGCATTAACCAATAATGAAGCTGATTATTTTATGTGGGAGAAATTCATGACAAAGCCTATCGTTGATAATGGGGTTTTTAGACGTATAGGTAATTGCCCAACTCCTTGGCCATGTTTTGTAATAGCTGTTAGAGATGAGTTTTTAGAAGAAAACAAAGAGGCTGTTAAAACAATTTTGAATATTATTAATAGTACCACATCTAGGTTTAAAGAAATACCTAATATAGATGTAGATATCGCAAAGCGTTATAATTTAAAAATTGATGATGTTAAAGAATGGCTTTCATTAACAGAATGGTCTCAAGAAGTCATTGACGAAAAAACTATAAATAATGTTCAAGAACAATTATTTGCGCTTAATATAATATCAGAAAAAATCGCCTATAACGATTTAGTTGTCAAGCTGTAAGTTTTTGTGTTAAATTCAACATTTCACACCTAAGAAGGATGTTTCTTATAAAAAATTCAATTTTAAGACATAAAAACGTTATATTTGATAAAGTAGTAATAATTTAAAATTTATTATTTATGCTATTAACTATCACTATCACTTTAGCAACTCTTGTTGTATTAAATTTTTTTCTTCTTGTATTTAGCTGTAATAAAACGAAAAAATCAACCAAAAAAGTTGATGATCAATATTTAAAAATTGTACATAAGCCTACCAAACAATCGGTTTCTTCCCAGCTTGCTGCAACAGGAAGTTAGTTTTACTAAAATGCTTATTTCCAAACCAAAAACCTCTATTAGCACTTAATGGTGATGGATGCCCTGAATTTAATACATAATGTTTTTCAGTATCAATTAGCTTAATCTTCTTTTTTGCAAATCCACCCCAAAGTAAAAAAACTACATCCTTTTTTTCATTACTAATTATTTTTATCACTTCATCGGTAAATTGTTCCCAACCTTTACGCTGATGACTCCCCGCTTCATGTGCGCGAACAGTCAAAGTTGCATTAAGCAGTAATACTCCTTGATTAGCCCATCTTGTTAAATTACCACTTTTAGGATAAGGAATCTTTAAATCTTGATCAATCTCTTTAAAAATATTCACAAGAGATGGCGGATGAGCTATCCCATCATTAACAGAAAAACAGAGTCCGTGAGCTTGACCAACACCATGATAAGGATCTTGCCCAATAATTACTACTTTTGTATCCTGAAAGGAACAATGTGTAAATGCATTAAATATTTCATCACATGGAGGAAAACATTCATGGTGTTTATATTCAGATTTCACAAAAGAAACCAAATCTTCAAAATAAGGTTTATTAAATTCTTTTTGTAAATAGGGTTTCCAGCTTTCATCAATAGCAGCGTACATACGAATCATGTTAATTATTATAGCGAAAATAGTAGTATCTTTATTCTTATTAAAATATAGCACTTGAAAAAAATTAAATTCCCAACAGCACAAACAATTCTACTTATCATAGCAGCTTTTGTTGCACTCCTAACATGGGTTGTTCCTGCAGGCAAATACGACTCATTGGTTTACAATAATGATAGTAATAATTTTACGCGTACAAAACAAGACGGCACAGTAACCTTGCCCGCAACTCAAAAAACATTAGATGATCTATCTATAACCATTCCTCTTGAAAAATTTACAAATGGTGATATTTGGAAACCAATTTCTATTCCTAACACGTATAAAAACGTAAACGCTCAACCTCAAAATATTATTGATTTTTTTAAATCACCTATAAAAGGAGTTATTGAAGCCGCTGACATTATTTTTCTTGTTTTGATTATAGGCGGACTCATAGGCATTATGAATATAACAGGAGCTTTTGATGCTGGCATAACGTGGTTAGCGAAAACCCTAGAAGGCTATGAATATATATTGATTATTCTAGTAACAACTTTAGTAGCGTTAGGTGGTACAACTTTTGGTCTTGCCGAAGAAACCATAGCTTTCTACCCTATTTTAATTCCTATGTTTTTAGCAGCTAAATATGATGCAATGGTACCTCTAGCAGCCATTTATATTGGTTCTTCAATAGGTACTATGTGCTCAACAGTTAACCCTTTTAGCACAATAATTGCCTCTGACGCAGCTGGTATTACATGGACAACAGGATTAACCGGTCGTATAGTTATGCTTGCTCTAGGCATTACTATTTGTATTATTTATATTTTGAGATATGCAAGTCGAGTAAAAAAAGATCCTACAAAGTCCATTATTTATGATCAAAAGGAACAAATTGAAGCTATGTTTGCTACATCTGTTTCTGCAAAAACTTTAAAACTAACAACGAGATTACGAATTATACTTATAATCTTTTCTTTATGTTTTATTGTTATGATTTATGGTGTATCACAGCTAGAATGGTGGTTTCTTGAAATGACAACTGTTTTTCTTGTTGGAGCTATATTGATAGGGTTTATAGGAAAAATAAAAGAAACAGAATTTGTAGAAACTTTTGTAAAAGGCGCAAGTGATTTACTTGGTGTTGCATTAATCATTGGTATAGCGAGAGGCGTGTCAGTACTTATGAATGATGGATTAATTAGCGACACGATGTTATACTATGCTAGCACAATTACTGACGGAATGAATAAAGGTGTTTTTGCTAATGCGTTGTTATTTATTTATGGTGGACTTTCTTTCTTTATACCAAGCTCTTCTGGTATGGCGGTACTTACAATGCCTATTATGTCACCTCTAGCAGATACTGTAGGCATTGGCAGAGAAATCATTGTAAATTGTTATCAATACGGAATGGGTTTATTTGCTTTCATAAACCCTACTGGATTAATTTTAGCATCATTAGCTGTAGTAAAAGTAGGTTATGATAAATGGTTAAAGTTTGTTGTTCCTTTAGTTATTATTTTAATTTTATTTACCGTTTTCATGACAACACTATCAGTGTTTTAGTTACAAACAAATCAATATGGCAATAATCTTACCTTATTGTTACCAAATATTAAATATTTGTATATCAATATGTTGAAAATGTAAAAAATCATGTTTATACTTTCTTTTTTAAAATTAAGCTATATCTTTGCTTCATAATAATTTAAAAAATCGTCCCAATGATTTTAACTATTACACTTATACTTATCAGCTTAATTGTTATTAATTTCCTTTTACTATTTTTTAGTTCTAACTCAATAAACAAAAAAAATAGAACTAACGTACCTCCTATTATCATCAGACAAAAAGAGGTTACAACTAACTTTAATTAATTATTCTTGTTTAAGAATTCAATTATAATTTGATTAACAATTTCAGCTTGATCTATAGAAAGAAAATGTCCAGCTTGTGAGATAACTTCTCCTTCAGCATCTTTTATAGACTCTTTTGCTATATCTATACTTTTAGGGGTGTTTATCATATCATCATCACCAACTAAAACTAACACAGGCATATCTAATGCAGATAACTCTTTTTTAGAATAAGGCATCATACTTGCTACAAACTTGTTATTTACATCTACTTGATTACCAAGATAATATTGCTTTAAATAGGCTTCATCTATATTATCAACGTTTTTAGACATCGTATTTAAAACTTGACGCATACGTTTTTCATCTGAAGATAAAGCATAAACAATATTTTTAATTAAATCTTGACTAGGAGGAATCCACATAAAAGTTTGCGCAGGACTTAACAATGCCATTTTCTTGACTTTAATTTTTTTCTTTAAGGCAATATTGGTTGCAATCCAACCTCCACGAGAAGCTCCTATTAAGTAAACTTCTTTAAGTTTCAGTTTCTCAAAAATTTCATGATACCAATTAATTAAATCATCAACAGACTCTGGTTCTTTGGTCATTTTAGATTTTCCAGGTTCTATGAGTAGATCAATTGCATAAATTCTATAATCTTCTGAAATTGCATTTACATTAGGATACCAACTAGTAGAGCTAGCATCCATACCATGTAATAATACAGCAGGTTCGCCTCGGCTAGGTCCACTGACTATTACATGAGCTGTTCCATAAGTTGTAGGAACATAAATTTCATAAACATCTGTATCCCATAAGCTTAACGCGTCATCATAAGCCTTAAAATAAGCTGCTTCTTTTGGTGATGGGCTTTTGATATATTCAGGTTCTGCATAATATGCTTCTGGAATATTGTTGCAATTACAAAGTAATAACAACATAGATAGTATAATCACATATCTAAAAATTGTCATGTAGTAGGGTAAATTTATATAGCTCAAAACTACTATTTTAAAATATAATTATTTGTGAAGAATTTCATAAATATATGCGGATTAAAAGTTAATACGTAAATTTGACTTTTATTAAGAAAAGCTCAAGAAACGTCCTGCTTTTTAGGACACTCTTTTATGATACACATTCACGAAAAAACACTTCAAGATATAGAATTCTCTACAGTTTTAGAACAAGTAGGAGAACATTGTATTACTTCTTTAGGTCATGAACAAACCTTGAAAATCACTCCCTTTAAAAAAAAGGAAGATGTCGTTAACTCATTAGCTTTTACCAATGAATATTTAGCGTCATTTTATAATGACAACCGCATTCCCAACCATGGATTTGATACCATTTCTAAAGAATTAAAACTTTTAAAAATTGAGAATACATATCTCGAAGTTCATAGTTTAAAAAAAATCGCTTCATTATCAATCACATCAAATGACATTATAATATTTCTTAAAAAATTTAAGGAGTATTATCCAAGTCTGTTTGATTATGCTTCTGAAATTGAAGTTACTAAAGAAATCATAGAAGCCATAAACGCTATTATAGATCGCTTTGGAGATATAAAAGACAATGCATCTACCTTACTTTATGAATTACGACAACAAATAAATAAACTTAAAGGTAGAATAAATCAAAGTTTTGCTAGCGCTTTAAACACCTATTCTAGTTTAGATTATCTAGATGACATTAGAGAGTCTGTAGTAGATAACAAACGTGTGCTTGCTGTAAAAGCCATGTACAGGCGAAAAGTAAAAGGCGCTATTATGGGCGGCAGTAAAACAGGTAGCATTGTTTATATAGAGCCAGAAACAACCCTACAACATACCAGAGAACTTAATAATTTAGAATACGAAGAGAAAGAAGAAGTTATAAGAATCTTAAAAACACTTACAGATTTTATAAGACCCTTTTTGCCTTTATTAGAGCAATATCAAGACTTCTTAACACAAATGGACGTCATTGCGGCTAAAGCTAAATACGCACAATCACTAAATGCTATTTTACCAGAAATTACTGAAGAGCGCTTTATGTTTTTACGCGATGCTTACCATCCTTTACTCTATTTAAATAACCAAAAAACCAAAACCAAAACATTTCCTCAAACCATAGAGCTAGAGCAAGATAATCGTATTATTGTTATCTCAGGTCCAAATGCAGGAGGTAAAAGTATTACACTCAAAACGGTTGGTTTACTTCAAGTCATGTTACAATCAGGTTTGCTTGTTCCTGTTCATGAACGCAGTAAAATGTATTTATTTGACAGAATAATTTCTGATATAGGTGACAACCAATCTATTGAAAATCACTTGAGCACATATAGCTATCGTCTTAAACAGATGAATTATTTCTTAAAAAAGTGTAATAAAAACACACTATTTTTAATTGATGAGTTTGGTACTGGTAGTGATCCTGAATTAGGTGGCGCATTGGCCGAAACATTTTTAGAAGAGTTTTATCATCGTGAGGCTTTTGGAATTATAACTACCCACTACTCTAACCTTAAAATATTAGCCAACGAATTACCGCATATGATTAATGCTAATATGATGTTTGATGAAAAAACATTAGAACCATTATTCAAACTTGCACTAGGACAAGCAGGAAGCTCATTTACTTTTGAAGTTGCACAAAAAAATGGTATTCCATACAGTTTAATAAATAGAGCAAAAAAGAAGATAGAACGAAGCAAAGTACGTTTTGATAGAACTATTGCTAAACTTCAAAAAGAACGTTCAAAACTTGAAAAAACGGAACAGTCTCTTAAAGTTAACGAACGAAAAAAACAAACAGAAGCAGATAAGTTAGAAGAAATAAACGCTAAAATTCAAAAAAAACTAGAAGACTATCAAGAGCTTTATGATAGCAATCAGCGTTTAATTTACATTGGCCAAAAGGTAAATGATCTTTCTGAAAAATACTTTAACAATAAGCGCAAACGCGAACTAATGGACGAGTTATTTAAACTTGTTCAAATAGAAAACTCTAAACGAAAAAAACTAACAGCTAAACAGAAAAAAGTAGTCAAAGCCAAGGAAAGCAAAGTAAAACAAGAGGCCGAGAAAAAAGTCGCTGTTATAAGAAAAGAGAAAAAAGCAGCCAAAGCTGAAGCTGCAAAACAACCAACAAAACCTAAACCTATATTAAAAGTAGGTGACCGCGTTAGACTAGAAGATGGTCGTGCCGTTGGTAGCATTGATAAAATTGAAAAAAACAAAGCCGTAGTAAACTATGGCATATTTACTACAAATGTTGATTTAAATCAGCTAGAACTAGTTGAGGCTATAAAAAAGTAAAGTCAGTTTACTTTGTATAAACTGACTTTAAAACAATTATTGTAGGGATAAAAAATTAATTCTTTAAAGATGCCATATCAATTACAAAGCGATATTTCACATCAGAACTTGTAACACGCTCATACGCTTTATTAATATCTTGCATATTAATAAGTTCTATATCTGAAACAATGTTGTGTTCTCCGCAGAAATCTAACATTTCTTGAGTTTCTTTTATACCTCCTATTAAAGAACCAGCTACACGTTTACGTCCCATAACTAATCCTCCACCATGAAATGGTTTCATAGGTTCTATAGCACCAACAAGTACCATAGTAGCATCTATTTTTAGCAGAGCTAAATAAGGATCCATTTCATGACCAACAGGTATTGTATTTAATATGAAGTCAAAAGAACCTTTATGCTTTTGCATATCTGAAGCATCTTTTGAAATCAGTATTTCATCTGCCCCAAGTGCTTTTGCATCTTTTCCTTTTTCTGGAGATGTTGTTATCATGACTACATGAGCTCCAAGAGCGTGAGCAAATTTTACTCCCATATGCCCTAATCCTCCAAGACCTATAACACCAACTTTATCACCTTTTTTTACATTCCAATGACGTAATGGTGACCACGTTGTAATACCCGCACATAATAATGGTGCTGCGGCAGCTGCGTCAATATTTTCAGGAACTCGTAATACGAATTGTTTGTCAACTACAACGGTTGTTGAATAACCACCGTAAGTTTGTTGATTTTCTATATGTTTATCTGGACTATTATAAGTAAATGTAGCTCCATTTTCACAAAACTGTTCTAAATCTGCTTGACAAGAGGCACATGTATGACAAGAATCTACCATACATCCTACACCTACTAAATCTCCTACTTTAAAATTGGTAACATTGTCCCCTATTTCAGTCACACGACCAATAATTTCATGACCAGGCACTACAGGATATGTTGATCCTTTCCAATCATTTCTTGCTGTATGTATATCACTGTGACATACACCGCAGTATGTTATATCTATTTTTACATCTTCTAGACCAACATTACGACGTGTAATATCAAGTGGTTTTAAGTCGTCTGTTGGAGATGTTGTTCCGTATGCTTTTACTGTTGTCATATTTTAATTGTTTAAGCTAATTTTTAATTGAATATTGGTGTTTAAAAGTTTAGAAATTGGACAAACTTCTTTCGCTTTGCGAGCTATTTGTTGAAATTTTTCACAATCAATGTTTGGCACATCGCCTTCTAAATCTAATACAATTTGGGTAATACTTCCATCTTCAAATGTTACATCTGCATTAACATTTAGAGAATTTGCAGTAAATCCATCTTCATTAAGAAGAAAACTCAACTGCATTGCAAAACAGCCTGCATATGCTGCTCCAATAAGTTCTTCTGGGTTTGTTCCTTGTTTATCCTCAAATCTCGTATGAAATGAATAAGGTGTCTCTTTTAGTACATTACTTGCTGTACTTAAATGTCCTGTGCCTTCTTTTCCACTTCCTTTCCATTTAGCTTGAGCTTTTCTTGTAAATTTCATAATTAAGAGTTTTTAGTTTATTAAGCGTGTTATTTTGTTGCTTTTGGATAATCTGTATAGCCTTTTTCTCCTGTTGTATAAAACGTATCACTATCCCATTCTGATAAATCTAAATTGTTTTCAAAACGTTCAACCAAATCAGGGTTTGAGATAAATGGTTTACCATAAGCAACTAAATCTGCTTCTCCATTTTCAATCACTTTATTTCCTGTCTCTTGAGTAAAGTTAGCATTTATCATAAGCGTTCCGTTGTACAATGGTCTAAAATGCTTTGCTATTTCTGTTACTGCAAAAGGAATTTCTGAAACGTCATTAAACGGTTCTGATAAGTGAACATAAGCTATATTATAGTCATTCAATTTTTTTATGATATACTCAAATGTTGGTATGGTTTCTTCATCCATAGTCATTCCAAAAATATTATGTAATGAAGGATTAAACCTTACACCTATTTTTGCTTCTGGAATAACTTGTTTTACGGCATCTAACACTTCAAAGAAAAATCGCGCTCTATTTTCTATGCTGCCACCGTATTTATCTGTACGAACATTTGATGTTGCATTAAAAAATTGATGAAACAAATATCCGTTTGATGAGTGTATTTCAATACCATCAAATCCTGCCTCTAAAGCATTTTTTGAAGCTTGCACAAAATCTGCTATAGTTTTATCTATATCGGTTTGCGTCATAGCTTTTGGTGTTACCGTATCTTTAAAACCATTAGGTGTATACGACTGTGAATTAGGATTTAATGCTGAAGGAGCTAACGGTAATTCTCCATTATGAAAATCAGGATGAGACATACGACCAACGTGCCATAACTGTATAAATATTTTTCCATTTTTATGGTGTACACGCTGAGTTACTTTTTTCCATCCTTCAATTTGCTCTTGAGAATAAATACCAGGCGTATTTACATAACCTACGGCTTCTGTAGATACTTGTGAGCCTTCAGAAATTATTAAACCTGCTGTTGCGCGTTGTTCATAATACAAGCCATGCAAATCATCTGTTGGTATGTTGCCGTCATTGTTGGCTCTGCTTCGAGTCATTGGAGCCATGACTACTCTATTGTTTAAATTTAAATTTTGGGTATTATATGTTGTTAATAAAGGTTGTTTTTTCATTGTTAGTATCTTTTATAGTAATTCAAATATAACAACGCTTATAACCAATAAAAATGACCTATGTCAATTAAGAAATAATTAACCTTTCAATTTTCTTCTAATTCTACTTAAACTTTCAGCCGAAACACCAAGGTAATTAGCTATATGATAATTGGGCACTCTATCTTCTATATTTGGGTAGGCACTACAAAATTCTAAATATCTGGTTTTTGTATCATTTTGTAAGGCTGACAAAATACGTTTGCGCTGCGCTATGAAGGCATTGGTTGTTAAGAGTCTAAAATACCTTTCGTATATGGGAGCTTCTTGAAATAGTGTATTTAAATCATCATAAGTAATAGAAAACAATTTTGAAGACTCTATGGTTTCTATAAATAAGTTTGATGGTTTATGATTAAAAAAGGCGTCAAAATCACCAACCCACCAATTTTCTATTGCAAACTGAACAGCATGCTTATGCCCTTTACTATCTAAATAATACGCTATTAAACATCCTTTTATTACAAAATACTCATGCATTACATGTGTGCCTGGCTGTAATAAATATGTGTGTTTAGATACGCATACCTCATTTAATTTGTCTGTCAGCGCTTGTATATGAGCGTTTGAGGCTTCAACGTAATTTTTTACGTGAGATATAATAGATTCATACATATAAATACAAAGGTGCTAAAATAATAGATGACTTCAAATAAGAATATACGTTTCATTCAAGTTAAAATCTCGCAACAATCTTGTATTTTTGTACTATGTTAGAAAAGTTTCCAAAAAACAAACAATTGGTATTGTTTGATGGTGTTTGCAACCTTTGCAACACTTCTATTCAATACATCATAAAGCGTGACAGTAAAAACTTATTTATGTTTACTGCGTTACAAAGTGATTTTGGAAAACGCATTATTTCTAATTTTAACATTGACACTACTAAAATAGATTCTATTATTTTATACCATCCTGAAAAAGGAATAAGCTATAAATCTACTGCGGCTTTAAAGATTGCTGCAAAGCTTGGTTTTCCATTAAACTTAATGGCTGTTTTTCTATTAGTCCCTACATTTATTCGTAATTGGGTTTACGATTTTATTGCTAAAAACAGATACAAATGGTATGGAAAGAAAGAAGCTTGTATGATTCCTTCTCCTGAATTAAAAAATAAATTTATAGATTAAAATAAAAAAGGTCTTAAACATATTAAGACCTTTTTTAACTAATAACTAACCTGAAAATTAACAAAATCTAATTTAATAACTAAACAAAAATTAGTAGCACATTTATTTTGTTAGTCAAATCTATGAAAGTTTTTTTTTTTTGATTTATAAACTCGATAAGTTGCTGAATTATTTGTTTAAAAAAGTTTTAGAGCAAAAATCTTCTATAAAACGTATGACTTTTTGATTAGCAAGCATTTATTGTTTTTCAATTCGCTCAATAACCAACCCTGTTTACTCAAAAAACAACATCTCACACTCAATATATATTGCTATAACGTAGATAACAAGCTAACTTTGACTAACAGTAAAGCCCTAATACAGGAATGTTACTTGGGCCATGCTTCTGTTAGCATGGAATAACCAATTCTTATTATTTGTATGTCTACCCTTATAATAAGTTCTAGTATTTTATACTATTAGACATAAAACTGTATTATGGCTTTTATTTTAGGCTATTTAAAATGAAATCTAGATTTTTATTTGCTTCCTCATTGCTTAAATAAGCATCAGTAAAATATTTTGATGTATTAGCTAAACCTAACTTTTGAAGCTTGTAAATAGTATCCATATATTCTAAAGACACTTTTCCTGTTAGTAACACATCTAAATCTTTATCTGCTTTTGCGTGATTATATACTTTAATTAAGCCTGATAGGTAAAGATGATCTTTTGTAAAACCACCACCACGATGTACACGCTGTGTTATAGAAAATGCTTTGTTTTTATTAAGCTTGTATTGGTTGTGTAGTAAATCAAACGTATCCGGAAAAGTGTAACCTTTAATTAGGCTATCAACAGCAATAACCCTGTAAGACAACTCTTTTAGTCTTGTTATTGTTAAGCAACCTGATTTATATTCTGAAAAAACAGCTAAACCTTCTTGAGTTTCTACATTGTTTGGCAATCCGTTTGAAAAGATTTTTAATGGCTGATTTAGACTGTTGAATGTAGTCACAAGATGCACACCTATTTCGTGATTTGCTAATACTTTAAGTTGATTTTTACTAAACTTATGATTTTTTCTCAATACCAATGTCTGCACATTATTTAAAACCATTGCAGCAGCTGATATATTTGTTGAGAGCTTTATTTTATAATTAAAATTGTAACGTTTAGAAAAATCATGAAAATACGCTTTAGCATCTTCTGCATTGTACACTGGAAGTAAATCTTCATCAAAATCACCATCATCAAAACGTAAAATAAATTTAGCATTTTCAATATCTTTTTCAGTTGGTGTTCCAAAACTTTTTAAGCTATTATAATAAAATTTTCTACCCTGATTTATGGTTTCGATACACTCAATTAGCCCGGAGTACTCATAAATTACATCTTCATACAATTGTCTAATATCATCATCCTCAATACGCTCTAACCTTTGAGAATAAAATAACCGATGTAGTTTGTACCCATTAAACTTTATTTTGGGATATTTAAAGTTAGGATTGTAGTTATATTTTGAAGCGAAAAATTGCTTTTTTTCCATTTCAATATTCAACGGATTGATATAATTAAGCAATTCTATCTTTTTAACCAACCTATTTAGGTTAGCATCAATGTCAAATAAATCTTGATGAGTCGCTATTAGTTTTTCTGAAATCATTTACTTGAATGTATTGTAAAATTCTATAGCATGTTTAGGCAAGTATTCTTTAAGCTGTGTTTCTACTGCTGAAACTACTTCCGGATAAATAATTTGATTATATTCATCACAATAAACTTTAGCTATTTCAGTAGCCAAAACTAATGTGTTTTTAAATGATTTGGTAATAAATTTTAGAAAATATCCGTTACCTTGAAATGTATCATTAATTCTTGAAGTTTGCTTGATGTTATGTGGTAGTTTAATACTTGAAAGATATTCTCTCCAAGCTTCAATACAATCTCCAAAACGTTCATTATCTATATTACTTGTACCTAAATTCCACGTAGGAACCTCTCTGTCCCAGCGCTGCCAGTTATAACTATGCATATCATATACTACACAAACACCAAACTTTTCTTCTAGTTTACTTATTAACGCGTGAACAACTTTATAAAAATTCTCATGTTTTTTTAAGCTTTTAGATTTCATAGCGACTGGTAATGGCTGATGCCATAATTGTTTTCCCCAAGCAGTTTCAAATACAGCCTCTTCAGGATTTCTATTAAGGTCATACTCAAACCTAGAATCACAACCTGCTAACACTAAAGGATGAGATTGTATCATATTTTTTGTCTCTGGATCTTCTTCATACCAGCGTTCGTATTCTGAATGAATACAATTGTCCCAAAGTTCTTTTCTAAATTGATGACCATTGTGTATTGCGGCACAAGCATAAGGTACATACTCATCAATTTTTAATGTAAATGAATAATCATCAGCTATTGCGTGAAATGTTTTTTCATTTTCAATATGTTCTAAAATTTCTTTAAGAGACAATTTTTGCATTGGTTTATTCTTTAATTAAGCTACCCCATTCAGTCCATGACCCATCATATACAGATATGTTTTCATATCCAGAAATTTCAGCTCCTAACGCTAAAATGCATGCTGTAATTCCAGAACCACAACTAAAAATAATAGCATTATCAGCACTAACTATATCTGCAAAAATGACTTTCAACTCTGTAGCTGTTTTTAAACATCCGTTTGCTAGTAACCTTGTATAAGGTAAATTTATAGAATCAGGAATATTACCACTACGAAGTCCTTGTCGTGGTTCTGGCTCTAGTCCTTTAAATCTACTTTCAGATCTAGCATCTATAACAACATGAGATTTACTTTTGACTGTTTCAACTATATCTTCAAAAAACCTCATGTATTTAGGATTATAGCATGCTTTGAAATTACCCAAAACTATTTTTTTTGTAGCTTTTTTAGGTTCAACTTTAAAACCTGCATACTTCCAAGCGGGAAATCCACCGTCTAGAACTGCCACATTTTTATGACCAAAAGCCTTAAACATCCACCAAACTCGCGCGCTAGAATAAATACCTTTTTCATCATAAATAACAAGACAGCTTTCTTTATTAATTCCTAATTTTTGAGCTTCAGTTGTAAATTGTTTTTCAGAAGGAAATGTATTCGGAAATTTTCCAGAAGCATCACTGAATTTATGCTTTAAGTCAAAAAAACTAGCATGTGGTATTTGGGTTGATATGGTGTTAAAATCATTGTTACTAACTGCTTTTTGAATAGTCGCATTTAGAATAATGAGATTACTAGCCTCAAGATGCTCTTGAAGCCATACTACAGAAACTATAGAGCTTGGCACTTGAATTTCCATAAAAAAAGAAGTTTATTTGGTTAAGCGTCAGCTACTGTTTTACGAAGTCTAGCACGTCTATCAAAAGCTTGAAGTTTATCTAAAACTTTACTTTCAATAAAGTCAATAACTTTTACTTCGATTTTGGTTTTTGGTTTATATACTTTATTGATATAGGTAATACCTCCAGGAGACATTACATTAACTTCAACAAGCTTACCTCCTATTACATCAATACCAACAAAATAAAGACCATCACTAACTAGTTTAGGTCCTATTTGTTTGCAAAGTGCTTTTTCGGCTTTTGTTAGCGTATGTCGCTGAACACTTCCGCCGGCTGTAACATTAGATCGGTGATCGTCTGTGCCGGGAACTCGTTTCATAGCACCTACAGGTTCGCCATTTAACATTAAAATCCTTACATCACCTTCATCAGCTCCTTCTATATAATCTTGTAAAATAACGTAGTTTGATGTACCATCAGGGTTTGTTATATAAAAATCTAACAACGAGTTAATATTGCGCATTGCTGATTTTTCTATTAGAATAACACCAGAACCACCAAAACCATTTAATGGTTTTATAATCATTTTATCAGATTTTGACTCTTTAATTTGCTTAACTAAATAGTTTTTATTTTTTGATACGTGCGTATTAGGAATAATATTACTGTGTGCGTCACCAAATGCGGCTGTGTAAAGCTTATTATTAGCTTCTCGCATTCCTTCTAATGAATTGATGATGAATACATCATTCTTAACAGAATCTAAAAAATTGAGCATTAAAGGATCTAACGGTGGATTTGCTCTAAAAAACAACGCATCAAAACCTGCTAGTGGTAACATCTCTTCACGTAATGTTACTTTTTTATAAAATGCTTTTAATGAACTGGGAACTTTATCCATTCTACTAATTACGTTACAAAACGCGTTAGTAACGCTATCCCTAATGGTTAAGTTTGCAGGAGTGCACATAGCAACGCCGTGCCCACGTTTTACACACTCTTTTATAAGTGCTAAACTGGTGTCATTTTCAGGATCGATATTATCCCAAGGATACATTAAAAAGCAAATATTCATGAAAAGATTCTTTTTAGTGGTTAAATTTTATAATTTAAATATAAAATTTTATTTGCCCTTATTGTAATTATCGTTCCAGTTTTTTGTTTTTGGTTTTCCTAATTTTCCAACAGATTTAGCCACAAGCATTGAAACCGCAGCATCACCAGTAACGTTTACTGTAGTTCTACACATATCTAAAGGTCTATCTATTGCAAAAATTAAAGCTAAACCTGCTTCAGGAATTCCTGCTTGAGCTAATACAATAACTAACATTACCATACCTGCTCCAGGAACCGCAGCACTACCAATAGATGCTAATGTCGCTGTAGCAATGATACCTAATTGTACACCAAAACTTAAATCCATACCAAAAGCTTGGGCAATAAACACTGCGGCTACGGCTTGATACAAGCTTGTACCATCCATATTTATAGTAGCTCCAATAGGAAGCACAAAGCTTGTTACTTCTTCTTCAACACCTAAATGCTCTTCTACGCGCTCCATAGTCACAGGAAGCGTCGCTGCACTACTACTTGTAGAAAACGCTAATAATTGGGCAGGAGAAATACCATTTAAAAAGAACTTTGGTGTTTTTTTGGTTACAGCATAAACAATTAATGTATAAATAACCAACATTAAAGCCAAGCCAAGTACAACACAGAAAGCGTACCAACCCAAAGCCTTGAATAAATCGGCACTTGGTGATTCTACTATTAATGCTGCTAATAAAGCAAAAACACCATAAGGTGCTGCAAGCATTATGATGTCTATAAGTTTTAAAATCACCTCATTAAAACCATCAAAAAAGGCTTTTACTGGTTTAGCTTTTTCTTGCGGAATTAAAATAAGTCCAATACCAAAGAAAATAGCAAAGAATATTACTTGAAGCATATTACCATTATCACTTGCGGCATTAAATATATTGCTTGGCACTAAATCTTCTAATGCTTGCAGAGGTCCAGATTCTTTTTGTTTTTCAGCAGCTGCAATTTTAGAGTCGGCGTCACCTTTATAGCTTTCTACCAATTCGGTTCTTGTTTCTTCTGATATTGATGTTCCTGGTTTTACAATATTTACAACCGTCAATCCTATTGATACAGCAATAATGGTGGTTAGTATGTAAATACCTATGGTTCTTCCTCCCATTTTAGAGAGTTTTGAAATATCTTTTAAATCTGATACGCCTTTTATTAAAGATGCTAATATTAATGGAACCGCAATTAACTTTAGTAAATTGATAAATATGGTTCCAAAGGGTTTTATCCAGTTAGTAACGAAGGTGCTTCCCCACTCAAAATTTGCCATAATGAGTGCAAAAACAACTCCTAATATCATACCTATTATAATTTGCCAATGTAATGCGAGTTTTTTCATAATTTGTTTTTATTTTTTTAGCCCTGATTGAGGCGATATCCTTTTGTTTGCAAAAGATAAAGCTGAAAGCAGGAAATAGCTTCTAATTATACATTTTATTTAGCAGGTAATAATCTGCTAATACTAATGCTGCCATAGCTTCTACAATAGGTATGGCTCTTGGTACAACACAAGGATCATGACGTCCTTTACCTTGCATTTCAACAATATTTCCGGCATTATCTAATGCATCTTGTTTTTGAATTACTGTAGCAACAGGTTTAAAGGCTACTCTAAAATAAATATCCATTCCGTTGCTTATACCACCTTGAATACCTCCTGAAAGGTTGGTTTTTGTAGTTCCATCTTGATTGAATAAATCGTTGTGTTCTGAACCTTTCATTTTTGCGCCACAAAATCCGCTTCCGTATTCAAATCCTTTTACGGCATTAATTGATAGCATGGCTTTTCCTAAATCGGCATGAAGTTTATCAAAAACGGGTTCACCTAATCCTACAGGTACATTTTGTAATACACAGGTTATTGTACCACCTATGGTATCACCTTCTTTTCTAATGATTTTAATACGCTGAATCATTTTTTCAGCCACTTCAGGATCAGGACAACGAACAATATTACTTTCGGTTTTACTAAAATCTAATGCTTGATATGGCTTTTCAAGAAATATATCTCCCACAGAAGATGTATAGGCATTGATACTTACTGAAGCTAATAATTGCTTGGCAATAGCACCTGCAACAACTCTACAAGCTGTTTCACGGGCAGAACTACGACCGCCGCCACGGTAATCTCTTATGCCATATTTTTTATCATACGTATAATCTGCATGGCTTGGACGATAAACATCTTTAATATGTGCGTAGTCTTTTGACTTTTGATTGGTATTTCTAATATTAAAACCAATAGGTGTTCCTGTTGTTTTCCCTTCAAAAATACCTGATAAAAACTCTACAGTATCGGGTTCTTTTCGTTGGGTTACAATCTCTGATTGCCCAGGTTTTCTTCTATCTAGTTCGTTTTGAATGGCATCAAAATCCAGTTCTAATCCTGGAGGACACCCATCAATAACACCACCAATTGCAGCTCCATGAGATTCTCCAAATGTGGTTAGTTTAAATAATTTTCCGAAGGAATTTCCTGCCATGTAATAAGCTTTATCCGTTTGTATTTTGTTATAGTTTTGCTAAAGTAATTGTATTATTAGAGAAACAAAAATGGAATTTGATTGTAAATAAACAATTTACAAAAAACTCAAATAACAATTTCATAACAATATACTCATACTTAATTAATTATGCGTTAATGATTACATAACTTATAAATAGGTTATTTGTAAAAGTAAACTTATTTGCCCTTTGGATTTAAAACGTAAAGTAGAAATAGCCGTAATATCTGATGTTCACCTAGGCACATACGGTTGTCATGCCAAACAGTTACTCACGTATTTAAACAGTATTCAGCCCAAAAAACTTATCCTAAATGGAGATATTGTTGATATTTGGCAATTTAGCAAACGATATTTCCCTAAACCACACTTGAAGGTTATAAAGAAAATAATGGATATGGCTGCTGATGGTGTTGAAGTTATATACATCACAGGGAATCACGACGAAATGCTTCGTAAATTTAGCGATATGACTATTGGCAATATTTCTATTGTTGATAAAAAAGTATTAGATCTTGATGGTAAAAAAGCTTGGTTTTTTCATGGTGATGTTTTTGACGTTTCCATACAAAATGCCAAATGGCTAGCAAAATTAGGAGGCTACGGTTATGATTTGCTAATTTTACTCAATAGAGCTACCAATTGGTGTTTAGAAAAATTAGGCAAAGAAAAATACTCATTATCTAAACGAATAAAAAACAGTGTAAAAGGCGCAATAAAATACATTAGTGATTTTGAAGAAGTAGCATCAGATTTAGCTATTGAAAATGGTTACGACTATGTTATTTGCGGTCATATTCATCAGCCTAAAATACTTATTAAAGAAAATAAGTTTGGTAAAACCATGTACTTAAACTCTGGCGATTGGGTTGAAAATTTCACTGCATTAGAATATCAATTTAAACGCTGGAAAATATACAACTACAATAAGGATAAGCTTTCGCCCTTTTTTGCTGATGAAGACATAAAAGAAATGGAAATTAAGGACTTAATAGCCGCAATTACTATTGTTGAACCAGAAAAAAAGAAGAAAAAGAAGTTAAATTAATGCTTCTTTAAGAATTGTTATAGGATGCTTTGCTTCTCTTTGAGTTCCATCCTTTATTTGATGTCTACAACTAGTTCCGTTTGCTGCAATAATAACATCTGTACTTGCTTTTCTTATAGCAGGAAACAATGTTTGCTCACCTACTAGCATACTTACTTGATAATGCTCTTTTTCATAACCAAAACTACCTGCCATACCACAACAACCACTTGGTATAATAGTAACACTATAGTTTTTAGGAAGATTTAAAACTGAAAAACTTGATAATTGATTAGCGAGTGCTTTTTGATGGCAATGCCCATGAAATTTAATAGTACGTTTATTGGTTGTAAATTGGTTTGATGTTATGTTTCCTTGTTCTATTTCACTTTGTAAAAACTCTTCTATTAAAAACGTGTTATCAGCTATTTTTTGAGCAGCTTTTTTATCGTCAGCTAGTTTTAAATATTCATCTTTGAAAGTTAAAATAGCTGATGGTTCAATACCTATTAAAGGGCTGTTTTCTGAAACGATATTTTTAAAAATAGAAACATTACTATTTGCTAGTTTTTTAGCTTGTTTTAAAAATCCTTTTGATAAAAATGCGCGTCCCGACTCTTCATGTTTTACAATACGAATCTTATAATTTAAGGCTTGTAACAACAAGATAGCATCCTTCCCAATTTGAGTGTCTAAATGGTTTGTAAATTCATCAACAAAAAGTATAACCTCTTTTTTTATTTCACTTTCAATCTTTTGATTTACAGTGTTTAAAAATATTTTATTTAAACTTTTAGTTGACATTAATGGCAACTGTCTTTCTTTAGCTATACCTAATGAACTTTTCAGTATTCTGGAAGAAATTGTATTAGAAAAAACAAAATTTGTTAACCTAGGAATCTTACTTCCATAATGATTGAGCACATTATTATAAGCAAATAATTTTGTTCTAAAACTGGTACCATGTTCCTTTTGATATTGATATTGAAATTCTGCTTTTAAAGCCGCAACATTTACACTACTTGGGCATTCGCTAGCGCAGGCTTTACAGCTTAAACACAAATCAAAAACATCTTTTAATTCCTTGTGATTAAATTTATTTTTCTTTTCTGACGTTGTTAAAAACTCCCGTAAAGCATTTGCTCTTGCTCTGGTAGTATCTTTTTCATTTTTGGTGGCTCTATAGCTAGGACACATAGTTCCTCCAAACTCTGGTAATTTCCGGCAATCACCAGAACCGTTACATTTTTCGGCTTCCCTTAAAATTCCTTGAGATGCTGAAAAATCTAAAATTGTTTCAATATCAGGCTCAACTCTATCTGCTTCATATCGCAAATTTTCATCCATTGGCAAAGTTTCAACTATTTTCCCAGGATTAAAGATACTTTTAGAATCAAAGGCTAGTTTAATACGTTTTAATAACTCATAATTAGTATTACCTAGCATTAATGGAATAAATTCAGAACGAACAATGCCATCTCCATGTTCACCACTCATAGATCCACCATATTTTTTTACTAAATGAGCTACATCTGTGGTTATTTTTCTAAACAATACAACATCTTGTTGCTTTTTAAGATTCAGAATTGGTCTCAAGTGCAACTCGCCTGCTCCTGCATGCGCATAGTAAACAGCTTCTTGACCGTGACGTTTCATCAGGTTGGTAAACTCGTTTATATATTGTGATAAATCAGCTAATGCTACTGCAGTATCTTCAATACAAGCAGCGGTCTTTTTATCTCCAATTATATTACCAAGCAATCCTAATCCTGCTTTTCGTAATTCTATAGCTTTGTTTATATCAGCACCATAAAGCAATGGATTAGCATAACTTAACTTTGTTAGCTCTATAGCTTTCAATAACTGTTTAGCCTTTTTATCTACTTGATCAAAAGAATCCCCTTTTACTTCACACATTAATATTGCTTCTGGTTCTCCTACAATAAACTGCCTGTTTTCTTGTTGTGTTTTATTGTGTTTAGTAAGATTTAAGATGGTTTTATCCATCATTTCGCAAGTATGCAAATTGTATTGCATAGCGGTTTCAACCATATTTAAGCAATCTTCAATAGACTTAAAATGACTAGCAATCATAATACTTTCACTAGGCGGCAGCTCATCTAATTGCAATGTTATTTCTGTAGTAAAAGCCAATGTTCCTTCACTTCCGGCTAGAAGTTTACACATATTAAAAGGCTCTGATGCATTAGAAAACATAGCGCTTTTTATTAATTCATCAACTGCATATCCTGTGTTTCGTCTGTGAATTTCTGATTTTGGAAAGTTTGATATTATATTTTGTTGCGTATCCGTATCAGACAATTCATTATAAAGAGTTTTATAAATAGCGCCTTCTAAAGAGTTCTCATTGACTTTTTCTAAAAACTCATCTTTAGATAAGCTTTTGAAGGTAGCCTCACTTCCATCACTCAAAATTGTTTTTAGCTGCAATACTTTATCTCGAGTTACACCGTATTGAATAGATGTAGTTCCTGATGAATTATTACCTACCATACCTCCAATCATACAACGGTTTGATGTTGACGTGTTTGGTCCAAAAAATAAACCAAAAGGCTTTAAAAACGTGTTAAGCTCGTCTCTTACCACTCCAGGTTGTACAGTTACCGTTTTTAATGTTTCATCAAGACTTAAAATTTTTGTAAAATACCTAGAGACATCTACAACTATACCGCTACCAACGCATTGCCCTGCAAGTGATGTTCCTGCTGTTCTTGGTATTAAAGACGTATTATGAGTACTTGCAAACAATACTAATTTCTTTATATCATCTACTGTTTTTGGAAAAGCAACAGCAAGTGGTAAAATTCGATATACCGAAGCATCTGTTGCGTATAATATTTTCATTAAGTCATCAACATGCAGTTCTCCAGTAAGTTGTGCTTTTAATGTTGCTAAATGTTTGTAGATACTCATAATTCTGTATAAAGACTTGCTCATAAAACTAATAAGAAATTCAATATAAATACTTGTTTAGCGTTATTTTTATAAGGTAACATTTAAAGAAATTTTAACGTCTATTTATCACGATATACCGTATATTAAAATAAAAAAACAAAAAATTATTTTATGAAAAACATTTTTTTAGTAGCAGGTGCGCTTTTAGGTTTTGTTACATTCTCAAGTGCTCAAAACATTTCTGATAATGCCATAGGATTACGATTAGGTGATAGTGATGGATTTGGCGCTGAAATATCCTACCAACGTGCTATTTTTGATAGCAATCGCCTTGAAGTAGATTTTGGCTGGCGTGATGGTAAAAACTTTGATGGTATAAAATTAATTGGGTTATACCAATGGGTTTGGAATATTGAAGGTGGATTCAATTGGTATGCGGGAGCTGGTGCTGGATTTGCTGCATTAAAACATGACAGAACCAGATATTATGGTCCTTTTTTAACGGTTGTGGAAGAAAACAAAGATGCTTTTTTTATTGCAGCTGGTAATGTAGGAATTGAATATAATTTTGATTTTCCTCTTCAATTATCTTTAGACTTAAGACCTGAACTTGGTTTTGGCGATGACGATTTAGATAATAATGATCTTGATTTTGATATTGGATTAGGAGTACGATACAAATTTTAATTTTAAAAAAAACTACCTTAAAATAAGGTGGTTTTTTTTAACTTATAGCTATGTCTCATTTAGCATACATTCAGAAAGTGTTTGCTTATAAATAGCTTCGTATTTAGGTACGATCTCGTGTATATCAAATTTTCTTGCTTGCGCTTTAGCCTGACTTTTAAAAGCATTAAGGGTATCAACATTTGATAGTATTGAAATAGCATTTTTACTCATATCATCTATATCTCCAACAGCACTTAAGTAACCAGAAACACCATGAACATTAACCTCTGGAATTCCTCCAGAATTACTAGATATTACCGGAACTCCAGAAGACATAGCCTCTAAAGCTGCTAAACCAAAACTTTCGGTTTCTGATGGCAATACAAACAAATCAGAAAAACATAGAATACGATCAATTTCATTACTGTTTCCAAAGAAAACTACTTTATTCTCTATACCAAGTTCTTTACACAAAGCTTCAGCTCCTTCTTTTTCTGGGCCTTCTCCAACCATCATTAATTTTGCGGGTAATTCTTTTTGAATGTTATAGAAAATCTTAATAACATCTTTTATGCGTTTTACAGGTCTAAAATTACTTATATGAGTAATAATACGCTCATCATCTCCAGCCATCATAGCTCGCTGGCAATCTGTAAAACTATTTTTTTGCTTACTTAAATCAATAAAATTTGTTACTACGTGAACATCATTTTTAATATCAAATAAGCGTAATGTATCCTGTTTTAAACTTTCAGACACTGATGTTACTGCATCAGATTTATTTATACTAAATGTTACTGCAGGTTTATAAAAAGGGTGACTTCCTACTAGAGTAATATCTGTTCCGTGAAGCGTGGTTACAATAGGCACATAAATACCTTCTTCTTGCAACATTTTTTTTGCCATATAAGCAGCATAAGCGTGCGGAATTGCGTAATGTACGTGTAAAATTTCAATATTATGAAGTTTTACCATATCTACTAACTTACTAGATAATGCTAACTCATATGGTTGATAATGAAATAATGGATATTCAGGAACTGTAACTTCGTGAAAGTGCACATTACTTCCTAATAGCTCTAAACGAACTGGTTGTTTGTAAGTTATAAAATGAACATCGTGACCTCGCTTTGATAGTTCTATACCTAATTCTGTAGCTACTACGCCACTTCCTCCAAATGTTGGATAACAAACAATTCCTATTTTCATTATTCTTCTATAGCTTCGTAAATTAAACGTTGTATTTCGGTTCTGATGTTTTCTCTCAATAAAACATTTTTACCAGCATGCGGATATGTTCTATTCGCCATAAA
Organism: Corallibacter vietnamensis; assembly: GCF_039537875.1. Lineage (NCBI taxonomy): Bacteria > Pseudomonadati > Bacteroidota > Flavobacteriia > Flavobacteriales > Flavobacteriaceae > Corallibacter > Corallibacter vietnamensis. The sequence continues at coordinate 150,266 of NZ_BAABBI010000003.1, forward strand.
TATATATACTATTTCTGTTTCTGGATCTGCCCAAGCATAAGTTCCTGTAAACCCAGAGTGTCCAAAACTCATCATAGATACGCAACCACATGTTGGGCCAACATCACCCAATTGAGGCTTATCAAAGCCAACTCCTCTTCTATTGTCATCACCACAATAATAGCATGTATTAAAAAGGTCTAAAGTTTCAGGTTTAAAATAACGTTTGCCTCCATAAAATCCTTTTTGTAAATACATCTGCATGATTTTAGCTACGTCATTGGCATTACTAAATATTCCTGCATGACCACCAACACCACCTTGCATTGCTGCTCCCATATCATGAACATAACCATGTACTTCTTGGTACCTATAATAATCATCAATCTCTGTTGGAACAATATTTTTTCCGCTAAACAAATTATTAGGATTATACGTGGTATAATTTGCTCCTAACGATTGATAAAAATGATCTTGAACCAATTCATCAAGTGGTTTGTCGTAATGTTTCTCTATAAATTTCTTTAAAATATAATATGGTAAATCACTGTAACGATAACGTAGTCTATCTAGTAAATCTGTTTCTTTAATGATGTCTTGAATAGAATCTTTGTAGTCATTTCTCATATAAAGTTCTTTTGCTACTTTGATTGAAAAATGCTGACTTGGTTCTTTTTGATAGTATTTAGGGTCTGGTTTTTTAGTTACAGAATCTAAAGTTGCATAATAAAACGGGATCCAAGGTTTTAAACGAGCGTAATGTGATAACATTTGCTTTAACGTTACATCTGCTTTGTTTGAATCTTTATATTCAGGCAATAACTCTGATAATTTTGAGTTTAACGAAACAACACCCTGTTCCTCTAGCTCCATTACAAGCGGTAGTGTTGCAAGTATTTTTGTTAATGAAGCTACATCATAAATATCATTGAATTTTACAGGTTCAGATTTACTTTGATATGTGTGTTTTCCAAAATTTTTATTGTAAATAACCTGCCCTTTTCTTGCTACAAGTAACTGAATGCCTGGTGTCATTTGCTCGGTTACAGCATGATTAGCTACAGAATCAAGTTTTTTTAATTTTTCACTACTCATTCCTACTCTTTCAGGAATACTATAACCAAGCCTAGATAAACTAGAAAAAGTAATACCATCTCCTTCTTTAAAAAATTCACCACTACTTACAGGTAGAACGCCTTTGGCTTCAATAGCGCCAAAAATAAGTTGCGCCGATTTTTGTTGCGCTATTTTACTATTTTGATAGCTCATTATTATGCTTTCAAAGTTTTCTATTGTTTTTAAATCTGAAAGCGCATAAGGTTTTACAAATGCATCTAAAATAACGGTATTAGTTCTTGCTATTTCATAAAGCCAAACCAGCTCTTTGTCTGAAAACTTATAAGCCTTCCAAGGGCTTTCATTAGAACGATGAAACCCTACGATTACAGTATTATAAGCCTTAAGCTTATTTAATAATTCATCAAGATTATTTGCAGAAACTTCGTGTACTTTAGCATATTTTTGAAGCTCTTTAAAGAAATGTCTTCCTGAATCGTCTCCTAGTTTTACGTAAGCAATTTTTTTAGTTTCTAAATGCTGTAACGGAATGATATCAGACTTGTTTTTTAAAACTGTAATGGCATTCTCAATCAACTCTTCATACAAAGCATCGTCAATAGGTCTATTTAAATCACTAATAATATTTTTAGAGTCTATTGGTTTATAATCATTAAGTCCTACTTTATATTTGGCTTGTAAAATTTTCTTTACTGAATGTGAAAGTCGCTCTTCTGTAATAATATTATTGCTATAAGCTGAAACAAACCTTGCAATTGCTTTCTCTGGATTTTCAGACATAAGCATCACGTCATTACCTGCTAAAAATGCCATTAAATCTATTTCTCCGCCTTTAGGCATTGTATGTGTTGTATTACCGTCTACGCCTTTAGCTACATAATCTGCGGCGCCTTTCATTGTTAATGCATCAGTAAAAATAAGTCCGTTAAAACCTAGTCTTTCTTTTAGTATATCGGTAACTATGTGTTTTGATAATGATGAAGGAAATCCTGCTCTAGATTCTAAACTTGGTACATTTAAATGAGCAACCATAACACTAGACAAGCCTTCTTTTATGAGTTTTCTGTATGGATATAACTCTACAGAGTCAATACGCTTTTCATCAAAAGATACTGTTGGTAAAGTTTTATGCGAATCACTTTCAGTATCTCCATGTCCTGGAAAGTGTTTGGCATTTGCTAACACTCCAGCACTTTGCATACCTTTCATAAAAGCTAAAGCTTTTCTTGTCACATTATCTCTATCTTCTCCAAAAGAACGATTTCCTATAATAGGGTTTTTAGGATTGGTATTTATATCTACAACTGGCGCAAAGTTAAAATGAACACCCAAGCGCTTACAATGTTCTCCTATTTGATATCCTGTTTTTTCTACAAGTTTTTCATCTTTAATAGCACCAAGAGTCATATTCCAAGGAAATGCATATGTAGAATCTAAACGCATGCTTAATCCCCATTCAGCATCCATACCAACAAGTAATGGCACTTTTGACACTGCTTGTAATTCATTATTAAACCTAGCTTGTTTTAGCGGATCACCTTTAGAGAAAATAATACCTCCAATTCCGTAATTACTTACTAATTGGCTAATCATGTTCTCGTGTTTTAATCCTTTATTAGAAAAAGCCTGAACCATGAAAAGTTGGCCAATTTTTTCTTCTAGAGACATACTTATATAAACACTATCAACCCATTTTTGCTGTTTGATAGCATCTTTTGCCAATAAAGGATTTGAAACGGTTTGAGAGAAACCTGTAAATGAAGTGAAAATAAAAGTTACTAGAAAAAAAATATAGCGCATAAAAAACAAGGCTTTAACCATTAATTACTTTACATAATTAAAAACTATGCCAAAATACTATAATTAAAAGTAAGATTATGATACTTTAAGATAGTTTTATAAAGAAGATAATAACAAAATCAGCTTAAAAACCTGCTATGCCAACTGTCTTTTGCAGGCACTTCCCAGTGTTCATTAAACTCTGCTATATTGGCAACAAGATTATTAAACACAATTGTGTTTTTTGAAACTGCTTTATCTTTAGCCATTTTTCTGAAATCGGATAAAGTTTTATAAGCTACAAATTCACCTTGCTTATAAGATACATTCATTTTATCCATCAAATCTACATTATAGTCTTTCTCTAATTGTTGTATAAAATGCACAGATGCATCAATAGAACAACCTGTTGCTGATTGAGTTTCTTGATTAAGACCAATTACAATAAAACGTTTGTATTTTATTGTATATCCTGCTTGTAAATCACTTCCGTGAGCTGTCCAGTTTGCTAAAAACACACGAAGTTTGTCTTCTAGTTCTTCTAGTTCATTGTCACTAAATGAGCGATTGGCTTGATATATCCAAACGCGTGACTCTTCTGGTAATGTATTAAATTCTACTAACATTATTTCTTTTGATTCTTTTTCTTTGATAGACTTATAAGTCCTGTAAAAATTCCCATGCTTAAAAAGTAAAACAAGAACTGTTTCCAATTAAAATAACTTTCATCATTATATTGAAACAAAGCCATGACAGTTGCAAAAATCAAACCTTGAGTTACTCCAGATATTACTGCGAGTATTATTCTATTATTCGATTTCACGATACTTACTCAAATTAAAAACTAATACTATGAGTATTTTTAGAATTTTACAAAACGATAAAATAAGTGCTTAAGATTTATTTCGTCTTTTCTTTTCTTTTTTTACACGGCGATAAGCCATAAAACCGTTGAAGGCTCCAAATAAGATAAAATGCAATATGAATTTCCAAACAAGAAATGGTCTCCCCATAAAGTAGTCAAAAGCAAGCATTAATAATGCAAATATTAATCCTGAAACTAGTCCTAATTTTATGTAGGTTTTGTTTTTACTTATAAAACTCATATATATTACAAATCTTGTGTGTTAGCTATAAGTTCAGCAATGTCTAACACCTCTATAGCGTCTTCTTTTTCTTTTGCTTTTACGCCATCAGTCATCATTGTGTTGCAAAACGGGCATGCTGTTATAATGACTTTTGGATTCGTTTCTAAAGCATCTTCGGTTCTTAAAACGTTTACGTCTTTATCACCTTTTTCAGGTTCTTTAAACATTTGAGCTCCACCAGCACCACAACATAAAGATCTACGCTGATTTCGTTTCATTTCTTTAAAATTAACGCCTAAAGTGTCTATTAAATCTCTAGGAGCTTCAAAAACTTCGTTTGCACGACCTAAATAACATGGATCGTGAAATGTTACATTTTTTCCTTTAAACTCTGATTCTTTAACTTTAATTTTCCCTTCAGAAATTAATTGTTTTAGGAACTGCGTATGATGATACACCTCATAATTGCCTCCTAATCCAGGGTACTCATTTTTTAGTGTATTATAATCATGAGGATCTGTGGTGATTATTTTTTTTATTTCGTACATATTCATGACTTCAATATTAGTCATGGCTTGCATTTGAAATAGAAACTCGTTTCCTGCTCGTTTTGCTGCATCGCCAGAGTCTGACTCTTCTGTTCCTAAAACAGCAAAATCAACATTGGCTTTATTTAACAATTTTACGAATGCTTTGGTGATTTTTTTTGCCCTATCGTCAAAAGCTCCAGCAGAGCCAACCCAAAATAAATATTCTGGTTGTCTTCCTTCTGCCATCATTTCTTCCATAGTTGGCACTTTAAGTTGCTCGCTCATATATTATATTATTAAAGTCACTTGCTTTTAAGGCAAGTTTTAATTGTTTTTATTATTAGTCATGATGGCCATCATCAAACACTTCAATGGTTACTTCTTTTTCTACTAAATCTGTGAATTTTCCTTTATATCTAGTAGCTTTTACTAAATGATTATCAATCCAGTGGTAATTTCCTCCTCTTGGTTTCCCCATTAATAGGCTGTGATACTTAAAGCCGTGTTTTTTTAACCATGTTTCTGTTATTTCTCGATGTTCTTCTGTGCGTGATGTGAAGAAACAAATCATATGACCTTTGTCATACCAGTTATTACAAGTAGCTAATGCATCAGGGTAAGGCATACAAGTAGCCATACGTTCTGGCTCTTCGTTAGGAACATCGTCAGTAATAGTGCCATCAATATCAATAAGGTAATTTTTCACTCCTTTTGGCAACATTGGACTTACTTTTTCTCCAGCTTCTACTTTTTCGTGTAATAATTTGTCTGCTTCTTCTCGTTGCATCTATATGTTTTTTGCTTAATTAAAATACGTGTTTAATTATTTTAATTATCTTTTTCGTTTAGTGCTGCAAAATCTTTTTTTGAAACCCTAATGTAAGTTGCTATACGCTTAATACCATTTTGTAATCTATTATAAGCTTCATATTTTTCTAAATTAGATCTTCGTATTGCTTCTTTTGCTATGGCTTCATTTTGAGTATTTGAGCAATAATCACAAAACACCTTTTTAAGAGTAATTTCTGTTGCTATATTATTTTTGTACAAAATTTCAGTATACACTTTTATTTGCAATGAATCTTTAGCGTATCCTTGAGAATTAGCAACATTCATCAAACAAAAGTTAAACAACAGAAATATAAAAAACCGTTTCATCTTTACATTACTCGTCTTTCCAGTTTAGTCTATCCATTTGGTTGTAAGGCCAAGGCGCTCCATTATTTTCAATATTTGTCATCATATTATTTAGTTCTACTGGCGCTGCACTTTGCTCCATTACTAAATAACGTCTCATATCAACAATAATTGATAGCGGATCTATACTTACAGGACAAGCTTCTACACAGGCATTACAACTAGTACAAGCCCATAACTCTTCTCTTGTTATATAATCGTCAAGAAGTTGTTTTCCGTCGTCTTTAAAGGTACCATTATTAGCATCAATATTTTTCCCAACTTCTTCTAACCTGTCTCGTGTATCCATCATAATTTTACGAGGCGATAATTTTTTACCTGTAAGGTTTGCAGGACATTCACTAGTACAACGACCACATTCTGTACATGTATAAGCATTTAATAGCTGTACCCAATTTAAATCTTGCACATCACTTGCTCCAAATTTTGCAGGGATTTCATCTTCTGCACCTTCAGCTGGTGCGGCAAATGGGTCTGCATTTGGATCCATCATCATTTTTACTTCGTTTGTAACAGCTTCTAAATTATCAAACTGTCCTTTTGGTTTTACACGTCCATAAAATGTATTAGGGAATGCTAATAATATATGTAAATGTTTGGAGAAATATAGATAGTTTAAGAATACTAAAATTCCTAATATATGAAGCCACCAAGCGCTTCTTTCTATAACATGTAGGCTTGCTTCGGATAAACCACTAAATAAAGGAGCGATAAACTGACTAATTACATTTCCTGATTGCATATCTTGAAAATGTACATCTGTAGCATTCATAACTAAAAATAGTGTCATCAAAACCATTTCAAAGTATAAAATGATATTTCCATCATTTTTTGGCCAACTTGTCATTTCTGCCTTCCAGAATCTTTTTAGTTTAATAACGTTACGTCTAATCCAAAAAACTACAACAGAAACAAATACTAAAGCTGCTAAAACCTCAAATGCCCCGATTAAAAAACCATAAAGACTTCCCATACTGGATAATGCTCTATGTGTTCCAAACAAACCATCTATAATAATTTCTAAAACTTCAATGTTTATGATAACAAACCCTACATAAACAATTACGTGAAGAATACCTGCTACAGGGCGTTTTACCATTTTGCTTTGTCCTAAAGCTATCATGGTCATATTTTTCCAGCGTTGTTTTTTATTATCGCTAACATCAACATCTTTGCCGAGTTTAATGTTACGAACCAGTTTTTTAACGTTCATGGCAAAATAGCCTATTCCTGCAATAAGTGCTATAGCAAATAAAATATTAGGTATGTAATTCATTGATTGTTGGTTTATTGGCGTTCATTTTCTGGTTTTACGTAATCTTCTTTGTTTTTGCCCCCAAAGACAGACACGTTAATGTAGCGTTTAGGATTTAGTTTTACGTCTTGTAAAAGCTCTTTTAATTGCATAGAAGCAACTTCTAGGTTATCATATAACTTTTCGTCTTTTAATAGTTTACCTAAAGAACCTTCTCCTTGATCTAATCCTGCTAAAATACCATTTAAATTATTAAGGGTTGTATCTAAATTAGCTACTGTTTTTGATACTTCTACGTTTTTTAAATCGTTTGACAGTACAGCTAAATCTTTGCTTATTGTATTAAAGTTTGTTATAACAGCCGTTAAGCTCTCATCATTTTTAGAAATCAATTGGTTAAGAGAAAGAGACAATGTATTAAATGATGTAATGGTTCCGTTTAGCTCTTTAATAGCATGTTTTAAACCTGCTTTAGTATCGTCTTCTACAAGATCGTTAATATTGATTAATAAAGAGTCAGCTGATTTTAATGTAGAGTCTAAACCTGTACTTAAGCCTGAAAAATTACTAGTCAAACTCTTTATAAGACCTTCTTCTACTTCAGATTCTAGCACATCACCACTTTGGGCAAGTTGTTCGTCTTGCGCAGGAATAATAGCCATGCCATTACCTCCCATAAGTCCTAATTCATAAAGTCTTATTTTACTATTTTTAGAGAACTTAAGTTTATTATCAACTGTAAATGCCACGCGTGTTTTACCCGTTTCAAAGTCATATTTTATTTCTTTGATTTTCCCTACGTTATTACCTTTTATGGTTACAGGAGATGATGTTGTTAAAGCATTATAATCAAATTCTGTATAAAATGTATTTGATGCATCAAGTACGTTTTGACCTTTTAAATAATTGATTCCGAAATAAAGGAAAATAATTCCTAAAATAACTAGTATAGCGGTTTTAACTTCTTTAGATATATTCAAAGTAAATACGTTTGGTTTATAACAAAATTAGAAATAATTTTATAAAGAATGACTCTAATTTGTAGTTGTTTTTAAGGCTTCTGTTAATGATATTTTATTTCCATTTTTAAAAGCAACTATAAAACAAGAATTATAGCCTTTACTTTTAGCGCCATCTTGAAGTTGCTTTATTCTGGTGTAATCTGAAGTATTGCCATAATAATACTTATATAAAGCTCCTTCTTGATCTCTAGAAATATCATCCAATCCGTTGAAATTATATGATTTTGTAGCCAGCTTTTTTGAGCTAGCAGCGATTTGAACTTTAAAAACAATGTCTTTATAAACTTGAGCTGACTCCTCTTTTACTACTTTGCTTGACGCTATTGAAGAAATATCATCTACATTTTGGTAAATAGCATTTTTATAGTCTAAAACTGCCTTTTCTATAGAATTTGATATTTCAGTTTGTCCCTTTTTAGAGTTCAAGTATGCACCTTCGCTTTTATTTGTAACAAAGCCTGTTTCTATTAAAACACTTGGCATAATAGTTTGATGTAATACTATAAATCCAGCTTGCTTAACACCTCTGTTTTTGCGCTTTAGCTTTTGAGTGAAATTGTTTTGAACAAAACTTGCTAGTAATATACTCTGATCTAAATATTCTTCTTGCATCAAAGTTAAACCAATAAAAGAATCTGGAGAGTTAGGATCAAAACCTTGGTAATTTTGTTCATAATCATCTTCTAGATAAATTACTTCGTTTTCAGATTTTGCTACATTAAAATTTGTTTCGTTTCTATGAATTCCTAATACATAGGTTTCAGAACCATATGCCTGAGATGTATGTGCATTACAATGCACAGAAACAAACAAATCAGCTTTAGCTTCATTAGCTATTTTACCTCTTTTAAATAAATCAACAAACACATCTGTTTTTCTAGTATATACAACCTTAATATCTGGATTTTTTTCTAATGCTTTACCTACTTGTAAAACAATATTTAAAGCAATATCTTTCTCTTTATAACCATATTTAGAATGCTTTCCTGGATCTTTACCGCCATGACCTGCATCTAAAACAACGATAAACTTATCAGAGTTTTTTTGAGCAAACAACTGATTTACAGAAGATACTGTTAATAAAAATATAAAGGATACGAAAAATATTATTGGGTTCGTTTTCATAGATATAATAACAACTTTTGATTCGATTTATTTTAATTTTCAAATTTTCTTGAATATTAAATTAATCACAAAAAATATATGTAATTTTGGCAATTCAAAAACCGAGCCATACTTTTACAAAAATACATTTAAAAGCGTTGCGAACAAACATCTTTCACATACTTTTCACCTTAAGTTTTACAGTGTTTATCAACACTTTTAGCTTCGCTCAAGATCTCCCTAAACCGAGTACTGAAGTGAAGCCTACAAAAACTGAAGACACTTTAGATATAAACTTGAAAGACTTTGAAAAGCCTGTTATTTCTGAAAAAGGACAAGATTCTACACTACAAGATTCTGTAAAACCCAAAAAAGAACTTTTAGAAGGTATTGTTTCTTATAAAGCAAAAGACTACACTTCTTTTAACAGGAAAGAGCAAAAACTATACTTATACAACAACGCCGAAGTCTACTATCAAGATATGGAACTTAAAGCCGGTATTATTGTTATAGATTACAATAAAAATGAGGTTTACGCAGGTCGTATCAAAGATTCTTTAGGTGAATATTCACAACATCCTACTTTTAAACAAGGAGATAATCTTGTGGAACCAGATTCTATCAGATTTAATTTTGATACAGAAAGAGCCTTAATATTTAATTCAAAATCGCAACAAGGCGATATAAATATATATGCGCCAATAACAAAGAAAGAAAATGATTCGGTTATTTTCTTATATAAAGGACGCTTTACTACTTCTAAAAACATTGAAAACCCGGAGTATTATTTTCAAGCAAATAAAATTAAGCTAGTACCAAAAAAGAAAATTGTTGTTGGAGCTACCAACATGGTTATTGCTGATGTACCAACACCTATTGGACTACCTTTTGGGTTTTTCCCATTAACAGATAAACAAACATCTGGGGTAATAATCCCTAGTTTTGGAGAAGAAAATAGTAGAGGGTATTTTTTACAAAATGGTGGTTATTATTTTGCTATTAATGACTATGTAAACCTTGCTGTATTAGGAGATTATTATACCAATGGCAGCTACGGATTACGATTTGAAAGTAATTATGCCAATAGATATAGATATAATGGTAATGTTGGTTTTAGATACGAAAATATAATTCGTAACGAGCGTGGTTTTCCAAACTATTCTAAAAGTACCATATATAATATAAGATGGTCACATAGTCAAGATGCAAAAGCAAACCCAAATTCAAGATTTTCAGCCTCTGTAAACCTAGGTAGTAGCAACTATTACCAAGCATCTATAAACCAAGTAAACGCACCAAGTTTTTTAAATAACTCGCTATCATCTTCGGTTTCTTATTCCAGAACATTTCAAGGTGAGCCTCAAGTAAACTTAAGTGTTGCTGCAACACATTCACAAAACACAAATACTGAAGATATAAACATGACCTTACCAACAATACAGGCAAGTGTCTCAAGAATATTCCCTTTTGAACCAAAATCTGGTATAAAAAAAGGAATTATTCAAAATATAAACTTTCAATACAATATTAGAGCTGAAAACAGAATTCTTACAACAGATTCTTTATTCTTTAAAAAAGAAATGTGGGATGATGCTGAAAATGGTATAAAGCACAGTATTCCGCTATCTACAAACTTTAAAATACTAAAATACTTAAGCCTAACAGCTGGCACTAGTTATGATGAAGTTTGGACTTTTGAAACCGTAAATAAATATTATGACCCTGAACTTGAAGATATTGTCACCGAACCAGTAAGAGGTTTTGACTCTTATCGTACTTATAATTTTAGTTCAAGTTTAGGAACAACATTATACGGAATGTTTAATTTTGAAAAAGAAGGTCAAGACAAAAAAATAAAAGCAATTAGACATGTTATGCGACCATCTGTAAGTTATTCTTTAAATCCTGCTTTTGACAATTTTTACGAAACATATGAATATATAGATGCTGATGGCCAAACAACTTATGATGAATACACGCGTTTTGAAGGCGGACTTTACGGCGCACCATCAAAAAACTTTTCTAGCTCATTAGGTTTTTCTGTATCAAATAATATTGAAGCTAAAGTTAGAGATAGAGACTCTACAGCAACCGAGGCTAAAAAGATTAAAATTTTAGATAACTTAAACTTTTCTACAAGTTATGATTTAGCCAAGGATACCCTTAAATGGAGTCCTGTTAGAATTTCTGGAAGCACACAGCTTCTAAAAAACCAAATGACAATAAACTTTGGAGCCACTTTAAATCCTTATGCATTAGATAACAACAATAGATTAATAAACACTTGGAACATAGATAACGGTGGAAGTCTTTTTAGACTAACAAATGCAAACATTAATTTGAGTTATGCGTTATCTAGTGATACTTTTGATAAAAGTAAAAGCGATAGAAGCACCCAAGAAAACTTAAGAAGTGGTGGTCGTGCAGATGATTTATTTGGTCGTGCACAAGATTTTGCTGATCAAACATATTATGACGATGACGAAGAAAGTGAAGATGCTAAACCGAGCGAATTATACAACTACAAAATACCTTGGAGCATTCGTTTTGCATATGCTGTAAACTACATAAATACAGCAAGACAAGATGAGATATCATCACATTCATTAATGTTTTCTGGTGATATTGAATTATCTCCAAGATGGTCTGTTGGAGCATCATCAGGATATGATTTTAAAAGCAACGGATTTACTTATACGCAATTACGTTTTGAACGTGACTTATTAAGCTGGCGAATGAATTTTAGCTGGGTACCTTTTAGCTCAAGAAGCTCTTGGTATTTCTTTATAGGTATAAAATCTAGTGTCTTAAAAGACATTAAATACGATAAACGCAGAAGACCAGATCAACAACTATAAAACATCTTTATAAAATCTTTATAGAATGAAAACTATCATTAACACGCCTGAAGCTCCTGCTCCAATCGGGCCTTATAACCAAGCCGTTTTAGTAAACAACACACTTTATACCTCTGGGCAAATTGCTTTGCATCCTGAAACCGGCGAACTTGTTTTAGATGATATAAAAGCAGAAACAAAACAAGTTATGGAAAACATGAAAGCTGTTTTGAAAGCTGCTGACATGACTTTTGAGAACGTCATAAAGACATCCATTTTCATAAGTGATATGAATAACTTTTCTCTTATAAATGAGGTGTATGGTTCTTACTTTAATGAAGAAACGGCTCCTGCAAGAGAAACCGTTGAAGTTGCAAATTTACCAAAATTTGTTAATGTTGAAATAAGTATGATTGCTGTGAAATAAGCCCAATCTACTACTCTATTCCTAACAAGCTTTTCTGAAATAATTTAAATATACGCAAGTATTCATCTGTCCAGCTGCTAGGCTCTACAAAACCATGGCGCTCCACTGGATAAATTGCCATTTCCCAGTTTTCTTTTCCTAATTCTATCAAACGTTGAGATAGTCTTACCATATCTTGAAAGTGTACGTTATCATCAATCATACCGTGTAAAATAAGTAAATCACCTTTTAAGCCGTCAGCAAAGTAAATTGGAGAGCTTCTTTTATATGCAATACTATCAGTTACCGGTGTATTAAGAATTCTTGCAGTATACCCATGATTATATGCTGCCCAATCACCTACTGATCTGATTGCTGCTCCAGCCTTAAAAGTATCTGCTGCATTAAACATTCCCATTAGTGTAATAAAGCCACCATAAGAACCGCCATAAATACCTACTTTATTTTTATCTATTCCTAAATTAGAAATTAAATACTCGGCGCCATCAACTTGATCAGACAAATCCTTTCCCCCCATATGACGATATATACCTGTTCGCCAATCACGGCCATAACCAGCGCTAGCTCTATAATCTATATCTAAAACAGTATAACCATTATCAACTAAAAGATTATGAAACATGTATTCACGATAATAAGAACTCCACCACTTGTGCGCATTTTGTAGGTAACCTGCTCCATGAACAAATATAACTGCTGCGTTATTTTTTACTGAAGATTTTGGTTGATATAGACGTGCATGTACTTGAGCTCCATCATCAGCTTTAAAAGTGATAACTTCAGGAGCTCTCCATGCATAAGTATTAAAAGCTTTTGTGGTTGAATGTGTAACTTGCTTTAGTGTTGTTTCAGCTTTAGCAAACACCGGATTTTGTTTCACATAGAGTTCTGTTGGCTTATTTGAAAAAGAATATAATATTGCCATTTGTTTTTCGTCTGGAGATAACACAACATCATTACGTCCTACATTTTCTGTCAACTGCTTAAGTTTTCCTCCTTTAATAGGCATGGTATAAAATTGCCTATCACCTGGATGGTTCTTATTTGCAGTAAAATACCACCTTGTTTTATCGTTTGATATTTTTGGATTATATATTTCAAATTTCCCAGATGTAAGCGCTTTAGTTTTCATAGTTCTTACATTTGTAGTATATAAATGAGCATATCCAGATTTTTCAGACATAAACCAGATATTTTCATTATCAGGCATCCAACCAAGTGATAAATTACTAAACCAACCTATACCTGGACCTGCAATCCAAGCTTCATCATGTTGATGATCAATATTTTTTATTGTTCCATTATCTAGATTTAATAACGCAATCCACCTGTCCTTGTAGTCATTTGAAGTAATATTAATTATGGCTTTACTTCCGGCAGTATTCCAATAAGGTTTTGAAATATATTCTATCCTATTTTCATTAACATAGGTTTTATTTGGATAATCTTTAGTGTATTCTGGAATGTAATCCAGTCCTTCAAGATTATCTAATACCACAGGATATGTTTTTCTATTTTTTATATCATAAATATGCATTTCATAAATACTTTGCTCGTCACCTACTTTAGAACGTGTATTTTCGTCTTCAGTATAACCTGACTCGGTTACATAATGAGGCATAATGGTTCTCTTATTCTTGGCATATTTAACAGTAAGATAGGTCACATAATTTCCATCAGGACTCATTTGTTGATTTCTAATAGCGCGTCCTTTTGTGTCAATTTCTAATGGTTTTTTAACTTCATATCGTTTTAATAAACTATCTCGCATATCTGCTTTTGCTTTTCGCTCTTGAAGCACTGTAAACATTGCTAGTTGATCTTTTTTTAACCATGCATCTTTTTCTGTGTCTTTTGCTTCTCCTTTTACTTTTTTAAAATTTGTTACCTGCTTTGTCTCTCCGGTCTTTAATGTCCAAGTAAACAAATTACCATTTTTTACATATGCAATTTGAGTGTCATTTAAAGTGAAATGCGGATTTGATTCTCTTTCTAGTGTTTGAGTGATTCTTGTCGTTGAATTGGTTTTAACATCTGTAATATATATGTCACCGTATTTTGAATAAACTTTTTTTGTTCTGGATGCATTAAAAATCGCATAACTAGCTGGCAAATTATATTCTGTTTCAAAATCAACTTTTGATACTTTATCAGTCTTAAGATTGTATACATATAATGAATCGCTAAAAGCATTATCAGGATTCCAATCAAAATAGACATTATTATTATCATCATACCATTTAGGATTAGAAGGTAAATGACCTATAAAATCATTGCCCTTCATAATGGTCTCTATTTGCAATGTTGATGTGTTTGTATTTTGTGAAACTGTTGCCATAGTAAATAACAACACCAGGATTAAAAAAAAGTAATTTTTCATCTTAAATGTATAATCAGATTTATGAGTTAACGAAGTTAACTTTAATTTCTATAGAATTCAAACAAGAATTATTTTTAAGGACAATCACCTATAAACAATTGTTAATAAAAGAGTACGTTGTTTAGAACTTTACTTTCATCTATTATAATATATCTTGTATTTTTGATGGTAACCAAATTTCTTTCAGAATATGCGCATTGAACAAGACATTAAATTAGGGTTTAAAGATGTAATGATAAGACCTAAACGTTCTACATTAAAAAGTAGGTCTCAAGTAAATCTTGAGCGCTCCTTTACTTTTTTGAATAGTACAGCGACTTGGACTGGAGTACCTATAATGGCAGCTAATATGGATACTGTTGGAACTTTTGAAATGGCATTGGCGCTTTCTAAACAGAAATTATTTACAGCAATTCATAAACATTATAACGTATATGAATGGGAAGAATTTATGGAGAACGCCCCTAAAGACATTACTGATTTTATAGCAATAAGTACAGGAACCGGAACAGATGACGCACATAAACTTGAAACATTATTTTCTTTATTTCCGCAACTTAAGTTTATTTGTATTGATGTAGCCAATGGTTACTCTGAACATTTTGTGAGTTTTGTAAAGCAAACGCGAAAGCAATATCCTGACAAAGTTATCATTGCTGGAAATGTAGTAACAGGTGAAATGGTTGAGGAATTGTTATTAGCTGGTGCCGATATTATTAAAGTAGGTATTGGCCCTGGAAGTGTGTGTACTACCAGAGTAAAAACAGGTGTTGGCTACCCACAACTATCTGCTATCATAGAATGTGCTGATGCCGCTCATGGGCTTGGAGGACAAATTATAAGTGATGGTGGTTGTACAACGCCTGGTGATATTGCCAAAGCCTTTGGTGCTGGTGCAGATTTTGTTATGCTTGGTGGTATGCTATCTGGTCATGCTGAAAGTGGCGGCGAACTTATTACAAAAAACGGAAAACAATACAAGCAATTTTATGGTATGAGCTCTTCTACGGCTATGGAAAAACATGTTGGTGGTGTAGCTGAATATAGAGCAAGTGAAGGTAAAACTGTTGAAGTTCCATATAAAGGAGCTGTTGCAAATACACTACAAGACATACTTGGCGGTATAAGAAGCACTTGTACTTATGTAGGTGCTGAACGCTTAAAAGAGCTTACAAAACGTACAACTTTTATTCGAGTTGCTGAACAAGAAAATCAGGTTTATAGCTAATTTTTCTGGGCTACTTTAGGAAGTTCAATTAAACTATCATAATCTATTTGAGAAACTTTTTCTCCTGTTTTCCAATCAATTAGACCCCATTTGTTATTCTTCTTGGCTGCAAGGTAGTTTTTGTTATCAACATTTACTTTTCGTAAATCATCATAAATACAAGGTATTGTTTCTTTTGCAGCCTCAAAATAGCTCCATGTAGACAAGTAAACACCTACTTTATTATTTTTATATACTTTGGTATAATCAGCATTCCAACCAAAAAAATCTATTTTATCGTAGTTGTATGGTATTAACTCTTTAAACGTTCCATCTCCTAAATCTTGAAACATTCCCCACTTTTTAGAAGCTGTATTTCTAGCTAAAAAAACACCATCACCATTTGTATTATCAATAACAATGGTATCGGCTTTTAAGCCCATAATTCTATTATAATTTTCATCATCAGTATTTATGCTACAAGTTTGTAAACCTTGTAGGTATGCATATGTACTTTCTGGTATAATGTTGCTTGTATTCCAACTACTTATTTGTAAATGAAGTGTACTTAAGTTTTTTAAAAACTTTACTTGCTCTGGAAACTTATCTATTGGTGCATAGATTTTTAAAGTTTCTAATTTTGAAAGTTTTGAAAAATCAACTTTTTCAATGTCTTGAACAAAACCTTCACAATCAGTAATACTTAAATGTTTTAATTTATTATCACCATTGAGTGTATTTATAAATTGCATTCCTTTTTCTTTAGACAAGCCACTCTCTAACGAAAGTGATTCTAAATTTTTAAGCTTTGATAAATTCAAATATTGATTATTAAAATCACTATCAAGCAACTCTAAATACTTGATTGTTTTAAGCTTTGAAATGCGTTTTAACGAAGCTTTGTTTATAATACTGTTATGTATTTTTAATACCTGAAGACTCCTAAAACCATTAAACAGTTTTGCATTGACTGAATAAGAGAAACTTTCTTGATTGGTTAATTTTAATTTTTTTAGGTTTATCAGATTTCTAAAAAACTCATAATCGGATTTTAATAGGTTTTGGTACAGTTTAAGTTCTAAACTATTTATAGTGTTAACGTTAAATAGCTGTTTGGGAATATATCCGTATTTTCCTCGATATTCTAATTCTAAAGTATCAGCCTTAATTTTTTTAGTGCATTTAGGAAAAAATGAAGCTATATTTTCTGGAACATGATTATAAAAAACAGAACTATAACTTATGGCTTCAAGTTGTAAGCCACATAGATTATTAAGATTGGCATTGTGTGTGTCTTCATCAAAAAACTCTAGTGATAACTTTAACCGTTTTAGATTTTTATACTGTTTAAAATTGATTTTAGAAATATCCTGAATAGTTCCAGATATATGAAGATTTTCTATTTGGTCGGGTGCTTCATTTAAATCATAATAATGATCATATTCACTGTCTTTTTGTGAAAAAGCAAATGAAAAAAACATTAAAAATGATATCATCACATAGTACCTCATAAAGCTTTTTATATTTAAGCTTAAAATTAATTATCTGAACTAGCATCATAAATACCTAATAATGGGTATTTATATATCATTATAAAAATACGGTATTTGTAACTGTATAGAAATACTCAATATGAGTATATTACAATAAAAAAGCACTCTATATAGAGTGCTTTCCTTATTAATAAATCTAGTTTTTAATAACTTTAAATGTTTGTTTTGATTTTGTGGAGGCATTAATAATCTCTATCATAAAAATACCTTTATTAAGGTGCTGTACATTAATACTATTATGACTCTTTGATAAGTTACCAGAGCCTAAAAACTGACCTGTAATATTATATAAGTTGTATGTTGAACTTGCATCAAGACCTTTTATAAAGAGCTTCTCTTTTACAGGGTTTGGATATATTGCTAATCTGTTATTTATATTAGTATCATTTACTGATAAAAGCTCTGGTAACGTTACTAGTGTTAAACCGCCATTTGGTGTGTAGCCATTTTCATTTAATGATGTTGTAAACTCATGTTTAACAGCACTTGTATTTGTATTAGTATCATATTCATAAATATAACCTCCGAATCCACCGTTATAATTTCTTGAACCTGTTAAGTATAACTTTCCATTTAAGACTATAGGGCTTAAATAAAGTGATAATCTATCATAAGATTGACTAAATACAGATGTAATTGTATTGGTGTTATAATCATATTCAAAAAGTTTAGCTCCAGAATAACTCGTGTTACCCCACAAACTTGAACTGTAACGAGAGTTAGTTCCATAAATTTTACCTGAAACCTCTACAAGATTACCTTGAGGTTTTCTAAAAGTAGAAGCAACATCTAATAATTTAGTATAACTAGAATTGGTAATATCATATTCAAAAATGACACCATAACCTCTTGTTCCACCTGAATACGTTGTGCCATAAATTTTACCATTACTTGCTTGTAACAAAGTACCTTGAGGATTTGAACCTTTATTAATGCCATCAAAATCAAGTAATTTAGTATAAGTATCTGTTGAAATTTCAAATTCAAATAAAACGCCATAACCATTTGTTCCTCCTGAATATGTTGTACCATATAATTTACCATTACTTGCTTGTAATAAGTTAGCAGATGGATAGGCACCTGTATTTGCTTGATCAAAATCTATTTTTTTTGTATAGACATTAGTGCTTGGGTTATATTCAAATAAAGTTCCATAACCATTTGTCCCTCCATTGTTAGCTACGCCATATAATAAATCGTTGTCTGCTAATATAAAACCACTTTTTGTGCTTTGCTGTCCTGTATTTATATTTTCTAAATCTACTTTTTTTGTATATACATTCGTTACAGGATCAATTTCAAAAATAACTCCATCATTGAAGGCACCTCCACTACTTGTTAAACCATATAAATAACCATTAGAAGCTTGAACTAAGTCCGAACTAGGTGTTGCGCCGTCGTTATTATTAAATTCTATTTTCTCTAAAAAGTTATTCGTATTGTAATCAAACTCAAACAATACTCCTGAATAATTAGAACTCGGTAAAGTTCCATACAACTTCCCATTAGTTGCTTCTAGCAATTTTATTATTCCAGGGTGTTTTCCATTAAAGAACTCAAATTTAACTGCATAGGAACTTAATGCTATGTCATATTCAAACAAAACACCAAAGTTATTACTACCTCCATACCTTGTCATTCCATAAAGTTTATTATTTGAAGCTAATAATAAATTTGTATATGGGCTTGAACCTGTTGTAGCACTATCAAAATCTACTAATTTTGTATAGGCATCAGTATTTATGTCAAATTCAAACATAACACCTTCACTATTAATTCCACCACTTCTTGTCAATCCATATAATTTATTTGAGTTATGGCTTAAACTACCGTAAGGATTTGCTCCATTATTAACCCCATCAAAATCTAGTTTTTTAGTATAAGTATCTAACTGTAGATCATATTCAAATAAAACACCCAAGCCATTAATTCCTCCTGAACTAGTCATTCCATATAGCTTACTATTATGATAAAGCAACCCTGAATAAGGGTTTGCCCCATTAGTCCCATTAAATTCATACTTCGTAACTAAAGTATTTGCCTGAATATCATACTCATAAATAACACCAACATTACTGGATCCTCCAAATCTTGACATACCATATAATTTTCCTGATGAATCTTCCACTAGTGAGCCGTTATAACGAGAGTTACTTATGCTAACTTTTTCGGTAAAGGTGTTTGTATTTATATCAAACTCAAATATGACACCAAAGTTATTATCACCTCCTGAAGTTGTTACCCCATAAAGTTTACCATTAGATGCTAGAGTTAAGTCTCCTTCAGTAGAGGTACCAATATCATGTAATACTGTATAAGCTTGCGTAACAATATCGTAAGAATAAATTATACTTGCATTGTTTAAATTATTTCTAGCGACTCCATATAATTTATCATTGTTTGCTCTTACCAAACTGCTTAAAGGTGATGTTTCATAAATATTTTTATCAAATGTATGTTCTAAACTAAAATTATTTGCAGTTTCATCTAATTTATAAACGGTACCTAAATAATCAGCACCTCCATTGGAAGTCATTCCCCAAAGCTCAGTTACCTGACTATACGTACTATTTACAGTAAATAGTGTTAGAATAAAAAGTAGTGTTTTTCTCATAATTAAAGATTGATTGATTAAGGCTCATCTAGATTTTTAATAAATATTTTCCTACAAAATTAACACTAGTCCTTTTTTTGTAAAATACTCAAATTGAGTATTTTTATATAAAAAATACTCAATTTGAGCTACTGGGAGTTATTTAATTGATATAAAAAAAGCACTCATTTTGAGTGCTTTTTTTATAAGTATATTGTTTTTTACTTTAAATTACTAAAGCTTTAGTGTATGATATTTTACAAGTCCTTCAATAGGTCTTCTTACAATATTCCCAACTTTAAATCCAAATTCTTCTGCTACTTCATGTATTTCACTTTCAGAAAAGAAAGCTATAGATCCTGCAAAATGAACTGGATAGGTTTTAATTTCTTCTTTAAATTGCATAACCATATTGGTTATAAAAACTCGCAATCCCTTTTTTATTAGGTTTTTAGCGTATTCAGAATCTTTATTTAAAATCATAAATTCTGCAAACGTAGCTAAATAAGCATTAGGGTTAGGTTGTTTGTATAGGTTATATTTTATGTAATCTGCTTCTAAATTGTATTTTCCGGCAAAAGAAACTTTTAGCACTTCTGGCATTTGATTAAAGTAATAATCGCGGATGAGTTGTTTACCGTAATAATTACCAGAGGCATCATCCATAATGGTATAACCTAAAGAGTCTACACGTTGATGCAATTGCTCTCCATCAAAATAACTACAGTTAGACCCTGTTCCTAAAATACAGACAACTGCGGCTTCGTTATCAGAATTAATGGTTGCTCTTACAGCCGCCAATGTATCTTCATTAACCTCAACAACTGCATTGACAAATACAGATTCTAAAACTCCCTTTAATAATAATCTTGGTTTTTCAGTACCACAACCAGCACCATAGAAAAAAACATGAGTTACCTCATCTCTATGAGGTTTCAATTCTTTTATCCCTTTAATGATTTTATTCAGTTTTTTTGTTTTTAAAATCGCAGGGTTTAATCCTTTTGATCTTATTTTTTCTAAAAGTTGCCTTCCATTATTATCAACAGAAATCCAATCACATTTTGTTGAGCCGCTATCTACAATTAATATCATATCTAATTTTATAAAAAAAACCGTAACCTATAATAAACTAATTATAAACTACGGTATTAATATTTAATTTAAAAGTAAGTTTACAATTATAGACTATACACGTGCTGTGCTAAATCTACTAATTTGTTTGAGTATCCAAACTCATTATCATACCAAGAAACTACTTTAAAGAATTTTGAATTTAACTCGATAGCTGCTTCAGCATCAAAAATACTTGTTCTTACATCGCTAACAAAGTCTTGAGAAACTACTAATTCATCAGTATATCCCAGAACTCCGTTCATAGCGCCCTCTGAAGCTGCTTTAAATGCTTTTTTAATTTCTTCTAATGACGTTTCTTTTTTGGTTCTAAACGTTAAATCAACAACAGATACATCTGCTGTTGGAACACGAAATGCCATTCCTGTTAATTTTCCGTTTAATTTAGGAATTACTTTACCTACAGCTTTTGCTGCTCCTGTTGATGCGGGAATAATGTTTAATAATGCACTTCTTCCGCCTCTGTAGTCTTTTCTAGAAGGGCCATCTACAGTTAATTGAGTTGCTGTTGTTGCGTGAACAGTTGTCATTAAACCTTCTTCTATACCAAAATTATCATCAATAACTTTTGCTAAAGGAGCTAAGCAGTTTGTTGTACAAGATGCATTTGATACGATATTATCTGATGCTTTAACGTCTTGGTGATTCACACCCATAACAAACATAGGCGCATCTTTACTTGGTGCAGAAATAACTACTTTTTTCGCTCCAGCATCTAAATGATATTGTGCTGTACCTAATGTTGTAAATATACCGGTACATTCTGCTACTACATCTACACCTGCTTCATCCCACTTTAGGTTTTTTGGGTCTTTTTCTGCAGTAACTCTTACTGTTTTACCGTTTACTATTAAGTGTCCATCTTTAACCTCTATTGTTCCGTCAAATTTTCCATGTACAGAGTCATACTCTAGTAAATATGCTAAATGCTCTACATCTAACAAATCATTTATTGCTACCACATCTACATCTGGTCTATTTACTGTAGCTCTAAATACTATTCTTCCTATTCTTCCGAATCCGTTAATTCCTAATTTTAGTGTTGACATATTCTATTTTTAAGTTATGTGGTCATGATATCTGACACACGAAGTAATTCTAAATTTATTTTTGATTGTCCTTTTATAGCTTGATCTAATGGTGTTAATACCATTTTATCATTAAGTAAGCCTACCATAAAATTGCTTTTGCCTTCTAACAGGCTTTCTACGGCTTTTACTCCCATTCTACTTGCTAAAACGCGATCAAAGCATGATGGAGATCCACCACGTTGCATATGCCCTAATACGGATACACGTGTTTCATATTCGGCCATATTTTCATCTACATAATCTTTTAGCTCAAAAACATTTTTACCTATTTTATCGCCTTCTGCAACTACAACGATACTTGATGATTTTCCTGATTGTTTACTGCGTCTTAAAGACTCTAAAAGTCTGTCTAATCCTAAATCTTCTTCTGGGATTAAAATTTCTTCAGCACCAGCTCCAACACCTACGTTTAATGCTATGTGACCAACATCTCTTCCCATTACTTCAACAAAAAATAGTCTGTTGTGAGAACTTGCTGTATCTCTAATTTTATCAATTACTTCTACAACAGTATTAAGCGCTGTATCATAACCTAGTGTATGTGAAGTACCATAAATATCATTATCAATAGTTCCTGGTATACCCATTACAGGAAAGTTATATTCGCTATTAAAAATCATAGCTCCTGTAAATGTACCATCTCCGCCTATGGTTACTAAAGCGTCTATGTTGGCTTCTTTAAGTTTATCGTAAGCTTTTTTGCGCCCTTCTGGGGTTCTAAATTCGTTAGATCTTGCTGACTTTAAAATGGTACCTCCTTTATTTATAATGCCTTTTACACTTCGAGCATTCATAGCTTTAAAGTCGCCTTCAATCATGCCTTGGTAACCTCTATATATACCAACACATTCTATTTGATGATAGGCACAAGTTCTTACCACAGATCGTATGGCTGCATTCATTCCTGGTGAGTCACCACCAGAGGTCATAACACCTATTTTTTTTATTGTTTTTGACATGTATTTCTAGTTTGAATAGTAAAACTAATAAAGAAATTATATAAACATAGTGCTATTTCATATAATTTAACAATCAAACAAAAACTCAATCGTTTTCGTTAATAACTATTTGGTTTCAGCAAGAATAATGAGGTGTTTTAAGTTAAAATTTGGATGAAATTTTAATTTTTATTTTCTTTTTTGAAACCGATATATGAAGGTAGTTTTTCTTCTTCTTCAGCTTCTTCTTTTTGCTTTTCTTCTTCTACTTTAGCTTTACCCTTAAATATAATTTGAAGTAATTCTTTAAACGTATCAAAATCTACATTATAAGAAATACCTAACCCTTGAGTGTAGCCTATTTCTTCTCCAAAATTTCTAATACTGTTTTCTCGGTTAAAGACTTTTGCGGTAAGTGTTCCTTCTTCATTTAACAAAAAGTCTATTTGAACATCACCTGCAATTACGGTTTCGCTAACTCCGCCAACGGGAACTCCTACTTTTCCGTTTATTAATACGCGATCTGTGATATTTGTTTGTAGAGTTACACCTAATCTATCATCAGTTTGATATTCTGGTGTGTTTGCTCCTGCTTCATAATTAAGACCTATATTAACTTTATTATTACCATCAGATAGAATTCCGTTTACAATACCGTTAAGTCGCTCTGCTATGGTTCCTGTAAAGTTCACATTTGATCTGTTAGAAAATGAGCCGGTAGCTAATAAAAATAAGGCTTGATTATCTCTGTCTTCTTTTGATTCTAATCTATAAGCTAATTCTGATTTTACTGTAGAGCTTAAGTTAGGAAAACTAAAGTCAAAATCAATATCTGGTTTCTCTAATTGCCCTGTTAAATTGGTTACTAAATGAACTGGTATGCTTCTGTTTATTGGATTATCTAATAATGGAGATGGATTTGCATTGGTTTTATAAATAGCTTTTAAATCTATGTTGGCCTTTAATGGATCTCCATTCCAAGCTATAGATCCTCCAGGTTCTACTGTGAATTCTTTTTGCACTAAACCTCCATATAAAAAGTTGTATACGCCTTCTACTACTGAAAAATCACCGTAAATTTTAAATTTACCGTTTGTATTTATATCTAATAAAATACCTCCAATACCACGACCACGTATAGTACTTCCTGATGTTTTATCAATAACAATTTCAATTTCGGCATCTTTGGTTATATCTAAATCAAAATCTAGTTCTAAACCTGATACATCTTTTATTTGTAATACTTCTCCATTTTGTTTAGCAAGTTTTTCTTCAGGTGTTAAGAAGTGAATAAATGAATTATCCCCAAAAGATTCGGAGTCATTTAGTGGAATTACAAATACTGTATTAGGTTTTGTTTGTGCTATAACATCTATTACCAATTGCTCTGTAGGCCCTTTTAAGCTAGCATAACCATCAATAAAAGCAGTACCGTAATATGGAAGATCTTCATCTTCTTCTGTATCTAAAACAAGCATATTATTTGCTCTGATACCTAAATCTAAATTCCAATTAGAAAAGTTAATATGGCTAATTGAACCGTCTATCCAACCTTTTGTATTATACTTGGTATCTGTAATATCAATATTATTAAAAACAAAACTTTGATTTTCTAAAGTTACCGATGAGGCTTGAGCAAAATCAAAATCTACGTTTAAAAAAGGAACGGTTAGTCCGGAGTTATTTAAAGTTAGTTCACCATTTATATCTGGCCTACTTAAATCACCGCCTAGGTTTGCGGTTCCTGTAACAAACCCTCTAATATTACTTAATATACCGTCTAGGAAAGGATTTAGAGGTTTCAGATTAAAATCTTTAAAATTTAAAGCGACATCTATAGATGATGTTGCTCCAGATACATTTATATTTCCTAATGCTTTAAAAGATTCTGATACATCGTCTTTAATTTTGGCATTAACGTTATAATTTGTTAAATCTTCATTACCTGTTATTTGGGCGTCAAATGAGCCTAACAGCAAATCATTAACCTCTAAATCATCTATAGTAATTGTTGAGTTTGGTAAGTAACTACCTTTTTCTTGTAAGATATCTAGCTTACCATTTACATTTCCTTTTAACTTAAGGCTATCTATTTCTGGTGTTATTTTAGCTAAATCTACATCTTTAAAATCAAGCTTTATGTCTTTATATGTTGAATCTCTTAAAACACCAGATAGCTTGATTTGTTCTTGGTTATGACTCATCATAAACGAGTCTATTTTAATGGAATTAAACTTGTTATCAAATACAATTTTGTTGTACTTGTTTCTGTTTTCGTTTATAACCCATTTATTGTTTTTAAATGTCGCATCAGATTTTTTAAACCCTATTACTGATTTATTTTCCTCATTTATAGTATGATAAAAACTGAAGTTATAAACATCTCTATTTTTTGCTCCTCCTTGAAATTCTGACCTAACAAAAAGTGTATCATTTAACGTTACATTAATCAAGTTGAATTTAGATATATTATAATATTTGGTATTTATACTATCTATTTCTGCATAGGTGTTAAATAATGGGTTTTTATTATCTACTTGAACAGCTATAGATTCAGCAAAATAATCAAAGAGTTTTATTTTTGGAGATCTAAATACTAGATCAAAAGCTTTTTCATTGCTTTCTACATGACCTCTAATGTAAGTGTTGGTTCCTAATTCAATATCAGGAACAAATACTTCAACTATTTTATTATAAATTTTAAAATTAAAATCTATGTACTGATTTTCGGCTACTTCATGAGGTTTATAGTTTGTATAAATACTGCCTATGGCGTTTTCAAAAAGTTTGGCGATGTCTTCAAATAGGAATTCACCACTTAATTGGCCTTCAATAATATCAGGAGAGTTAACATCTATATATCTTACATTATTTTTGATAGATGATGTGATTTCAAAATCGTCAAACTCGTATTTGTCATATTCATTCTCATAATATGTTTTATTAAATTGAATAGAACCAATCGCATCATTTAGAGATGTTCCTGTCATTTTCATATCAACAACACCTTTAAAAACAGATAAGCTATCGTTTTTAACAAAATTAAGCGCTTTTAAATTGGCATAATCTACTTCAGCTACAAAGTCGAATTTATTTACCTCTTTTGAGACATCAGCTAATCCATTAAATTTTAGTTTAAGATTTTTATCATTAGATCGTAATCTACCATTATACACATTTTCCTTTAATGTTCCGGATACTTCTATATTTTGATAAACATAATTATTGTAATCTAAACTAAAGATATCTCCTAATAGTTTAGTGTTTACATTGGCTTTGGTAAAACCTTTTCCATCTACATCTAGGTTAAGGGATACTTGTTTTAATGTTGGGTCTTCAAGAAACTGCCCCATATCAAAATCAGTAAGTATTACATTACCTACATAAGAGGCATTGTCAATATCATCAATAGAATTCATAACAAGATTAGAATCTATAAACCCTAAATCAGTATCTATTTCTATATCAGCCTTTATGGTTTTTGGTGATATTTCTGATTGCCCAACTATAGTGAAATTTCCAAGCCTTTCAAAAGACGAAGGAATGGTTTCTCCCAAAACATTTGGCAATAACGCTTTAAGATCTCTATAATTTGATGATAGGTTTGAGAAATACCCATTCATATGAAAGTTATCATCTTGGGCATTAAAAAGGTTTTTAAAAGTAATATCACCATATACGCTACTTCTAGAACTTGTATTAAGACGCAAGTCATCAAGTTTCATATTGTTAAGTGTTCCTGAAACTTTTGTGCTAAATGCAGCTCGCTGGTTTACTCCAAACTCATTATAAAAAGTGTTTAATTCATTTAGAGCAATATCTGCTTTTGTAAATATAGCGTCTATATTTACTTTGTCTGTAAAGTCTTTTAAGTCTTCACGGTTAAACAAAAACTTAACTTCTCCTTGTAGGGTTGAGTTTTTTGTTTCAATATCTAAATCTTCAAGAAATATATGTTCTGGTGTATATGCAAAATTTGTCACCAAATTTTTCATTTCAAGTCCACGACTATCTAAAAATGCTAAATTATTTACACGCATACTTACATCACTGCCGTTTATGAGAAATGTCGTTGCATTAATATCTATAGCATTAAATTCTAAAATATTAGGGTTTTCAATATTTTCATCTATCAACCTAAAAATTCCGTCTGTAATTGTAACATCACTAGAAGATAGCAAAAAGTTACTTTTTTCTTTGCTAGGTGTTTCTTCATCAAATCTAGCTACAAAAACATCTAAATTAGTTTCTGAAGCTCCTTTGTATTTCTTTAAATTAAATACAAGGCCCTCTAAATCTATATCACCAAAAGCTAATTTGCTATTATAGAGATTTTTAAAGTTAATTATAGATGTGTTTAGTTCTAAAACACTAATCAATGTATCTTGCTTGTAATCTCTAATTAGTATTTCTTTTAATTCAACATCGCCATTAAATTGTAACCCTACTCTACCAATGTTTATATTTGTTTTATAATCGCGGTTTATTAAATCTGTTGCATAAGCACCTAGTTTTGTTTGAACTGCGGGTATAGAAAACACCAACACCAATATGATGAAAAGAAGTAGTAAAATTAATACTAGCTTTGATACTATTTTTAAAAATTTTCTGATACGTTTTAAAGTTATAACTTTGAAGCCAAAATTAACAATTATTGTGCCTAATTTTTATTAATGAGTTCACAAAATATTTATATTCTCGGAATTGAGTCTTCTTGCGACGACACAGCAGCATCTGTTATGCATAATGGCAAGATTTTAAGTAACGTTATTGCAAGTCAAAAAATACATGAAGAATATGGCGGTGTTGTTCCTGAACTTGCCTCTAGAGCGCATCAGCAAAACATTGTTCCTGTTGTGGCACAAGCACTTAAAAAAGCTAATATTGACAAGTCTCAATTAAACGCCATAGCTTTTACGCGAGGTCCAGGACTTATGGGTTCTTTGCTTGTAGGTACATCTTTTGCTAAATCATTAGCTTTTGGTCTAGACATTCCGTTAATAGATGTGAACCATATGCAAGCTCATATTTTAGCTCATTTTATAGATGAAGAAGGCTTTAACAAACCTCCTTTTCCTTTTTTAGC
Source organism: Corallibacter vietnamensis (assembly GCF_039537875.1). Taxonomy (NCBI): domain Bacteria; kingdom Pseudomonadati; phylum Bacteroidota; class Flavobacteriia; order Flavobacteriales; family Flavobacteriaceae; genus Corallibacter; species Corallibacter vietnamensis. The sequence goes on from NZ_BAABBI010000003.1 coordinate 178,543, forward strand.
AATGACTATTTCTGGTGGACACACTCAAATAGTTAAAGTTTCTAGTTACTTTGACATGGAAGTTATTGGTGAAACTATAGATGATGCTGTAGGAGAAGCTTATGACAAAAGCGGAAAAATTTTAGGTTTAGGATATCCTGCTGGTCCAGAAATAGACAAACGTGCAAAACTTGGAAACCCAAAAGCTTTTAAGTTTACAAAACCTAAAGTAGACGGACTAAACTTTAGCTTTTCTGGCTTAAAAACCGCTATCTTATATTTTATACAAAAAGAAACAAAAGCCAATCCTAATTTCATTGATGAAAATATTAATGACATTTGCGCTTCAATACAATATACCATTATTGGTATTTTAATAGATAAACTTAAGCTTGCAAGTAAAGAAACTGGTATAAAGCACATTGCTATTGGCGGTGGCGTATCTGCCAATTCTGGAATTAGACAAGCTTTAAAAAATGGAGAAAGCAAATTTGGATGGACAACTTATGTACCTAAATTTGAATTCACAACAGATAATGCGGCTATGATTGCTATTGTAGGATACCTAAAATATCTTGAAGGGAATTTTTCTGAACAAAACATAACAGCTTCAGCAAGATTAAAAATCTAACTAATATTGTTAAAGTTTCTGTTGATAACCTTTATTAATTAAAGGATATCTATACTATAATTTTGTTTTTTTGTATTCTAACTAATAAAAAAAGATTTAATGAGACTATTTATTTTATTTTTTGTTTTATCTACATCATTCATTCAATCTCAAAATGCGTCTAAAGAGTTAGATGCCATTACAGATACAAGTCAAGCTGAAACTTACATTTCAGAAAAAGGAAGCAAAAAAAATAAACTCATCACATTTAATGAAGCTAAACACAAAACCAGATTAGCTCAAGAGCTTTTAAAAAAACGTGTTGGAGGAAAAACTACCGTAGAAACAGATTTTGAACATGTACATTATAAAGTAGTTGAAAAATACAATGTATCTCACTATAGAGTAAGCTATATATTACTAAATGGAAAAGGCAAAACTCAAGATGAAATTAATGATGTAAGAGATCAAATCATTGATAAGTATAAAAAGAAGCTATATTCTTTTGCTCAACTAGCCAAGCAATACTCTATAAGTCGTAATGCAACACGCGGTGGTGATACTGGTTGGTTTACTGAAGGTAGACTTTCTGCAACTTTAGAGAGCGCTATAATTAATGACACACACGCGCTAAACGATATCTTTAAAATTGATGATGTTGAAAAAGATTCGTATTACATTGTACTGAAAACTCACGAACCAGAAAACATTAAAGAAATTAAAGTCTTAAAAGTCGTAGAACCTAAATAATATGCAACTTTTTTACAACGCCAATATATCTGATAACGATACACAGTTTTCTTTTGATAAAGACGAAAGCAGACACATTGTAAAAGTTTTAAGAAAAACTATTGATGACACGCTTCACATTACCAATGGTAAAGGTTGGCTATTTACTGCAAAAATCACTGTGGCTGATATAAAAAACTGTGTTGTTTCAATAACTGGAAAAACACAACAACCAAAGCCTAAATACAATTTACATATTGCTGTTGCTCCTACAAAAATGAATGATCGCTATGAGTGGTTTTTAGAAAAAGCTACTGAAATTGGCATTCAAGAAATAACTCCCATAATATGTGATCATAGCGAACGTAAAATAATTAAACCAGAACGTTTTCAGAAGATATTGCAATCGGCTATGAAACAATCATTGCAAAGCTATTTACCAATACTTCATAACGCCATACCATTTACAGAATTTGTTCAACAAAACAACTTTAATGGTCAACAGTTTATAGCTCATTGTGAAGAGTTAGATAAAAAATCTCTTAAAAAGGAATTGCAATCTGAAAAAGACGTTATTATCTTAATAGGACCTGAAGGCGATTTTAGTGTTAAAGAAATTGAAATGGCATTACAAAACAATTTTATTCCTGTAACTTTGGGAGAAACCAGATTACGTACAGAGACAGCTGCTATAGTAGCTTGTCATTCGGTAGCTTACACAAATGAATAACACACAAACTTATATAACAACATTCCTTCTATGCCTGCTAACACTAGGAGTGCAAGCTCAAGAGGTTGCCGTATTAAAATATAAAGGTGGTGGCGATTGGTATGGTAACCCTACATCATTACCTAATTTGGTTAAATTTTGTAATGCAAATATCAATACAAAAATTAATGAAAAAACTGAAACTGTAGAAACTGGCAGTCCAGATATTTTTCAATATGCTTTTATTCACATGACAGGTCATGGAAATGTGTTTTTTAATGACGAAGATGCTGACAACTTAAGAAACTACTTAATCTCTGGAGGTTTTTTACATATTGATGACAATTACGGAATTAAACCATACATTACTAGAGAGTTAAAAAAAGTTTTTCCTGAAAAAGCATTTATAGAACTCCCTGCAAATCATCCTATTTTTAATAGCGCTTTTAGCTTTCCAAAAGGATTACCTAAAATTCATGAACACGATGGCACAAGACCTCAAGCTTTTGGTATTTTTCACGAAAGCAGACTTGTGGTCTTATTTACTTTTGAAAGCGATTTAGGAGATGGTTGGGAAGATGAAATTGTACATAATGATCCGCCAGAAGTTCGTGAGAAAGCTTTAAAAATGGGTGCTAACATCATTAAATATGTATTTGAAAACTAATCGCTATAAATGCAACTAAACCACTACAATACTAATTTTCAAAAGCGCACATTCCCAATAACGTTAGTTTGTGACAATATTACTAACGCACCAAACATTGGTAGCTTATTTAGAATTGCTGATGCCTTTGGTGTTGAAAAAATTATTTTTTGTGGAGGTCATATTCCCTTTGGCAGAAAAATGACAAAAACATCAAGAGCTACAGAAAAAGTAGTTCCTTATGAGATTCACGAATCTGCTATTTCAGTAATTTCTGAATTAAAAAACAACGACTATCAAATAATTTCTTTAGAAATAACAGATAAAAGCACACCTATAGATAGCTTTAAGTTTTCAACTGAAAAACCCATTGCTTTGGTTATAGGCGATGAAAATTTTGGCGTTTCAGAAACTATACTACAAGAATCTCATAATACAATTCATATTACAATGTTTGGTCAAAATAGTAGCATGAATGCTGTACAAGCCACAAATATTGCACTTTACGAAATAACAAAACAATCTCTATGATACAAATTCATATATTTACCTTATGAATTCAAAAATAATCGCAAACGGAATTTTAAGAGCACTAGCAGTTGTTGTAGGCATTTGTCTTGTAGCATTTTTTTTATATAAAATTCAATCGGTACTTGTATATATTGTCATTGCCGCTATAACTTCATTAATTGGTAGGCCTATTGTACAATTTTTAAGAAACAAACTTAAATTCAAAAACACTGTAGCCGTTATAGCGACTATGATATTGCTCATAGGCATTTTAGTTGGGTTATTTGTATTATTTATTCCACTAATTACAGAGCAAAGCCATAACCTAGAATTACTAGATATTAAAGAGCTACAAGGTAATGTTGAAGATTTATATCTAGAAGCAACCAGCTATTTTGGTATTAACCATGTAGATGTTGAACAATCACTTAAAGAGTCTGATTTGCTTTCAAAATTAGACTATGCGTTGATTCCTAATTTAATAAACTCCATATTAAGTGGGTTTGGAAATTTTAGTATCGGATTATTCTCTGTATTGTTTATTTCATTTTTCTTTCTGAAAGACAGCCAGTTATTTGAAGGAAGCATCATGAGTTTTATACCTGAAGATAAAGAAACTAGACTTCAAAAATCATTTAATAAAATTAAAGATTTACTTTCTCGTTATTTCGTTGGACTTATATTTCAGATATCAATATTGTTTGTTATTTATACCATAGGTCTACTAATAATTGGTGTTGAAAATGCTGTTGTTATTGCATTTTTATGTGCTTTAGTAAACTTAATACCTTATGTAGGGCCTTTAATTGGTGGTGCATTAATGATTATTCTTACCATGACAAGTAACCTTGGTAGCGATTTTAGTGATGTCATACTTCCTAAAACCATGTATGTATTAATTATCATTTGTATTGGTCAACTTATAGATAATTTCATTAGCCAGCCTGTAATTTTCTCAAAAAGCGTTAAGTCGCATCCATTAGAAATCTTCTTGATAATTATTATTGCTGGACTACTATTTGGTATTGTAGGTATGATAGTTGCTGTTCCTGCTTACACAGCTATAAAAGTAATTTTGAAAGAGTTTCTATCTGATTATAAAGTAGTAAAAAAACTAACTAAAGGATTATAGTATAGCTTTGAACAAAGACATATTAAAAACTAAAAATCAAGAGTTTATTGAAAATAATTTAAACTCTGACACCATAAGTTTACTCTTAAAAAAGCATCCTGAATTAGATATTGACATTAAAACTTTAATTGAGCAAATTGAAGCAAAAAAAAAGTGTGAAACCAAACTTCCTACTTGGTACAACACACCAAAAATTTATTACCCTAATAAACTTAATATTGAGCAAACATCATCTGAAATTACTGCACTATACAAATCTAAATTAGTAACCGGAAATACGATTATAGATTTAACAGGTGGTTTTTGTGTTGATTGTTACTTCTTTTCTAAACATTTTAAAAAAGTAACACACTGTGAAATAAATGACACTTTATCTCAAATTGTTGCGCACAACTTAAAACAACTTGGCACTGAAAATATACAAACAGAAGCCGTTGATGGCTTAAAATATCTCAATGAAAACAAAAATATATATGATTGTATTTACATAGATCCTTCTAGGCGACATGACAGTAAAGGAAAAGTATTTTTATTATCAGACTGCCTTCCTAATGTGCCCAAACATATTGATTTACTTTTCAGTAAGTCCAATAGTATTCTAATTAAAACATCACCTCTATTGGACATTTCTATAGGGATTAATGAATTAAAATGGGTAAAAACCATTCATGTTGTTGCTGTAAATAATGAAGTAAAAGAATTGCTTTGGCTGCTTGAAAAAGGAAATGAAAATCCTATTGAAATAAAAACTATAAACTTAACAAAAACATCAGAGTCTTATTTCAATTTTGAACTTGAAACAGAAAAAACTATTCACCCAAAGTTTAGCTTACCTCTATCCTATCTTTATGAACCCAATGCTGCAATACTAAAATCAGGAGCTTTTAAATCAGTAGCTAGTAAACTAAATGTTTTTAAGCTTCATCAGCATTCGCATCTATATACTTCACAAGCTTATATTGATTTTCCGGGAAGATGTTTTAAAATAAAAGAAATACTGCCTTATAACAAACGGGCACTAAAAAAGAGAGTTCCGAAACAAGCCAATATAACAACAAGAAATTTTCCTGAAACGGTACAACAAATAAGAAAAAAACTAAACATTAAAGACGGCGGAAAAACATACCTTTTTTTTACTACAAATTTAGAGGAAGAGCGAATTGTTATTATTTGTGAGAAGGCATGATACTTTCAAGAAATAAATTTATAACTAAATACATTAATTAAACAGATACCTATCTTTGCAAAAAAAACTTTTATTCTATGCTTAAAGCTGTTTTATTTGACATGGATGGTGTTATTGTAGACACCGAACCTTTACACCATAAAGCATACCACGGTATGTTTAACGAATTAAATATAGATGTATCAGCCACACACTACGAATCCTTTACTGGACAATCTACAATAAATGTATGTCGTAGTTTATGTGATCATTTTAATTTAAAAAACGAACCTCAAGAGCTTGTACAAATAAAGCGCAATATTTTTAAAGACTTGTTTAAAAATGATCCAGACCTAAAACTAATTGATGGTGTTTTAGATCTTATTAAAAACTACTATGATAATGATGTAAACCTTGTTCTAGCATCGTCAGCATCAATGTTTACCATTGAAAGTGTTTTTGAGCGTTTTAATTTAAACCCATTTTTTACTAATAAGTTTAGTGGTGCTGATTTAAAGGCTTCAAAACCACATCCTGAAATATTTAATAAAGCTCATGCCGCTACCAATGTTGATAAAAAACATTGTATCGTTATAGAAGATTCTACAAACGGAATAAAAGCAGCTCATGCTGCTGGTATTTATTGTGTAGGATACAATAGTATAAATTCCAAAAATCAAGATTACTCTCTAGCAAACACTATAATTTCTGATTTTAAAGATATTCATTATCATAAAGCAAAAACTTTATTAACAACTGACTTTTAATAGATTAAAAAAGCAATAAGTACTTATTGTAAATTTTTACGTAAAAAAGTGGAAAAATAGTTGCGTTCTTTGGTTTGAAAACTTACATTTGCATCCGCATTTAAAGAACGTTCTTTACAAAATGTATTGGAGAGGTGCCAGAGTGGTAATGGAGCAGATTGCTAATCTGTCAACGCGTAAGTGTTGCCGGGGTTCGAATCCCCGTCTCTCCGCAGAGTTTAAAAAACCAAATACCGGTGGTTTTTTATAAAAATGTCTATTTGATATTTTTATCTCAACTCGGGGTGTAGCGTAGCCCGGTTATCGCGCCGCGTTTGGGACGCGGAGGTCGCAGGTTCGAATCCTGCCACCCCGACTTTTTTTCAGGTTTAATCCTTGAATGGTCGCGTAGCTCAGCTGGATAGAGCATCTGCCTTCTAAGCAGACGGTCACAGGTTCGAATCCTGTCGCGATCACAAAAGCCTTACTAATTTTAGTAAGGCTTTTTTATTTTAACTACTACAATAATTTACTTCAAAAAAACTATCTTATTTTGATAAAATAGTATTGCTTCTCTAGTCTATTCTTTTTTAGTAATAAAGTGCTAATTTGATTACTTTCATCTTGTGGAGTTTCTTTCAACAATATTTGTTTTAACTACGGTATGTATTGTTTCTGTTGAGGTTTCACTTTCTAAACGATTTACAAGTGAAGAAACCGCTTGTTTACCAATATTTTCAGCATGTTGACTAACAACTGTTAATGATGGTATTGCGTGTTCAGAAATAAGGCCATTTGTAAACCCTATAATCGAAATATCTTTGGGAATATCATATCCATTCATTCTTGCAACATTCATAGCTAAAACAGCAGAGTATTCGTCTGCTGCTAATATAGCATCAACCTTTTCATTTTTAAAAACTGGTAATAACTCTTTTTCTATTTCATTATAATGTTGAGGTGTTAATATTTTCACCTCTTTATCAGATTTTTGCATTGCTGAAACATAACCTTGTTCTCTTAATTGTCCTACGCTTATATTTGATATTATATTTAAAAACACAACATTTTCACATCCTATTTCTAATAAAAAATTTGTTGCTTTAAAAGCGCCTTCAAAATCATCTACAGTAACTTTATCACAAGTAATCTCATCTATTACCCTATCAAACATAACCATAGGTACGTTATATTTTAAGGTTTTATAAAAATGTGAATAGTCTTTATTTTTTTGTGTTTCTTCTGCTACAGATAATATGATTCCATCAACACTACCATTTATAAACGTATCTATGCTTTCAACTTCTTTTTGATGGCTTTCATTTGATAGGCAAATTACAATTTTATAACCCAATCTAGTAGCTTCCATCTCTATACCATACAATACTTTACTGAAAAACTCCAATAAAATTGCAGGTATAATAACCCCAATTATTTTAGTTGATTTAGATTTTAAACTTCTTGCAATATTATTAGGTACATAATTATAAGACTCTGCAATTTCTTTAATTTTCACACGGGTTTTCTCTCCTATTTCAGGGCTATCATTTAATGCTTTAGAAACCGTTGAAATTGAAACGCCAGCAAGATTAGCTAAATCTTTTAAGGTTATTTTAGGTTGCATAAGTGTTACATTTTTTAAGTCTCTTGCAATTTAATCATTAATACATCATGAACACTGATAGTTGTTTTAAAATGATAAAATAATATCTATTCTGGGTACTCTATCCTTAAGTGATAAATATTAGCTAGTTTTCTTTTTAATACTTTTTTGATAGATTGAATTTCTTTAAACGTAATATTGGCATTTAAAAACTGTTCTTCTGCCATTTGTTTATTGATTATATTTTCAACAAAATCATCAATTTTTGAAGAGGTTGGTTCTCTTAAGCTTTTTGAAGCTGCTTCTACACTATCACACATCATAAGAATTGCTGTTTCTTTACTAAAAGGCTTTGGACCAGGATATGAAAAAACCGATTTATCTACTTGAGAATCTAAACTAGTTTCCTTTTCTTTCATATAAAAATAGTAAACAACACTAGTTCCATGGTGAGTTCTTATAAAATCTATTACACGATCTGGTAGGTTATTCTTTTTTGCTATTTCTATTCCATTTATAACATGATCTATAATAATAGAAGCACTTTCTCTAGATGACAACTCGTCATGAGGACTTATACCTGTTGGTTGGTTTTCAGTAAAATACGTAGGGTTTTTCATTTTTCCGATATCATGATATAAAGCACCTACTCTAGCAAGCATAGCATTTGCTCCTATCTCGTTTGCAGCAGCTTCAGCTAAATTTGCGACATTTAATGAATGATGAAAAGTTCCTGGAGCTATATCAGAAAGCTCCTTAAGTAGTTTAGAATTGGTATCTGACAACTCAAGAAGTGATACATCTGATACTAATCCAAATAATTTTTCATAAGCATATATAAGTGGCTGCACAAAAAGCGTAGCTAAACCACACAATACAAAGAGTCCAAATGTTTCCCACTTAAGTGATTCTACACTCCCTTCATGTATTACAAAAAAGGCAAAATATGCTATAATATAAATAAGTGTTATTTGTCCTACAGATATAAATAAATTAGCGCGCTTATATAATTCAGATACTGTTAAAATAGTTACAATACCTGCGATAATTTGTAAAAACATGTATTCATAACTATTTGACACAATAGAGCCTAATAATAAAACCGTAACAACGTGTGTAAACAAGCCTAATCTAGCATCAAAAAAAGCTTTTAACACAAGCGGTAGTATACAAATTGGTACAACATAAATATATTTAGAATTGTAATTTACAACCAAAGTTGTAATAAGTACCATTAAGAAAATATTGAAAAATATAAAGGTTACTTTGGTATTGTTTTCAAAAACATCAAGTCTATATTTTCTTAAAAACAAAAGCAACATTAGCAATGCTAAAGCTACTAAAACTGTATAAGCAAAAACTATTAAGTAATAATTGGTATCTGTCCAAACTTGAGACTCATACTCCAACTCTAAAGAACGTAATTTTTGATATTTATCACCTTCAACTACTTCTCCTTTAGAAATAATAAGGGTTTCTTTTTCTACACTTCCTCTTGTATAAGAAATTTTATCAAGCTCTTCTTGTAATACATTCTCTGTAAAAGCTTTATCATACGTTAAATTAGGTTCTACAATATCAAAAAACAAAGAAATAAATTGTGTTTTATAGCGGTTTAGCCCATTGTTTTTTAAATCATCCTCAATAAAGCTAGTCAACTCACTTTGACTTATTAAATTTGAATACGTTGCCTTTTTATACTCTACACGGTTATTTAACAGAACAACCTTTTGTGACTTAGAAAAATTATGGTCTTGATTCAAAAAACCATAACCATACAAGTCATTTAAAATTTGCTTACCTGTTTTATACAAAACATTATCAGGTAATTTAGATAATGAATCATCAAAAATTGTTTTAAACTCTTGGTCATATAATTTGTATACTTGTTTTTTTACTGCAACATCAACATTAAAATACAGCGTACTGTTATCTGTGATACGTTTTTTTTCTGTTGCAATTTCAGCATCTGTCTTTTTTATAGCAAAATTGAAAGGTGCATATAAGTTTTCTGATTGCCAAGGCTTTCCTTTTTCGAAATTATATTTAAACTTACCGCTTTTAGGAAACAAGTAAACAATTAAAAATGTAGTACCTATAAAAAGAAGCAGCTTATATACTAATGAGTGATTTCTATATAGTAAATTAATAAAGTCTTTCATGAAGTGGTTTAATATCTCAAATGTAATAAAAATATAACCTTTTTCAATCGCTTATAATAGAGTAATCATTCTCTGTTCTATAAAAAAATCATTATTTTTGCGAGAATCAAAAAAAGAAAAATCAAAATGAATAAAGACGTCGTTATTGTTTCTGCTGCTAGAACTCCTATTGGAAGTTTTTTAGGATCATTATCAACAATACCAGCTCCTAAATTAGGAGCTATAGCTATAAAAGGTGCACTAGATAAAATAAATTTAAAGCCAGAAATGGTTCAAGAAGTTTTAATGGGTAATGTTGTTCAAGCAGGAACAGGACAAGCTCCTGCAAGACAAGCGGCTATTTATGCTGGTATTCCTAATACTGTTCCTTGTACCACAATAAACAAAGTATGTGCTTCTGGAATGAAAGCTGTTATGCAAGCTGCTCAAGCAATAGCTTTGGGTGATGCTGATGTTGTAGTTGCTGGAGGTATGGAAAACATGAGTTTAATTCCTCATTACTTTCACGCGCGTTCTGCAACTAAATTTGGACCTGCAACCATGATAGATGGTATGCAAAAAGATGGTTTAGTAGATGCCTATAATCAAGATGCTATGGGTGTTTGTGCTGATGCTTGTGCAACTGAATATGAATTCTCTAGAGAAGACCAAGATGCATTTGCTATTCAATCATACAATAGATCTGCTGCTGCTTGGGAAGCAGGAAAGTTTGACAACGAAGTAGTTCCTGTTGAAGTTCCTCAACGTCGTGGTGATGCTATTATAGTAAATAAAGATGAAGAATTTACTAATGTAAAAATGGATAAAATTCCTGCTTTAAGACCTGCTTTCACTAAAGACGGTACTGTTACAGCAGCAAATGCTTCTACAATAAATGATGGTGCTGGAGCCATGGTTTTAATGAGTAAAGAAAAAGCAGAAGAATTAGGACTAAAACCACTTGCTACAATAAAAAGTTATGCTGATGCTGCTCACGAGCCAGAATGGTTTACTACTGCACCGGCTAAAGCGCTTCCAAAAGCTTTAGACAAAGCAAATATATCAATAGATGATGTAGATTACTTCGAGTTTAACGAAGCCTTCTCTGTTGTAGGATTAGCAAACATGAAAATTTTAGGTTTAAGCGATAAAAACGTAAATGTAAACGGTGGTGCCGTTTCTTTAGGACACCCACTAGGTTGTTCTGGTGTAAGAATATTAATCACCCTATTAAATGTTTTAGAACAAAACGATGCAAAAATTGGTGCTGCAGCTATTTGTAATGGCGGCGGTGGTGCTTCTGCAGTTGTTATAGAAAGAAACTAAACCAGAATCTAAATGCAATACGGAATTTGTAATTTAAGCATTGTTCCTTTAAGGTTTGAACCATCTGACAAAAGTGAACTTGTTTCACAAGTACTCTATGGTGATTACTTTAAAGTGCTTGAACAACGTAAAAATTGGAGTCGAATTCGTCTTGCATTTGATAATTACGAAGGCTGGATAGATAATAAACAGTATCTTGAAATACTTGAAGATCAATACAGCTTTCTAAATAAGGAAACACTTAAAGTTTCAACAGATTTGGTTGAGTTTATTCAAGACAGTAACCAACAACTTTATCCAATTCCTTTAGGTGCTTGCCTTAACGGTTTATCGCTATTAAACCATACTTATGATGGTAATACCACTTCTAGTAAAAAAGAAAAAGAGTCTTTAATAAATACAGCCTTTATGTATTTAAATGCCCCATATCTTTGGGGTGGAAAAACTCCTTTTGGTATTGACTGTTCTGGTTTTACGCAAATGGTTTATAAATTAAACGGTTATAAATTACTACGAGATGCCTCACAGCAAGCCACTCAAGGTGAAGCTTTAAGTTTTATTGAAGAAAGCGATCCTGGTGATTTAGCCTTTTTTGATAATACTGAAGGTGATATTGTACATGTTGGAATTATCATGAAAGATAATTTTATTATCCATGCACATGGAAAAGTACGAATTGATAGATTAGATCATTCTGGTATATATAATGCCGAGTTAAGAAAACACACTCATAAACTACGAGTCATTAAAAAGATTATATAAAAAAACACCGCTAAAATTTAGCGGTGTTTTTTTTGATTAAAAGGAAAAAAGACTCTAATTTCCTTCTAATGTTTCTAATTTAGCTTTTAAAGCTTTAAATTTTGCAGTATTATCAATAGCACTGTATATATTCATTAACGTTTTTGTTACTTGAACATCATCTGGGTTAATTTTTAATACAGCTTCTAAATAAGGAATAGCAGATTTATATACGGTCATTCTTTCTTCCTTAAGCTCATCATAACGCTTATTATCAGCAGCTGAACTACCTAAACCATTCATTTCTTCAATGATATCTTTCTCTTCATCAAGAATTAATGCCGCAATATTTGTTTGAGCATTAACATAGGTAGGATCCATTTCAATTACTTTATTGTAATATTCTTTTGCCTTTTCGTTATTTCCTGATTCAGCAGAAAGAACTCCTAAATTATAAAATAAGTCAATGTTGTTAGGATCTAACTCGATAGCTTCTTCTATTAAAGATTTATAAGCATCTGTATTACCCATTTTATACTGAAGGTTAGCTTCCGTTAATATCAAATTAACATCGCTTGGCTCATTGGCTCTAGCCTTTTTTATAGCAGCGATAGCTTCATCATTTTTGTCTAAATTAACATAAATAAGTGCAATGTTTTTGGTTATTTCAGCTAATTTAGATTCTGTCATACGATCAACAGGTTTGATATAGTCGTCTCCTTTTACTAAAATATCTCTTGTTGCTTTATCAAAAACTTCTTCTTCTCCTGTTTCTACATTTGTTGCATAATATTGCTTTTCTTGTCCTGTATACCCTAAATCACTTAATTTTAAGTAATGATTTAAAGCAGCATCATAGTCTTGCCCACTTACAGCACTTACAGCAGCATAATATAGATATGTTGTATCTGAAGGCACAACTCTATAAAGTTGCTCAAATTTATCAGTAGCTAGTGAGAAATTATTGCTTTTGTAAGCTTCATTTGCTTTGGTAAGAAAATCATTTTCCATCGCAGTTTTAAGTTCTGACAGTTCAGATGCATAATTATCTGAAACACTTTCTAAACTTGTTAAAGCCTCATTTATATCTGACTGGCTTCCGGTTCCGTTTGCATAAAGCGCTTTTGCATTAAGAAAGTTATATTTATCTTTTAATTTGCCATCCATAGAAGACATTAAAGACTTTGCTTGACCTAAAGCTGTTTTAGCTTCTGCATAGTTTGCATTTTTTATAGCTTTTTCAGCTGTTTTCAATTCCTTTTTTTGAGCAAAAGAAAACGTAGTTACCGATAGGGATAAAGCAACTATTAGTGTATTTTTCATTTTTCTGTTTTTTTATTAATTATCGTTATTATTTTGATCTTCTTGAGTATTATCAAGATTTGTACCATTTTCTATGGTTTCGCCAGATTCTAATGCTTCAGCATCAATAGTTTCATCTTCATCTTTCATTACTTTTGCTACTGCTGCTATAGAATCTTTTCCTTTTAAGTCTATAAGTTTTACTCCTTGTGTTGCACGTCCCATAACTCGAAGGTTGTTAACTGCCATTCTAATTGCAATTCCAGATTTATTAATGATCATTAAATCATCTTCATCGGTTACAGATTTAATGGCTACTAGATGACCTGTTTTTTCGGTAATAGAAATTGTTTTAACTCCTTTTCCTCCTCGGTTTGTAATTCTATAAACAGCTTCTCCATCTTCAGGATCGTCAATAAACGTACGTTTACCATAACCATTTTCAGATACAACAAGTACAGATTCTTCTTGAGGATTTTCAATAGCGATCATACCAATTACTTCATCTTGATCGTTTGCTAGTGTAATCCCTCTTACTCCTGAAGCATTTCTACCCATTGGTCTTGTTTTAGCTTCTTCAAATCTGATGGCTTTACCAGACTTAAGTGCTAACATTACTTGACTATTACCAGTGGTTAGTTTTGCTTCTAATAGCTCATCTTCCTCTTTTATGGTAATGGCGTTAATACCGTTTGTTCTTGGTCTTGAATATTGCTCAAGTGCTGTTTTCTTTACTTGACCATTTTTTGTAGCCATAATAACGTAATGGCTGTTTATGTAGTCTTCATCTTTTAGGTCTTGCGTACAAATGAAAGCCATAACTTTATCGTCTTGCTCTATATTTATAAGGTTTTGAATAGCGCGACCTTTTGATGTTTTGCTTCCTTCAGGAATTTCATAAACACGCATCCAGAAACATTTACCTTTTTGAGTAAAGAACAACATGTATTGATGGTTTGTACCTACAAATAAGTTCTCTAGGAAATCTTCGTTTCTTGTTGTTGATGCTTTTTGACCTACGCCTCCTCTATTTTGTATTTTGTATTCTGTTAAAGATGTTCTTTTTATGTATCCAGCATGAGAAATGGTAATAACTACTTGCTCATCAGGAATCATATCTTCAATACTTAAATCTCCACCAGCATACTCTATTATAGAACGACGCTCATCTCCGTATTTATCTTTAACAACAAGAAGCTCATCTTTAATGATATTCATACGACGCTCTTTTTTGTCTAGAATATCTTTTAGGTCTTCAATAGTTTTCATCAATTCTTCGTATTCAGAACGTAGTTTATCTTGTTCTAAACCTGTTAATTGACGTAGACGCATCTCTACAATAGCCTTGGCTTGTATTTCAGATAGCTTAAAACGTTCTATTAACTTTTCTCGAGCCTCTTCAGCATTAGATGATGCACGAATTAAAGCTATAACTTCATCAATATTATCTGAAGCAATTATTAATCCTTCTAATATGTGTGCACGCTCTTCAGCCTTACGTAATTCATATTTGGTACGACGCACTACAACATCATGTCTATGCTCTACAAAATGATGAATAAGTTCTTTAAGGTTTAGTAATTGTGGTCTTCCGTTTACTAATGCAATATTATTTACACTAAAAGATGATTGTAATGCCGTGTATTTAAAAAGTTTATTTAAAACTATATTAGGTATTGCGTCTCTTTTTAATACGTAAACAATACGCATTCCATTTCTGTCAGACTCATCTCGAATTGTAGAGATACCTTCAAGTTTTTTGTCATTTACAAGATCGGCTGTTTTTTTAATCATATCAGCCTTATTTACTTGATAAGGAATTTCTGATACAATTATACATTCTCTACCTTGTACCTCTTCAATAACCGCCTTACCTCTCATTACAATTCGTCCGCGACCTGTTTTAAAGGCTTCACGAACTCCATCATAACCATAAATAGTTCCTCCTGTAGGAAAATCTGGCGCTTTAATGTAAGTTATTAACTCATCTATTTCTATATCATTATTATCAATATAAGCTACTGTACCATCAACAACTTCACTTAAGTTATGCGGTGGCATATTTGTAGCCATACCTACAGCAATACCAGAAGCACCATTTACTAATAGTCCAGGTATTCTGGTAGGAAGAACTGTTGGTTCTTGTAATGTATCGTCAAAATTTAATTTATGATCTACAGTTTCTTTATCAATATCTGCAAGCATGTCTTCAGATATTTTTCGCATACGCGCTTCGGTATAACGCATTGCTGCTGGGCTATCGCCATCTATAGATCCAAAGTTTCCTTGTCCATCAACAAGCATGTAACGCAAGCTCCACTCTTGAGCCATACGTACCATTGTATCATAAACAGATGAATCACCATGTGGGTGATACTTACCTAAAACTTCTCCAACAATTCTAGCTGACTTCTTATGAGCTGTGTTTGACCTAACTCCTAATTCATGCATACCAAAAAGCACGCGTCTATGAACAGGTTTTAAACCATCTCTTACATCTGGTAATGCACGTGACACAATGACTGACATTGAATAATCAATGTAAGCCGATTTCATTTCATCTTCAATATTAATTGGAATGAGTTTTTCTCCTTCTACCATATATTAAATTAATTAGTTTTTTTCAAAATTTCAAATCGAGCTAATATAACCAATTAAGTAGTAATGATAGGTGTTTGTTCTATCTTTTTTATTTTTTTTATTAACAATTTCCAGTACTATTTTAGTTAATAAGTAAGCTGTTAATTTTTTTGATTTTGTTAAGTTTTTTTTGTCTATTAGCAAGACACATATAATTTAAGGTATAGTTTTTGCCTTTAGTAATATGTTTTTATTACATTTAATGCAGAAAGGATATAATTTATGGATGATAATTTTTCACCTAGAGTAAAAGACGTAATCGCTTTTAGTAAAGAAGAAGCACTGCGCCTTGGACATGATTTTATAGGTACAGAACATTTAATGCTAGGGCTTTTAAGAGACGGTAATGGTAAAGCTATCAATATACTTAATGCTCTAGAAATAGATTTAAACCACTTAAGGCGTAAAGTAGAAATATTAAGCCCTGCAAACCCAAATGTTGCAGTGGTTTCTAATGAAAAAACAAACTTGCACCTAACAAGGCAAGCTGAACGCGCTTTAAAAACAACATTTCTTGAAGCCAAGCTATTTCAAAGCACTTCAATAAATACAGCACATTTATTGTTATGTATTTTAAGAAATGAAAATGACCCAACTACAAAGCTTCTTAATAAGTTAAAAGTTGATTACGATAACGTTAAAGAACAATTCAAGTTTATGATAACAAATGACGACGAATACATAGAACCAAAAAACCAAGCATTTGATGATGATGCGTCAGCTGGTGAAGACACACCTAAAGACAATCCGTTTAATGCGCCTTCAGGAAAAACTAATAAAAAATCTAAAACACCTGTTTTAGATAATTTTGGTCGAGATTTAACCGCTATGGCCGAAGAAGGAAAATTAGACCCTGTTGTAGGACGAGAAAAGGAAATAGAACGTGTTTCTCAAATTTTAAGTAGAAGAAAGAAAAACAACCCATTACTTATTGGTGAACCTGGCGTAGGTAAATCAGCAATTGCTGAAGGTTTAGCAAACAGAATTGTGAAACGAAAAGTATCTAGAATATTATTTAACAAACGTGTAGTAACACTAGATTTAGCCAGCCTAGTTGCAGGCACAAAATATCGTGGACAGTTTGAAGAACGTATGAAAGCTGTTATGAATGAATTAGAAAAAAATGATGATATCATTCTTTTTATTGATGAAATTCACACAATTGTTGGTGCTGGTGGCGCAACTGGAAGTTTAGACGCATCAAATATGTTTAAACCTGCTTTAGCTCGTGGTGAAATTCAATGTGTTGGCGCCACTACCCTAGATGAATACAGACAGTATATAGAAAAAGATGGAGCTCTTGAAAGACGTTTTCAAAAAGTTATTGTAGAACCTACTAGTGTTGAAGAAACTATCATGATTCTTAACAACATAAAAGGTAAGTATGAAGAGCATCACAATGTTGATTACACAGATGAGGCTATTGAAGCGTGCGTTAAGCTAACTAACAGGTATATGTCTGATAGATTTTTACCAGATAAAGCTATAGATGCACTTGACGAAGCCGGATCTAGAGTTCACATTAAAAATATTGATGTTCCTCAACAAATTTTAGATTTAGAAAAACAACTTGAAGACGTAAAAGAATCTAAATCTTCTGTTGTTAAAAAACAAAAATATGAAGAAGCAGCAAAGTTAAGAGATGATGAAAAACGCATAGAAAAAGAACTTGCTATTGCTCAAGAAAAATGGGAAGAAGAAACAAAATTACACCGCGAAGTTGTTACTGAAGACAACGTTGCCGATGTAATATCTATGATGACCGGAATCCCTGTAAACAGAATAGCACAAACTGAAAGCAACAAACTTGCTCAATTACCAGAACTTATAAAAGGAAAAGTAATTGGTCAAGATGAAGCCGTTGCTAAAGTTGTAAAAGCCATTCAGAGAAACAGAGCTGGACTTAAAGATCCCAATAAGCCAATTGGTTCATTTATATTTTTAGGGCAAACAGGAGTTGGTAAAACACAATTAGCTAAAGTTCTTTCTAAACAACTATTTGATAGCGAAGATTCACTTATTAGAATAGATATGAGTGAATACATGGAGAAATTTGCAATCTCAAGACTAATTGGTGCTCCTCCAGGATACGTTGGTTATGAAGAAGGTGGTCAACTTACAGAAAAAGTAAGACGCAAACCTTACGCTGTAATATTACTTGATGAAATAGAAAAAGCACATCCTGATGTATTTAACATGTTACTTCAAGTATTAGATGACGGCTATTTAACAGACAGTTTAGGTAGAAAAATTGATTTTAGAAATACAATTATTATAATGACCTCAAATATTGGTGCTCGTAAGCTTAAAGATTTTGGAACCGGAGTTGGATTCGGAACATCGTCACAAAAAGCGCAAGAAGATGCCAATGCAAGAAGCGTTATAGAAAACGCACTTAAAAAAGCGTTTGCTCCAGAATTCTTAAACAGAATTGATGATGTTGTTGTGTTTAACGCTCTAGAACGAGAAGATATCAATAAAATCATTGATATTGAACTTGAAAAACTATTTGAAAGAATCAAGTTGCTAGGATACGATTTAAAACTATCTAAAAAAGCTAAAGATTTTATTGCCGATAAAGGTTTTGACAAACAATATGGAGCAAGACCATTAAAACGTGCAATACAAAAGTATATTGAAGATACACTAGCTGAAGAAATAGTTAACTCTAAAATTGACGAAGGTGATAAAATCTCTATGACTTTAGACGAAAAAAGTCAAGAGCTAAAAGTCACTATAGAGAAACCAAAAGATACTGCAGAATCCTAATAATTAGTTTTTTAACTAAAAAAAACTCCATTTTATAAATGGAGTTTTTAGTTTTTTTTTAATTTAGAATATGGAGAAAAAATTAAAGTACACTTTTGGAGAATTTACTATATACAGCAACTACATAGTGGCTGTTATGAAAGAAGGTGTTACAATATCAAATGAAAAGTATAACGCTATTGTTGATATAACTAAAAAATATTATGGCGATAGCAAACCCTTTGTATATGTAACACACCGAAAAAACTCCTACGCTATAAACCCTAAAGTTTATCTGGAAACATCAAAAATTGATAATTTATTAGGATTTGCTGTTGTAACCGGCGAAAAAATTATGATAGACAATTCAGATATAGAAAAACTTTTTCTTCAAAAGCCATTTGAAATATTTTCAACACTAGAAGATGCTTATAAATGGGCAAATAAATTGTGTAAAAATAAATCAGATGAATCTTTAACTTAAAAATTCATCTACATCTACTGCCAATTGCTCTACAAACAAAATACTTTTATCAATATCTTTATAAAGTTCTCTATCATCAGCCACAAAAGCAACTTGCTCTCTATAAGATTTTAGAAAAGACTCTATAAATTCAGAAGATTTTAAAGGCGCTCTGAATGATAATGCTTGAGAAGCATTAAAAAGTTCTATAGATAAAATACGCTTTACATTATTAACCAATCTAAATGCTTGCGTAGCTGCATTTGCACCCATACTAACGTGATCTTCTTGACCATTACTAGACACAATACTATCAATACTTGCTGGTGATGCTAATTGTTTGTTTGCACTTACTATACTAGCAGCTGTATATTGTGGAATCATAAATCCAGAGTTTAAACCTGGGTTATCAACTAAAAAGGCTGGTAACTCACGTAAACCTGATACTAATTGAAAAATTCTGCGCTCTGAAATATTTCCTAATTCAGCCATAGCTATTTTTAAATAATCTAACGCCAAGGCTAAAGGTTGTCCATGAAAATTACCTCCAGAAATAATTTCATCATCATTAAAAAAAATATTAGGGTTGTCAGTCACCGAGTTTATTTCTGTAATAAATGTTTTTTCTACATAAGCTAATGTATCTTTACTTGCACCATGCACTTGCGGTATACATCTAAACGAGTACGGATCTTGTACGTGTTTTTTAGATTGACTAATAAGTTCGCTACTATCTAAAAACTCTCTAACACGTTCAGCAGTTTTAAGCTGCCCGTTATGTGGTCTTACTAAATGTACTAACTCATTAAAAGGCTCTATCCTACCATCAAAAGCATCTAATGAAATACTTCCTATTAAATCTGCTAAATATGACAATTTATAAGACTCTAATAGCAAGTCTATACCATACGCGCTCATAAATTGTGTTCCGTTTAGCAACGCTAAACCTTCTTTAGATTTTAATACTATGGGTTCCCAGTCAAATTTCTCTAAAACTGTTTCTGCATCATGGCGTTTTCCCTTATAATAAACTTCGCCTTTTCCTAATAATGGTAATGCTAAATGAGCTAATGGTGCTAAATCTCCCGAAGCTCCTAAAGAACCTTGCGTATAAACAACTGGCAAAATATCGTTGTTATAAAAATCTACCAAACGTTTTATTGTAGCTACTTGCACACCACTATGGCCGTAATGTAGCGATTGTATTTTAAGTAAAAGCATTAATTTAACAACATGCTTTGGTACACGCTCTCCAACACCACAAGCATGAGACATAACTAAATTCTCTTGAAGTTTAGTTAAGTTTTCATTTGTAATTTTCACATTATACAATGATCCAAAACCTGTATTTATCCCATAAATTGGTTTGTCTTGATTTTTTAATTTTTCATCAAGATAACTTCTACACTTTTGAACTTTATCAATAACTTCATCAGAAAGCGCTAATTGTTTCTGTTCGTAAGTGATTTCGTATATGGTTTTTAAATCTAAAGTTTCAGATGATATATAATGAATTTGGCTCATGTCTTTTTTAAATATTTGGCCTCAAAATTCTGCATTCGTATCTAATTATGCAAGTAAATATTAATAATTAAACGAAATACTAACATTATAATATAATTCTCATTATTTTTGGTAAAACATAAATTATTTATCATGAAAAAACTAGCGATTCTCGCATTAGCAATATCTGTATTTGCATGTAATGAAAAAGAAGAAAAACCTAAAGATTATGTAACACTTTCAGGAACAATCACTAATAAAAACAGCGACTCTGTTTTTGTAAAGAAAAAAGATTTTATCAAAGTACTAAAAGTTGCTGAAGATGGCACATTTAAAGATACTTTAAAAGTTGCTGAACCAGGCGTTTTTTCAATTGGAGATGGTACAGAAGTAACATCAATTTTCCTAAAAAATGGTTATGATTTAAACATGACTATTGACACAAAAATGTTTGATGAAACTGTGAAATATACTGGAGAAGGATCTGAAACAAGTAATTTTTTAGCTGCTCATAGTTTGAAACAAGAAACTTATTTTTCTACTGAAGCCTATAAGGATTTAGATAGCCTTGCTTATAACAAGGAATTTGACAAAGTTGAAAACGAACTTAAGGCTTTTTATGACAATGCTAAAAACATTGATTCAACTGTTGTGGCTGATGCCAAAGAACGTCTTCCTAAAATAATGAAATATTACAGGTTTGCTATTAAACAGCAATTAGAAACTGAAAAAGCAATGTCTGAAACTTTATATAAAGGTGCTGATTCTCCAGAGTTTAAAGACTATGAGAATTATGCAGGAGGCACAATGTCTCTAAATGACTTAAAAGGAAAATACACATACATTGACATTTGGGCTACATGGTGCGGACCTTGTAAAGCTGAAATTCCTTCACTTAAAAAAATTGAAGCCGCTTATCATGGTAAAAACATTCAATTTGTTAGTATCTCAATAGATGATGATAGAACTCATGGAAACTCATGGGATAAAGCTAAAGAAGATTGGAAAGCGATGGTAGCCGATAAAGAATTAGGAGGTATTCAATTATTTGCTCCAAAAGGATGGCAATCACAGTTTATTGCAGATTACTACATTATGGGTATTCCTAGATTTATACTTTTAGATCCTGACGGAAAAATTGTTTCTGCTGATGCACCAAGACCATCAAGCAGTGATCTTACAGATTTATTTAGCGAGCTAAATATTTAAAATAGATTAACTCATAAAAAAAGCCACTTTTTAGTAAAGTGGCTTTTTTTATATTCTTAACTTTAGTTATGACTCCTCTTGCTCTGCTTCACTAACTTGAGGTTGTTCTGGTTGTTTAAATAAGTCTATATAAGCTTCTGCTACAGCATCAATAACATAGCTAGCTATCATACTTTGATACCCAAAATCTTCTAAAATTATATCAGCAGCTTTACCATGTAAATACACCCCAAAAACAGAGGCGCTTAAAGGCTCATATCCTTGAGTTATTAATCCTGCAATGATACCCATTAACACATCGCCTGTTCCTGCTGTAGCCAAACCTGGATTTCCTGTTGTATTGACATAATATTTATCTTGAAAAACAGTAATTGTATTTGCGCCTTTTACAACAACAATAACTTCATGCTTTTTTGAGAAGGCTTTTGTTTTATTTAATTTATCAAAATCATCTTTCCATTCACCAATTAAACGTTCTAGCTCTTTTGGGTGTGGCGTTAATACTGTGCCTTTTGGTAATAAGGCTAGTAATTCAGTTTTTTTTGATAATAGATTTAAAGCATCAGCATCAACAACCAAAGGCGCTTTATTTTCTTTTAAAAAATTCTCAAAAGCAAGTAATGTTTCGTCTTGTGTACCAATTCCTATTCCAACTCCTATGGCAGATGGCGTAATATCAAATGAAATATTAGAGATAAACTTTTCGTTTTCATCAGTAATCACCATAGCTTCTGGTAATGCTACTTGCAATGGCACATAACCACATTTTGGCACATAAGCAGACACTAAACCTACTCCAGAAACCAAAGCTGCTTTACTTGACAATGTTACTGAACCTATCTTTCCATAACTACCACCAACTATAAGTGCATGTCCAAAACTACCTTTATGTGAAAAACGCTTACGCGGCTTATATATTGGTAAAACTTCTTGCTTACCTATAAGCTCTGCTTCTGTATTAAGTTTGTAAATGTACTCTAAATCTATACCTATATCTAAAACCTCCCATTGTACCGAATATTTTGAAGTTTCAGGTAAAAAGAAAATAAGTTTTGGCGACTGAAAACTTAAGGTGTATCCAGCCCAAACAACATCATTTTCACTTTCTGGAACACTATCAGTTTGTAAACCTGAAGGAATATCAATAGCTAAAGTAAATGCTTTTGATGCTCTAAAATGTTGAAATAATTTCTTTACCCAATCTGCTATTGGCCTGTTTAAGCCAATACCAAAAACAGCATCAACAATAATAGCTTCTGGGGTGATTGTAGGAAAATCCTCTTCACAAGCCATAAGTGTTGGCCACTCTTTAGTTACCTGTTTTATTCTATCATAATTTACCAAAAAGTCTTTAGAACGCTTATCACTATAGTTTACAACATATGTATGAACATTATATCCATGATTTACTAAATGTCTTGCCAAAACCAATCCATCGCCACCGTTATTACCTATACCACAGAACACATGAATTGGTACTTGAGCGCCTTGCATACGCATATGCATCCAATTAAAAATTTGTGTTCCAGCACGCTCCATTAATTCTGTTGAAGATATATTCTGACGTTGTGCTGTTAATTTATCGCCTTCGTAAATCTGTTCTTTTGAGAGTATTTTCATTATTTATTAAAAATTCTATATGTTTTTTGTTAATTCTATAAAAAGAATTAATTCGCTTTTTATTAGATAAAAATAACACATTTGAGTATGTATATGAGCACGAAGTTAACAAATAACAACTTAAAAATGGCAACTAATATTATTGGTATCTTTTATTTTTGTGCTATTATTTCAGCTACAATTATTACAACTCGTTTGGATTGTTATTAATATATTCTCTTCGGTCATAAAAAAGTGTATTTCAAACACTTTGCTAAACAACAACAAGCTCTTAATCAAGTTTTATAAAATGTGTGTTTGTTAAATTTTAAGTAATCCCTGTTAGTGCTATTGGAAAAAAAAATAAAAGTATAAAAACGAATCTGATTTAGTAAAAAAATTATAGTGAATACGCGATAACACTGCATGAAGTAACCCCAATTTTATACTGAAAAAGATTCGTTAATTTTAGTATTTATAGCTGATAACATGAAAAAAATCTTTTAAATGGTAGTATTACTTAAAAAAAACCTTAGAATAAAAGTCACGGATAAAAATTAAAATAGATATATGGATTTAAAACTGGTTCTTTTGAGCTAATTTTGTCTCATGACATCTACTATTAAAGCAACATTAAATGATGCTGAACAATTATCTGTTTTAGCTTCTAAAACGTTTTTAGAATCTCACGGGCATAGTGCGCCACAAAAAGATATAGACAATTATATATCATTAAAACTAAACCCTGAAGCTTTTAAAGAAGAGCTGAATGATAGCAACAATATGTTTTATTTATTACATTTTAAAAACCAATTGGTTGGTTACTCTAAAATAACTCTTAATGTCGCTACAAAAAATATTCCTTTTAATAATGTAACAAAGTTAGAGCGTTTATATTTACTTGAATCTCATCAAGATTTAAAACTAGGCTTAATGCTTTTCAATTTTAATATTGAAATATCTAAAAAACATAATCAATCTGGTATATGGCTTTATACATGGATTAAAAACAAAAAAGCTATCAAGTTTTATGAAAAAGCAGGATTTAAGATCATAGGGCATTATGATTTTAAGATATCAGAATCACATTCTAACCCTAACCATCAAATGCTTTTAACATACTAATTGCTAACTATAACTCACAAAAATAGTCTTGCAAATATGCAAGACTTTCATTTTTAATATTTAAAACTTTATTTCTTTGTAACTCTCTTGATTACCATGTCTCTTTTAGCTTACATTTAAAGTGTATAAACACCAATTAAACAGCTACTTAAGCTTATAAAATCATCAACAGGATAAGCGTCTTAACATGCATTTTTATAGTTTTTATTTCAACAATTAAAGCAACACATATAACACAGATAAAATATCTGTTTTTCAGATTACAAAAACAGATAATATTCAATACATTTGCGCTACAATATAGAAACAACAACACATGAAAAACACAGCACTAACAACTACACATGAAGCTTTGGGAGCAAAAATGGTTCCTTTTGCTGGATACAATATGCCTGTACAATACGAAGGCGTTAACATAGAACATGAAACAGTTCGTAATGCCGTTGGCGTATTTGATGTATCTCATATGGGTGAGTTTTTAATTGAAGGACCAAATGCTTTAGAATTAATTCAGAAAATTAGCAGTAATGATGCTTCTAAATTAACCATAGGAAAAGCACAATACAGCTGCTTACCTAATGATAATGGTGGTATTGTTGATGATTTAATTATATATCGCATAAAAGAAGAAACTTATTTATTAGTTGTAAATGCTAGCAACATTGAAAAAGATTGGAACTGGATACAATCTAAAAATGATGTTGGTGCTGATATGCGAGATTTAAGTGAAGACTACTCCCTACTAGCAATCCAAGGCCCTAAAGCTATTGAAGCTATGCAGTCACTATCTAGTCATGATTTATCAGAAATAAAATTTTACAACTTTGTTGTTGGAGATTTTGCTGGCATAGAACATGCAATCATATCAGCAACAGGTTATACTGGTAGTGGTGGATTTGAAATTTATTGCAAAAACAGCGAAGTAAAACAAGTATGGGATAACGTTATGAAAGCTGGGGCTGACTATGGTATAAAACCAATTGGTTTGGCTGCTCGTGATACGTTACGTCTTGAAATGGGTTATTGCCTTTACGGAAATGATATTGATGATACAACATCACCTATTGAAGCTGGTTTAGGTTGGATAACAAAATTTTCTAAAGCATTTACAAACTCTGAAGCTTTAGAAACTGAAAAACAACAAGGACCTAAACGAAAGCTTATTGCTTTTACATTAGATGAAAGAGGAATTCCTCGTCAAGGATATGATATTGTTGATGAACAAGGTGAAAAAATAGGTGTAGTAACTTCCGGAACTATGTCTCCTTCTCTAGGAAAAGGTATTGGTTTAGGTTATGTGCCAACAGCTTTAGCTGGTGTTGACAGTAAAATACACATTCAAATTAGAAAAAATGCAGTTCCTGCAACTGTAGTAAAATTACCATTTTACAAAGGTTAATAGTATATATGATTGAATACCAAAATATTTTAGACAGCATAAACCAATCGGTTATTAAGGAACAAAACAAAGGCACTATAGCAAGTTATATTCCTGAACTAACAAATGTTGATATAAATGATTTTGGTATTCATTTACAATTAGTTTCTGGAGAGCAATTTTCGGTTGGCAATTCTCATCAACCTTTCTCCATACAAAGTATCTCCAAAGTTTTATCACTAGCCTTAGCAATGTCACAAGTTGGCACTGCCATCTGGGAGCGATTAGATGTAGAACCATCTGGCAACCCTTTTAATCATTTATCACTTTTAGAATTAGAAGAAGGTATTCCTAGAAATCCGTTTATAAATTCTGGCGCAATTGTTATTGCTGATATTTTAGTTTCAAATTTAAAAAACCCTAAAGCAGATTTTTTAAACTATGTACGAGATATCACAGGAGATAACAGCATTGACTACAACTATAAAGTAGCACAATCTGAAAAAGAAACAGGATTCAATAATTATGCTGCTGCAAATCTTTTAAAGTCATTTAACAACTTGCACAATGATGTAGAAGACGTTTTAGATTTTTACTTCCATCAATGTGCATTAGAAATGACATGTCAACAATTATCTAAAGCTTTTTTTCTATTTGCTAACAAAGGAAATTGTTTAGCCAATAAAGCTAGACTAACTAAAAGTCAAGCAAAAAGAATTAATGCTATTATGCTTACTTGTGGCTTTTATGACGAAGCTGGAGAGTTTGCTTTTGAAGTTGGACTACCCGGTAAAAGTGGTGTTGGTGGTGGCATTGTAGCTTTATTACCAAACCAATTTGTGATTTCTGTTTGGTCTCCTGGACTTAATGAACGTGGTAACTCAAAACTAGGCATGCAAGCTCTAGAACAATTTACAACACTAGCCAATCAGTCTATTTTTTAACACGTTTCTTTTTTAAAACTTTAAATGAAGAAAGAAAAAAGTAAGCATACTATTTTAATTCTTGGTGCAAGTGGCTTTTTAGGAAATGCGCTTTATAAAGAGCTATGTCCTTATTTCAGAACATTTGGTACTTATCGTATTCCTAAACGAGAGTTTGAGAAAAACCAACATTTTTTTCAGTATGATGTTGAAGAAGATGATGTCTATGAAATTCTACAAGCCGTAAAACCTACCATTATTATTTCTGCATTACGTGGTGATTTTTCAGCACAAGTTATCGCACATGCTCATATAGTAGAATATATAAAAACCTACAAAAGCAAGCTCATATTTTTATCTTCGGCCAATGTGTTCGATGCTTATAGCAAATATCCAAGCTATGAAAATGACAAAACATTAAGTAATAGTATTTACGGACATTTTAAAATTAAAATTGAGAATGCACTTTTGCGCTTACCCAAAAAACACGTGGCAATAATAAGATTACCTATGG
The DNA here is from genome assembly GCF_039537875.1 of Corallibacter vietnamensis. NCBI lineage: Bacteria > Pseudomonadati > Bacteroidota > Flavobacteriia > Flavobacteriales > Flavobacteriaceae > Corallibacter > Corallibacter vietnamensis. The sequence goes on from NZ_BAABBI010000003.1 coordinate 205,984, forward strand.
TGTTTGGCGCTCAATCACCAAGAATACAAGAAATAAAATACTTTTTTAAAGAGAAAGAACCTATAGAAGTATTTCCTAATCTAATTATGAATGTTTCTACAGATTCTAAAATCACGCAACAAATACACTATATCATTAATAGAAATAAATCTGGCATATTTCATTTAGGAAGCAACGACCTTGTACATCATGATGATTTTATAAAAGATATTATTACCGCATTGCAAATAAAAACTCCTTTATTAAAACAGGTTTTCACTACAAATGATGACAGATATCTAGCTGTTTTGCCCAAAGAAAACTCACTTCCCAAACATTTACAATTTACCAGTAAAGATGTTTTATCAGAATTAGAAGTTTAATTTAAGCGTCATAACATAATAAATGGTTAAATTTATCAGAAACCTAAAACCATTTTTTTATGAATAAACTTTCAAAAGAAGATATCGACAAAAAATTATTACGTTTTCCTGATTGGGAATACTATGAAGATGCTATTCATGTTGAATTTGAATTTGACAATTTTAAAGATTGCTTTAGCGCCATGAGTAGAATTGCTTTTGAATGTGAAGCACAAAATCATCATCCAAACTGGACAAACGTTTACAATGTATTAACCATTTCTCTATCTACACACAGTGCTAACGGCGTAACCGAAAAAGATTTTAAACTAGCTGAAGCTATAGAGATGATTGTAGAAGTTCAAGAATAATAGGAAATAATTTTCATTTTTATTACTTTTCAAATCTATACCTTTAACTATAAATGACTTATTACTTAAGGCTACTAACCTTTTTTTTAGTTTGCAGCAACATTAAAGCGCAAACTACAGATTTATTTTGTGAACAAGTACAAGCTATAAATGATATTGTAAAAAAGGCACACTATCAACCAAAACCTCTAGATGATGATTTTGCGTCAGGTGTTTTTAATTTATTTCTTTTAAAATTAGATGAAAGACAACGTCTTTTTACTGAAACTGATATCGCACTATTTAGTAAGGACTCCACGCTTATAGATGATTATATTAAGAATGAAAACTGTGACTTTATAAACAAATATATTACCACATTAGAGTCAAGAATATCACTCTCAAAATCTATTATTGAAAACCTTTCTAACACAGCGTTAGACTATTCTGGAAAAGACACCTTATATTTTGATTTTGAACGGCCTATCTCCTACTTCAAAAACGAAAAAGAACAAGTTAAGTACTGGAACAAACGAATTCGTTATGAAATTCTATCAAACATTATAGAAGAAGATACAACTTTAGCCAATGCTAAATCTCATTTTAAATCATTAGAGAAAACACTTAAACCTAAAATTATACAGCAACAAATCTGTATTCTAGATGAATTACTCAATCAAAGTAAAGGTATTGACGGTTTTGTAAAAGAATCATTTTTAAATGCTTTTCTAAACTATCAAGACCCTAATTCATCATTTTTTAATGTATCAGAAAAAGCGCGCTTTGAAAACTCATTATCTAATGATGAAATGTCTTTTGGTATATACACTGCAAAAAATAAAAACGGCGATATTATAATTACTTATATCAAGCCAGGTAGTGCCGCTTTTAAAAACGGAGGCTTTGATAAAAATGATGTTATAAAATCTTTAAAATCTAAAAATAAAGAGCTAGAAACATTTTGCATCTCTAACAGCGAGATTATAGATTTTATCAATGACACAAACAATGCAACGATTACCTTTAGAATAAGAAAGAAAAACGGAACTATTAAAAACATTCAACTTACAAAAATGAAATCTCAAGTTGAATCAAACACCATAACAGGTTACGTTATAAATAATACAATAGCAAAACTTGGCTATATAAAAATCCCTAGTTTTTATACCGATTTAGAATCTCCAAATGGCTTGGGAGTTGCAAATGATGTTGCTAAAGAGCTTTACAAGCTTCAAAAAGAAGGTATTCAAGGCTTAATAATTGATTTAAGGTTTAACTCTGGTGGCTCAATGAAAGAAGCAACTGATCTTTCTGGGATGTTTATAAATCGTGGACCGCTAGCCATTCAAAAATATAATAGCAACCAGACTTTCACCATAAAAGACGCTAATCGCGGCTCATTATTTAATAAACCATTACTCGTTTTAATTAATAGTTACAGTGCTTCTGCTTCAGAGTTTTTTAGTGCTGCTATGCAGGATTATAATAGAGCTATACTTGTTGGCTCACCTAGTTTTGGTAAAGCAACCGCACAAATTATTTTACCACTTAATGACACTGAAACATTAGGATATGCAAAAGTAACTATAGAAAAATTTTACAGAGCTACTGGTAAAAGTCATCAATTACAAGGTGTTATTCCTGATGTCGTATTACCTTCTATTTATGATGATTTTAATCATGGAGAAAGTCAAAAATCTTATGCTTTATCAAACGACTCTATAACTCCAATGCTAAAGCTTTATCCTTTAAAACCTTTACCTATAAAACAAATTAATACTCAGAGTAAAGAAAGACGACAACAAAAAAACAGTTTTGAATCTGTAAAAGACTTGAACAAAACCCTATTAAAGAACGTAGTAAACAAAAAAACACAATTTTCTTTAACTTTAGAAAACCTTTTTAATGACTACAAAACATACAAAAGTACTTGGGATGCCTTTGATAATTTAAGTCTTAAAAATGACACTATTCCATTTCAAAATACAGCATCAACAAGTGAAATAATTAGCTATAACACCGATGAGAAAAAGCAAAATCAGTCTATTTTAAACAACTTATCAAAAGATATATATATCAACGAAGCACAAAACATCTTAATAGATATTATAAACCTAACCAACAACAATTAACATGACAAAAATTATTAAATCGTGTATTTACATGTTCCTATTTACATGCATAGCAACCACCTATTCTCAAAGTTTTTCTAATGCTAATGAGTATTTAGATTTTGTAGGTGGTGAGCAACAAGAAATCACTAAAAACATGTGGAAATACACCAAAGCATTAGCACATAGTAAAAGTGACAGAAGTATAAACAACAAAAGAAAAAGCTTAATAAAAACTGTTGAAAATGCTATTTCAAAAATAGAAAAAGCCAATAGCTATGATGGAGACGAATACAAAAACCAGGTTTTAAACCACTTGCGTCTTAATGAAAGTCTTTTAAAACAAGATTACGCCAAAATAGTAGATATGAAAGAAGTTGCAAACCAATCGTATGATTTAATGGAAGCTTACATGATTGCTCAAGAAATGGCCGATAAAAAAATGCAAGAATCACAAGTAGAATACGAAAAAAACTTTTATGCTTTTGCCGCCAAACACAATATAAACATTATAGAAAACGAAACAGATTTAGGGAAGAAAATGCAAATCTCTAACAAGGTTTTTAAGCACTATAACAAGATGTACTTGGTCTATTTTAAGGTTTACATAAACGAAGTTTACCTGATGGATGCATTAAAGAAAAACGACGTGAGTGCAATACAACAAAATGCTAACGCTTTAAACCAAAGTGCAAATGAAGGTTTAGAAATACTTAAGTCTATTGAAACTTACAACAATGACAGCTCTATAATAGAAGCCACAAAAAAAACCTTTGACTTTTTCATAGAAGAATCAGAAAATAACATTCCTAAAATGGTAGATTTTTTAATACTGAATGAAGACTTTACCACTATAAAAAACACATTAGAAAAAACCCCAGAAAGAAAACGTACCAAAGAACAAATAGATACTTACAACAAAAAAGTAAAGGAGCTAAACAAAGGTGTTAAAGACTATAACAAAATCAACCAAGATTTAAACACAAAAAGACAAAACGTAATTAATAGTCTAAATGCAACAAATGACAATTTTTTAGCTAAACATATTCCAAACGACTAGCTTATTTTTTTAAATTTGTCAAAACTTAAAAATAATTAATGTAACATATGGGAAGAGCTTTTGAATTTCGCAAAGCAAGAAAAATGAAACGTTGGTCAGCCATGAGTAAGGCCTTTACTAGAATAGGTAAAGACATTGTAATGGCAGTAAAAGAAGGCGGTCCAGATCCAGATAGTAACTCCAGACTACGTGCGGTAATACAAAACGCCAAGTCAGTAAATATGCCTAAAGACAATATTGAACGTGCCATAAAACGTGCATCTGATAAAAGTCAAGGCGACTATAAAGAGGTTATATTTGAAGGTTATGCACCTCACGGTATTGCGATTTTAGTTGAAACAGCTACAGACAACAACACTAGAACAGTAGCAAACGTAAGAAGCTATTTTAATAAGTGTGATGGTAGTTTAGGAACATCTGGCTCTGTTGTTTTTATGTTTGACCATACATGTAACTTTAAAGTAAAAGGAGAAAATTTAGATTTAGAAGAACTTGAACTTGAGCTAATAGATTTTGGTGTTGAAGAAATTTTTGAAGACACAGATGAAGATGCTGATGGAAATGAAATAAACAGCGTAATGATTTATGCACCTTTTGAAAGTTTTGGTAAAATTCAAGCCTATCTAGAAGAAAATAATATTGATATATTATCTTCTGGTTTTGAACGTATTCCTCAAGTTACCAAAAAGCTAAATGAAGAACAAGTTGCTGATGTTGAAAAACTATTAGAAAAACTTGAAGAAGATGATGATGTACAAAATGTATATCACACTATGGAAGAAAGCACTGATGAATAATCATGATTTACAATCTATAAAAAAGGCGACCAAATGGTCGCCTTTTTATTTCAAATAAAATATTTATAATATACTACTCGGTATATAAATAAACTGATGAAGCTGCTGCTAATTGGTTATTTAAAGTTGGTGTTATATTACCACCTGTACCAATATTGTTGTAAGCAAGAATTCTTCCGCCACCATTACCAGCTTCTGCTATAAAAACAGTACCAGTAGATGCTTGATAAGCTACATCAACAGGATTTCCTAACATTGTAGAAGATCCTGAAACACGCACTTGTTCTGAAGCTGATAAAGTACCTCCATTACTAGTTGCATTAAACTTTGATGTAAAAGCAGTGATTACCTGGAAACCTCCATCATCATCATCAGTGTTTCCTGCATCACCTATGTCTGTAAGTATCATCGTATCTGATGAAGCATCATAGGTAATTCCATGTGTTCTTACAATGCCTTCAATAGTTATTCTTTTTGAAGCAGATAAACTAACATCGGCATCATTTGTTAGGAAATTAGTATACACAGCTAAATCTCCTGTAGTATCAACAACGGCATATAAATCATTTCCTTTAAAAGTTATACCCCAAAGTTTAATATCTGTTGTAATGGTATTTCTTAAAGTAAATGATGTGCCTGATTTTTCATAAATGTAAAGTCTTCCATCAGCAGTAAGCGGATTTCCGTCTGCATCAGCATTATCTGCTACTACATAAAAATTTCCATTTACAGCCACTTCTCTTGGGCTTTCCATGTCAGCACTTCCTGAAACATCAATATCAATTGATATTCCTGAATCATTAAGGGAAATGTCTAAAAAACCTTCTAGTCCTAAATTAGAACGAGATGCTTGCACCGCCATATCTGTAGAACTGTCATAGTAAATTCCATCTGCAGCTAATGATGTAGTAAGTAACGATTTTGAGGATACATTATCTAAATCTGTTACATTATAAATCATAATGTTGCCATCAGAATTGTTTGATGTATATAATTCTGAATTACTTGGTTCCTCTCCAGAAGGAACGACTATTGGTGTTGCATTGTCATCGTCACTACATGAAAAAAATACTAGTGATACCGATAAAGCTAATGTAAAAAATTTAACTGATTTTAATCGTTTCATAAATTGTAGGTTTTTTGTTATATGAATATTTACGAAACAACGAGTCTTGCGGTTTTATTTTTGTAGCTTTTTAACTATTTTTTAGCAAAATTGCTATTAATAATTTTGATTACATAAACATAATTGAAACTAATTGTTTTTTTACTATCTTCATCAGTAACAATATATAGTTTCATTCGTCTTAAAAAGAAAAAGCGTATTTATGCATCTTAAAAAAATATTATTCTGTCTATTTATTTCCTTTTTAATCTTTTCTCACAGTAGCTTTTCTCAAAATGTAAAAGGAAAAATCATAAACAACACAAACAATACACCAATACCTTATGCCACTATACAAATAGGCGAACATTATGGTGTTATATCAAACGAAGAAGGTAGCTTTACTATAGATACTGATGGATATAAGCCTTTAGATTCTGTACACATATCATGTTTAGGGTATGAAAAACTAGGGTTAGTTCTTGAAGATTTTTCATCTAAAGACTACTATTTAAGCGAACAAGTAAACGAACTTAATGAAGTATACCTTACAAACAGAACACTATCTGTAGACTCTGTTCTATACTATGTAAATAAAAACTTAACCAAGAACTACAAAAAAGAACTAGTAAACTACACGCTTTTCAGTAGGAAAACAGATTATATAAAAGGAAAAGATGTGAATTTTGAAATTGATAAATCTTCAAATTTTAATAAAAAACAGTTAGCGGCTTTCAATAAAGATTTTGACGCACTAGAATCTGCACTACTAAATAACAAATCAAAACAATACACTGATTTTGTTGGAAATTTCAATATTCTAAATAATGAAGAAGCCAAACTAAATGTAGAAAAAGCATTGAGATTACTGGATGAAAAAAACAATCAATCTCTTGAGAGTCTAGCTAATAGAGGACAAGAAATTGTTTCTAAACATTTAGACAAAAACAAGATTTATACATTAAAATCTGGGCTTTTTAAACTGTCTGACTCTGTAACGCTAAATGGCGGAAATAATAAAATGGAAGACACATTAAACTCTATTGGTTTAATTAAAAAAATCACTTTTGACATACTAAAACGTAATAGTTTTAACGAAAATTCAACATTAGATTTCATAACTGAAAACAAAAAATATGACTATGAAATTGAGGATATAACGTTTATAGGAACAGAAATGGTATATGTCATAGGTTTTAAACCAAGAAGAAGTTCTGTTGATTACGAAGGTAAAATATATGTCTCAAACGAAAGCTTTGCCATATTAAAAGCTGATTACCATTTTTACAAAGGACGTGTTGGCGAAAAGGTTAACCTTAAACTTCTATTAGGAATTAAATATGTAGAACAAAACAGAAAAGGTTCTGTAATTTTTAAGAAAGGACAAGACAATTACTACTACCCTAATTATATCACCGAACAAGTAGATAGATACTTTTATATAAGCAGACCTTTTAAGTTTATAGAAAACGATAATAAAAAAAATAAAGTCGCTTTTGATTTTATGGTTGAAGGTACTTTTAAAGAAAAAACGGAACTCCTTATATTATCACAAAAACCTATTACTACAGCTCAATATAATACCATAATAGAAAAAGAAAAAATAGAATACTTAACACCTAAACGCTATGATGAAAGCATCTGGGAAGATTATAACGTTTTAGCGCCACTTGAAGACATGAAGAATTTTAAAGTTGATTAATTAACCAATCGCTTTTCAACAATAAAAAAGCTACTGATTTTTTACAGTAGCTTTTAAATATTAGTAAATGTTTCTTTTTAGGGACAATAGTTTACTTTATGTTTCATTTACCAACCTACCTAAAATATTCAAAATGTATGCCAAAATTTTAGGAGTACTTGGCTACTTTTCCTTCAACACCTTCAAAAAAGTGTTTCATAAATTTAAAATCGGCTTCTTTATTATCTGTTGGATAAAATGGTTCTGATATATTGTTTTGTTTGTTTTTAAAATCTAACGTAAACATGATAATAGGAACATTGGCTGTTTTTGCTATGTAGTAAAAACCCGTTTTCCATTCATCTACTTTCTTCCTTGTTCCTTCAGGAGCTAAAGCTAGTCTAAACTCTTCTTTTGAATTAAATATACGAGCTATTGCTTCAACGTTGTTTTCTTTACTTTTTCTATTAATAGGTGCGCCACCTATACGTTTTAAGTACCAGCCTAATGGCCCAACAAATAGTTCTTTTTTTGCTATAAAATTAGATTTTATACCCACTACTTGACGCAGCAAAACACCAATATAAAAATCATGCCAGCTAGTATGTGGAACAGCTATTAGAACAGCTTTTTTCACGACATCTTTTGAAAAGTTTTTATTACCAACTACTTTCCAGCCTAATATTTTAAAATAAATAAACTTCGAGAGTTTACGCATATTACATTTTCTGGTAAAGTGATTTTAACTTCTCTCTTGTAATTGTTTTTTTCCAGTTTTTCCCTATTGCATTTTCCCAAAGAGGTTCAAGACTTAAAGCAACATCAATCATTATATCAAACTCGTCATCTGATAAGTTTGCACAAATTCCTTGTGGTAATTGAATATCGTGTTTTTCTTTCATTTGCTTAAAAAGAGCAACACCATCTGGATAATATTCTTCTAAATGATCAAAAACAATACAGTTACCAATACCGTGTTTTGTTCCTAATAGATAGCCTAGTCCGTAACTCATAGCATGCGCCACACCTACTTGAGAGTAAGCGATACTCATACCTCCATGCCAACTAGCCATCATAAGTTTATCTTGAGACTCTTCTTTAGACAGTGTATCACTTAAAAATATTTCTTTACACAACTCAAAAGCCTTTTCTCCGTATGATTTACTAAAAGCATTTAAATAAGTTCCGTTAAGAGATTCTATACAATGTACATAACAATCCATACCTGTGTAAAACCATTGATCTTTAGGAACATTGGCTGTGAGTTCAGGGTCTAAAATAACTTGATCAAATGGTGTGTAATCACTATTAATTCCTAATTTTCTTTCAGGACCAGTTAAAATAGTAGTTCTAGAAACTTCTGCTCCTGTTCCTGAAATTGTAGGAACGCCTAAATGATAAATTGCGGGTTTTTTTACTAAATCCCAACCTTGGTAATCTTCAGATTTACCCTCGTTTGTAAGCATAATAGAAACAGCTTTGGCTATATCTAAAAGACAGCCACCTCCTATTCCTATAATACCTGAAGGCATTTCTTTTTGGGTAAGTATAATTTCTTCTACCAATGCATCTATTTGTGATGTTTTTGGTTCTTGATCTGAAGACACATAAATTACCTTATCGTTGTATGATAACGGAATACGTGATGTTAACCAGGCATTTCCTTTAAAAACTTCATCAACATAAAATATAAATGGTGCTTTTGTATTTAATCTTTTAGGTTCTAAAATATCTCCTAATTGATTAAAACTGCCTCGTCCAAACATAATTTTGGACACCATTGGAAAATTCTTGTAATTCATTGATTTATTTCTAATTCAAAAATATCGTTTTCTACTTAATTATTTCGGGCAACTCTAACAAGCTTTTGATTGTATGATATTGCCTAGTTTTATACACATTTTCATGTACTTGCTCGTGTTGCCAAGTAATATGAAACGGTATATGAATAGCCTTGGCTTTTATATTTAATAAAGGTAACACATCTGACTTTAATGAGTTACCTATCATTAAAAATTCTGAAGGCTTTATATCTAAATGGTTTAAAAGCTTTGAGTAATTAGCTTCTTGCTTATCACTTAAAACTTCAATATGATGAAAATAGTCTAACAACCCAGACTTTTCTAATTTTCTTTCTTGGTCTAACAAATCTCCTTTTGTTACTACTATTAATCTAAAGGATCTTGACAACTTTTTTAATACAGTCTCAACACCTTCAAGCAGTTCAACTGGTTTATTTATCATACTTTTTCCAATATCTAAAATCTCTTTTATTGTGTCATTTGATATTGTATGATTTGATAAATCTAAAGCTATTTCAACCATAGATAAAACAAATCCCTTTATTCCGTATCCATAAGTTGGTAAGTTTTTCATCACCATTTTAAATAACTCTTGATCTATTTTATTTGGTGTTTCAAAACGACTTAACAGCTTTGTAAATGCTTCTTCTGCCTCTCTAAAATAGGTTTCATTAACCCATAATGTATCATCAGCATCAAAACCTATAACCTTTATGTTAGAATAGTCTATTTCCAAAGTTTTTTTGCTCTTTCTAAATCTTCAGGTGTATCTATTTCTACACCTTGAACATTTGTTTCTACCATTTTTATTTTCTTACTATATTCTAAATAGCGTATACATTCTATTTTTTCTGATGCTTCTAATGATAGCATTGGCAATCTATAAAAGTCTAACAAAGCGTTTTTTCTGAAAGCATAAACACCTTTGTGTTTAAAGTACTTTACGTTTACCTCTTTATCTCTAGGGTAAGGAATTGGGCTTCTTGAAAAATATAATGCAAAGTTATCTTTGTCTGTAATTACCTTTACGGTATTTGGGTTTTTTATTTCATCATCATCAGTAATATGCACCATCAATGAAGCTAAATCTACTTCTTTTTCTGGGTCTTCTTTAAAAATCTGTATAAGCTTTTTTAGAGACGCTACTTCTGTAAATGGTTCATCTCCTTGCACATTAACAACAATATCTACATCCATGAACTCTACAGCTTCTGCTATTCTATCACTACCACAATCGTGCTGCTTAATACTCATTATAGCTTTACCACCATTGTTGACTATTTCATTAAAAATAATATCACTATCAGTAACAACAAAAACATCATCAAATAAGTTTGTTTTTACTGTTGCTTCGTAGGTTCTTAATATTACCGATTTTCCTTCAAGGTCTTGCATAAGTTTACCTGGAAATCGAGATGCACTATATCGTGCAGGTATCATGGATATAGTTTTCATAAAAAATGATATAAATTATCGTTTCAAAAATAAGGTTTTAAATGCTCTTTTATATGATGTATTTGTTTTTTTTCTTTTTATTCTTCATTGAAAAATTCATCTTTAAAACCAATAAGATACAATTTTTCTTTTGCTCTTGTAACTGCTGTATATAGCCATCTTAAATAATCTTTTGTAATACCGTCTGGTAAGTATGGTTGCTCAACAAAAACAGTGTTCCATTGACCTCCTTGTGATTTATGACATGTTATTGCATATGAAAATTTCACTTGTAATGCATTGAAGTATTTGTTGTTTTTTACTTTCATAAATTTCTTGTAGTTACTACTTTCATTAGCATAATCCTTCATGACTTCTTGATAAAGTCTATTAGAGTCTTCGTAAGGTAACGATGGTGTTTCAGCTTTTATGGTATCTAGTAATAAAACGGTTTCAAAAGGTCTCATTTTAGGATAGTCTACCATTTTTACTTTAACTTCTGCAAAACGAAAGCCATATAACTCGATGATATTAAATATTTCAAGAATCTCAATGATATCTCCATTGGCTATAAAACCGGCTTCTGTTGTTGGTTTTATCCAGAAGTAATTGTTTTTTACAACCATTAAATAATCACCAGCTGTTAACTCATGATCATTAAATAAAATTCTACTACGAATTTGTTCGTTATAAAGGTTGGCTCGTTTATTACTTCTTACTATTATCGCTGTTTCTTCATTTCCTAAATTACTGTAAGCATCATTAATTGCTTCCATAATTTCGTGTCCGTCTATTAGTCTTACAATATCTGTAAAGCCTTTTAGGTTAAATTGAAAAGAATCAAAGAATTCATCAGATAAAGCTTCTCGTAGTTGTGTTGCGTTTACTAAAATGCCTGAATCCTGTTCTTGTCTTACCACTTGGTCTAGCTCCATTTTAGCTACATCTTTATTATAATTAAGTGATAATGTGCGTTCGCTTAAGGCTGGACTTAAATCTAGTTTTACAGGTGGCAATTGGGCTGTATCACCAATAAGTAATAATTTACAACGATGGCCGGAATATACATACTGCATTAAATCATCAAGCAACGAGCCGTTTTCAAACAATTTAGATTCACCTGGTGTATCTGGTATCATAGATGCTTCATCAACAATAAATATTGTATCTTTATGCTTATTAGGTTGCAAAACAAACTTAACGCCGCCGTTCTTCTCTTTTCTTGGAAAATAGATTTTCTTATGAATTGTAAAAGCCTCTTTACCAGAATAATTAGAGATGACTTTTGCAGCTCTTCCTGTAGGCGCCATTAATACGGCACTTTTTTTAGCTTTCCATAGATTCGTTACAATAGTTCCTATAATTGTTGTCTTTCCTGTTCCTGCATATCCTTTTAAAACATATAAGGCTTTTGGATCTGTGCTAAAAATAAATTCAGATAATTGTAAAAGCACAATATCTTGTTTTTGTGTTGGTGAAAACGGAAAACGCTGTTTTATAAGGGTGTAAAATTCTGATGGAGTCATTAAGGCTGTTGAAATATTATATTTTCTCAAATATAGGAATGATTTTTACTCATATAAGCTTTTACGATTAAAAAAAAATTGTAGATTTGCGTATAACCATATTTAATTTTAATTAAAAAACTATGTTAAATATTATTCTTGCAGTAGTTGCTGTAATAGTCGTGACAATTGGTCTAGTTTGGCTTGTTGATAAATTTGTACCTTCAAAACTTAAACCTGTTCTAATTATAGCCCTTTGGGTTTTAATAGGGTTTTTAGGGTATCAAACTTTTATGTCTGTTTACAAGCCTATTCAATTTAATAAAATTAAAGAAAAACGCTATGCTGCTGTAATAGAACGCTTAATTGATATAAGAGATGCACAATTAGCTCATAGAGAAGTAACGGGTGTATTTGCACCAAATTTTGAAAATTTAGTAAAATTTATTGATACAGCACAATACACAATTACACAGCGTAGAGACTCTACTGTAATTGATGAAGAGTTAACAAAACGTTACGGTGGTGTAGAAACTACTAAAGAAATTACTATAATTGACACTTTAGGACATGTATCAGTAAAAGATTCTTTATTTAAAACGTCTACACGTTACAAAACAATGATGAATATTCCCGGTTTAGATGGTAAAAAGTTTGAAATGCAAGCAGGAAGTTTAGATCAAGACGATGTTAAAATCCCTGTTTTTGAAGCAAGCGTTAAAAAAGCTGTTCTTTTAGCTGATCAAGATCAAGATTTAGTAGCTCAAGAAAATGAAGTTATTTCTGTAGACGGTGTTAACGGAGATGCTATTAGAGTTGGATCTATGACCGAAGTAAAAACCAATGGTAATTGGCCTAAAACTTATGGAGATAGCGAATAAGCCAAAACATACATTAACTAACCTAGATTTGTCCATTCAAATAAGTTTGAATGGACTTTCTTTTTGTGTATTACACAAACCTACCAATACAATTACCTTTTTAAAGCATATTGACACAGACAAAAAAGTAACTCCTTTCAAAATATTAGATTTACTTAAACACGCTTTTGTCTCTGAAACCATGCTACAAAACACATTTAATAATGTCACTGTTGTACACGTTAACGAGCTATCTACTTTTGTACCTAAAGAGTTATTTAATGAAGAACTGCTAGCTGACTACTTAAAATTTAATGCTAAAATATTAAAGTCTGATTATATAACTTTTGATACACTATCAAACAACAACAGTGTAAATGTTTATGTACCCTTTGTAAATATAAACAACTACTTGTACGAGCGTTTTGGTGAATTTTCATATAAACACGTTTCAACAGTTTTAGTAGAAAAACTCCTTGAAGCACCTACAGAAAAACAACCTAAATTATATATACACGTAAGTAAATTTCACTACGAAATTGTAATCATTGAAAATGGGCAACTTATACTTTACAATACCTTTGAATATAACACACAAGAAGATTTTATATATTATATCCTTTTTATAATAGAACAATTAAACCTAAATCCGGAATCAGTTGAAACTATATTATTAGGAAATATTGTAAAAGATGACAACTATTACAATATCCTATATAAGTATATCAGACATGTAAGCTTTGGTAGCAAACAACACTTGTATAGCTTTAAAACGCAGCCAGATTTAGATTATTCAGACTTTACTTTAATACACAGTTTATAATGCGCATTATTTCAGGAGAATACAAAGGCAGAAAAATTACAGCACCAAAAAAACTTCCTGTAAGGCCAACGACAGATATGGCCAAAGAAGCCTTATTCAACATTATAAACAATCAGTATTATTTTGATAGCATAACGGTATTAGATCTTTTTTCTGGAACCGGAAACATAAGTTACGAGTTTGCCTCAAGAGGCACACAGCAAATTACATGTGTAGACCAAGATTATGGCTGTATAAAGTTCATAAACGAAACCGCTAAAAGCTTTAACATGCCATTACAAACAATAAAGAGTGATGTTTTTAAATTTTTAGAAAAAACAACACAAAAAGCAACCATTATCTTTGCTGATCCGCCTTATGATTTTTCATTAGAGCTGTTTGCTAAAATACCAGAACTAGTTTTTAATAATGATTTGCTGGAAGCCCAAGGTACTTTAATTGTAGAACATTCAAAACACACAGACTTATCATCATTAAAGAACTATAGCTACTCAAAAAGTTATGGCGGTAACATGTTTAGTTTCTTTGAAATAGAAGAAAACACAACATTAGAAGAAGAATAAAAAAAGCAGATCTATAAGCCGAATTCTGTCCGAGAGTGTTTACCATTCTCGGCCTTATCATTTATCTGAATGTACTGTTGCCAGCACACTTTAGCTGCCTACCCTCCAACAATCGCACGTGCAGCACTCAAACGTTGGTATACATGACATTGCACCATATAGAGTTTACCTGATTTCACTACAGCATTACCTGTACATACTTTCTGTTGCACTTTTCCTAGCCTCACGACTGGTGGCTGTTAACCACTATATTTGCACTATGGTGTTCGGACTTTCCTCCATTCGCTAAAAAGCGAACAGCGATAAGGCGATCTGCTTGTCGGCAAAAGTACGTAAATTGTTAATAAATACTATTAAATTATGACGTTTGAATTCTAATTTATGATTGGAATTTTTAACTTTGTTACATTAACAATTTTCAATGGAACATTTCGTAGTATCTGCAAGAAAATACAGACCTCAAACATTTAAAGATGTTGTGGGACAACAAGCTATTACTAATACGCTACTAAATGCTATTGAAAACAATCATCTAGCTCAAGCTTTACTTTTTTGCGGACCTCGTGGTGTTGGAAAAACTACATGTGCCCGTATTTTAGCAAAAATGATAAACAGCGATGGTAATGAAAACGAAAATGAAGATTTTGCTTTTAACATTTTTGAGCTTGATGCCGCTTCAAACAATTCAGTTGATGATATTAGAAATTTAACTGATCAAGTTAGAATTCCGCCACAAGTAGGTAAATACAAAGTATATATCATTGATGAGGTTCATATGCTCTCTCAAGCAGCTTTTAATGCATTCTTAAAAACCCTTGAAGAGCCACCAAAACACTGTATTTTTATTTTAGCAACAACTGAAAAGCATAAAATAATTCCTACTATTTTATCTCGTTGTCAGATATTTGATTTTAAGCGTATCACTATAAAAGACGCTAAAGAATACCTAAAATATATTGCTGAAGAACAAGGTATCACTGCCGAAGATGATGCACTCCATATTATAGCTCAAAAAGCTGATGGTGCCATGCGTGATGCACTTTCTATATTTGATCGTGTAGTAAGTTTTTCTGGGAAAAATCTAACCAGACAAGCCGTAACCGAAAACTTAAATGTTTTAGATTACGAAACATATTTTACAAGCACTGATTTTATTCTAGAAAACAAAATCCCTGAATTATTAATTCAGTTTAATGAAATACTTGCAAACGGTTTTGACGGACATCATTATATAGCTGGTTTAGCCTCTCACTTTAGAGACTTATTAGTTTGCCAAAATCAAGAAACCATTCAACTTCTTGACGTTGGTGATGACACTAAAGAAAAATATCTTTTACAGTCAAAAAAGGCTTCACAAGCATTTTTACTTCAAGGAATAGAGCTCGCAAATGATTGTGACTTAAAGTATAAAACCAGCAAAAATCAACGACTTCTCGTTGAATTATGCCTTATGCAACTTGCCTCTATCACTTTTGATGGAGAAAAAAAAAATAGCAAAAACTACATAATTCCGGCTAGTTACTTTAAAAAGAAAGGTATTACACCTATTCCTGTAACAGTACCAAAAAACAGAAAAAACACTAATTCAGCTGCTACAAATACATCTCAAACACAAAAAAAGCAAGATGTAGCAAAACCTGAAGATAAACCTAAAACAAGTTTAACTTCTGCATTAAAAAATCGTACTTCGGGATTATCATTAAAAAGTATAAAGGCAAAAAAGGCGCATCAAATAAAACAAATGGATGTTGTTATAGATGAAGAAGATTTGCCTACAGATGATTTTTCTGAAGAGCAGCTTATAAAAGCTTGGTCTACCTTTGTAAAATCAATAGAAAAAAGAGGGCAATACAACCTTGCTTCTATTCTATCTATTGACACCCCAAAAGTACAAGGCACAACAATTCATTTAGAATTTCCTAATGCTACCAACAAAGTTGAAGTAGAACGACAGCAACATGATTTACTTATGTTTATAAGAAAAGAATTGAATAATTATGATATTCACTTAAGCATTACAGTAAATGAAACATTAGAAAAGAAATACGCCTATACAACTATGGAAAAATTTGAAAAACTAAAAGAAAAAAATCCATTGATTGATACCTTACGTAAAACTTTTGATTTAGATTTATAATGATGAAATCACTCTTATCAATATCATTTTTAATGCTTATGGTTCTTTTTGCAAGCTGCGATGGTAGAGACCGTATGCGTAAAACATCAAAGGAAGTACTACAAGAAAGTAAGTTACTTGATTCTTTTTCTGAAAACACAACCTATTTTCCAGAATCATACTCTGAAACTGTTACCGATACCATTTTAAGCAACGGAACCAAAGTAAGCATAAAAGCATACTCTGATATGCAAAACAGTGTTTTAAACACATTCAAATCTGACACTATAAATTTTAAGCATTATTACAGAGATTTTATAGCAGATGTTTCTATTACAACTAACAGCAAGAAAACCTTAAATTATACTATAGATAAATCGTTTTTAAAAAAACACGATACGTTATCTAAAGTTGACAATACTTTTTATAAAAACGCTATCATAACATCTATCTCACTTGCACAATACGATTCTTTATCTACTAATAAAACCACATTGATTATTAGTTTATGCAAGCCAGAGACTGATAATTGCTCAACATACAAAATGCTTGTTGATCAAAATGGCGAACTAGAATTAAAACCTCAAGATTTATAAGTAATTTTTTCAAACCATGCTAGGACTAAAACTACCAACAGATCCACGTTGGGTAAATATTGTAGAGAAAAATATAGAAGATATTTTAACTGATCATGCTTATTGTGAGCAAAAAGCCGCAAGTACAGCCATATCACTTATGGTTAGCTTCCCAGAATATACTGATTTAGTTAAAGAAATGATTGCGCTTGTTAAAGAAGAAATCAGTCATTTTAAAATGGTACATGATAAAATTTTAGAACGTGGTTGGGTTTTAGGACGAGATAGAAAAGATGATTATGTAAACGCCTTATTAAAATTCTTTCCAAAAGGCGGTAGTAGAACAACACAGATGGTACACAGGTTGCTTTATGCTGCATTAATTGAGGCTAGAAGTTGTGAACGTTTTAGATTATTATCAGAAAAATTACAAGACAAAGAACTTGCTGAATTTTACCGAAAACTTATGGTAAGTGAAGCCAATCATTATACAATGTTTTTAGGTTTTGCGAGACAATATGGTGACCGAAAAGAGGTTGATGAAAAATGGCAACAATTACTTGATTTTGAAGCAGAAATAATGAAAGATTTAAGTAAGAAAGAGACAATTCATGGCTAGTAAATTGAACTAAATAAAAAAACTCCGATACTTAAAAAGCATCGGAGTTTTTTTATAGAGTAATTTATAATCTTGGAGTTAGATTTTTATACCTATACCAAATTGAATGTTTGTATTTGTAGCTTCTCCCATTGGGTTGTTATCATCTAAAATATTACTTAAACCGTAAGAATATCTAGCATCGATAAAAATTTCATCAGTAATCATAAACTCTAAACCTCCAATTCCTGAAAAGCCAAAGTTTTTATAACCATCATTGAACTCATGAATTTTTACTCCAACCATTGGTCCTGCTCCAATAGATAATCTATTACCTATTTTAAATTTTACTAATATTGGTGCTTGAATATAATCAACACGTAAATCTCTATCTTTTGCTCCTTCAGCAGAATATTGAATTTCTGGTGCTAAAGCTATTGATGATGATAAATCGTACTCGGCAAAGAACCCAATTGCGAAACCGTTTCTATGCTTGTTTTCAAAAGTTGCATCCGGATCAAAATCTAAATTTGAAACGTTTAATCCCGCTCTAACTCCGTAACTTTGTGAAAACGAATAGCTTGTTGTTATTACAAGTGCTAAAAAAAGTAATATTTTTTTCATAATTATAGTTTAATGTAGATTTAATTATTTGGTTATAATTAGCTAATATAAATTAATTTAATAAATATATTATAATAAAAGGACAAACTGCGTATTTTTTACTGTGTATTACTTGACACTGTATCATAATAAATACTCTTAATAATACCGTCTGCCAATCCTATTTTGGGAACAAATATATCTTTAGCTCCACTCCATTTCATTGCAGAAAGGTAAATTCTAGTTGCTGGTATTATTACATCAGCTCTATCTTGATTTAAGTCTAGCTCTGTAATGCGCTCTTCATAAGAGTAAGATTGAAGCATATTATAATAGGACGTTAAATAAAAGTAGGTTAATGGTTTTCCCAACGATTTACCTGAAATTTTAAATATTTTATTGATATTTCCCCCAGATCCTAAAACATCTATTTTTTCATATTGTTTGGTGTTTTCTTTTATCCAAACTTCTAATTCATCCCAAGTTTCCTTTTTTACAATATCGTTAAGCAATCTTACAGTACCTATTTTAAAAGATCTTGAAGTAATTGTGTTTCCGTTATGAATTACTGTAAACTCAGTACTTCCGCCTCCTACATCAACATAAAGATATGTTTTGTTTTTGTCTATATAGGTATTTAAATCTGTTGCTGCTATTATTGCTGCTTCTTCTTCGCCTCCTATGATATCTATTTTAATATCTGTTTCGTTTAAAACTAGCTCTGATAATTTATTTCCGTTACTAGCTTCTCGCATTGCTGATGTTGCACATGCTTTATATTTTTCAACATTATGAGACTTCATAAGCAGTTTAAAAGCCTGCATGGTATCTAGCATACGCTGTTGATTGTGTTTTGATATTTTTTGTTTTAAAAACACATCAGCTCCAAGACGAATAGGCACTCTTACTAATGAACTTTTTTTAAATCTTACGGGTTTTCCTTTTTCTTCAATGATGTTTGCTATGAGCAATCTTACGGCATTAGATCCTATATCAATAGCTGCATATTTCTTTATTGAAAGCATATAAATTAATTGTTTAGCTTTTTTAAGTAATAGTCATATATAGCAAATTGTGCTCTAATATTACTTTTTTGTTTTGGCTTATATTGATTGGTTTGCGAATCATTTAGCACTCTGGCTTTTACAGTATCGCTCCAACAAATATTAAAAATATCAATAAGCTCTTGTTTTATATTTTCGTCATAAATAGGACAACTTACTTCTACTCTATTATCTATGTTTCTTGTCATCCAATCTGCTGATGATATATAAACTTTTGGATTATTATCGTTTCCAAATATATAAAGTCTTGTGTGCTCTAAAAACTTATCGACAATACTTATAACTTCTATATTCTCACTCATACCCGGAATACCAGGAATTAAACAGCAAATTCCTCTTACTATCATTTGTACTTTAACGCCGGCTCTACTTGCTTCGTACAGTTTATCTACCATTTTAAAGCTTGAGATACTATTCATTTTTAAACGAATATAACCTTCTTTTCCTGCTTTTACATTTTCTATCTCTTTGTTTATGAGTTTAAATAAAGATGATTGTGTGTAATGAGGTGATGTAATGATGTGTTTGTAACGATATATCTTGTAGTTTGTTTCAAAGAAATTAAACACTTTATTTACATCTTTTAATATTTTTTGGTTTGATGTAAATAATGTAAAATCTGTATAAATTTTTGCTGTTGATTCGTTAAAGTTTCCGGTGCTTATAAAACCGTATCGTTTTAATTTATCATCTTCTTCACGTTCTATAACGCACATCTTACTGTGCACTTTTAGACCTTGAACTCCAAATATTAGGTTTACGCCTTCGTTTTCCATTTGTTCAGCATAATCAATATTTGCTTGTTCGTCAAAACGGGCTTGAATTTCTATAGAAACCGTTACTTTTTTACCATTTTTAGCCGCATTAATTAATGAACTTGCTACGTGAGATATTTGTGCCAACCTATAAATGGTTATTTTTATTGTTTTTACAGATGGGTCTAAAGCAGCTTCTCTTAAAAACTTAACAACGTAAGAAAAGGTATGATACGGTGTGTGTATCATATAATCTTTATCTGCTATGGTTTTAAATATACTTTCTTCTAGGCTTAAGCCTTTTACTTCTAAAGCTTGAATTTTACTATACAGTAAATCTGTACGTCCAAGACTTGGGAAATCCATGTAATCACGTCTGTTATGATAACGGCCTCCTGGAATTATACTATCTGTTGAGTCTATCCCCATTTTGTCCATCAAAAACAAAAGTGTTTCCTTGTCTATCGTTTTATCATAAACAAAACGAACAGGCTCTCCTATTTGTCTGTGCTTTACACTATCTGAAATTTTTTCTATAAAACTTTTACTTAAATCACTTTCTAAATCTAACTCACCGTCTCGAGTTATCTTTATCATATGCGCATTTATATTAGTATAGTTAAAAATGCTGAATATGTCATTTAAGCAATAGCGAAGTAAATCGTCTAGCATCATGATGTAGTTTTTGCCATCTTTTTCTGGCAGTACCACAAAACGATCCATAGATTTAGATATTTCTATTAGTGCATATTGAGCTTCTTTATTATTTAAACTCATTTTTACAGCTAAATAAGCCGCACTATCTTTAAGGTTAGGAAGCTCTACTAAATCATTAAGGATGATTGTTACTAAAGCTGGACTAACTTTCTGAATGAAGTAATTTTTAATAAACTTATGATGCGCATCATCTACCTGTAATTCATTAATAATAAAAATACCTTCACTTTCTAGCTTTTTGTGTATTTTACTTAATACTTTTAAGCTGTGACTTTGTTGTTTTATAACTATTTGGGTGATAATATCAAGTAGTTCGTTAGCTTTTAGAACACCTAATTCGCTTTTCCCTCCTTTTCCTGCCTCTACAATACGCTTTACAGTAGCATAACGAACCTTAAAAAATTCATCTAAATTATTAGAGAAAATTCCTAAAAAACGTAGTCTTTCAATTAATGGGACCGATTCATCTTCGGCTTCCTGTAATACGCGTGCATTAAATTGTAACCAACTAACTTCTCTATTAATATATCTGTTGCTTTTATCTACTTTATTCATTAAAATAAATTTTATACAAATATATCCTATTAAACAATATGTGTATGATTAAGTTTACTTTAAATCTCTTGGAAACAAAACATAGTCTGTAATGCCTTTACTTAAATCTTGCCAATGATTTGTATTGAAGTTTATAACTACCAATCCGCTAGTTGGTACATTATCTATATGTTTATCGCCATATGTATTAACAAATGATGTTATTGCATGATTGTGACCAAATAACATTAATGTGTTTATCTCATCGCTACAAGATTTTATTACGTTGAGTAATAATTCTCCAGAAAAATCATATAATTCATGCAGTAACTGACATTTGTTTTCAGGAAAGTTCAGAGCTTCTTTAAAAATTTTTGCAGTGTATTTAGCACGATAGGCATCACTAGAAAATATAATATCAGGTTTGTAGTTTAAATTTTTAAACGTATTTGAAATTAATTTTGCATCATCTATACCGCGATCTAATAAGGGTCTTTCATGGTCTATTACATTTTCTTTCCATGAGGATTTAGCATGCCTTATGAGTATTAATTTTTTCATATCGCTTCGATTAAATACCATTTTTATCGATAAAATGTTGTTTATTGTCGTTTATTAACTTACTTTGCAATCAAATTTTAAAAACCATATAACACAAAGCAAGTAAGTAATGAGGTAAAAATAGTTTATTTTTTGTTTAAAACTCAATAAGATAGGTCGTTTAATTATAAAATATAACCGATTAAATGATGAGCATTCTCATTTAATCGAATTTATCTGTGATTTAACATTTTTTTTTGATTGAGTTGTTTTATCGCTATTTATTTGTCTTGTAAGCTATTAATCAAAATGAATCCCAAGTCACAAATTTTTCTTAATCCATTATGCATTGACTTTCAATGCGTTTCCCTCAACAAAAGAACATAATGTAAAGAATTATGAAGGTATTTTTTATGCCGTGACCTAACACATACATAATGTGTCATAATAATTAAAGTTTACGAAAAAGTATTAATTATAGTTATAAATTTTTTTAATAAAACTAATTATGAAACTTAAAATTGGCCCTACATTTTCAAATGTTTTATTTTATTGTGCCTTCATGCTATTATTTACAGGGTATAGCTTTGCACAACAAAACCCAATATACAGATTAACTGATGATAATACGCAAGCACAAGGCCGTTCTGCACAAGTGATCGCTAATTACCCTGAAGATTTATTATTTAATTTAGAATCATCAATTTACATAAAAAACAATGCGGTTTTAAACACGTATGGTAGTACGGCTCCTAAAGTTATAAAAGTTAAAGATTCTCAATCTCTTAACTTTTTATATACATATAATGAGCTTTATAATGAAGTAGAAATGATTACAATAAACTTAAAATCCTTGAGTGATTTATCATCACCTTTTGATGTTGACTCTATTCGTGGTTTTAGTCATCTTAAATATATTTACTTAAAATGCGAATTTCCTATAAGTGAAAGTCAAATTCGTGCATTTATTCAAAATGCAGATACAGAAATAAGCATATTCTATAAAAACATAAACCGTTCATAAGAGGTATTGTATTAGCTTAATTAAAAGTTATAAAAAATGAAAAAATTATACGCTTCAAAAAATAAAACCTATAAATATCAAATACAGTTATTTTTAGCAGTTTTTGCTTTATTATCTGTTTCTTTTTATAGTTATAGTCAGGTTAGAGTTGACTTTGAACCTCGAGCTTCAATATACTCACCAAGCAAAACCATTTATAATGTAAAAGGTGATTTTACCATGATGGGAAACACAAACCTTACATTAGTAAATTATGGTAATAACACCAATAATGGTGGTAATGACATGAGATATGTTGATGTTGATAATGATCCTAATACATTAAACTCATCTTCAGCTACACTACAATTTTCTACTGAAAATGGAGCCATCCCTGAATGTTCAAACATTGTTTATGCTGGATTATACTGGAGTGGTAGAGCAGGTTCAAGCAATACTTTTACAGTCTCAAAAAACATCAATACTGGAAACACAACAACACAACAAGTTACTACAGGTTATACAGTTTATAGTGCGTATAGTATACCTAATACAAACTACACATTAAATGTTACAAACCAAGGTAGTGGTCAATACAGGTTTAGATTTTCATCTTCTGGAGCTGGAGATACAGTTGATTTTATTTATAGAACTTCTGGTTGGAATGAAACAGTTCATGTTTCAGTAAATAATGGCCCAGAGCAAGCTATTTCTACATCTTATATTGATGATAACAATGCCTATCTTAATTCTGATTATCAAATATTTTCAGACTCAAATTATACATTATCTGTAGACAGACTACGCCTACAAGGATATGACAGAGCTTATGTAGACGTTACATATAACGAAACTATACCTGAAACAATTTTAGTAACAAAAAATTATGATAAGCGTAAAATATCTATAAAAGGTCCAAACGCAACAAGTTACACTCAACTTACAGCTGCAAATAACGAAATATATTACCCAAATGGTGTAGATGATAATATGTATTCTGCCTATACTGAAATTACAGATTATGTAAGAACTAACGGAGTTGGAGAGTACTTTCTTGCTGACATGGCATTAAGAGAAGGTGATCCTGATGGAACTGGTTATTATGGCGGCTGGGGAATGGTTGTTGTTTATGAAAACACAAAAATGAAATGGAGAGATGTAACCGTATTTGATGGACATGCTTACGTAGTTTCTTCTAACAACAGCTCATATATTATAGATGTTGATGGGTTTAACTCAACACAAAGCGGTGACGTGAACGTGAAACTAGGAATGATGGCTGGTGAAGGTGATGTTGGCTTTACAGGTGATACATTTCAAATTGAAAATAGAAATTCTGGAAACTACACATCATTGAGCCACGCTGGAAACTCAACAGGAAACTTCTTTAATTCATCTGTTTCTACTGGTGGAAACCCAAGAAATCCACAACTACAAAACAATACGGGAATAGATATTAGTATGTTTACCATTAATAATACAGGAAATGCTATTATTAATAATAACCAAACATCTACATCTTTTAGGTATTTTACTGACGGAGATACCTACTCTATCTACAATGTAACATTTTCTGTAGATGCTTACATTCCAGAATCTGAAGGTGTTTTAGCGACTACATCAATTAATGGAAACCCTGTAGGATCTCAACAATTAGTTGTAGAGCCTGGAGACGAAATTGAATATGGTGTACAAATTAAAAATAAAGGAACAGAAGCTATAGAAGATTCAAGACTCGTTATTCCTATTCCTTTTACTTCAAACTATGTATTATCTAGTATAACTTTTAATGAGTATCATAGCTTATTTGCTGCTAACCAACCATATTTTGACCCTAATGAAGGAGCAACAGGTGCTATTGTATGGGATATTGATTATTTACCACTAAATAGTGCCGATCTTGAAATGGTACTTGCTGATATTTCTTTCAAATTGAAAGCAACAGAAGATTGTTCAATTTTAGTCAACAATAACTGTACACCAAAAATTGTGATTTTAGGTGGTTATATATCTGGTACTGGTGTTATTTCTGGAATAGACTACTCTCTACCACTTATACAAGGGTATCAGCAAAACGGTGTATGCCAAGGAGAACCTAATACAGAACCTATAGAAATTAACATTGATTCTGAACAATATATTTTAGATAATTGTACTGGCGTATCTATTCAAAGAGACTTTTTCTATTGTAGCTTTGACGGAAATTCAATTCCTGTTTCACAATTACAAGCGAATTTTCCTCCAGGATCATTGTTTTATGATTCTTACCCTATTACGCCTTCAACAACACAATACACATCTTCAAACCCATTTCCTGCGACTTTGGGAGTATCTACATATTACGCAATTCCTCCTGGAAATTCTACCTGTAATTATATATTTACTATTGAAGTTAATGATATTGAAACAACGCCTACCACTAGTAATGTAGCATATTGCTTAAACGAAACAGCAAGCCCACTAACCGCTACAACTACAGATACAGATTACATACTATTATATTACACAGATAATGACCCTAATACTGTTGGTCAATCGTCAATAACGCCTTCTACAAATACTGCTGGAACTTTTACATATTATGTCTCTGAAGGTCCAAGCAATACTTGTCACGGAGATCGTGTACCAGTAACTGTAACTGTTTATGATCCAATTTCAATCTCTTTAGAAGAGCAAATAAATGAATCTTGTGAAAATAATAATTCAGGTGCTATTAACATAAATGTCACAGGTGGTTCTGGTAATTATACCTTTGATTGGGATAATAACGGAGCAGAAGATCCTGATTCTGATACAGAAGACTTAACGGGTCTTGCTGCTGGAACTTATACGATAACTGTTAGTGATGCTAATTCTAACTGCTCTGCAACAGAAAGCTTTACTATTACAACTGAAGATAACACAGCTCCAGTAATTACAGTTCCTGAAGATATAACTGTTGAAGGTTGCTCTACTGCTGATATTCTTAATGGTAACCTAACAGCTTTACCATATAGCGAAACTACGGTGGTAATTACTGTACAACAATTCACTAGTGAAAACGGAACTTATACTGAAGATAGTGTTGCACAAATAACCTATCAAGATGAGGCATCTCAATCTTGTCCTATTATTGTTAAAAGAAATTTTACAATAACTGATAATTGTGGTCTTTCTGATAGTGGTATTCAAAATATAACAATACAAACACCTAGTTTTTCAATCACAGAACCTAATGGCAGCTTATCTGTAGCTTGTATTGATGATGCTACTGAAACCTTTACAATGCCAACTATTACAGATCATTGTGGAAACACGCTTACACCATCTGCTGCTGTAGTTACAGATAGTCCTGACCCAATAACTTGTGATGGAACTAGAACATACGCATATACATATACTGACTGTACAAATACTCAACAAACATGGTCGTTTGTTTACACTATTGAAGTAGAAGACTTTACTGCTCCTGCTCCAACTTCTGATACTGTTGCTTGTTACGATAATATCGTTTTACCTACATTACCTACGGTAACTGATAACTGCGGAAATACTTTAACACCATCTGCTGTAGTTGAATCTACTTCACCTGATTGTGAAGGCGATATCACTTACACTTGGACTTATACAGATTGTGAAGGTAACACACACGATTACGTACACACAGTAACTATTGAAGTAGAAGACTTTACTGCTCCTGCTCCAACTTCTGATACTGTTGCTTGTTACGACAATATCGTTTTACCTACATTACCTACGGTAACTGATAACTGCGGAAATACTTTAACGCCGTCTGCTGTAGTTGAATCTACTTCACCTGATTGTGAAGGCGATATCACTTACACTTGGACTTATACAGATTGT
>NZ_BAABBI010000003.1:232858-234313 GCF_039537875.1 Corallibacter vietnamensis
ATATCACTTACACTTGGACTTATACAGATTGTGAAGGTAACACACACGATTACGTACACACAGTAACTATTGAAGTAGAAGACTTTACTGCTCCTGCTCCAACTTCTGATACTGTTGCTTGTTACGACAATATCGTTTTACCTACATTACCTACGGTAACTGATAACTGCGGAAATACTTTAACGCCGTCTGCTGTAGTTGAATCTACTTCACCTGATTGTGAAGGCGATATCACTTACACTTGGACTTATACGGATTGTGAAGGTAACACACACGATTACGTACACACAGTAACTATTGAAGTAGAAGACTTTACTGTACCAAACAATCAAGAAAGTGACGTAAGTTGTATAGAAGATGCACTAGTTACTCCTATACCTCCATCTGTTACTGATAACTGCGGAAATAATATAAATCCAACAGGACCTACTATTAGCAATGATCCTTCTTGTAATGGTTCTAAAACTTATACTTGGACATATACAGATTGTGAAGGAAATACTCACGATTGGACTTATACTTATAACTTAAATGATAATATAAATCCTGTAATTACAGTACAAGCTTCACCTATAGTAATAGAATGTGATGGTTCTGGAAATAGCAGTGAAATTACTAATTGGTTAAATAATAATGGTGGTGCTACTGCAACAGATAATTGTGGTTCTGTAACATGGACAAATAATTATGGAGCTAACAATTCGAGTTGTACTGATCCTATATTAGTAACCTTTACAGCAACCGATGCTTGTGGAAATCAATCTACAACTTCTGCAACATATATTATCCAAGATACAATTGCTCCCGAAATTACTAATGCTAGCAACTTAACTGTTGAATGTGATGGATTAGGTAATACAGCTGAATTAAATGCTTGGTTAAATTCCAACGGAGGAGCTACTGCTACTGATGATTGTTCTGCTGTAGTTTGGACAAATAATTTTAACACTTTATCTGATGATTGTGGTGAAACAGGATCTGCTACTGTACAATTTACAGCTACAGACGGCTGTGGTAATATAAGCATAACATCTGCTACATTTACAATTGAAGACACAACACCTCCTACTATAGATACAGAAGCTAGTGATTTAACAGTTGAGTGTGGACCTGATACTGACCAACAATTAGATGATTGGATTCAAAACCATGGTGGTGCTTCATCGTCTGATTCTTGTGGTAATATCACTTGGGATCATGACTTTAAAGGAAATTTAATAGAAGGATGTGGAAATACGGGCTATATTACTGTTAGCTTTAAAGCAACTGATGATTGTGGAAACGAAACTATAACAGAAGCAATATTTACTATTCAAGATACAACTGCTCCGGTTGCGCCTCAAGCGCCTGCAGATGTTACTTATGAGTGTATAGCGGATGTGCCTGCGGCTGTTGAGTTAACTGCTACAGATAACTGTAATGGTGAGATTGTTGGTACGGTAGAAGATATTACTG
>NZ_BAABBI010000004.1:0-113890 GCF_039537875.1 Corallibacter vietnamensis
GCATTGGGCTTTCTTCTACATAATTATGCGATTCTCTTGACAGGAAAACCGAAAGCTTTAGAGAGTAATTACCTGTGTTTTCAAAACAGTAAAAATAGTCTGCTGTTACTAAATGGGTTTTACTCCATTTTATAAGCTCGTGATAACCGCTTTCATCATTAGAGAACACTGCATGTTGCTTACTGTGATAGATAGTTGCATCTAGGGTGTTTTTTGATACATCAATACCTATTACTTCTTTTACTTTTTTCATATATTTAAAAAATTAATGTTTATTGATGGTTTGCAACTATATCCTTTAATGAGCCTTATGGGCTAGGTATTCCAAGTAGTTCAACAAAGCATCGTACAAGAGACAGAGAGGACTAACACGTGTAAGAGGTAATCCCTAGAGACCGTTATAGTTCTCCTCTCTTCTCTTGATAAATTTAATAACATCAAAGTAAAGGAGACCGTTGTGGTTAATTTTGACCATACCAACAAACATTTTTTTTAACTTTAAGCAACGGTAAACCATGAAACAAAAACGACTGACAAACTATCTAAAACTAGGAATTCTGCTCTTTGGTTTTTCCTTATTATCTAACAGTTGTCAAAAAGACGACGGCCAATTCCAAACAACAAAAGAAATACAAACTGACTCTAATATTAAGATTTCTACTTTAAGAACAACTGAAATTGAACAAAATAAACGTTTAATTAATAAAATTAGCAAACTTAAAACAGACATTAAAGCCAAAAGCAGTAATTCATCAAACAATCGTGATGTATATAATTCAGAATATGACTTTACCATAAATACAGATTATGCTAAACATATTGATAATGGTATAAACCACACATATACATTTCCTATTTACAGAGCACAAGATAATGGCTTACTAGAAAATTTACTTTTGGTAGAACAAAATGATGATACGTTTAAAGCATACATTGTTCAATACGAATTTACAGAAGCAGAAATAACTGCTATAAATTTTAAAGAAAAAATTAATCTTGAAAACAAAGTAACTTTTATTGAAATTGATGATAATGGATTATCTGATGATATTTTTGGAAAGTACTATTACAACGGAAACTGCTACGAGGACAACTATGTTTATCAACAAGCAAGCAATTGCACCGCTGGAGGAAATCACTCTTTTTCAGATGGTGCGTATAGCGAAGATAATCCTAGTGGTTGTAAAGCTTGGGGAACCATAAATATGGCAACAACAGGTGGCTATGTAAACATACCAACATTGGTACCCTGTGATGGAGGTGGTGGAAGCCCTAGTAATGGAGGAAACCCACCAGATTACAATCCTACAAACCCTAACAATAACCCTCACGGTGGCGGAGGCTCTGGAAACCCAACTACTCCTATTACTTGTAAAAGATGTCCAGAATTGGATACAGATCCTGTTGGTACAACTCAAGATGAGTGTGATAAAATAACACAGCTTTTTCAAGATTATCCTACTTTAGTTGCTGCACTTCAAACAAATAAAGGACAGACGGACCTATTACAAGAACGTGGTGTTTATGTAGTAAACACAGCTACTATTCCACAAAACCCTCCAATTGGTCAGAATGGACAAGTAGAATTGGATGCTCCAAATGGACAATATATTTGTTTTTCACATACCCATAATAGTCCCGCCAACACAACTTACTCTGTCCCATCTTGGGGTGATTTTGTTGATGCCATAGTACCTTTGGTCAAATCTAATAAGTTAGACGAGACTAGATTTGTAGGTTTTCTTTTTACAGCAGATGGAACAAGCTATGCCTATACAATTAATAACATTACTGCATTTAATCAATTTTGGTCTCTTCCTGGAGAACCTGAATTTAGTATGGAACAATTAAACAAAAGGATAAAGCTAATGAAAGATTATTATGCGCCAAATGATCCAAGTGCGCAACCTTTAATACAAGAAAATAGTAACGATAATATAACAGACCTAAAACATTTTTTAGATTTTATTAATGATAATAATATGGGAGTTACTTTTTTTGAGGAAAGCAATAACTTCACAACATTTGAACAACTAACACATAATAAAACAACTAATATGGTAGATAATACGCCATGTAACTAAATATGAAAATTATGAAAACATTTATAATAACAATGCTGATAGCACTATCTTTTTTTAATTGTAAGGCACAAACTGTAAATTTAAGTACATATAACCCAAGCGCAAATGATAAGTCTGGAAAATATTATAAAGATATTGATGGAAATTTTGACCCATTTTTAGGTGTTTGGAAAAATACAACAGGCTCAACAACTTTTAAAGTTGAATTATTTAAAGAAGTTATACCTCAAGGTGACTCTCCATTTGATTATTCTTACGATACTATCCAAGGAAAATATTATTTAATAGAAAATGAAGGTTTAATAGATGAAAATATTATCTGTATTGGAGAAAATATGGTTAAAGTAGGATATGTTATCATAGCAAAAAGTAATGATGGAGTATCAATGAATGGAGTAATATACGACACTTGTATTCCAGATGATCTAAATTCAACATTTGGGGAACTAAAAATGGATATTACAGCTACAAATACAGCACATTGGACTATTACAAGAAAAGGCATGAAATTGGTAGGAATGAATTATGTTATACCAACAAATATTATTTTAACTAAACAATAAAAAAACTAACCACAACAAAGTACTGTGGTAAAAAACAGCGGTTAAGGGCTAAACAAAAAGTTTGGTTCTTTTCTGCTATCTTTGTATTCTAAACCGAAAGTTAACACATATAAATCTACTACTTTTCATATACAAGACCGTTACCACACATTTGAGAAATGACGCAAAAACAACGAAAAATCTTCTATCCAACAATATTCTTTCTTGGTGCGATTTTAATGATTTTCCAAATAAAAATATATCGGAATACAATAATTGATTTGATAATTCCAATTGGGATTATAATGGTAATCGGAATTATAGCCTTCATTCTTGATTTTAAAAACTATAAAAAAACTTATGCCTATAGTGGAATTGGACTTTATCTATATTCGATTATGCATTATATAATCGGATTTGGATTTATTGTTTGTTCAATCTTTATGCTAACTAATTATTACTTTGCTGACCAAAATGTAAAAACAGAATCTTATAAAATTATTGACAGAACTTGGCTTCCTGAAAGAGTTGGAAAAACAGGTTCTGAAAAACAACCAGTTTTCACAATAAAATATAAAGGAAAAAGAAAAGAATTAGTTTTCTATTCTCAATTCTATGAGAAAATGAATTCATATAACACTGTTGAATTTGAAACACGTAAAGGTTTTTTCGGATTTGACATTTTAGAAAATAAAAAACTGAATTAAAAACAACAACGTAATAAAAACGTGTGGTAACAAAGTACTGTGGTAAAAAACAAGTAAAAATCTATTAATTTTTCGCTAAAGTACTTTTATAAGCATCATCATATATCAATCCTGATTTTGCTAATGAGAGCCTACTTACAAAAATTTACTAACGTACAGTTCGCACTTCGTGCTTGTGTCTCGCGGAATATTCTATTGGGTTTTTATTTGCTAATTTAGTTGCTGAAACACGCAACGAAATCATACACAAACACCTTGTAAACAATTAAACGGAACAGTTCTTGAAAACAAGATATTGATTATAAATTAAGATATTATGAAAAACTTCCTATTTATTTTAACTACTCTAATTTTATTAAGTTGTGGTAACAAAACGAATAAAGAAAATCATTCCATTATCGGAATGAAATTTCAAAAGTTCAATGAAATAGAAAGAATTTCAGATTATACAAAAATAAGTGATACTACCATTTACGGAAATAACTCGGAACCAAAACACGGAATTCTTCATTTAAGAGACAAAAAAAACAACCTGATTATTTTAAAAGCATAACTCTTGACTCTAAAAAAGAAAATAGATTATTTAAAATATTGGATACTTTAATAATACCAAATTTGAATAAACCTGAATTAATCACAATTGGATATTGTCAAATAAATCAAAATAATGACGAAAATCTTATCGCAATTGTTGACAAAACCGATAGCTTAAAAATTCAAAATATTAGAAAAGTCTGGACTGCAAATACAATAACTAATAAAATAGAAGCTGTAAATAACCTAAACGGAATTAATTGTTTCAATGAATGGTTTTCGGAATAATAACTGTTTACAACACCGGCTATAGTTCATTGCTTCTGACTTTCCTCTCGGAAAGTCCTCGCAAATTTGCTATCATCGGTTTACGGCGGAAAATTTACTAACGTACAGTTCGCACTTCGTGCTCGTGTCTCGCGGAATATTCTATTCGGTTTTTATTTACTAAATTACGTGCTTAAACCACGCAACGAAATCATACACAAACACGTTGTAAAACATTTACGGAAAAGAGTAAATTACGGAAAACCTTAATATAATTAATTATTAAAACTCGAACTTCGTAAATTAAAAATGTAAAATCGTTCAAATGAAAAAATCAATATTACTTTTAATTGGAATAATTACTTTTTCCTGTTCATCTGATGATGATGAAGGATGTAAGTGCGAAGGTAAATTCACGAGAGCTAATAATAATGGAACATATTTTTATGTTAATGGTGTTGATTGTGATACTGGACAACCTGCTTTAGACCAACAAAACTCTGGAGAAATCGGACAAACAAACCCAGCTTTTTATGTTGGTTGTAATGATTAAACATTATGTGGGTAAACGGATTTATTAAATGGAAAACTAATGACTTAATTCCTCATAAGTTTCTTTTCAAATATGGAAAAATTCAAGAAGTGGAAAATGAAAATTTTAAAGGAATCCAAGCTTTTACAAATAATTCAAAATTAGCTGATGATATTAAGATATTTAAAACCTATAAAAGAGACATTACAAATAATCATTCAAAATACTTTATTAAAAAATCAATAGACAAAGAAGTATTTTTAATATTTTTAAAACTAAACACTGTTCAATATTGGCGCTTAAAATGGCAAATGAAAGAATGGTTAATTCAGTCTAAAGATTTTAAATTGGAAATTCTAAAATATTTAACAACTGCATTAATTGCTTATCTAATAGGTAAGTTTTTATAAAAGATAAAAAATGAGACACATAAAAAAACTAACTATACTGTTAATATTAATACTTAATTCTTGCTCTAACAATGATGATTCTGAATCTGAATTAACCGGTCCAATAAGACTTAAAAGTGTTGTGATAACCTCAACTGATATGAACAATTCTGTAAATGTAAGAACAAGAAACTTCTTTTATAATACAGATGGAAAATTAGACAAAATTGAAACAATTGATAACTCTCAAAACATATCATATATTAATTACAATTACAGCAACGGAAAGTTAACTTCTTTGACTCGTACAGACGGCTCATTTATTGAAACTTACTCATATACTAATGAGTTAATCACTTCAAGTGACACATACAATTCAAGTGGAAATATTGCATTTACTAAAGTATATGAATATGATTCAAATGGTCGTGTTACTCAAAGTGACACAGGTGTTGGTAGTCCGATACTTTTCACATACTCTGGAAACAATGTAATTACAATTGGCTCTGAATTTGGAACTACTTTTTATTATGAATATGACACAAAAGAAAATCCAGATAAGACTGTCTATCCAATAGAATTACAAAAAATAGATTTAATTGGTAGTAATAATGTAATTACTATAAGTAATTCAAGTAGCAGTAGTACATCAAATACAACATATAATTATAATTCTCTTAACTATCCGACAACATCAAATACCAATAATGGAAGTGTCGTCGTTGATTATGAATATGAGGAATATTAATTAAACCCTTAAATTAAGAGAAATGAATAAATAAAAAACGTTTTACAACAATAGCTATAAGTAATTGCTTGTTCTCGCCTACTTCTGACACGAGCACAAAGTGCGAACTGGCGAAGCAAAATTTACTAACGTACAGTTCGCACTTCGTACTCGTGTCTCGCGGATTTTCAGTTTGGTATGTACTTGCAAAAGTAACCGCTAAACCACGCAACTACTCATAGCCGGAGACGTGAGGCACAAACTAATGAACAACCGAATATCAATTGAAAATACGCCAGAATTTATACTTCCGAAAAAAAATGAGGTATTAAGGATTAATGAAAATATAATTTCACAAATCGACTTATTGGAAGAATTAATTGATAGAAATGGAGATGTTAAAGTTCTAACAAAAGAGGATAGTGAAATCGACGGACAAGATTTTTATCACGATTTTGTTTATTTCGTGCTAACAAAAACTAGTAAAACTTTAAGAGCTTCTATTTTATTAGCTGAAAATATCTTCCCTGAAGATTCTCAAATTTTATTACGTTCGGTGTATGAAAACTATTTGACATTAAGCCATCTTTCAAAAAATATGGGAGATTTAGATTTTTTTATGGGAAAAACTGTTGGACTTGCTGCTGGATTGCTTACTCATCCACTATCAAAGAACAATAAAATCCAAAGAAACAAAATTCTGAATCCTGAAACAGGAGAAATTAGTGAGTTTGGAATTTCTATAAGCAAAATGGCTGGAAATTTAAGTTCGCAAGAAGAAAAAGAAATTCATAAAGAACTTTATCCATATTTGTGTGAACTAACCCACTTAAATATGATTTCATCAGGCAACTATCGAAACAAAGATTGCACTGAATACACTTATGACTCTTACGATTCATATCACAATCCATATATATTTTTGCCATATGTATTGATAATATTTTGTGATTTTTTGACTTGCGAAATTGGAATGAATGATGAAAAAATGTCTAAAAAAATCTATAAGCAAAACAAGGTTACCAAATTAGAATATATAAAGTTTGTTTCAGATTTTGACTTTTACAAAGCAGAAACCAAACTGACTGAATTAATAGTTAATAGGCTTAAGGAAAAGAAAATCAGAAAAAAAGTCAGTGCCTAACAAAGTACTGTGGTAAAAAACAAGTAAAAATCTATTAATTTTTCGCTAAAGTACTTTTATAAGCATCATCATATATCAATCCTGATTTTGCTAATGAGAGCCTACTTACAAAAATTTACTAACGTATAGTTCGCACTTCGTGCTCGTGTCTATTCGGTTTTTATTTACTAAATTACGTGCTTAAACCACGCAACGAAACCATAGCCAAGACCGTTGTAAAACATTTAACCCAAACCGATAATGGGATTAGATTCAGTAGAATTAGTGATGTCAATTGAGGACAAATTTGGAATACGAATTGAGAATTCTGAAGCGGAAAACATTTATACGGTTCAGGATTTCGCGGATATTGTTTTCAGCAGAATTTTAAAAAACCCGACGGATAAATGTTTGAGTCAAATAGTATTTTATAAAATCAGAAAAGCGTTAAGGAGTTTGACTTCAGCCGAAAAGGAAATAAGACCTAATATGATGATATCGGAATTGTTTTCACAATCGGAATTGAAAGAAAAGTGGAGTCAATTAAGAACGGAAGTTGGACTTGAATTACCTGATTTAGTAGGGTTGGATTTTAATCCAGAATTAGGTACTCACGTCAAAATTTTCGGAATAAAAACTATCAAACGGACAACACCTGTTTCAAAAGGAACATTAAGACAATTGGTTGATTGGACAATATCTTTAAACAGAGACAAACTAATTGACATTGAAAAAATATCAAGCAAATATGAAGTTGAGCGAATTATAATCGGGATTATAAACAAAAATATGGGAATACCGATTAGCGAAATAAAAATGGAACACTCAATAACAAATGATTTAGGAATTGACTAAAAAACGTTTACAACAATGGCTATAAGTAATGGCGCTGTTCTCTCCTATTTCTGATACGAGCAAAGCGAACTGGCGAAGCAATCCACTCGGAATTGCTAAGGCTAGTGCTTAACCAAAAATTATTAACTTGAAGACCGTTATAGTTCTCCTCTCTTCTCTTGATAAATTTAATAACATCAAAGTAAAGGAGACCATTGTGCTCAAATTGAGAAAATGAGATACGTATTAATAATTTTGACTCTGATTTTGACTTTTTCTTGTAAAGTCAAAGCTCAAGAAACGGACTTAAAAATAGTCTGTAACAAATCGACTAAAAAAGACCCTGAACATCAAGATGACATCATTCTGAAAACTTGTGAATTTAAAAATCACTTATTCAAATCAACTGGAATTGCTGATTATAAAGGAAGATATTCATACAACTATGAGCTGTTTCTGATTGACAAAAAGGATACTTTAAAAGTAAAAAACTCTGACTTTTTTAATCAAAAGGCAATCGAATTGGAAAAATTAATAAATGAAAAACTCAAAACTGAATACGAATCAAATTCCAAAATTCCTGAAATCAGCGACTGTATGAAATGGATTGACTTTAGACATTATAAATTAAACGAATTTGGAATTTCATTTACGAACAAAAACCAAATGGAATTTAACATTGATTACGGAATTGGAAGTGCGTGTTTTAATGTAAGTTCGAGTTCAGTAGTTATGGAATTGACAGAAATAGAACAATATTTAAAATAAAACCAGCGCACAACACCGGCTATAGATCATTGCTTCTGACTTTCCTAATCGGAAAGTCCTCGCAAATTTGCTATCATCGGTTTACGGCGGAAAATTTACTAACGTACAGTTCGCACTTCATGCTCGTGTCAGCTTTGTGTGTACTTGTAAAGTTAAGTGCAAAACCACGCCACAAACCTTATATAAAACCGTTGTCAACAAGCTGAAAAACAGAATGAACAAACTAAAAACAGGCGAATTTTACGGAAAGCATTATCAAAGGGCAGCTTTTGACAACCTAATAATTACTGACACAGAATATACTCACAGTAAAGTTGATTGGCATTATCACGAAAATCCGTATTTCACGTATTTACTTCAAGGTAAATTATTTGAATCTAATAAAATAGAATCCTACTATTTAGAACCAGGAGATCTATTATTTCATAATTGGCAAGACGCGCATTACAATATTAAACCACCTGAATTTACAAGAGGCTTTCATATTGAACTGAATCAAGAATGGTTTTTAAATTTTGATATTCAAATAACAGATTTTGAAGGAAGTATCAATTTAAAGAATCCAATAATAAAGAACTTAATGAATCATATATTTGTTGAGACCAAAATTAACGACCAGTATTCAAGTTTAAGCATTGAGAGTAATTTGATTGATATATTTAATACAATAAAAGAGGCAAAAAAAGAAAAATCAAAAAAGCCAATTTGGGTAAACAAGTTAAAAGCGTTATTGATTGAGGAAAAAATGGATTACTCTTTAAAAAGTTTAAGTTCAAAATTAGGAGTTCATCCAGTTCATTTGTCAAGAGAGTTTAACCGATATTTTGGAACAAGTCTTGGCAATTACATTCGATTGATAAAATTAAACAAAGCGCTTTGCTTACTTACTTCGAATAAATATTCAATGACGGAAATTTGTTATCAATGTGGTTTTTATGACCAAAGTCATTTCATTACAAACTTTAAGCGAATCTACAAGACGACACCTTCAAAATTATTGAAGAACATTTTGCAATGTTAATTCTATACAATTATGAGCAGTTTTTTAATCTCATCTTTGCAATTCATAACAAATCAATCTAAAAATGAGAATTAAAAACATAATCGTATTACTTATTGTTCTTTTTTCATTTTCAACCTATGCTCAAGATATGGCAGAATATACAAGTGGTTGGGAAAGTAAAATTGAAAATTCAAAAGTATTCAATCTAAAAGTTGAAATAGAAAATTTAGGACTTGAAAAAGCTAGATTCAAAATCTCGAATAACAAAAATATAATTGACTTTCACTTTAATTCTAAAAGCACTTTAATACTAGAAATACCTTTTGCTGAAAATTATTCTTTTAAAGGTCACTTATCTAAAAACGGTAATGAAATTAATGGTTTTATCAAGTCAGGTATGCTTCTGTATCACTTAAAACTCAAAAGATCAACAAATAACATCTATACAGGAATTTGGAATCTACTCATGATAGATGAGATGAAATCACGTGATTTTTATTTAAGTGTTGAAAATGGAAAGGGAAACGACTATCAAGCTTACCCAATATTTGGTGATAATCGATTTACAGGAACTTGGTGCGACAATTTTCTAAAAGAAAATGATTTGATTTCGTTTACTGATTTTAAAACTGGATTGCAGTTTAAAGGAAAATTAATGACGGATAAAATTCAATTAGGCATCTATTTGGGCAAATATAAAATTACACAAGTAACACTAAAAAAGTCAACAAACGATTGGCAAATTGGTGGATTAAAAAGTGATAATAATACATCTATCATTGAACTTTCCGAAATGGAAAGACTTATTTTAAAAGATTCATTACCTAGCACACATGCTGTTTTAATTTCTAAAAAAGGAAAAGTAGTTTATGAAAACTATTTTGATGGCTATAATCCCAACATTCCACACGATATGAAATCAGCATCAAAAAGTATTTCATCTGCAATAGTTGGTATTGCAAGGGATAAATCTTTATTTAATAGTGTTGAGCAATCCATTTTTGATTTTTTACCTAAAAAATACCAAACACATAAAGACAGTTTAAAATCAAAAATTGATATTCAGAGTCTTTTAACAATGAGTTCAGGATTAGATGCAGACGATTATACAAGAGAAAGAAACTCATCTGCATCAGAGAACAATTACCAACCCACCAGAGATTGGACAGAAACGGTTTTAAAAGCGGAAATGATTAACCAACCCAATACAGAGGCTAATTATGGGTCTGCTAATTCATATTTGCTAGGTATTGCCATGGATTCTGTTGTTTCAGAACCTTTGGAATTGTTTATGGATAAATACCTTTTTCAAGAACTTGAAATATCAAATTATATCATTCAAACAGATTTAAAAGGCATTCCATATTTTGGTGGGGGAATGTACCTCACGCCAAGAGATATGCTAAAATTTGGTGAACTATATCTTAATAAAGGAAAATGGAAAGAGAAACGGATTCTATCAAAAAAATGGGTTAAAGATTCATTTAAAAATTATTATAATTTAGAGAATGTACCTGATAAAAATGGATATGGTTATTTATGGTGGCGCAATACATATAAAGTTAACGGAAAAGATATTGAAACTGTTGAAGCTAGAGGCGCTGGCGGACAATATATTTTTGTAATTCCTTGTTTAAAAACAGTTGTTGTAATTACATCTGGAAATTATAGAAACAGAAAAACACAACAGCCCGAATTGATTTTTGAAAAATACATTTTGCCTTACCTTAAAAAATGAAAAAAGCCTGTAGCCAAAAACGTATATAATTCATTGCAAGTATAAATCTACTTCTGACACGAGCAAAGCGAACTGGCGAAGCAAAATTTACTAACGTACAGTTCGCACTTCGTACTCGTGTCAGCTTTGTGTGTACTTGCAAAGTTAAGTGCAAAACCACGCTACTACTCATAGTCGAGACCGTATGAAAAACACACCCGATTAACAAAATTGGAGAAAATTTAAATTTTAGTTAATGCTATTTTTATTCCCATAACTATAAAAACCAAACCACTCAATTTATTTAACCAACGTCCTGATTTAGGATTACTTTTTAACTTTTGACTGAAAACACTTGCGAATAATGTCAAAATCAAAAACCATACAATACCGATTAAGGCATAAATTGTTCCTAATAATAGAAACGGAATAGGATTATTCATTTGATTTACATTAATAAATTGAGGAAAAAAAGCTAAAAAGAATAATGCAACTTTCGGATTTGAAGCATTAGTTAAAAATCCAGTCCAAAAATCATTTTTTGAATTGTTGTTTAACTGTTTATTATCAGCAGAAAAAAACTCTTCTCTATTCTTTACTTTTAAAAAACCTAAATAAATCAGATATCCTGCGCCAAGAAATTTGATTAAAGTAAATGCAAAAGTAGATTTTACAATAAGAACAGAAAAACCTAATGCTGCAAAAAATGCATGCACCAAAACACCTGTATTTATACCTAATGTAGCGTAA
This sequence comes from Corallibacter vietnamensis, assembly GCF_039537875.1. NCBI lineage: Bacteria > Pseudomonadati > Bacteroidota > Flavobacteriia > Flavobacteriales > Flavobacteriaceae > Corallibacter > Corallibacter vietnamensis. Next base: position 11,978 of record NZ_BAABBI010000004.1, read on the forward strand.
ACACCTGACTTTCTTCCTTGACCTATTGACTTATTTAAAACAAAAACTGTGTCAATTCCTGGAGTCATAATAAAAAACAAAGCCGTTACTATAAATGTCATTAAATTTTCAATTCCCATTGTGTTTAATTTTTTAGTTTCAATAAAATATTTTCAGCTAAGAAACGGTTTTGATATACTCTAAAAAATACATATTTTTGATTAATTAATGCAAAAACAGCATTATTTATGACTGTTCAACAAATAAAATATTTTTTAGTACTTGCCAAAGAACTTCATTTCTGGAATACGGCAGAGAAAGTTTTTATATCGCAATCTTCATTGAGCAGACAAATCCAAGCTTTGGAAGATGAACTACAAATTCAACTTTTTGAACGGGACAAAAGAAATGTTAAGCTTACAAATGCGGGTAAATTTCTTCAAGAACATTGGACAAAGAAAATTAACGAGTTTGATCAAATAATAAGACAGGCAAAAAAAATTGATGAAGGAAAAGCAGGAACTATTTCAATAACGTATCCGGGTTCTATCGCTTATGAGTTTTTACCAAAATTGCTGGAGGCTTTAAACAACAATCTACCCGAGTTAAAAATAGAATTAACGGAACCAACAGACGAAAACCACGAAAAGCTTTTATTAAACTTTAAAACCGACATAGCATTTAGTAGAGATAAAATCAAAAATATAAATATTGACTCTCAAAAACTTTATTCTGAACCAATTTGCTTGGTTGTCCCTAAAAACCATAGGCTAAACAAAGGTAATATGACTAGATTGGATAACGAAAAGTTTATTATTTCGGGTTTACACCAAACGACTTTTTTTGCTTCATTATTAAGGTCGTGGTTTTCAAAAAATAAAATTGAACCCAAAACCATAATTGAATCGGATTTTGGAGGAATGATAATAAACCTCGTTTCTAAAGGACTTGGGATTTCAATTTTACCATTGTCATTTAAATCGGCACAGGTAGAAAATGTTGAGTTTATAGAATTAGAGGAAACAATAGACTTATACATAAACTGGCGAAAAAAGGAACTGAACAATACGATAAAAAAAGTAATTGAACTTGCTAAAAATGTTGTAAAAAAATGACAATAGAGAGAGCTACACGAACAGATTCGAAGACGTTAACGGAATTGACAATGCGTTCAAAATCTCATTGGGATTATAGTATGCAACAAATCGAAAAATGGAGAGATGATTTAACGATATCTAAAGATTATATTACTGAAAAAGAAGTGTATAAATTAATTGATTCTGAAAATAAAATAATTGGATATTATTCATATTTCTTAATCAATGAAGTAAAAGTAAAATTGGAGAACCTATTTGTTGAGCCGAAGTTTATTGGATGTGGATATGGCAAAATGCTAATGAATGATTTTATTGAACGGATTAGAAAAACAAGAACCGAAAAAATCATATTAGATTCTGACCCAAATGCAGAAAATTTCTATAAAAAAATAGGGTTTAAAGTAATTGGAAAGCTAGAAACATCAATTAAGAATAGATTTTTACCGATTATGGAACTAAAAATAAAGCCAGTAGCCAGCAAAGACTATAAGTAGTCGCTTCTTCTCGCCTACTTTTTAAAAATTGGCAATGCTGAAGAAGCTACAATTTTTTTTGTGCTTAAAGTAAAATGATTTTATTTGCTTAACGCAATTTAATGCCTAAATTACGTAACAAATGGTATATGCCTTGACTGGAATTTAACAAAACCAAAACATATGAAACTAATACTGTCTTTTTTTTGCTTAATGCTATTTCATATTGGGTTTTCTCAACAAAAGAAAATCAAGTATCTGAATGAAGTTTATGAAGAAATAAACCCTAAAGAGTTTATAAAGGCAAAAAAAACAGGAAAATACCTTGATTTATATTTTGAGAATGACACATTAATTCAATGTTTATTGGTTAGAAGAAGACCAATTGGAAAATTAAATAAAAATCAGTTTGAGAAACTAAAAGAAAACTTACAAATTAAAAACACCATTGAAGATGATTTAGTTGTGATAATATACTATCCTGGAAAAGACAGTTGTAATGAGGCAGAAAAATATTCTACATGGAATGTTTTTGACAGTGATTATTTGAAAAAACTAAAAAAAATTAGTGGTATAAATCATCATTGGATTTATAAAGATGATGAAAACCTAAAATATTATTACAAAAGAAAGATAGGTTGGAAAAAGGATAAAAATCAATTTATTGAAAAATTATTCTTCAAGTATCACTACCCTTGCTTTAGTTTTGTAGTTATAGATTCAAAAGGAAACTATATGGCTTATTATGGAGAATTTGGTAAGCAAACTGTTTGGGAGCTTGCAAAAACACTAAAAAAAGCGTATTGACAAATTCTTATATCCTAGTATATCATCACAATAAACAGTAATTTTTTTTAGTTTTAATTTTCTATGAGAAACTATTTAGTTCAGTTACTAAAGTTTACTATAATTCCAATACTTTTTTGTGTGTTAGTTTTTGTGCTATTTATAACAAAAAAAGAAAAACGAAAAGATATATGGCATGACATATCTATTTCAAACAAAATAATTTTAATGGGTGATTCTGAAATAAAACGAATACCACCAAGCGCAATAAGCGATTCTACATATAATTATGCAACAATTGCAGAACACCATTATTTCACCTATTTAAAGCTAAAAAACTTATTATCATATCCTGACAGTAATATAAATACCGTAGTGTTGGGTTTATCGGTTCATAATTTTGCTCCAATATTTGAAAAATATTTTAGTAGTAAAACAGCGCGAGGCAACTCTAGCTTTGAGCGTTATTTATATGACTTACCTTATAAAAATAATGATTTTATCGATTTCTTTTCTTTTCAAAAAAAGTTAGTAAGCTACTTTCCAGACTTATTAAAAGATGATACTGATTGGGGATATGTTGAAAGCTTGAGTGAAAACCCGTCTGACAAAATTGTTGGAGATGCTATTGATCTTCATTATAACCACCCTAATACAACTATGTGTTTATCACAACTAGAGTACCTTGAAAAAATTGTAAATTTATGTACTACAAACAACATAAGGCTGGTTGTTGTTTCTATGCCTGTACATTTTAAGTATAAAATTAATGTTGAAGAAAAATATTATACAATACTTGCTGATTTTATAAAACAAAATCCTGATATAGAGTATCAAAACTATTTACATCTAGATATTGATAGCAAGTATATGGCTGATGGCAATCATTTAAATACAAATGGAGGAATACTAATAGGTAATTATATTAAAGAGCGTTTAAAAGTAAAAACGCGCAATAGTGTATATACAAAATAAACATTAGCACAAGTATAAACGACAAACAAGATTAGAAACACATGCTTTTTAACTCAATAGATTTTGCATTTTTTTTACCAATAGTTTTTATACTCTATTGGTTTGTAGCAAAAAAGAATTTAAGTTTTCAAAACCTACTTATAGTTGTTGCTAGTTATATTTTTTATGGTTGGTGGGATTGGAAGTTTTTATCTCTAATTTTTTTTAGCACCGTTGTTGATTATAGTGTCGGACTAAAGCTTAAAGATGAAGAAAACCCAACCAAAAGAAAAATACTCTTGTGGGTAAGTATTCTGGTTAACCTTGGGTTTCTTGTTTTTTTTAAATATTACAACTTCTTTCTTGACAATTTTGTATCTGCCTTTTCACTATTTGGCACCGAGATAAAAGCTAATTCTTTAAATATTATTTTACCAGTAGGCATCAGCTTTTATACATTTCAAACATTAAGTTATACCATTGATATTTACAGGAGAAAGCTTGAACCCACAAAAGATTTTATAGCCTTTACAGCATTTGTAAGCTTTTTTCCTCAATTAGTTGCAGGACCTATTGAAAGAGCTACAAACTTATTGCCGCAATTTTATAAAAAAAGAACATTTGATTACTCAAAAGCTGTTGATGGCATGCGCCAAATACTTTGGGGACTATTTAAAAAGACCGTTATTGCAGATAATTGTGCTGAATTTGCAAATCAAATTTTTGATAACGCTTCAGATATGAACGGAAGCACGCTTGCATTAGGAGCTTTGTTTTTTTCTTTTCAGATATATGGCGATTTTTCAGGATATTCTGATATTGCTATAGGAACTTCTAGACTCTTTGGGTTTAACTTAAAACAGAATTTTAATTTCCCTTACTTTTCAAGAGATATAGCAGAGTTTTGGAGACGTTGGCATATATCTCTGTCTACATGGTTTAGAGATTATCTTTATATTCCGCTAGGTGGTAGTCGTGGTAGCACCTGGATAAAAATTAGAAATACATTTATAATATTTATTGTAAGTGGTTTTTGGCATGGCGCCAACTGGACTTTTATAGTATGGGGCGCACTTAATGCTATTTACTTTTTACCGCTTTTGCTAACCAATAAAAACAGAAAAAATTTAGACACCGTAGCTAAAGGAAGATTACTGCCTAGTATCAAGGAAGTATTTTTTATGTTACTAACTTTTTTGCTAACCGTTTTTGCTTGGATATTTTTTAGGGCAGAAAATATTGATCATGCTTTAAGGTATATTTCAAAAATGATATCAACATCGCTGTTTGAACTACCCAATTTTATAGGCATGTTTAAAGCTTTAATGCTCATTTTAATAATAGGCGCTTTTGTTATTATTGAATGGTTAGGAAGAGAAAGCAAATATGCCATTGAGCACATTGGCCTAACATGGAAACGCCCTTTTAGGTTTGCTATGTATTATGTAATTATTTATTTAATAGTCACATTCAGTGGCAACCAGCAAACCTTTATTTATTTTCAGTTTTAGAATGTACTTTATATAATATTAAAACTTTCTTTATAGCAATGCGTGAATGCTAATAAAAAACCAACTATCTTAATTTTACAGCCTGCAACAATGGCTATACGTAATGGCTTTGTTCTTGGCTACTTCTGAAAAATTAGCTACGCACAGTTCGTTGCGCTTATGTCTATTCGGTTTTTATTTTCTAAATTACTTATTAAACCGCGCAATAAGTCATACATAAATACCTTGTAGCACAAACGAAATAAATGTTGGGCTTAAATTGAATAATTATGAAAAAAAGATAAAAACGTTAGATAACGTAAAGGCGAAATTGAGTAGTGAACTTCTTTCAATCAAGAACAAGCAGATTTGACTGATGACGAAAAAGTTACCCGAATTTATACAACCAAATAAGATTACACGTATCTTTAGACTATAAAACACTGAATATGGTCTATAAATTAACAGTATATATCATTTTTTAACTTATAGCTATATTTCAGGATGAAATAGTCAAACAAAATTTTAAATATGAAACAAACCTTACTACTGTTATGTATTTTATTCATCAGCTGTAATACAGAAAATAAACAAGATGAGTTAAAACCAGAAAAACCAACAGAACAAAAAAATGATAAAATCAAAGTTTTAAACTTCGGAACATTTCACTTTGGTTATACCCCTGATGCTAACAAAACAGAGTTTGACGAACATAGCGAAAAAGCACAAAAAGAAATTAGAGAAATCTCAAAAATGTTAGCACAGTTTAAGCCTACAATAATATGTATTGAAAACCTACCAAAATTTAATACTGAAATTAATAAAGCCTATCAAGATTTTTTAGACAACCCTTCTACATTAAATACTAATTATGGAGAAAGTAGTATGATTGGTTTTGATGTAGGTAGATTGAGTGGTGTAAAAAAAATATATGGCATAGATAACCATATGGGCTATAATTATAGTGTTGGAGATTTTATAGAAAACAGTCCTGAATATACAAATAGCATCGATTCAAAAACATATTTACAACTAACAAATGAGCCATTTAAAGATTATCCTGAAATGGCTAAACGCGAAAAAAATTATGATAAACTGTCATTACTTGAGAAGTTAAAATTAATTAATGAACCTTTACATCTTGATTATTCAATAAATACCAATGCTGATAAATTACTTTATGTAGGCATAGAAGACGGCTTTGAAGGTGCTGATAATGCAGCTATCTTCTATCATAGAAATATGAAGATATATTCTAACCTAAATAGAATTCCAATGACAAAAAACGACAGGGTATTTATAATTATGGGGACTGCTCATACTGCTTTTTTAAGGGAGTTTATGAGAAGAAGCCCCAAATTTGAAATGGTAAACACATTAGAATATCTAAAATAAAAAACTAGCTACAACACCATATAAAATTAATTGTAAGAGAAAACCATTAATGAAAAAAATAAGCTTTCTTTTTTTAGTTATAATTTCAACTCTAGCATACAGCCAGGAAATAGATACGCTTTCATTCTATTCAAAAGCATTTAAAGAAGAAAGAACTGTTTACATATACAAACCTGAATTTTATAAATACAAATCAGACACTGTTAAGCTTCCTGTAATATATTTGCTTGATGGTCAGAACAAATGGTTTGTTGACCCTGCTATTTCTGATATTCAGTTTCTACGATTTACAAAAGAGATTCCGAGTGCTATTGTCGTTGTCATTCCGTTAAAAAATAGAATAAAAGAATGCGCTCTTGCAGATTTAGAGACCAAACTGCCACTAGACGAATTTATTACCAAAGAGCTAGACGAAGCTTTAAAAAAATATAATCCCAATGACTTTAAAATAAGTATTGGGCACTCTTTTTCAGCGTCATTTTTATTGTATTCATTTTACAAACACCCCGATTATTACACAGCTGTAATTGCAAATTCGCCATTTGATCACATGAAAATGCTTGTTGATGGCTTTGAGCAGGTAAAAACAATCGATAAATCAAAAATTTCAATCGCCATAGGCAGTGTCGAAAAAGATGGTGCGCACAGAAAAAAATATGACCAATTGAAAAATCAATATCCATCATTTTTTAGTTCAATTAATACGTTTGAAGCCAATTATTCTACGCACAATTCAGTACCAATTGCTGCAAACCCAACATTACTGACAAAAGTATTTGCCGATTTTAGAAATCGCTACTCCGAAATTGCAAAAGTAGATATGGCATATAAACTTGTAGCGAATCCCGGTTCAATAGCTGAAGAATTGAATAAAATAGCGCTAGCTTCAAAAGTTGGGAATTATAATTATCCACCTGAAATTTCTGATATAAATGGAATAGCTTCTCGCTATTGGAACAACAAACTTAACGACTATGCTACTAAAGTGTATGAACTTGGGGTTAAATATTATCCCAATTATTATGAGTTTTATGTATCACTCTACGAGTTAACACATGACAAGGACAGCGCTAGTGCAAAAAATCACTTAAATAAAGCACTATTTCTATTAGAAACGGTTGAGGGCAATTGGGCAGGAAAACGTGAGTTAATTGAAGAAATAAAAGTCGAAAAAACAAAAAACGGCTGGTAATAGACCTTTAAAAAAAAATTGATTTAAATACTTAATACAAAAGCAACAGAGATAAATTTATAAGTTAATAACAGTATTTTTCACTCTAAAAATGCTAGACAATAAAGGTTATGCTTTTTCTTTGGGTTTATACATTACAATGATTTGAATAATAATAGCCAGGAAAACAAGCATATAAATTTCTATTTGTGTAAAAAGTTCTACCGTATCAACGGCACGCTTGCTTATAGACATTTGCCTGCTACCTTCGTTGAGTTGAATTTTTGAGAGGTCGTTTAAATTTGCTTTTACACGTTCAAAATGCTTTATTAATTTGGTACTAGAAGCGTTGTTTTCAGAATCAATCAAGCCTTGAATATTGGTTTTATAATCGGTAAAAACTTGCGCTTCTTTTTGTGTTAATTTAGTTTCTTCAAATCTTGATATTAAAGCTTGTAATGACGTATTTACAGCTGCATTTTTCACCTTAAAAAAAGTAGTATCTGCCATAGCTACAGCAAGTTCTTTTTCTTGAACTAGTTTTAGCATGTCAAATATTAAGTCGTTTGCAATGAGTCTGTCTTCGTAAATAGTTACAACCGAATCACGAACACGAACAAAGTTGTTTTTATCAATAAGATTTGTTGTAATGATAAGAACAAAAATCATTAATATACCTAGCACCCACTTTATTTTATTATACAATGTCATACTTACAAGGTTTGAAAAAATTTAATTACGAAGATACAAAAAACCTTGCTTAACAAAATTGATAGTCTTGTAACAGGGATAGTAAAACTTACAAAAAAATCTGTTTGAAAAAGCATACTATGCCGCACTAATTAACAATAGAAAACTGAAGACATTTATGCCATGCTGCTAAATAACGTACCAGAGTGTCATAAAAAAATGGCTTACAGCGCCAGCCAAAACAAATAAATGCCAAATAACATGATTGTAAGGTATGCGTTCTATAGCATAAAACACAATACCTATGGTGTAAAAGAAGCCACCTGCAAACAAATAAAACAATCCGTTTGTACCAAGTATTTGAGCAAGATAAGTATAGTCAAAAACTACTAACCAACCCATTGCTAGATATAATACAACAGAAAATGCTTCGTACTTACCGGTAAAAAATAGTTTTAAAATGAGTCCGAATGCAGCAATAGCCCAAACCGTATAAAACAATACCCAACCGTTGCTTTGCTCTAAAGCTATTAAAGAAACCGGCGTGTAAGTACCAGCTATAAGCAAGTAAATACTTACGTGGTCTAAAATTCTAAAATAATGTTTTTGCTTTTGGTTACTAACGGCGTGATATAATGTAGATGAAAGAAATAAAATGATTATAGTGGCTCCATAAACAGCAACACTAAACACGCTATAAGGTGTTTTGTGTGTGTTATACATAATGAGTAATACCAAAGCTACAACACCAAAAATAGCTCCTATTGCATGAGTTGCTGTGTTAAGCCGTTCTTCAAAAGGTGTTTGAATGCGCATTATTCAGGATTATTACTATTAAGCCACTTATCAGAAAGCTTTAAAAAATCAATATCTAAAGCCGGATCTTGTTTTTCTAATAAGCCGCTTTGAAAATTACGTTGTAAAATATCTTCAATAAGATAGTCTTCTTTATTGTTTTCAGGATCAAAAACCTCTTTTAGCGAAATATCAAACAAGTTTGCTGTGCCATTATACCAAAAAGCACGCCAACCGCTACGCAATTCTTTTATTAAATCGAATGTTGTAATACCTGTTTGTCTATGTACTAATTTTACTAGTATTTGTCCTTCGGTACGTGTTAGTTTTTTAAGTTGTTCAGAGAACTCATCTTCAATATACTCTTGTATAATTTTTGTATATCGCTTTCTGTCGCGTTTACTTGTCATCAAATCCAAACGCTGGTTTAATGATTCTAATCGTTCTGCAGCTAATTTGGCATACGGATATACTTTTATAGTTTTTCGTCTTAAAATAAGATAGCGTTTACGCTCTTCTCTGCTATCAAACTTTAATCTATGTAATACCAAAACCTCATCAAGATCTATAGCTGTATGCGGTATAGAGTCGCCTTCTATGATAATATAAGCGACTTCGGTAGAGTCTTTTATAACAGGTGCCGTTTGGCCAATAGCCAATATGGGTAACAAAAACAATATGTAACGTAATGTATGCATATATAGTAAACGTGCTAAAAACTGTTTTAAATAGACATTTCAAAATTAATAATTTACAAAAGCATTAACCTTAAAATACTATTAATATTATTATTTTAGTGAAAAATTTAAAACATGGCAAAAAAGAGTATACTCAATAAAAAGTCTATGGACTTTTTAGAAACATATTTAAACAATGCAGCTCCAACCGGTTATGAATGGGATGGACAAAAAATATGGATGGATTATTTAAAACCTTATGTAGATGAATTTATTACAGATACATACGGAACCGCTGTTGGTGTAATAAATCCAGAAGCAAAATATAAAGTGGTAATTGAAGGACATGCTGATGAAATTTCGTGGTATGTAAATTATATTACCGATAACGGATTAATTCATGTAATAAGAAATGGTGGTAGTGACCATCAAATAGCACCTAGTAAAATAGTAAATATTCATACTAAAAAAGGGATTGTAAAAGGTGTTTTTGGTTGGCCAGCTATACACACTAGAAACAAAGCTAAAGAGCAAGCTCCTACTCTAGAAAACATTACTATAGATGTTGGTGCGAAAGATAAAGAAGAAGTTGAAAAAATGGGTGTTCATGTTGGTTGCGTGATTACGTATCCTGATGAGTTTCATATTTTAAACGAAGACAAGTTTGTATGTCGTGCATTAGATAACCGTATGGGTGGTTTTATGATTGCTGAAGTAGCGCGTTTGCTTCACGAAAACAAAAAGAAATTGCCTTTTGGACTTTACATAACAAACTCGGTACAAGAGGAAATAGGCTTACGCGGTGCTGAAATGATAACGCAAACCATAAAACCAAATGTAGCCATAGTTACTGATGTAACGCATGACACGACTACGCCTATGATTGATAAAAAGAAAGAAGGTCATTTAGAACTTGGTTTAGGTCCTGTTGTGGCTTATGCACCTGCTGTACAGCAAAAATTACGTGACTTAATTACTGAAACAGCCGAAGAAAAAAATATCCCGTTTCAGCGTTCAGCCTTATCAAGAGCCACAGGAACTGACACAGATGCTTTTGCTTATAGCAATGGTGGTGTTGCCTCTGCATTAATTTCATTACCATTACGATATATGCATACTACGGTAGAAATGGTACATCGTGAAGATGTAGAGAATGTTATAAAATTAATTTACGAATCGTTGCTTAAAATTGAAGATGGCGAGACGTTTTCATATTTTAACTAATAAAAAAGCCTCTTAATAAAAGAGGCTTTTTTTAATTTTTATAATGACTGAAGAACTTATAGATATTGTTAGCGAAAATGGTAAGCCCACAGGAAAAACTGCTTTAAAGTCAGTAATACACCGTGAAGGCCATTATCACAATACAGCGCATATTTGGCTATACACTAATAACCATGAGATTTTATTAGCACAACGCTGTTTTAAAAAAGCTATTTGCCCAGGACTTTGGGATGTTTCAGTTGCTGGACATGTTGATGCTGGAGAAACCATAAAACAAGCTGCCATTCGGGAAATACAAGAAGAAATTAGTCTAAATATTAAACAAGAAGATTTACATCAAATTGGTGTATTTCCGTGTTTTCAAAGCTATGACAATGGTATTATTGATAACGAGTTTCATCATACTTTTATAGCTAAACTTGAAGTTTCTATAGAAGAGTTAAAGCCTCAACCAAATGAGGTTGAAGCCTTAAAACTTGTCCCGATTGATACGTGTTTCTCCCTACTAATTAATAGCTATACTAATAATCATTTTGTTGCATCAAACCGAGCTTATTATGAAATGATTTTTAATTCAATTAAAAAGCACTTAATTTAATAAACATTTACAGCAAAAAACACAATGAACCTTCTCTTATCAGCAATAGCACCTGTTTTTATAATTATCATCTACATTAATGTAAAAGACAAATACGAGAAAGAACCTAAACTTCTACTCTTTTATTGTTTTTTATTCGGTGCTTTTATAAGCATTTTTATTACTACTATTATGTATGTAATATTTGATATGATATTGCCACTAGATAGCGCCAGTGTTTTACAGCAATTTATAAAAGCCTTCTTTGTGGTTGGCTTTACTGAAGAGTTTAGTAAATACATCATTGTCAGGTTTTTTGCCCAACCAAAAAAAGATTTTAACGAACCTTTTGATGGTATTGTTTACGCCGTTATGGTATCCATGGGTTTTGCAGCTACAGAAAATATTATGTATGTATTGCAAGCCGGACAAGGTGGATACCAAGTTGCTTTTTTAAGAGCTTTTACAGCTGTTCCTGCTCATGCTACATTTGCTATTTTAATGGGATATTTCATGGGGAAAGCTAAATTCTCAAATAACAGAATAAAGCTTAATCTAATAGGGCTTTTACTCGCTATATTATTTCATGGTGCTTATGATTTCTTTTTGTTTATAGACTTCATTCCTGGCATTTGGGTTGGCGCATTTGTGTCTCTTGCTATTGGATTAATTTTGGCTAGAAAGGCTATAAAGCGCCATCAAAACAATTCGCATTTTAAATAAACTATATTCACATTTTACGGTATTAAGAAAACGTTTTAGTTTATGTATCTTTACCACTCTAAAACATCATTTCATGAAAACATTTAAAGCATCTGTAAACAATACAGATCATTTTGAAATTTCAAACGAAAACATCCAAAACCTTGATGTCGTTCCTACAAAAGCAAATACATTTCACATTCTAAAAAACAATCAGTCTTTTAATGCTGAAATCATAGAAAAAGATTTCAATAACAAAACCTATGCTGTGAAAGTAAACAACACAGTATATAATGTTGCAATTGCTGATTATTTATATCAACTTATTAAAGACATGGGATTTGAAGTAGGTGCTTCAAAACATGTAAACGATATAAAAGCGCCAATGCCAGGGCTTATCCTAGATATTAGCGTATCACAAGGTCAGGAAGTTAAAGAAAATGACACATTGCTTATCCTTGAAGCTATGAAGATGGAAAACGTATTAACATCTCCACGTGATGGTGTTATAAAAACCATTTCCGTAGCAAAAGGCGATGCTGTTGATAAAAACCAACTATTAATAGAATTTGAATAATATGAAGAAGATTTTAGTAGCAAACCGAGGCGAAATTGCCATTCGTGTGATGCGAACTGCCAAAAAAATGGGTATAAAAACGGTTGCCGTTTATTCCACTATAGATAGACATGCACCACATGTAAAATATGCTGATGAAGCTGTTTTAATTGGTGAAGCACCTTCTAATCAATCGTACTTATTAGGTGATAAAATTATACAAGTTGCTAAAGACCTTAACGTAGATGCCATTCATCCTGGTTATGGTTTTCTTTCTGAAAATGCTGACTTTGCCGAATTATGCGAAGCCAACAACATCATCTTTATAGGTCCAAAAAGCAAAGCCATAAAAATTATGGGAAGCAAGCTAGCAGCCAAAGATGCTGTTAAAGCTTATGATATTCCTATGGTTCCAGGAACTGACGAAGCTATTACAGATATTGCTGAAGCCAAAAATATTGCTACAGGCATTGGGTTTCCTATCTTAATAAAAGCTTCTGCTGGTGGCGGCGGAAAAGGCATGCGTATTGTTGAAAAAGAAGCCGATTTTGAATCACAAATGGATCGTGCCATTAGTGAAGCCGTTAACGCCTTTGGTGATGGTTCGGTATTTATTGAGAAATATGTAGCATCGCCGCGTCATATTGAAATTCAGGTGATGGCAGATACACATGGTAACGTCATTCATTTATTTGAGCGTGAATGTAGTATTCAACGTCGTCATCAAAAAGTGGTTGAAGAAGCGCCTTCGTCTGTATTAACTCCAGAGTTACGTGCTAAAATGGGTGAAGCTGCTGTAAAAGTGGCAAAAGCCTGCGATTATATTGGTGCTGGAACCGTTGAGTTTTTGTTAGATGAAAACCACAACTTTTACTTCTTGGAAATGAATACGCGCTTGCAAGTAGAACATCCTGTTACCGAATTAATCACAAAAACCGATTTGGTTGAACAACAAATTCGTGTGGCCCGTGGAGAAGTTTTAGCCATTAAACAAGCCGATTTAAGCATTCATGGTCATGCTTTGGAGCTACGTGTTTATGCCGAAGATCCGCTAAATGATTTCTTACCTAGTGTTGGTCATTTAGATGTGTATCAATTGCCAATTGGTGAAAACATTCGTGTAGATAACGGTTTTGAGCAAGGTATGGATATTCCTATTTATTATGATCCTATGCTTTCCAAATTAATCACTTACGGAACGACGCGTGATGAGGCTATTCAACTTATGATAAAAGCTATAGAAAACTATCAAATTGAAGGTATTCAAACCACATTACCATTCGGAACGTTTGTTTGTGAACATGATGCTTTCCGTTCAGGTGATTTTGATACTCATTTTGTTAAAAAACATTACTCACCAGAAGCCATTAAAGCCAAACAAGAAACTGAAGCAAACATTGCTGCGCTTATTGCTGTAAAACAGTATCTGGAAGACCAAAACGTATTACGAGCACCAAACTAGACAATTATGCAAGACAAAATAAAAGACTTAAACGAAAAATTAGCCCAAGCCTATTTAGGTGGTGGCGAAAAACGTATAGAAAAACAACATGCCAACAAGAAACTAACGGCTCGCGAACGTGTACAATATGTATTAGATGAAGGCTCGTTTGAAGAAATTGGTGCTTTAGTGACGCATCGTACCAAGGACTTTGGTATGGACAAACAACAGTTTTATGGCGATGGCGTTGTAACTGGTTATGGTACTATTGATGGTCGCTTGGTGTACATCTTTGCACAAGACTTCACCGTATTTGGTGGTTCGCTTTCTGAAACTCACGCCGAAAAGATTTGTAAAATTATGGATCTTGCTGTAAAAGTTGGCGCACCATTAATTGGATTGAATGATTCTGGTGGTGCACGTATTCAAGAAGGTGTGCGCTCGCTTGGTGGTTATGCCGATATTTTTTACAGAAACGTACAAGCATCAGGTGTTATACCGCAGTTATCTGCCATTATGGGACCTTGTGCTGGTGGTGCTGTATATTCTCCTGCCATGACCGATTTCACCCTTATGGTTGAAAACACCAGTTATATGTTTGTAACTGGACCAAATGTGGTTAAAACTGTGACGAATGAAACTGTAACTTCTGAAGAACTTGGTGGTGCATCTACACACGCGTCAAAATCTGGTGTGGCTCATAAAACGTCAACAAATGATGTGGAATGTTTGGAAGACGTCAAGAAACTATTGAGTTACTTACCTCAAAACAACCAAGAAAAGCCAAAAGCCTTACCGTTTGAATTAGGTAATGAATTGAGAGAACAATTATCTGACATTGTTCCTGATAATGCCAACAAGCCTTATGATATGCACGAGGTAATTTCTGGTATTATTGACGAAGATTCATTTTACGAGATTCATAAAGACCATGCCGAAAACATTATTGTTGGTTTTGCGAGGTTAGGAGGAAAATCTATTGGTATTGTTGCCAACCAACCTATGTTTTTAGCAGGTGTATTAGATGTAAACAGTTCTAAAAAGGCAGCGCGATTTGTACGTTTTTGTGACGCTTTCAATATTCCACTGTTAACACTTGAAGATGTTCCTGGATTCTTACCAGGAACTGACCAAGAATGGAATGGTATTATTGTTCATGGTGCTAAATTATTATACGCCTTTAGTGAAGCCACTGTACCAAGGATAACAGTTATCACCCGAAAAGCTTATGGTGGTGCTTATGACGTAATGAACTCTAAACACATTGGTTCTGATATGAACTTTGCATGGCCTAGTGCTGAAATTGCTGTAATGGGTGCCAAAGGTGCTGCGGAAATTATTTTTAGAAAAGAGATAAAAGACGCTGATGACCCTGAAGCAAAATGGAAAGAAAAAGAAGCCGAATATGCTGAAAAATTTGCTAATCCTTACAGTGCTACAGAACGTGGTTTTATTGACGAAGTGATTTTACCAAAAGATACACGACGTAAATTGATAAAAGCCTTTGCAATGCTTGAGGACAAACATGTAGACACGCCAAAACGTAAACATGGTAATATTCCGTTGTAAGATATATTATTATTATTTAAATAAAAAAGCCAAAACATCTTGTTTTGGCTTTTTTAATAGCTCATTAAGAAATTATATAAAACACAACATGAAATTATTGTAATACATCATTGAAAAAAAGCAGTTTAAGATTTCGATAAGTTAATAAGTTATTGTGATAATGATTTCGAATACTTTCATGTTTATTTATGTAGAATAAATCACAAGCTAAATCATTACACTCTTTGTACTTTGGAATTTCATTTTTATAGGCATCTAACTGATTTCTAAATGCGTAATTAACATCTATCATTTCTAAAAAACGATCTCTTAATTCTCTTTTTTTAAAGGAGTTAGATGCTAGCTTTGCAAATTTATCACATTCTTCAATTAAGTAGTTTACTTCTGAAATCCACAGTTCTAATTCTTTAATACTGCGTTTCAAAATTAATTCTTCATCTGTATCATGATCAAATAAAGTATCTTGATTTGTCATTTCTTTAATTAGTTTTTTTGTTTAACACGTTTGATATGTAGTGACTTTTTACCTCCAGGAAACTCCCAATCTATAATATCACTTTCAGCATATCCTATGACAGCTAATCCCATTGGAGTTAATATTGAAATTTTATTAGTTTTTAAATCACTTTCTTCTGGAAGCACTAATTCAAATGAATTTTCCCAACCATCATTTGTAGCTACTGTAACCAAAGAGTTAAACCTTATAACATCTACAGGCACATCTTTATCTTCAGCTATAATAGCTTGATTTAGTTCTTCTTTTAATCTATCTATAGAATATTTCCTTGTGTTTTCTTTATATCCTTCAGATAAATTTAATAGTCGCTTTAAATCAACATAATCTTTTTTTTCTAAAATTATACTTCCATATTTCATATTTCATAAGTTTTAATTATGGAAAAATTCCGCGTTGTATATAAGCTTTTTCAATACGTTCAATCGCTATAACATAAGCCGCTGAACGTAAGTCTAAAACTTTACTTTCTGAAGTTTCTAAAACTTTTCTAAAGACTTCTTTTAATTTTTTATCAAGTTTGATTAAGATTTCATCAAGTTCCCATAATTCGCCATTTCTATTTTGTAGCCATTCAAAATAACTACCAATAACACCGCCAGAGTTGCATAAAATATCTGGTATAATATCAACACCTTTATTAAGTAACATTTCCTCTGCTTCTACAGTCGTTGGTCCATTTGCGCCTTCTGCTATTAAAAAAGCTTTAATATCATTTGCGTTATATTTGGTTATTTGATTTCCTAAAGCTGCTGGAATAAAAATATCGCAATTAATACCAAAAAACGCCTCTTTATCTATAGTTGATGTGTTTGGGAACCCTTCTATACGGCCTTGGTTATTTTTTGTGTGAATGAATAAATTCTCAACACTTATTCCTTCAGCATTTGTTATGCTTCCAAATGCATCTTGAACACCTACCATTTTAGCGCCTTCCTTTTCTAGAAAGTGTGCTGCCCAATATCCTACATTACCAAATCCTTGTACTATAAAAGTTTTGTCTTTTAGGCTCACATTTTTATGTGCTGCCCAATATTTTATTGTTAGAAATACACCAAAGCCTGTAGCTCTGTCTCTTCCTTCTAACCCACCAGATCCAATTGGTTTACCTGTAACAACATGCTGATTTTTAGATCGTTCAGACGGTGCTTTAGTAGACATGTATGTATCGGCTATCCAGGCCATAGTTTGGGCATTAGTATTCACATCTGGCGCTGGAATATCATGCTCTGGACCAATATTTTCACCTAGTGCATAAGCAAATCGTCTTGTAATACGCTCTAATTCTGCATTTGAATATTTACTCGGGTCTAACTGAATGCCGCCTTTGGCACCACCATAAGGTAAACCTGCTAAAGAGGTTTTCCATGTCATCCACATGGCTAATGCTTTTACAGCATCAATATCTATTGTAGGATGATAACGCAAACCACCCTTGTAAGGTCCTAATGCATTATTGTGTTGAACACGATACCCTTTAAAAATTTCAACATCTCCATTGTCCATACGAACTGGGAAATGAATAATTAATTCATTATTTGTAACTGCTAATATCTTCTTTATATTAGGGTTTAAATTTACCAAACTAGCTGCTGCATCAAATTGCTTCATTACATTTTCCAGCATACCTTGTTTTGGTTGTTTTTTATTGTTTACTGTTTCTGCTATTGCCATTTTACTTATAAATTACATATACGTTTCTAAAACACGTTTTTTTTGTGCTGTACTTAATTTAGGTTTATTGTTACTAGTAGTGGTTGTAGCTACTTCGTATTCACTACAAGACCAGATAAGTGTTTTGTCTGACGTTAAGCTACAGTCTATTGTATGCTTACAGTCATAACATAAGCTTTTGGTATGATTCATAAATTAATATTTTTTTGAATCATACTTTTGCAAGGTGTATGCCAGAAATATGAGACTGCTTTAAAAAAACAAAATAAAACACTAACAAACAACGACTTAAATAAATACCTTGTTTTTATGAGAGGGAATAGAACTGGGTAAAAATTACTCAACGGTGTAAAAATTACACATCAATATTAAAAAAATCACTTAATTTTTTGACTTAAAGTTTTTCGATCTATCTCAAGTATTTTTGCTGCTTGAGATTTATTATTATTAGTAGCTTTTAGAACTTTTAAAATATGATTTTTTTCAACAACTTTTAAAGGAAGTAGTGATTCTGTTTCTGAAGAAAAAGTTATATTGTATTTTAAGTGATCAGGTAAATCTTGTATTGAGATTTGTTTATCGCACATGATAACTGCTCTTTGAATAATATTTTCTAATTCTCTAATGTTTCCTGGCCAGTTATATCGCTGTAAAACCTCTAATGCTTCAGGAGTAATGGGTAATACTCTATCTTTGTATTCAATACCATATTTGAATATAAATTTATCTACTAATAGTTTTATATCTTCAGATCTTTGTCTTAAAGGTGGTACAGGTAACTCTACAACAGTTAGCCTATAGTATAAATCTTCTCGAAAGCGTTTTTTAGCTATTAAATCTTTAAGATTTATGTTTGTTGCGGCAATTATACGCACATCTATTGATTCAGCTTTTTGAGAACCTACACGTGTTATTTCTTTTTCTTGTAACACTCTTAAAAGACGTAATTGTGTAGCCATAGAGGCATTTCCTATTTCATCAAGAAATATGGTTCCTTTGTTAGCTGCTTGAAAAAAGCCTGTTCTACTATC
Organism: Corallibacter vietnamensis; assembly: GCF_039537875.1. NCBI lineage: Bacteria > Pseudomonadati > Bacteroidota > Flavobacteriia > Flavobacteriales > Flavobacteriaceae > Corallibacter > Corallibacter vietnamensis. The sequence goes on from NZ_BAABBI010000004.1 coordinate 30,773, forward strand.
ATTTGCCCCTGTAAATGCGCCTTTTGTATAACCAAATAATTCTGACTCTAATAAGTTTTCTGGTATTGCTCCACAATTAACAGCAATAAAAGGCGCTGTCTTATACTTGCCCATATAATGTATGGCTCGCGCAACCAGCTCTTTTCCAGTTCCGCTTTCTCCTGAAATAAAAACGGTTGCCTTATTGTTTTTTACACGGTCAATTATTTCTATAACCTTTTTGATTGCTATAGACTTACCAACAATATCACCATAAGAATCTGTTTTATCTGGTAAAGACACTTTTTTCTTTTGAGATAAGGCTTTTAAAACAGCCGATTTTAATGCTTCTTTTGTAAAGGGTTTTGTTAAATAGTCTACAGCTCCTGTTTTCATGACCTCTAAAACACCATCAACAGAAGGGTATCCTGTGACTACAAGTTTAGGGATATTAGGAAAATGCTCTGTTGCATATTTTACAAGCTCATGACCATCTACTCCAGGCATTTTTAAATCTGTAATTAACAAATCTATGGTATTATCTTTTAGAATGATCAATGCCTCTTTTACAGATATGGCTTTATAAACATGATAATTAAGCGCTTGTAAATGGCGTTGCATTAATTCTAAAATATGAATATCATCATCAACTATTAAAATATTTTCGTTGTAAAGGCTCATGGTTTTGGAAAATGGATTGTAAAAATAGTACCTTTTGGAGAATTTGCTTTATGATTTATAGTTCCTTTATGACTTTTTACAATACCGTGTACAACACTTAAACCTAAACCAGAGCCTTCTCCTAATGGTTTTGTTGTATAAAAAGGCGTAAATATAGCATCTGCATCACTTTTTTTAATTCCTGAACCTTGGTCTTTAATTTTAATAACTATTTTATTTTTTTCGTCTTTGACTTGTATCCAAATTTGTCCTTTTTCTGGAGAAAAATAAATAGCATTAATCACTAAATTAAAAATCACTTGAGTGAGTTGTATACTGTCTACTCTTAATAGAATAGATTCTTTAGAAATGCTTAAATGATACTGTATGCTTTTCTTTAAAAAGTTTGGTTTTAGTAAACTAATTGCATTTGATATTATAGGTGTTATATTACTTAATTCCATTTGTTGAGGCATATCACAAGAAAAAAACATTAATTTTTTTACAACCTCACTAGAAAACACAGCACTGTTTATAATTTTATTTAAATCACTTGTTATGTTTGGGTTATCTTTAAATTGTTCTTTAAGTAATTCAGAATACCCTAAAATGTTTGCTAAAGGTGTATTTAATTCGTGAGCAATACCAGCAGTAATCTCTCCTAAAATTGTAAGTCTATCCGCACGCTCTACTTGTCTTTTTGATAATGCTTCATTCTCTAATATTTTTTTTCGCTCAAAAAGACCTCCTATTTCAAGTGCTATCTTACTTAATAACAATTCTTCTTCTTTTAAAAAACTATTGCTTGTATAATCCTTTTTTAAATAACCAACTTTTATACTTCCTATGAGTTCATTAAAACCTTTTATGGCACTAATAATATAAACTGTATTTTCTTGTACATTACCGGCAGTAACCTTCATATTTTCAACACTAATAGATACATAAGCATCATTAGAATATTGGATAGCCTTTTTAAGACTACTTGCTATAGCTAAAAGTGTAGGTTTTAAGTTATTTAAGCTACTATTAGATATATAAGAACTCACTTCATACAAACAAGTCAGCTCTTTTATTCGTTCTTTTAATTTCTTTTCCGTTGAATTTATATTAACCATAGCATGCTTTATTTAAAATTAAAATTACAAACATTTTTTAAGATAGCTTTAATACAATCTTTTATTTACTTTACAAACGAACGCAGTAACTTTGTATAATGCAAAAACCAACAACCTCTCAAAAAGATAAAGTAAACATAGAATTTATAGCATTAATGGCATCTTTAATGGCTATTGTTGCTTTATCTATTGATGCCCTTCTACCTGCCTTACCTGATATAGGAACCGATTTAGGAGTTATTGATGTTTCTAGAAATCAGCTTTTGATAACTATGATTTTTTTAGGCCTTGGTATTGGACAATTAATTTTTGGTCCATTGTCTGATGCTTTTGGAAGAAAACCAATTATTTATACTGGTTTTGTTCTTTTTGTAATTGCAAGTATTATTTGTGTTACAACATCAAGTTTTGAAATGATGATATTAGGTAGAATTTTACAAGGTATTGGGCTTTCTGCTCCTAGAACTATAAGTATAGCTATGGTAAGAGACACTTACAGTGGTGATTATATGGCAAAAGTGATGTCGTTTGTTGTAATGGTTTTTATTCTTGTGCCTGTAATAGCTCCTACGTTAGGACAATTTCTTATTACGTTCTATGATTGGCATTCTATTTTTTATGTAAACCTAATTTTTGGCATTTTTGTCATGCTATGGTTTTGGAAAAAACAACCTGAAACATTACGTCAAGAACACAAAAGAAGTTTATCAATAAATAGGATTGTAAAAGGTACACAGGAATTTTTCAGACATAAAACGGCTGTGGTTTATACATTTGTATCTGGCCTTATAACCGGTTCTTTTATGGTGTATTTAAGCACTTCACAACAAATATTTGAACATCAATATCATTTAGCTGATTTGTTTCCTTACATATTTGCTAGTTTGGCTATAGCTATAGGTTTTTCAACATTTATAAATAGTACTTTGGTGCTTCGTTTTGGTATGAAACGTATTGCTTATACCGCAGCAATAGCTTACAGCGCAGTTTCTATTTTATATGTGATCCTTTTTTCATCAGGAGAAAATCCTGATTTATCTGTACTGGTTATCTTTTTTGGTTTACAGTTTACTTCTATCGGATTTTTATTTGGAAACTTACGATCTCTAGCGATGGAACCAATTGGTCATATTGCTGGAATTGGCGCTGCAATCAATGGTTTTATTTCAACAATAATGGCTGTTCCTATTGCTAACTATATTGGTAGTTTTGTAACCAATAGCGTATTACCTTTGTTTATTGGGTTTTCAGTTTGTGGTTTTATTTCAATTATCTTTTTTGCTTTTTTAAACAGAAAGACTAAAACCCAAGTGATAGAACAATAGCTGTAACTGAAGAAATAATATATTCTACCCCTATTGCAATAACAACAAAACCTATAATACGAGATAAGGCGTTTATACCAGAAGCTCCTAGTATTTTAACAATATAATGCGAGCTTTTTAAAATCACATATATTGCTATTGTTACCAGTAGCATAGCTCCTAAAATTATCATTATTTGGTCTGTTGATTGGTACTCTTGATTATACGCTATTAATAATGAAATAGTTCCTGGTCCTGCTAGCATTGGAATTGCTAATGGTGTTAATGATATTGCGTCTCTATTTTCAATGTCTTGTTGTACACGCTCACGTTTCATCCCTTTGTGCTCCCTAAACTTACCTGTAAGTAAAGCAAATCCTGAAGACGCTATAATCATACCGCCTGCAATTTTAAGCGCATTTAAACTTATTCCAAAAAAGGATAAAATATATTTCCCAGCGAATAATGACAAAAGCAATATAATAAAAACATTTATTGCTGTCCAAAATGCTGTAATAGCACGCTCTTTTTTACTGTTTTCTTGAGTTAAACCAACAAAAACAGGTACTGTTCCTAATGGGTTCATGATAGAGAATAAAGCCCCGAAACTCGTTAAAAATAACTCCATAGTTTTTTTTGCAAATTCACTACATTTTCATGTATTAAGTGTTACGAAATACTTAAGTAATAATTAAAACACTGTGAAGTTTACACTCATAAACTTACTTGCTAAAACATCCTAAAATGTGTATCTTTAAAATATGTACTCAAAATGTAAAACCATTCTTTTTTTAGGGTTTGTTATCCTGTTATTTTCTTGTGCTTCTGTAAGCTATACAGATAAGCATCAACTTGTATCAGAAATACAAGCTCTAGATAAAAAAACATATGTTTCAGAAAAAGACTCACAATTGTTATTAAGACACGACATTTTGCATTTCACAAAAAACGGCCGTGTAAAATCATCTATCAGTCTTGACAATAATAATGATACACTTGTAACAACCGAAAAAAAATTATGGTTTACAAAACAATCTTATCCTGACAAAGACCCTTACTACTGCAAAACTCGCTGGAAACCTAAAAACAGAGAACGTATAAGCTGCTATACACAAAAACAGTATAAAAAAAATGAAGCTATTTATTATTACCACAAAAATGGACGTATTAATAAAATTGAAGATAATTTCACCAACTTTTATACAAAGCATTATACTTACAAAAACAATGATGTATCAAAAATTACTATTGTAAACAAAGCAAATGACACCATTGAAGCAATAAAAATAAATTGTCTTAAAAAAGACACATCTGGAACCTGCCTTGAAGAAGTACAAACTTATACACAAACAGACAGTGTTATTACTATTTACAGATATCCAAAGTATTTTTAGTGATAACAATGTTATTCTACAAGCTTGTAATTTCTAATAATTAGTTCTTAATTTTGAATTCGAAAACAAAAGCCTACAAGTGATTAAAACAAAGAGCATACTAGAAATTAAAGATTTTCTAGACACAAAAGTTATTGAATATAATAACCCCAAATTTATTGAGTCAGATCCTATTCAAATACCTCATCAATTTAGCATAAAAGAAGATATAGAAGTTTCTAGCTTTTTGGTTGCAACTATTGCATGGGGAAATAGAAAAATGATTATAAAAAACGGCCAAAGAATGATGGAATTAATGGGCAATGCGCCATATGATTTTATCATGAATCATCAAGAGAAAGATTTAGACAATCTAACCGGATTTGTTCATAGAACTTTTAATGATATAGATTTTAAATACTTTATAAAATCACTAAAAAACATATATACAAACCATAACGGACTAGAAGCTATTTTTATCACAAAAGATAATACACTACAAAATACAATTTCAGAGTTTAAAGATATCTTTTTCGAATTAGAGCATCCTTTAAGAACTCAAAAACACATTTCAAACCCATTAAAAGGCTCGGCCGCAAAACGCATAAATATGTGGTTAAGATGGTTATGCAGAAAAGATTCTGCTGGCGTAGACTTTGGCATTTGGCAACAAATAAAACCATCACAATTGTCATGTCCGCTAGATGTTCATTCCGGTAATGTTGCAAGAAAACTAGGGTTATTAACAAGAAAACAAAACGATGCAAAAGCTTTGCTTGAGTTAGACACTAACTTACGCATATTAGACCCAAACGATCCTGTAAAATACGATTTTGCTCTTTTTGGATTAGGTGTTTTCGAAAACTTTTAAAAAATATCTTACTAAACAACATGTTTATTTAATAATTTCATAAAAAAATTAGAGTTTTACTATTTTATTTTGAACAGTATCTGTCGTTTATTATATTTGTATAACCTAATTAACCTAACTTATGAAACATTCATTTAAATTAAGAAAAAGCCTACTAAAAAACATATACACCGAAAGACTAGGCTTTAGCAACATTACCGTAGAAAACAAAAAAGACGTAGAAAATACTATTAATACCATACTTAATTTTATTGGTTTAGAAACCTCATTAATTCCTGTAAATTGTTCTTACAACTTTATAAATAGTACAGCTTATTTTCAATTAGAGTTAAGAAATGGTGTTAATAAATTAGAGTTTTTTGAATCTATCAAGAAATTTGAAGAGTACGTAGAAGTTATTGATGCTCAAGCTGTTTAAATAGCTTTTTTTTCGTTTAAAAAAATACTACAATTTATAAACTTTAATTAGATAGATTAGTTACGTATATTTATAAATAAAAATTAAATATAATGAAACAATTTATCTTTAGTATTCTTTTAATATACTCGTTTACTTCATTTTCTCAATCAATTAAAGTTCCTATTGATACTTTAATAACAACAAAAAATCAAGTTGTTATTAAAGGACAAACAATCACTTACGAAGCTCAAACAGGTACACAACCTGTATGGAATGACAATGGTGATGTTATAGCGTCCTTATTTTACACATACTACAAACGTACAAATGCTCAAAATAACGAGAGCAGACCTCTTATTTTTTCTTTCAACGGTGGTCCTGGTTCTGCTTCTGTATGGATGCATATAGCCTATACTGGTCCTAAAATTTTAAATATAGATGAAGAAGGTTATCCTGTACAACCATATGGAATAAAAGATAATCCTCACTCAATATTAGATGTTGCTGATATAGTATTTATTAATCCTGTAAATACTGGCTACTCTAGAATGGTTGCTGACAAAGATGGAAAAATGCCAGATAAAGCCACTTTTTTTGGTATTAATGCAGATATTGCTTACCTCTCAAAATGGATGAATACATTTGTTTCAAGAAACAACCGTTGGAAATCGCCAAAATATATTATAGGAGAAAGCTATGGCGGAACTCGTGTAATGGGATTAGCTCACAGACTACAAAACAGCCAATGGATGTATTTAAATGGTGTTATCATGGTGTCTCCTGCCGATTATAAAGTATTACGTGTTGGTGGTCCTGTAGCAACAGCTTTAAATTTACCATATTACACAGCCACAGCTTGGTATCACAATATGCTACCAGCTGAACTACAACAAAAAGATTTGCTTGAAATACTACCCGAATCTGAAAAATATACTGTAAACACACTTATTCCTGCCTTGACAAAAGGTGGTTTTATTAGTGAGTCTGAACGTAATAACGTTGCAGATAAAATGGCATATTATTCAGGAATAAGTAAAAAAGCTATTCTACAGCATAATTTAAGTGTTCCAACAAACTTTTTCTGGAAAGATTTACTTCGTGAAAAAACAGGGCAAACTATTGGCAGATTAGACTCTAGATATTTAGGTTTTGATAAAATGGAAGCTGGTACTCGCCCAGATTATAATGCCGAACTAACATCATGGTTGCACTCATTTACTCCTGCAATAAACTACTATTTAAGAGAGCATTTAAACTTTAAAACAGATATGCCTTATAATATGTTTGGCCCAGTTCATCCTTGGGATAACGATCATGATAATGTTCGTGAGCAATTACGCGAAGCTATGGCTCAAAATCCATATCTTAAAGTATTGATTCAATCTGGTTATTATGATGGTGCTACAACGTATTTTAATGCTAAATACACCATGTGGCAAATTGATCCTAGTGGAAAAATGAAAGATCGTTTTACATTTAAAGGTTACCGAAGTGGACACATGATGTATCTGCGCAACGAAGACCTTAAAACGGCTAATGAAGACATTAGAGTTTTTATAAATAATTCGCTCTCTAATGGAAAGTCTGCAAAATATTAAACAAAAAAGCCCGCTAAAAAGCGGGCTTTTTTGTTATTAATAAATTAAAAGATTAACCTTTTAACCAAGCTTCTCTTAATGTTTTTTGTGCTTCTGTAGCTTCTGGATTTGCCATTAGTGTTGTTCCTGTTGTATAAGATTGTGTCAACGTTGTTTTAATTTCAACATCTTTCCCATCTCTAGTTAAAACAACATCTATGTCTGTTCCTGGTTGCCACATAAATACTTTTTGGAAAACCGTATTAGCATTAAGTAGATTAACTTCTACTCCATCTACTGATTTGATAATATCATTTGGTTGAACTCCTTGCTCATTCCAAAAACTATTATTCTTTACAGCATTACTAAAATATATGCTTCCATCAGTTTGGTTGGCTCCTACTATAAGTGCTCCTGCATTTTGGATGTAGTTAGTCTTCACTCTACTTTCTCCAAATTGTAAACCAACTTTTTCAAAAAACGTATTATAGTCAATTGGCACATCACCTACAACATGTGTTTGTAAAAACTCACCTATAGAAGGATATGTCATTGCTGTTATTTCTTCAATAATACTGTCATCATCAAAAGGTTTATTTTTACCATATTTTGTTGATAATTCTTTCATTAAAGATAAAATACCACGATTACCATTACTCTCTTCACGCATTAAAATATCAATACACATACCTATTAATGCTCCTTTTTGATACACATTATAGTATTGACTAGCATAAGGCTCTTCCAGAATGTTCTCACTCATTATTGTGAAACTCATAGCATCATTCATTCCTGAAGCTGTTTTTATTTTGTCGTTGATTTTAGCATAAAAATCGTCTTCGCTTACCAATCCTTGATCTACTTGAAACAACGTTGCAAAATACTCGGTTACACCTTCATACATCCATAAATGCTTTGAAAATGTTGGTTGATTATAATCAAAGTAATGCACATCTTCAGAATGAACACTTAACGGTGTTACTATATGAAAAAACTCATGAGAAACTACGTCTACCATACTTTCATCTAAAGCTGAAGCTGGCATAGACTCTGGCATAACTACAACTGTAGATGTGTGGTGTTCTAATGCTCCAAAACCTTTAGGAGCAGTTTCATCTCCTTTTGATAAATACACATATATATCATATCGAGGTGTACTATTTATGTCTCCTAAATATGTTTTTTGTGCTTGCATCATTTTCTCCATAGCAGCACGCATTGTTTTTGCACTATGTATTCCGTTTGGAGAATAAACACTTAATACAATTTTTATATCACCTACTTGAAATTCTTCAACATCAAGTTTTCCGTACATCATTGGGTTATCAGTAATATCAAAATAACGTGGTGCAAAATATGATGTTGTTACTGTTTTACCATCTTCGCTTGTTTTGTCTGACGTATGTTGTAATGCAGATGTACGAACAAAATCCGCTGGTGCTGTAACGTCTAATTTATATTGGCTGTTTTTTAATGAATCAAAATATCCTATAAATCCATGAAGGTTTAACACGTAGTTATCAGCTTCTATATTTGTTCCTGCTGGTGAAAATGGCACATCGCCTCCAATACCTCCTGTAACTTCTTGATCAAAAGTATCATTAACATTATAGGTAATATAATCAAGAGTAGTTGCATTTGCTATTGTCCAAGTATTGGTATCTGCTTTTGTTGCTTTTAGCTCGTTTCCATTATAATCAATGGCTTTAAAATCATCTACATATTTACCAAAATCACTTACAGAATATGTTCCTTGAACAACTCTAGGTAACCTATAAGTAACTGTTTCACTTGTAAAACGTCCTGGATTTATTACCACAGGAGCTTTATCATTAACTACTTTTGTTAAATCTATTGATGTCTCAATAGGATTGCTTACTGCTAAATCATTGCTACCTGTTTTTGAGGACGTACCACAAGCAACTAATAACGTTGAGAAGCCTACAATGGCTAGTGCTTTTTTCATTATTTTTTGTTTAAGTTATTTCTAAATTGACGCTCAAAAGTACAATGTGTTACATTTTAATTCCTTAAGGTTTTGTTAAAAGCGTAATTAGTATATTCGCAATATGTCAGAACCTTTAATAAGTATACTTACACCTTTTAAAAATACGCAAGATTTTCTAGACGATTGCATACAATCTATTATTAACCAAACACATAACCAGTGGGAGCTCATTATTATTGATGACCATTCTACAGACAACAGTTATGAGCTTGTAAAAAAATATGCTGATATTGACTCGAGAATAAAACTTTTTAAAAATTCAGGTAATGGAATAATAGAAGCGTTACGCTATGCCTTTTCTAAAAGTTCTGGAGACTTTATAACCCGAATGGATAGTGATGATATTATGCCGCAAAACAAACTAGATGTTTTACTTAAAAATCTCCTACATCACGGCAAAGGTTATGTAGCAACAGGATTGGTTAAATATTTTAGTAAACACGGAATTAGCGATGGTTATGTACGTTATGAAGCGTGGTTAAACAATTTAACTATTACTGGTAAAAACTATTCTGAAATCTATAAAGAATGTGTGATCGCTTCTCCTTGTTGGATGGTTCATAAAGATGACTTAATTGCCTGCGATGCTTTTACCCCAAACAACTATCCTGAAGATTACGACTTGGTATTTAGGTTTTACAAAAAAGGATTAAAGTGTATTCCTTGTAATGAAATACTGCATTACTGGCGCGATTATAGCTACAGAACTTCTAGAACGCATGAGCATTATGCTCAAAATTATTTTCTAGAAATAAAGCTGCATTACTTTTTAGAGTTAGATTATGATAGCAAACGCCCGCTTACTATTTGGGGTGCTGGATTTAAAGGAAAAACTATAGCAAAGTTTTTGATAGAAAAAAAAGTTCCCTTTTACTGGATATGTAACAATCCTAAAAAAATTGGTAAAGCTATTTATGGGCAAACGCTACTTGCTTTTAATGAATTAGAAAACATATCAAACCCTCAAACCATTGTTACTGTTGCTAACACAAAATCTCAAAAAAGAATAAAAGAATATTTTAGTAACCTAAATATGCATCCGGTTACAGATTATTTTTTCTTTTGTTGATACATTAATTTGTTGTTAAAAGGTTTGCATTTCAACTGTAAACCTTATTTTTGTAAATAAACCCATTTAGGAATGCAGTTTAAACATCCCGAACTTCTCTATGCGCTATTTTTGCTCATCATTCCAATAATTATTCATTTATTTCAACTACGTCGATTCAAAAAAGTAGCCTTTACCAATGTTGCTTTTTTAAAAAATGTAAAACAACAAACCAGAAAAAGCTCTCAAATAAAAAAGTGGCTTACCCTTATTACTCGTTTATTGCTTTTTGCTTGTATCATATTGGCTTTCGCGCAACCTTATACTTCAAATAAAAACAGTTTTAACACAACTAACGAGACTGTTATTTATTTAGACAATTCCTTTAGCATGCAGGCCAAAGGAAAGCAAGGTGAACTTTTAAAACGTGCTGTTCAAGATATTATAGACAATACACCAGATAATGAAAACATTACTCTGATAACAAACAATGAAACGTTTAGAAACACACAAATAAAAACCATTAAAAACGATTTACTTCAGCTTAATTACACACCCAATCAACTAACTTATGAAGCTGCTTTAATAAAGAGTAAAAACGCGTTTAGTAAAAACAGTAATAGTCTAAAACACCTCATATTTATTTCTGATTTTCAAGAAAAAGACAAAACTTTTATCCCTGCAAAAGACTCTTTAATCAATATTCATGCTGTTCAACTAAAACCTGAAACCATTAATAATGTTAGCATAGATAGTTTATACATTTCAAAAACTACAGCTACCAATACCACACTAACAGTTACACTAAAAAACTCTGGTTCAGAAATTGAAAATTTACCAGTATCATTATACAATGATACGATGCTTATCGCCAAAACATCGGTATCCATTAAAAATGAAGCTACTACTACTTTTGAAATCCCTAACAATACAACCATAAAAGGCCATATTACAATAGACGATACAGCGCTTCAATTTGATAACAGTTGCTATTTCAGCATTAATAAACCTTCAAAAATACAAGTGCTAGCTATTAGTGATGTTACAGATAGTTTTTTGAGTCGTATTTACTCTGATGATGAATTTAACTACACGAATACCAGTTTAGGTTCATTAAATTATAGCAACATCACAAAGCAAAATCTTATTATTTTAAACGAATTAAGAACCATACCAGAAGCACTTTCTAGAGCATTAAACGAGTTTCAAAACAATGGTGGGTTTGTGGTTGTTATAAATTCTCAAAATGCTGAAATTCCAAGTTACAACACATTTTTAGCTACCAATAATATTAAACTAAATGCATTAGGAAATTTTGAAAAACGCGTTACTACAATAAATTATGCGCATCCGCTGTTTGGAAATGTATTTGACAATAAAGTTGATAATTTTCAATATCCTAAAGTTTCTAGTTTTTATACTGTAGCTTCTGGTAGCACTACTTCAGCGCTTTCTTTTGAAGATGGACAACCATTTTTAGTACAACAAAACAATCTGTTTTTATTCACTGCGGCTTTAAACACTGAAAACTCTAATTTTTCTAGTTCGCCACTTATAGTGCCTACATTTTACAACATTGGTAAACAAAGCTTAAAAACACCAAACATATATTATACCATAGGAAAAGAAAACACCTACGACGTTGCTGTAAACTTATCTCAAGATGCTGTTTTAAAACTAGAACAAGAGTCTATAAGCATTATTCCGCAGCAACAATATTATAATAACAAAGTAGCTGTTACTACCTTCGAAACCCCTGATATATCTGGAGTTTATAATTTAATGAATAATAAAGAACTAGTTAAATATGTGAGTTATAATTATGATAGAAACGAAAGTAATATGACTTATCAAAACCTATCTGCTTTAGAGCAAATAAATATCTCTCACGATTTAACAAAGGTGTTTAACACGATAAAAAGTAATTCAAAAGTTAACGAGCTATGGAAATGGTTTGTTATTTTTGCGCTAGCTTTTTTAATTTTTGAAATGCTCATCTTAAAATATTTTAAATGAACGTACTCTTAAAATCTGCCACTATAGTTGATTCTAAAAGTGACTATCACAATGAAACTGTTGATATCTTAATTGAAAATGGTACAATTACCAATATTTCAAAAACCATAAAAAATAAGAATAACTACAAAGAAATTTCTTTAGATAATTTACATGTTTCTCAAGGTTGGTTTGACAGCAGTGTTAGTTTTGGTGAGCCAGGCTATGAAGAACGTGAAACTATTGCAAACGGATTAAAAACAGCTGCTCATTCCGGATTTACAAATGTTATTGTAAACACCAATACAAATCCAGTTATAGATAGCTATGCCGATATTTCTTTTTTAAAATCAAAATCTCAAGGGCATGCTGTAAACTTACATCCTCTTGGTGCTTTAACAAAAAATAGTCAAGGTGAAGCATTAGCTGAATTGTATGACATGACAACAGCAGGCGCTATTGGTTTTTATGACTACCAAAAGCCTATTAGTGATCCTAACCTTATGAAAATTGCACTTCAATATGCAAGTAATTTTGGTGGTTTGGTATTTGCTTTTCCTCAAGAATCTAAAATTTCTAGAGATGGTGTTATGAATGAACACATAACAAGTACTACTTTAGGACTCAATGGAAATCCTGCTTTAGCTGAAGAGCTGCAAATAGCTAGAGACTTATTTTTATTAGAATACACAGGTGGTAAATTACATATACCTACTATTTCAACCGCAAAATCTGTAGCTCTTATCAGAGATGCAAAAAAGAAAAAACTTGACGTAAGTTGTAGTGTGGCAATTCATAATATCGTTTTAACAGATAGCGTTTTAGAATCTTTTGATACGCGTTATAAAGTATTACCTCCCTTACGAACAGAAACAGATACTTTAGCGCTTATTGAAGGTTTAAAAGACGGTACCATAGATATGGTGACTAGCGACCACAACCCTATTGACGTAGAACACAAAAAAATTGAGTTTGATTATGCTGCTTATGGAACCATTGGTTTAGAATCTGCTTTTGGTGCGTTACAATCTGTTTTCACAACAAAAAAATCAATCGATTTACTTACAAAAGGCAGTGAACGTTTTGGTATAGAAACAGCTCCTATACAAGTAGGAAACAAAGCTAATATTACACTATTTAATCCAACTACAGTGTATACTTTTAGTAAAGACGATATGTTATCTACATCAAAAAATGCCATTTTTGAAAACTACAAACTCAAAGGAAAAACTTACGGTATAATTTCAAATAATAAACTTGTTTTAAATTAATAATCATGACAGAACAAACTATAAACAATGGTCGCACACTGGCTATTGTTAGCTATTTCACTTTCATTGGTTTGATTATAGCTATAATTATGAATTTAGAAAAACGCAACCCATTTACTTATTTTCATATTAGGCAAATGCTAGGCTTGATTTTAATGCTAATAACATCTAACATCGTTGAGAAATACGTAAATAGTTGGTTAGGCACTACATTTTGGACTATAACCTTTGTTTGTTGGCTATTTGGTATATATTATGCTATAAGTAAACAAGCAAAACCCATTCCTTATATAGGTGACTATTTTCAAGACTGGTTTAAAAACATAAACTAAACTAATACAATGGCAGATTTATCATTATTTCATATCACAAGACCTTCAACTTTAAAAGAAAATGCACCACTACTTATTATGTGTCATGGTTATGGTAGTGACGAAAACGATTTATTTTCGTTCGCATCAGAATTACCTGAAGAGTTGTTTATCATTTCTGTTCGCGCTCCTTATCCTTTAGAGCCTTACGGAAATGCTTGGTATGCCATAAATTTTGATGCTGAACAAGGAAAATGGAGTGATGATGAACAAGCTAAAACTTCGCGAGATGCTATTGCTACTTTTATAGAAGAAGCCTGTAATGTGTATCCTGTAAATAAAAACAATGTATCGCTTTTAGGGTTTAGTCAAGGCACTATTTTAAGTTATGCAGTAGCACTTACCTACCCTGAAAAAATAAAGAATATTGTTGCTTTAAGCGGTTACATAAACCCTAATATAATTCCTGATAACCCACAAGATTACGACTACAGTCAATTAAATTTTTACTGTTCGCATGGTAGTGTAGACCAAGTAATTCCAGTAGATTGGGCTCGTAAAGCACCTAAATTTTTAGATGCTTTATCTATTAAACATACCTACTCTGAATTTCCTGTGGGACATGGTGTTGCCCCTCAAAATTTTTATGAACTTAAAGATTGGTTGGTTTCAAAAATTTAATTAGTTGGATATAAAAATGAATCCAATACATTAAATTTTAATTGCTTATTGTCTGTAAGCTCATATTTTACAAGAAGTTCTCCCCAATATTTTCCATCAGAAAAATTGGCTATAATCCACTCATGATTTAATAGTCTAATATGATCTATTAGCATTCGTCCGCCATTACCAGACATAGCAGCATAAGGTATTAATGGGTGTTCATCACCTTTTACCGTATTCAAATCATACATCTGATCTTTTATAAAAGGCACTAACTCATCTATTCTATACCCTTTGTTTTCATAAAAAGTCATGGCTTGTTCGCTATTTTCAATAGAAAATTCTGAAGCGACTAAAATTTTATCACGCAATTGATTAATGGTATCTGCGTATTTTTCTTCTCGTAATACTTTTCTATCAAGCTTTTTCTCGTAGTCTTCTAAAATATGTTTTGAGTTTACATACTGAAACAATACAAGTAACAGTGAAAAAATAAACAAGTACATAAATATTCTATTCTTCATTATATGGTAATTTGTAAATTATCGTAAGCTAAAAAAACGTTTTCTGGCAACTTTTGTTGTACCTCATCATGGAAACCTAACAAGTGACTTATATGCGTTAAATAAGCACGTTTGGGTTTTACTTTATCTATAAACTCTAAGGCTTCACTTAAACTAAAATGAGATATATGCTCGGTTTCTCTCAATGCATTTATTACTAAAACATCTACGCCTTTTAGTTTTTCAATTTCTACTTCTTCAACAAACTTCATATCTGTTAAATAAGCAAATTTGTCAAACCTAAAACCAAACACTTGTATTTGATAATGTGTTCCCTCAATTGGAATAACATTCATATTTCCTAACTGAAAAGGCTTATTTTCTATAACATGTGGCAACACACTTGGTGCTCCAGGATATCTATTTTCAGTTTCAAATATATAATTAAATCGAGTTTCTAGTGCTTTTAAAACTCGCTCATGAACATAAATTGGCAAATCTCCTTGCTTAAACACAAACGGTCTAATATCATCTAAACCTGCAGTATGGTCTGCATGCTCGTGCGTAAAAATAATTCCATCTATTTTGCTGCAATTAGCGCGTAACATTTGTTGCCTAAAATCTGGACCACAATCTATTACATAAGCAAAGTCTTCCCATTCTATCAATACAGAAACTCGTAAGCGTTTATCTTTTGGATTTTCGCTTAGACATACTGGGTGAGAGCTTCCAATAACTGGAATCCCTTGAGATGTTCCTGTTCCTAAAAAAGTAACTTTCAAACGTGTTAATTTTGTAACAAAAATAAACTATTTATTTTGTTTCACCTGCTATTTTAATACCTTTGTGATAAAGATTTAATCCCGGTTTACATATGGAAATTACCTTAAAAGGAGACAGAGAGTTTGATGAGATTCCTTCGCTTAAAACAAAAGCACTTCGTATTAACCTAAACGAAAACATCTATGGTACCTTTGCCGAAATAGGCGCAGGTCAAGAAACTGTACGTCAGTTTTTTAGAGCTGGTGGTGCATCAGGAACTATCGCAAAAGCAATGTCTGCTTATGATAAAGATTTTAGTGATGCTATTTATGGTATTGAAGATGATAAACGCTATGTAACTGAAGCGCGATTACGAAAAATGTTAACTCATGAAATCAATCTTATAGAACAGCGATTAATTCGTGAAAAGCATCCTAATAAATTATATTTCTCATATGCTAACACGGTAGCAACCATAGACTTTGCTAAAAAATACAAAGGTCATGGTTGGGTTGGAATTCGTTATCAAATTGATCCTAATGAAAAGGAATATAACGAAATCATTCTTCATATTCGTTTTAAAGAAAATGATGCAAGACTACAACAAGAAACGTTAGGTATTTTAGGTACAAACTTAATTTATGGTGCTTTTTATAAGTATAATGAGCCTAAAAAGCTTTTACGATATTTATATGATCACCTTGATAAAGATCAATTAGAAATTGATACAATAAATTTTTCTGGACCTGTTTTTGAAGATGTAGATAACCGTTTAATGAGTTTACAACTTGTTAAAAATGGTATGACAGATGCCGTAATGTTTGCCCCAGATGGTAACAACGTACTTCCTGCTGCTGTACTTTACAAAAGAAACATATTAGCATTAAGAGGAAGTTTTAGACCTGTAACCAAAGTCAATATGGACATGTTTAAGAAATCTTATGACATGTTTATAAAAGAAAATAAAGTAGATGAAGAAAAAACACAAGTTGTGTTTGAAATTACGCTTTCAAACCTTCGTGCTGAAGGAGAGATTGACGAGCAAGACTTTATGGATCGTGCCAAACTACTTTGTTCTTTAGGTCAAACCGTATTAATTTCAAACTTTCAAGAATATTACAAACTGGTTGAGTACTTCTCTCAATACACAAAAAGTCGTATGGGACTTGCTATGGGCGTAAACAATTTAGTTGATATTTTTGATGAAAAATACTACCGTCATTTAAGTGGAGGTATTCTTGAAGCCTTTGGTAAACTCTTCTTTAAAGACTTACGCGTGTACTTATACCCAATGCAAAATGACGATGGTACCATTACAAACAGTGAGAATTTAAAAGTACATCCGCGTATGAAAGAATTATATAAATTCTTTAAATACAATGGAAAAGTCGTAGATATTAGCGATTACAATATGTCAAACCTTTCTGTTTTTTCTAGAACAGTTTTAAAAATGATAAATGAAGGCGAAGACGGATGGGAAGCTATGCTACCAGAAGGTGTTTCTAAATTAATTAAAGAAAAAAGCCTCTTTGGTTGCGAAGTTGAAGAAGTTTTTAGAGATGAATAAAACAATAAAAAAAGCGACCAAAAGGTCGCTTTTTTTATTTTAATATTTGGCTTGTATGCTCTTTGGTTTTTACTTTAGAAATTATATCCTCAATAACACCTTGTTCATCAATAATAAAAGTTGTTCTGTGAATACCATCATATTCACGTCCCATAAACTTTTTAGGCCCCCAAACACCAAAAGCATTAATTACCGTTTTATCTTCATCTGCTAAAAGCGGATAAGGAAAACCATACTTGTTTTTAAAATTAGATTGACGTTTAGCACTATCTGCACTTACGCCTATTATATCATAACCTTGGGCTTTAAAACGGTCGTAGTTATCACTTAAATTACATGCTTCTGCTGTACATCCAGGTGTACTTGCTTTAGGATAAAAGAAAACTACTAATTTTTTTCCTTTGTAATCACTTAAAGAAATTGTATTTCCATCTTGATCTTGTGCTGAAAACTCTGGAGCTTTGTCTCCTATTTTTAAACTTGTCATATTTATGTAACTTTGATTTTTTATTATAAATAGCCTTGAAATACACAAGGCATTGTAAAAATATTATAACTATAGTAATAGCTCTGTAGTTATAAAAGTCTCTATTATTGAGTAAAAATACAACTATGACCAAACAAGAAAAAGTAGATTTTGTTATAAATACGTTAAAGGAATTATATCCTACCATTCCTATTCCTTTAGACCATAAAGATCCTTACACCTTATTAATAGCTGTTTTAATGTCTGCTCAAAGCACAGATGTTCGTGTTAACCAAATAACACCACTACTATTTGAAAAGGCAGATAATCCTTATGACATGATAAAATTAACTGTGGATGAAATAAGAGAGATTATAAAACCCGTAGGATTATCTCCTATGAAAAGTAAAGGCATTCATGGTTTATCACAAATTTTAATTGATAAACATAACGGTGAAGTTCCAAAAACATATGAAGCACTTGAGGCTTTGCCTGCGGTAGGACATAAAACTGCAGCCGTTGTTTTATCTCAAGCTTTTGGTATTCCAGCTTTTCCTGTAGACACTCACATTCATAGGCTTATGTATCGTTGGGGGTTTACCAATGGTAAAAACGTTGTACAAACTGAAAAAGATGCTAAACGCTTATTTCCTGAAGCATTATGGAACGACTTGCACTTACAAATTATTTGGTATGGTCGTGAGTATTCGCCTGCTCGTGGTTGGAATCTTGATAAGGATATTATTACAAAAACGATAGGTCGTAAAACTGTGATAAATGATTATTACAAAAAAAAGTCCTGACGACTAATCAGGACTTTTTCAAAGTTTAGTTGAGAAGTGCTTCAAACTTCATCTTATTACAATTTATAACACTTAAAGCCTTCGAATAATTAAGAAGAAAATTAACCGTTTCTTCTTTTGGATTTAAATCAGTTTGAATTTGAGGAGTTTTTTTTGAGTAAAGTTTTGCCATTTAAATAATTATTGGGTTATACACTTTACTTAACGCCTATAAATTTAGTTTATTGTATTTAAAATTAAAAAATTACTAATTCGTTAATATGATATTGTGCTTATCTATTATTTTTCTCATATTTATTAGTGCATAGCGCATTCTTCCTAGTGCGGTATTAATACTTACACCTGTTTTTTCTGATATTTCTTTAAAGCTCATATCATTATACATACGCATTACCAAAACCTCCTTTTGGTCTTCTGGTAACTCTTCTATAACACGACGCACATGACTTTCTACTTGGTTTTTTATAATACTTTTCTCTGCATCTAATGCACTATCACTTATCACCGAAAAAATATTAAAATCTCCTGTATTGCTAAATTTTGGCATTCTATTATTTTTTCTAAAATAATCTATCACCAAATTGTGAGATATGCGCATTACCCAAGGTAAAAATTTTCCTTCTTCATTATACTTCCCTAACTTTAAAGTTTTTATAACCTTAATAAAGGTATCCTGAAAAATATCTTCAGCAATATCTCTATCATAAACTTTTGAGTAAATAAAGCTATAAATACGTTGCTTGTGTCTAGTTATAAGTGTTTCTAATGCCTTTTCATTACCTTTAAGGTAATTACTAACTAAAGTAGCGTCTGAGATAAGTTCGTTGTGCATAATCATTACTTTTTAACATAGATATACATCTATGGCTTGGGTTAAAAATGTCAAAAAAAGTAATTGTATGCTATAGGCTACTTATATGATTTTTAGATTTATATGATTCAAATATAACAACATTCATTTCTAAAAAGCAAAAATTATTTAAAATTTTCTTAAAAAAAATGCTAATCTATCTATTTTTTAAGCTAATAATCTTGTAGTATCTTTGCGCAATTATCTTCTATAATTACTATGGCTACAAATATTTCTGAAGTAAACCCTAAAACCAATATTATCATTAAAGGTGCTAAACTGCACAACCTTAAAAATATTGATGTTGTTATTCCTAGAAATAAATTAGTGGTTATTACTGGGCTTTCTGGTTCTGGTAAATCTAGTTTAGCTTTTGATACGTTATATGCCGAAGGACAACGCCGGTATGTTGAAAGTTTATCTAGTTATGCGCGTCAGTTTTTAGGACGTCTTAATAAACCAAAAGTTGATTACATAAAAGGAATTGCTCCTGCCATTGCCATAGAACAAAAAGTAAACTCTACAAATCCAAGATCTACAGTAGGTACGACTACAGAAATTTACGATTATTTAAAATTATTATTTGCTAGAATTGGTAAAACATACTCTCCAAAATCTGGTGACGAAGTAAAAAAAGATACGGTTGCAGATGTATTAGCTTTTGTTAAAACATTTACTGAAAGAGAAAAGCTACTACTACTCGCGCCTATTCATCTTGAAGAAGGTCGTACCATGCCTGAAAAATTAAAGGTCTTACAACAACAAGGTTATGCAAGAATACAAGTAAACAATGAGGTTTTTAGAATTGAAGACGCCATAGATAAACCCCTTGAAAATGTGTTTCTTGTAGTTGATAGGATTATTACAAAAAACGAAGAAGATTTTTATAACAGACTAGCTGACGCCATACAAACTGCCTTTTTTGAAGGTAAAGGCGAATGCTATATTGAACAGTTAAGTAACAATAAAAAACGTCATTTCAGTAACAAATTTGAACTAGATGGTATAGATTTTTTAGAACCTAATATTCATCTATTTAGTTTTAACAACCCTTACGGAGCGTGTCCTAAATGCGAGGGTTATGGAGATATTATTGGTATTGATGAAGATTTAGTAATACCTAATACAGCGCTTTCTGTATATGAAAATGCTATTTTTCCTTGGCGCGGAGACAGTATGAGCTGGTACAGAGATATGCTTGTAAACAACTCTCATAAATTTGATTTCCCTATTCATAAACCCTATTTTGAGTTAAGCGAAAATCATAAACAACTTATTTGGGATGGCAATGAGTTTTTTGAAGGTTTAAACAGTTTTTTTGCTGAATTAGAATCTAAAGCATACAAAATTCAAAATCGTGTTATGTTATCACGATACCGTGGTAAAACAAAATGTAAAGCCTGTCAAGGCAAGCGTTTACGCCCTGAAGCAAATTATGTGAAAATTGGTGGTAAAACCATTACCGATTTAGTAGACATGCCTTTAGATAAACTCATTACATTTTTTAAAAACCTGGAGTTAAACTCACACGAATTAAAAATTGCTGAACGCTTACTTAAAGAGATAAACAATCGTTTAAGCTATCTTGAAAATGTAGGTTTAAATTACTTAACACTAAACAGAAAATCAAACACGCTTTCTGGAGGTGAGAGTCAGCGTATTAACCTAGCTACCTCTTTAGGTAGTAGTTTAGTAGGTTCTATGTATATTCTTGACGAGCCTAGTATTGGCTTACACCCAAAAGACACCGAAAAACTTATAGATGTTTTAAAAGCATTACGAGATTTAGGAAACACCGTAATTGTTGTAGAGCATGATGAAGATATTATGCAGCATGCTGATGAAATCATAGATATTGGTCCAGAAGCAGGTACTTTTGGTGGTGAAGTTGTTGCCGCTGGTACATATAGCGATATGTTAGCATCAAACTCACTAACAGCGCAATACCTTAATGGTAATTTACAAATTGATGTTCCTAAAAAACGCCGTGTATCAAAATATCATATAGACATAATAGGCGCAAGAGAAAATAATTTACAAAACATTAATGTTACGCTTCCTCTTAATATGCTTACTGTTGTTACAGGTGTTTCTGGTAGCGGAAAAAGTACACTTATTAAAAAAATCGTGTATCCAGCGTTACAAAAAAAACTTACCGATTTTGGAGATAAACCAGGACAGTTTAGTGAACTAAAAGGCAACTTTAGTAACATAAAGCATATAGAATTTGTAGATCAAAACCCTATTGGGAGATCTTCTCGTTCTAATCCAGTAACATATATTAAAGCTTATGATGATATCCGCTCGTTATTTGCTAGCCAAAAATTGAGTAAAATACGAAACTACCAAGCAAAACATTTCTCTTTTAATGTTGATGGTGGCCGCTGCGAAACTTGTAAAGGTGAAGGCGAAGTAACTATTGAAATGCAGTTTATGGCCGACGTTCACCTTACTTGTGAAACTTGTAATGGTAAAAGGTTTAAAAAGGAGGTTTTAGAAGTTACATTTCATGATAAATCTATTGATGATATTTTAAATATGACAATAGACGACGCCATAACGTTCTTCAACAATCACGATCAAAGTAAAATACATAACAAGCTTAAGCCTTTACAAGATGTTGGTTTAGGCTACGTTACATTGGGGCAAAGTTCATCAACACTTTCTGGTGGTGAAGCGCAACGTATTAAGCTTGCATCATTTTTAGGAAAAGGTAGCAAAAGTGATAATGCGCTGTTTATCTTTGATGAACCTACAACTGGTCTACATTTTCATGACATTCAAAAGTTATTAAAATCGTTTAATGCTTTAATTGAAAAAGGACACTCTATTATTGTTATCGAGCACAACCTAGAACTTATCAAATGTGCCGACTATATTATAGATCTAGGCCCTGAAGGAGGCGAAAACGGTGGTAAACTTATGGCTAGCGGAACTCCTGAAGAAATTGTTGCTAATGCAAATTCTATTACAGGTAGTTACCTTAAAGAAAAGCTCTAATAATATAAAAAAGCAAAAAAGGCTAAAAAGAGTGTTATTGGAATAAGTATTGTAAAAAAACTTAATACAATAACATTACTTTTTACAAAGCTTATAAACCAGCCTTGTTCATAAAAACGTTTTAGGCCTATAAATAAGTATATAAAGGTAGATAACATAGTTAGTACTGTTATCCAAACAGGAAAATTTGACCATATAAAGTTACAGGCTACCAAAATGCTAAATACTGTAAATAGATAAGCAAAAAAGTAAAAGCTAAACACCAAATGATAGGCATAAGCTCCTTTTCTAAAATACATTAGCTTTAGTAACAATGCAAATATTGGTAGTAAAAAAAACATGGCTATCGGGATGGTATCATAAAAACGTTTTAGAATAGAACCGCCACTTTTATATTTATAAAATTTTAAAAACTGTTCATAAAATTTTCTTTTTAAATAACCCGCATCATCATCAAGGCCCATATGCTTATAAATAACTTGATCTGAAGCTCCTACTCGTAATAATGAATCTACCTCTGTTTGATTAAAACCAGCAAAATTATATGACCTTTTAGAACTTGAACTTGTTTTTATGATAGAGTCTAGCGATTTTATTTCTGCATTTGTCAACTCTAAATCTTCATTGTTTTTTATATAAGGTGCCATATATTTCTTAAACTGAACAGAATCTAAAGGCTTTTGATACATAGAGTCCATAACAACTTTAGCTCTTTCAAAATCTTTCTTAATAGAAGCATCAAAAAGAGTTGCTTGCTTATTTGCTATAAATGAAAACAAGAAGAAAAGTACAACCGAAATAAACAAATACATTTGAGCCGGATGCAAATACAGCAAGCGCTTACCTTCTAAAAAACGCTTTGCCAAATACCCTGGTCTTGTCATTAACGGAATAAAGCTTTTAAAAAAACGTGCATCTACAGAAAAGTAGTTACTAATAGTATTACTAAACAGAATTCCCAGTGTTAATTCATCTTTAGATTTTTGTCCGCAATAAGGACAAAACTTATAAGTTACATCAAAAGATTTTTCACAGTTTTTACAAGTGTATTGGTTAGTTGGCATAATCAGCATTGTTGGTACTCATAAAAGTATAAAAAAAAACCGTTCTTACAGACAACACAAATAGCTAACAATCAGCTTATTATTTTTTTGGCACGCAAATTGAAAAGAATAAAACAAATAGCGTAAGCCGAAAAGCTAATGAGTAGGCATCATCTAAAAACCTAAATATTATGAAAAAACTAGGACTTTTATTTACAGCATTACTAATAGGATTGGTAACTGTATCAGCAGCAGAAAAAACGTCTGAAAAATTGGTAAACAATTTAGAGATCAACACGCGCTATAATTATACACAACCAATAAGGTTTGTAGAGCGTGGTGTAGAATTCTTAATCTTTCCTGACGGAAGTTTTGATTTTAACACGCATACCCAATCACCATACTATTCTGGTAATCTTTATTACAGAACATCTACAATTACAAGACGTAGTTCTGTAAACAGAACATTTGGCGCTCCAAGAACTACGGTTATAAATCGTGTGCAATATTCTCAACCTAGAAATACTGGCGTACTTATAGAACATGATACAGATGGTAAAGTAAGACGTATTGGTAATGTATTTATTAATTATGATAGAACAGGAAAAATAAAACGTGCAGGATCTGTTTATATGAGCTATAATCGTATTAATGGCTTATTATCTCAAGTAGGTGGTTTATATATACATTACAATAATTGGGGTCAGGTAATTAATACCAGCGGATTTATAAACCATACAAATAATACAACTTTTGGGTATAACTCACCGCAAAATGGCACAGTTTATGATACTAATAATTGGTATGACAGTGATGAAGATTTCTATTACTACAAACAGAACGGAAAAACACCAAGTAAAAAGTAGGTATTAGATTTAATATATTTTGTTAGTTAATTTGATAAATCCCAGACAATCTTTTGATTAAGACTGTTTGGGATTTTGTTTTGCATAAAGAAACAAACCTGTTTCTAATTATCATTTAGTGACCAAATAAGCGCTTTTTCTTTAGTAGCTCTAAAAATAGTATGGTGTTTCTCTTTTGGTTCATCAGCGTATTTCCATGTAAGTGTTTCTGGCGCATGGCTTATTAAGGCCTTTTCAACACTGCGAGTGTATTGCGAGATATCTTCAACACTAGAACCTGCAAACCAAAGTTTTAACTTTGTGTCAGGCAATTTAGAAAGTAACATTTCTGCATGGCTTGATAAATAATGATTATTCCACCAAAGCGACGGATCCATAGCGATGTAAAAATTAAATGCTGTTGGTTGCACAAAAAACGTTTCCATAACAAATAGTCCAGCAAGCGACTCTCCTATTATACCTTTTACTTTAGTAGTTCGGTAAATTGCGTTTATTTCAGGCATTAACTCTTCTGTAATAAATGCTCTAAAATTTTTAGCGCCATCTGTTATAGGACAATATTGTTTATCGTCTTCTGCTTCTGAAGCTCCTGTTAAATCTCTTCCGCGTTCTGTGTTCTCAATACCAACCAGTATAAACGGTGGTATTTTATTTTCTGATAACAGTTTGCTTAATGTATTAGCAATATGCGGAAAATCTTCTTTTACGCCTCCATCTGGCATATACAACACCGGAAAACTATCTGTTGATGTGTCATATCCTGGTGGTGTCCAAATATTAATAATACGCGTTTCGTTTACATGTTTTGAAACAATTGTTATGGTATCATGATTTGGTACCGGATCACGATACGTAGCTTGCTTACTTTTACAGTTTACGAGCAAAACCAAAATACCAATAAATGCATATATTTTTTTCATAAGTCTATCTTTTAAGCTTACTTATTTATAAGAGAATCTCTTTATAGTTTATCACCCTAAAAACTACAAAATTTTAATTACTTTACAAGGATTTCCATAAGCTAAAACATTGTCAGGCACATCTTTAGTCACTACACTTCCTGCTCCTATGGTTACATTATTACCTATGGTGACTCCAGGAAAAATCACAGAGTTACCTCCTACCCAAACATTGTCTCCTATAGTTACAGGTTTTGTTGATGTCAGGTAGCGTGATGTATTGCCTTCTGTAATGATTCTTTCTGAAGCTTTTAAAGGATGTGTTGCCGTGTAAATTTGTACATATGGTGCTATTAAACCGTTTTTTCCAATGGTTATTTTGTTATTGTCTAAAAACATACAATTGGTATTCACAAAGGTATTTGCGCCTATAGAAATATTCTTGCCATAGTCACAAAAAAAGGGTGTTTCAATCCAAACATCAGGACCCTTATACTCAAAAAGAGCACGTAGTATGTCCTCTCGTGTTTCTGCTAATTCTGAATCTAAATTATTGTATTGTTTTAAAAGTTTTCTGGCATTGTGGTACATAGCAATCAACTCTGGGTCTCTAGAATTGTAATGATCGCCATTTAGCATTTTTTCTTTTTCTGTCACCTTATTATTAAAAATTTATTTATTTCTTATTTTTCTTCTATCACTGCAAGTAACTAGTTCTCTATTCATTAACAAGCAGGTTATTCTTGTTGCTTTGTTAATATCGGTGTATATTTTTTGAATTATTATTATTCAAATCTTAATAATACGTTATTGGCATTATATTTCATAAATCTCAATAGGCAAATTATCAGGATCACTAAAAAACGTAAATCGCTTTCCTGTAAACTCATCAATCCTGACAGGCTCTGAATCAACACCTCTTGATGCCAAAAAATCTCTTGTTCCATCAACATCGTTCACGCCAAATGATATATGGCGCAAGCCTGTTGCTTCAGGTCTTGATACGCGTTGTGGCGGATTTGGAAAAGAAAATAACTCAATCAGGTACACGCCGTTTAGTGATAAATCTAGCTTGTAGGAGTCTCGCTCTGCTCTATAAACTTCATGACTAATTTCAAATCCTAAAACCTCTGTATAAAAACGCTTTGATTTTTCATAATCTGAACAAATAATTGCAATATGATGTAACCGTTCTATCTTCATTTTTTTGTGCCTAGTTTCTTATTCTTAACTATTGTGGTTATTATTTACTACACCCGAAAGATAACGAACGTTTTTATATTGGTTTATATGCTGTGGCCATTTGTTTGTTATTATTAGTAAGGTTGCCTAGATGTTGCATGCATACTGTATGAAATTCAGTACAGGATTGAGCATGACAAGTTTGTGGTGGTTAATCAGAACTTTGTGGTGGTCAATCAGAACTTTGCGGTGGTCAATCAGAACTTTGCGGTGGTCAATCAGAACTTTGTGGTGGTCAATCAGAACTTTGCGGTGGTTAATCAGAACTTTGTGGTGGTCAATCAGAACTTTGCGGTGGTTAATCAGAACTTTGCGGTGGTTAATCAGAACTTTGCGGTGGTCAATCAGAACTTTGTGGTGGTCAATCAGAACTTTGCGGTGGTTAATCAGAACTTTGTGGTGGTCAATCAGAACTTTGCGGTGGTTAATCAGAACTTTGCGGTGGTTAATCAGAACTTTGCGGTGGTTAATCAGAACTTTGCGGTGGTCAATCAGAACTTTGTGGTGAGCAATCAGAACTTTGTACCAATCAATCAGAACTTTGTACCACCTAATCAGAACTTTGTACCACCTAATCAGAACTTTGTACCAATCAATCAGAACTTTGTGGTGGTTAATCAGAACTTTGAGGTGGTCAATCAGAACTTTGTGGTGGTCAATCAGAACTTTGTGGTGGTTAATCAGAACTTTGTGGTGGTCAATCAGAACTTTGTACCAGTCAATCAGAACTTTGTACCACCTAATCAGAACTTTGTACCAATCAATCAGAACTCTGGAACGGTTAATCAGAACTCTGGAACGGTTAATCAGAACTCTGGAATGGCTAATTAGAACTCTGGAATGGTTAATCAGAACTCTGGAACGGTTAATCAGAAGTCTGGAATGGTTAATCAGAACTCTGGAATGGCTAATCAGAACTCTGGAACGGTTAATCAGAACTCTGGAATGGTTAATCAGAACTCTGGAACGGTTAATCAGAACTCTGGAATGGTTAATCAGAACTCTGGAATGGTTAATCAGAACTCTGGAACGACTAATCAGAACTCTGGAATGGCTAATCAGAACTCTGGAACGACTAATCAGAACTCTGGAATGGCTAATCAGAACTCTGGAACGGTTAATCAGAACTCTGGAACGGTTAATCAGAAGTCTGGAACGGTTAATCAGAACTCTGGAATGGTTAATCAGAACTCTGGAATGGTTAATCAAAACTTTGTGGTGGTAACCAAAAGTTTGTAATGGTTGATTAGGAGTAAGCGTGAATTGGCAACGGTTTGGCTATGCGTAGTTCGGGATTAAAATGCACTTCACATTCAGTTTGCCGTTATGTTTTTTAATATTCATTTACTTTAAGTTTAGCACCAAAACCCGCATTACGTATAGCCGTTGTTGTGGTGTCGTATTTTATTTTCATATTGGAAATCCTTCTCTCCTTAATTCACTTTTTTCTTGTTCGTTAAAGTTCTTCCTAATCAATTCCATCCTTGTTCTATTTTCCCTTTTCTGTCTTATCCAATGATATAAATTCCCAATTTTAGATTCGGTTAAAGACCAAATACCTTCTGGATTAATCGACTTGTTATAGCGAAATGATTTCCATTCTTCCGTTCTGTCCTTTTGACGAGTTCTAATTCTCCCTAATGGACGTTCTTCGTCAAATACTAAGTACCAAGCATCAACGATATCTTGTTGAATTTCGTCAGGGAGTTCATCGATTCTATCTCTTAAAGCACTATTAAATCTATTTTGAAAATTAGCTTTATTCGGATTTTCTCTTTCTAAAAGGTCATTGACAAATCTTGTGGCAGTATCTATTGGTGTCCTGCTTTTCGAAGACAAATCGAGTATGTCATTTATTTTTTCCATTATATCCAACTTTTTACCCGATTTGTTGGCTTTTTTTATTCCCTGAATCCAAGTGCCAAGTCGTACGCCTTTATATTCATATCGTTGACTCAAACCAATATTTTCTCCTTCATCAACTGCTTCTTGGAGTAACTTTAATTTAGTGTCCGCTTTCCATTCTTGCCACAACTTGTGGGCATCGCCAAAGTAAAAATGCTCCTGTTTTAGTTGTTTTTCGTGGTCTTCTGGTAGTATTTTATTTTTGTGATAAATCTTTTGTTTCAGATACCAATTATAAAGTGAAGGGTTTTTGTAATCTCTTGGAACTGTAACGCTATATTTTTCTCCTTTATCGCGATTTTCCTTTTTGAACTCTTTGAATAATTCAAAGAAATCAGGCCAAGAGTTCAAGTAGTCTTCAGTTATTGCAGGAATATAATCGGAGTCATTTTTGTATGAAGGTGGTTTTGATTCAATTTTGCCTAAAGTATCCTTGTCGAACTTCAGTTTTTTTCTTTTGTCAAAAGCTTTTTTATTTGACTTTACAAATTCAAATTCCGCATTTGTTTTTGATTCAGGCCAAATGAAACCTGATTGTTCTAAGTCAACAAGAACTTCTGTCGTCAATTTTTGAACGTTTTTATCTGTTCCTTTGAGAATTGGGTCGAAGTATTCTTCAAATTGCCTTACTAATTTTTTCCCTTGCTGATTATTCTTTGAAAACTCAAAAAATGTAGAGGCTTCTATATTATCAAATAGTCCAAAACTTGTCAAGTTTGAAGAACCTGTAATAAAGCGATAATTGTGCTTGCCTTGAAAAAAATAGATTTTTGGGTGAAACATTATTTGGTCACTTGTGCAGAAAATCCAAGTGTCAATGTTGTTGTCGATTAAAAATTGAAGAGCTTCTCTCGAAGTTCCTTTTGGTACAATTCCAAGATAGAACTTTAATGACTTAAATTTTTTAGAAGCTTCAAGTAGTTCTTTCTTAATTCGGTTTATTCCTGACATTTTCGTAAAAGCAGAAAACCCAACAAAAGAGTAGTAGTCATCATTTTTAAACGAATCAATCATATAATGTCCAACCGTATTGGTATGGTCTTTATGAAGTCCGTGTCCTAAAAATTCAACTCTCATTTCGTTTTTTTATATGCACCACAACAATTGTATAAACACACTATTGTGTTTATCTATATTATGTTTATACCTCTAAAATAGTTAAAATTCTTAAAAACTGATCTGGTTTTAAGGTTATTTGTGTGTTAGGCTGGTAGTAAATAAAAACTGAATAGAAAATCCGCGAGGATTTTGCTTCGCCAGTTCGCTTTGCTCGTGTCAGAAGTAGGCTAGAACAAGTAATTACTTATAGCTATTGTTGGCAACAGTTATTTATATTTCCAGTTAGTTAAAATATCAGCTATTTCTTTTCCAACTTCTTTTTCTAATCGAGTTGATAATTCCGAGTCAGTAAGAACTTTTGTTTTACTTAAGTCTGTATTTATTAAAAACTCTCGAAGTTTTATTAAAATATCAGTTTTATTTGAATCTAATATTGATTTTGCGTTTTGATAAAGTTGCATTTGAAACCATTCATAGTTTTGAGGCGTTAGCTTTTGGACATATTTTTCTTCAAAATCATTGAGAGTTTTAAATTCGACCATTCTATCTCCAGATTGTATTACGAATTCAGGATACGTGTTCATCAACGGGTAAGATGAATTCAATTTTTCTTTTATGAAAGAATACATACTCAATGTCGCAAATAATTCTTGTAACCATTTTCTTTGAGGTTTAGTTCCTTCTTTAAAATGATAAAGATGAGCTAATTCGTGAATTGATAAGGTCTCTCGATAAAAGAGGTCTAAATCTATATTCTCTCCGTAAACAGTCTTTAATGAAGTCAAATATTGTTCAGGTAGTTGGGAAATCATTTTTTCCACTTCCATTGAAATTATTGATTTATCCAGTCCAAGTATTATATTTCCTTTTCCAGCTTGAGGTAAACCAGGTGGTGGAAAATAAGCGTATTTACTCCACTCTCTATTTTCAATAAATAAGACAACAAAATTTAAATCAGTCTGAAAAATTTTGTCAAAATATAGTTTAGCCTTGTTAAGGTTGTTAAGAGTCTCTGTTGTGGTTTTAATTGAATCATTTGAAACCAAAATTTTAAAAGTGTAATCAGTTTTCAGTTCAATTAATCCACTATGAATAGAAGTGTCAATCCAAGATTCTTGACCTTTTAATTGAGTTGATAAACAACACATTAAAAGTACAATTAGATTAGTTAATGTTGATTTTTTCATAGTCCTGTTTAATTGTGTACAACGGGTTTGGCTATGGTTTCGTTGCGTGTTTAAACACTAAAGTTAGCAAATAAATCACAGATAGAAAGTCCGAGAGACACGAACACGAAGTGCGAACTGTACGTTGGTGAATTTTTGTAAGTAGGCTAGAACTAGCAAAATCAGGATTGATATATGATGATGCTTATAAAAGTACTTTAGCCAAAAATTAGTTAGTTTTTACTTGTTTTTTACCACAGTACTTTGTTAGCTATCGTTTTTATTTTTCTTTCTATAACTGATTACTTGAATTATAAAGAATATCCCACCTGCTAGAGAAGCAACCAATAGCCCATAATTTGGACTAGAATTACCTTTTGGTTCAATAAAGATAAAGGCAATTACAACGGCTATGATAACTAATCCCATAAAAATTGCTGATATCAGTCCGTAATTGCTTTCGTAAATATTCTTGGCTCGTTTTATTTCTATTGAATCATCGGTTGATTTGGACTTTATCGTTTCTTCCAATTTTTCATAGAAAAAAGGAAAGTCATTATTTTCTCCGATCATTGAGAATTTATATTTCTTTTTGTCTTTTGTACGAATTCTTAAGAGGTCAAAATACTGTTCAGGCTGGAACATATAATCTTTGATATTTTGCCACTTTATTAACTGGTCACTTTTATTATGTAGTAAAAATTGTTTTTGCCAATTAACTTGAATACCGTCTTCTTTCATTTCAAGCTCTACCTGTCCATTGGGTATTTTTTTAGTAAATCGACTAGTTATATACCAAACTCCGCCATAAATGACTATAAATGAAAGCTTATTCAAATCATCAAATAACTTAAATAGAGGAATTGTTGCAATAGCAGCTAGAATGGGCGACCCCAAATAATGGAGTAGATAAAGTCCACGAGAGGCAACATTTAATTCAATTTTATTCATTTATCATTTTTGGTAATGGTAGCTAATGGTTTTGTATATGATACGTTGCGTGTTTAAGCACTAAAGTTAGCAAATAAATCACAGATAGAAAGTCCGAGAGACACGAGCACGAAGTGCGAACTGTACGTTAGTAAATTTTTGTAAGTAGGCTAGAACTAGCAATAAATTATATGCATTATTGGCAGTAGTTTTTATATTTCCATTTCTACCATTTCCGCTCTTGCTCCAAAACGGATTGGTAAAATACTTGTTCCTATTCCTTTTGATATGTACATTTTTGGTTCGGATTCTTTATACCAACCTTTTAAATATTTTCCACTTCCTTGAGGTTTAAAAGGAACAATTCCTAAAAATGTAATTTGTCCTCCGTGAGTATGTCCAGAAAGTACTAAATCAATATTGATATTCCCTTTTTGTTTTATTATTACATCTCTGTGTTCAGGACAATGTGACAAAACAATATTGGTTTCAGTTCCTTTTAGGTTTTTAACTGCTTTTACGAAATCAGCGTTTCCTCCAACAAAATCGTCAATTCCGATTATTGAGATTTCTCGATTTTTAATTGAAATTGTTCTGTTCTCATTTATCAATAATTCACAATTATTTTTAGAATAAATATTTTTAAGTTCTGTCAGATTTACATTTCCCCAATATTCCCAATTTCCAGTTATCGCATATTTTTTAATCGAATTATCAATTAATTCAAGGAATTCGTTCAGAGATTTTATTTTTTCTGTTTTATCAACTGAATCTCCAGTTATAAATATTAAATCAGGTTTTATTGAGTTTATTTTTTTTGCAATAGATTTGTGAAAATATCTTAATTGGTCAAAATGTAAATCCGAAATCTGAATGATTTTTATTTTGTCTTTTTGTGATTTTGAGATATCAAAGTAATTCCAGTCAATTACATATTTTTCAAACCAAAGAGAGTCCAAAAGCACTAATCCAATTGAGGCTAAAATTCCTCTTTTAATAAATTTTCTTCTGGTTAAGTTCTTCATTTTTTCAATTACTGGTAACGGATTAGGCTATGAGTAGTTGCGTGTTTAAGCACTAAAGTTAGCAAATAATCACGGATAGAAAATCCGAGAGACACGAGCACGAAGTGCGAACTGTACGTTAGTAAATTTTTGTAAGTAAGCTAGAACTAGCAAAATCAGGATTGATATATGATGATGCTTATAAAAGTACTTTAGCGAAAAATTAATAGATTTTTACTTGTTTTTTACCATAGTACTTTGTTAGCAGTAGTTATTCTTTCGGATTAATAATTTTCGGCAGAACACGAGTATAACATCTAACATTCACTTTCCGTTTTCGGTAAGTAGATTTTATTATATTTAATTCCGTAACTGCTTTTTTAATATCTTTTTCAAATTCAGGTGCACTTGGATATCCTTTAGTAGCAATATCAGTCACGTTTCCATTTTTATCAACTGTAAACCAAACATACATTTCTCCAGAATACTCATAGTCTTTTTTAATCATAGCCAAAATTTGGTCACGTAAACTTTTTTCCAAGCATTGAGTTCTTTCTTTATCGTCTGAAATTGCATCGCAATCACTTTCGAAAGGTGTTTTGTCAACCATTGTAAAGTGAACTGTTTTTCCGTTTTTCTTTTTTACAAGTTTCAGGTCGGATTGAGAATGGACTATCGAAATGTTTAAAAATCCGATAATAAAAGTCAAATAAATTAATTTCAATTTCATTGTAGCTTCAGGGTTTCTTTAATTACACACAACGTGTTTGGCTATGGTTTCGTTGCGTGAAAATCCGCGAGGATTTTCCGCCGTAAACCGAAGATAGCAAATTTGCGAGGACTTTCCGATAGAAAAGTCAGAAGCAATGAACTATAGCCGGTGTTGTAACACGTTTTTTTTATTTTCTTTTAAGGTGTCAGATTTTCTCTCCATTGAAATTATTCGTCCATTTTTAATTTCGGTTCTAACTCCTATGTTTTTTTTAAAAATTCCGAAATATTTATATTGCTTTTCACAAATTATAACAGTATCAAAGTCTTTATTATAATCTGAAATCTCAACTACACTTAAACTCAATTTTATTACATTAAGTTCATCCGCTTTCTTTTTTTCAGAGTTTGAGTAAGTCGATTTAATGTATTCACTAATTTTAGTCAAATATCCATTCAAGTTTTCAATTAGGTCATTATATATTTTTGTATGATTTTCTGAAATCCCATTTGTTCCAAAAGTTAAATATAAATCAAAAAATCTGCGATTTTCGTCATAAATAATCTCTGAAAAATATGCTGAATTAATCAGCATAAAATTCCGTTTTATTTTTTCGGTTGTAAGGGATTCTAATTTAAATTTTTTGTTCAACAAAGATTGGTTTTAAATGTGTTACAACGTGTTTGTGTATGATTAGTGGCGTGTTTAAGCACTTACGTTAGCAATTCCGAGTGGATTGCTTTGCCAGTTCGCACTTTGTGCTCGTGTCGGACGTAGTCGAATCCGCCGACCAAGCGCAGCGACCGATGAACTCCTTTTTTAATATAGGCATGCGTGAATAAATTGCGGTTATACGTTGTTGGCACCAGTTTTTTAATTTTTATTTGTCATTTCGTTCGGGTCAAAACCGTACATAAATTTATTGAGTTGACCATTCGAACTTTCCAGTCCGACAATATCCATTAATTCCTCAATATACATACAAACTCTTTCTCTGTCTTCGGTATCTAATTCCAGATAAATGTCCGCAAACCTTGAAAGTCCAATTCCTATTTTTTCTTGATACTTTTTATCAGTCGGTTTTTCAGATTCCGCAACAGTTTTAAAGTCAGTCGCAATTTGGTTTATTTTCTCCGTGAAAATTGGTCGCATTTTTTCGTCTGCAATTCCAGGATAGTAATTCGGATATGGTTGTTTAATAAACTTTTTCTTTCCAATGAATTCTACAAACATTTCATTCGCATTTTCAGGTGTTTTCATTTCAGTTGCATTTTGTCCGCAAGCAGATAATGTCAAAAGGATTAATAAAATTTGAATGTATTTCGTCATTTCGCAAATTGTTGCCAACGTACATATAACACTACTAGTCATGTTATATCTATTATAGTTATACCTACAAATCTAACAGATTTTTTATAAAACAAAACCCCTTTTTGTCATATAAACATGAATTTTAAGCAGTTTTAGCCGCTGTACCTCACACAAACAATTAAAAATAACATAGTAATGTAGGAGCGCGCAATCAATGAACTTCTCACTACAAACCAGTAGCCTAATTGCTACAAAACTACATGCCCCAAACAAGAAATAAAAACACATAAAACAGCAACACAAACCCACTTCATATTTACAAGCAAAATAAGTACCTTTGCATCTTTGCCTATACAATTAGCAATAAGCACACCTTATGAGCCATTTTGAAGAACATATACAGGTAAAAGGCGCTCGCGTTCACAACCTAAAAAATATAGATATTACCATACCTAGAGATAAACTTGTAGTTATTACAGGGCTATCAGGCAGTGGTAAATCATCATTAGCCTTTGACACCATTTATGCCGAAGGACAAAGACGCTATATAGAAACCTTCTCTGCCTACGCTCGTCAATTTCTAGGAGGCCTAGAACGCCCTGATGTTGATAAAATAGACGGCCTATCGCCAGTTATTGCCATAGAGCAAAAAACAACAAGCAAGTCTCCACGCTCTACAGTTGGTACCATTACAGAAATTTATGATTTCTTAAGGCTACTATTTGCCAGAGCCAGTGACGCTTATAGCTACAACACAGGCGAAAAAATGGTGAGCTACAGCGATGAGCAAATCAAAAAACTCATTACCAAAAGCTATAACGGAAAACGCATTAACATCCTCGCGCCTATTATCAGATCTCGTAAAGGACACTACCGCGAACTCTTTGAGCAAATTGCAAAACAAGGCTTTGTAAAAGTGCGTACCGATGGCGAAATAAGAGACCTAGTAAAAGGCATGAAACTAGATCGCTATAAAACTCACGATATAGAAATTGTTATAGACCGACTTAAAATTGACACCTCGGTAGATAATGACAAACGCCTTACTGAAACTATAAACACAGCCATGTACCATGGCGACGATGTGCTTATGGTTATAGACCAAGATACACAAGAAGCACGCTATTTTAGTAGAAACCTGATGTGCCCATCATCTGGAATCTCCTACCCTAACCCAGAACCAAACAACTTTTCGTTCAACTCACCAAAAGGTGCCTGCCCTAAATGTAACGGCATTGGGCAACTTTATCAGGTAAACGAAAGCAAAATTATACCTAACCCTAATATATCTATAAATGCAGGCGCTTTAGCACCTCATGGTCCGCAAAAAAACTCTTGGATATTCAAACAATTTGAAACCATTGCTCACCGCTTTGGTTTCTCGCTAAACGACCCTTACAAATCAATCCCTGATGATGCCAAACAAATGATTATGTATGGCGGAAATGATAAATTCTCTGTAGAAAGTAAAACGCTTGGCGTTACTAGAGATTATAAAATAGACTTTGAAGGCGTTGCTAACTTTATAGAAAACCAATACAACACCGCAGAAACCACGTCTCTAAAACGATGGGCAAAAGAATATATGGACAAAGTGGTTTGTGGCACCTGTGGTGGTTCTAGATTAAGAAAAGAGTCGCTTTACTTTAAAGTAAACGGGTTGAATATTTCTGAAATTGCTAACAAAGATATTGTAGAGATAACAAATTGGTTTAGTGATTTACCTAATCACCTATCAAAAAAGCAACTTAAAATATCGCAAGAAATAATAAAAGAAATCTCTGCACGACTACAGTTTTTACTTGATGTTGGGCTAGATTACCTATCTTTAAACCGAAGCTCAAAATCTCTATCTGGTGGCGAAGCCCAACGTATTAGACTCGCAACCCAAATAGGCTCTCAATTAGTAGGCGTTTTATATATTCTAGATGAGCCTAGCATAGGTTTACACCAACGCGATAACGAAAAACTTATCAACTCATTAGTATCACTGCGAGACGTTGGTAACTCGGTTATTGTTGTTGAACACGACAAAGACATGATAGAGCGCGCAGACTATGTTATTGACATAGGCCCTAAAGCAGGTAAATACGGTGGCGAAATCATTAGTACTGGCACCCCAAAAGAGCTTAAAACACACAATACAATTACAGCCGATTACCTAAACGGAAATAAAGAAATAAAAGTACCTGAAAAGCGCCGAAAAGGAAACGGCAAAAGCATTACCCTAAAAGGATGTACTGGTAATAACCTAAAAAATGTAGATGTTACATTTCCTCTAGGTAAAATGATAGGCGTTACAGGTGTTTCTGGTAGCGGAAAGTCTACCTTAATAAACGAAACGCTATACCCTATTATGAACGCCCACTACTTTAATGGCGTTAAAAAACCTATGCCTTATAAAAGCATAAAAGGTTTAGAACACATTGATAAAGTTATTGACATAAACCAATCTCCAATAGGGCGTACACCTCGTAGCAACCCTGCAACATATACAGGTGTATTTAGTGAGATAAGAAGCCTTTTTGCTAAAATACCAGAAGCTATGATACGTGGTTACAAACCTGGTCGTTTTAGTTTTAATGTGAAAGGAGGCCGATGTGAAACATGCCAAGGCGGTGGTTTACGTGTTATAGAAATGAATTTCTTACCAGATGTTTATGTAGAATGTGAAACATGTCAAGGAAAACGTTTCAACAGAGAAACATTAGAAATTCGTTACAAAGGCAAAAGCATAAGCGATGTTCTTGATATGACAATAACCGAAGCTGTAGAATTCTTTGAGCATATTCCTAAAATACATAAAAAGCTTAAAACCATCAAAGACGTAGGTTTAGGCTACATTACTTTAGGGCAACAAAGCACAACGCTTTCTGGTGGTGAAGCACAGCGTATAAAACTTGCTACAGAATTAAGTAAACGCGATACTGGCAACACGTTTTATATACTAGACGAGCCTACAACAGGATTACATTTTGAAGATATAAACGTATTAATGCAAGTGCTTAATAAGCTTGCTGATAAAGGTAATACCGTTTTAATTATAGAACACAACCTGGATGTAATTAAAATGGTAGATCATATTATTGATGTAGGTTATGAAGGCGGAAAAGGCGGCGGACAAATTATAGCTGAAGGCACTCCTGAAGACGTTGCAAATCACAAAAAAAGTCATACAGCACGTTTCTTAAAAAAAGAACTTCAATAAAAATTTAAAAAACTTATATTATTTTTAATCTATATTCATTAAGAATTTCTTAATTTTAAACATCAAGACAAACCAATGCGTTTGTCTTTTTTT
Organism: Corallibacter vietnamensis; assembly: GCF_039537875.1. Classification (NCBI taxonomy): domain Bacteria; kingdom Pseudomonadati; phylum Bacteroidota; class Flavobacteriia; order Flavobacteriales; family Flavobacteriaceae; genus Corallibacter; species Corallibacter vietnamensis. Next base: position 68,740 of record NZ_BAABBI010000004.1, read on the forward strand.
GCGTAAAAAAAGGAATGTGCAAGTCATAAATTTAAGTACTACATTTCTTTTAAATTAGTTACTATAAATTAAATAAAAATTAAATAAAATATATAAATGAGAAACGAACAACATCACAAACGTTGGAATGAAATAAAAACGAATGACTCTTGGGCTATCTTCAAGATTATGGGAGAATTTGTTAATGGATATGAAAAATTAAGTAGAATTGGACCTTGTGTATCTATTTTTGGATCTGCAAGAACTAAACCTGATCATAAATACTACAAACTAGCCGAAGAAGTTGCTCAAAAAATAGCAAATCAAGGATATGGTGTTATTACTGGTGGCGGACCTGGAATTATGGAAGCTGGTAACAAAGGTGCTCATATAGCTGGAGGCACATCTGTAGGACTTAACATTGAACTACCTTTTGAACAGCATGACAACCCTTATATAGATTCTGATAAAAGTTTAGATTTTGATTACTTTTTCGTTAGAAAAGTAATGTTTGTAAAATACTCTCAAGGGTTTGTTGTTATGCCTGGAGGTTTTGGTACTTTAGATGAGCTTTTTGAAGCCATTACTTTAATTCAAACTCATAAAATAGAAAAATTCCCTATCATTTTAGTAGGCACAGAGTTTTGGTCTGGTTTACTTGATTGGGTAAAATCTACATTACTAGATAAATTCAGCAACATTAGTCCTAAAGATTTAGATTTAATTCACCTTGTAGACTCTGCTGATGAAGTAATAGATATCCTAGATACCTTCTATAAAGAATATGGGTTTAGTCCTAACTTCTAATCACTTTAACATAGTATTATTTAAAAATTACGAAAATACTTGTTATATTACCTAAAAAAGAAGCTATAACCGAATTCCCCATTTACAGATATTGAGGATATTTAAACTACTATACATTGCCATTGCTGTTGCATGTTTTATGTGCAACAGCTTTAAAGGCTTTAGTCAGAATAATATTGACTTAAAAGCTGTTTTTGATATACCTCAAAAACAAATAAAAATTGAGCAAACTATAGTTTATAAAAACACAACTCAAGATACTTTACACAGTATATACTTAAATGATTGGAGCCATAGTTATGCTACCAAAACCACACCATTAGCCAATAGATTTGCTGAAGAATTTAAAACAGAATTTCACTTTGCTAAAAACGAAGATCGCGGATATTCTGTCATTACTTCAATTCATCAAAACGATCAAGAAATAACTTTTAAAAGATTAAAAAATCATATAGATGTTATAAAAGTAACTCTTGACAAGCCTTTACAAGCCAATGAAGCTTACACCATAAAACTCAATTATGTTGTACAAATACCTAATGATAAATTTACCCGTTACGGTATTTCTCCTGATAACAATGTTAGCTTACGATATTGGTATATTACACCAGCTGTATACAATGGTAAATGGCAACATTTTAGCAACAAAGGTTTAGATGATTTATTTTCACCGCTTTCTAATATTAAACTACAAGTTGAGTACCCAAAAGATTACACATTAACGTCAGAGTTAGATGACACTGATTTCTTTTTAAAAGACAGTACTAAGGTCACTACGCTATCAGGTGAAAACCGCATTAACTCTAAACTCTTTTTGTATAAAAATGCTGATTTCAATAACATAGAAACAGATTATTTTACACTAGTTACTAATATAGGTACTGAAGGCCTCAACCCTATTGATCGTGTAATAATTAGTGATAAAATAGCTGGATTTCTAACCAAAAACCTAGGTGCATATCCTCATAAAAAGCTTCTGCTTTCATATATAGACTATAAAAAGAACCCCATTTATGGTTTAAATCTTCTACCTAATTTTATACGTCCATTTCCAGATAGTTTTCAATTTGAATTAAAAGTTCTAAAAACAGCATTAAACAATTATTTAGAAAACATTCTTATTGTAAATCCAAGACAAGACCAATGGATTATTGATGGCCTACAAACGTATTTTCTTATTAAATACGTAGACGAGAATTATCCTAATATGAAAATTTTCGGGTCGCTTTCTAGAATTTGGGGGCTAAAATCTTTTCATGCTGCAAACCTTAATTTTAATGACCAATATGCGTTTTTATTTATGCATATGGCTCGAGAAGGTATAGATCAGCCTTTGCTTATGCAAAAAGATTCTTTATTAAAATTCAATAAAAACATAGCTAACAAGTATAAAGCCGGAATAGGCTATAAATATTTAGATAACTATCTAGGTGGAAACAAAATTGACAGCATTATTAAAGAGTTTATAAATACGAACTCACTAAAAGAAACGACTACAGAAAACCTAGAAACGTTAGTTCGCAGTAAAACAACCAAAAATTTAGATTGGTTTTTCGATACATATTTACAAACCAATCAAGATATTGATTACACAATTACCGATGCTGAAATTATTGAAGACTCAATACAGGTAACAATAAAAAACAACGCTAATATTACAGTACCAATTACATTAGCATCCATGAAGGATGATACAGTTATTTCTAGGATATGGCTTGATGATATCGCAAACACAAAAACAGTAAAAATTGCTGCAAAAGATGTCACAAAAGTTGTATTAAATGATGATTACAGTATCCCTGAATTCAACTTAAGAAACAACACAAAACGCGTAGACAAACACCTTTTTAATCGTCCTTTACAATTACGCTTGTTTAAAGATATAGAAGATCCAAAATACAATCAAGTCTTCTTTATGCCTATAGTAGAGTTTAACAACATTTATGACGGATTAGTATTAGGAGTAAAAGCTTATAATAAAACCGTATTAAAAAAACCTTTTAATTATAACATTTCACCACAATACGGAACTGGATCAAATTCTCTTACAGGTTCTTTCTCTTTCAATTATACAAACTACAACGAGACTAAACCAAACCTATTTAGCGTTAGGTATGGCATGAGCGCTAGTTATGAAAGCTACGCAGAAAACCTTTTTGTTACCAAGTTTACACCTAGTGTTTCTTTTATTTTTAGAGACAAAACAAATCTTCGTTCTAACAAAAGGCAATACTTAACATTACGCTATTTAGACATAAATAGAGACAAAGACCCAAATAACGAAGACACCTCTGAAGACCCAAATTACAGTGTGTTTAATGCGCGTTACAATCATGTAGATAAAGATTTAAAAAACTTTAATGCTTGGTTTACCGATTTACAAATTGCCAAAAATTTTGGTAAAGTTGCTTTTAACTACGAGTACAGAAAACTCACAGAGAGAAACAGACAATTTAAATTACGATTATATACAGGAATCTTTTTATACAATAACACCTATAGAGACTCCGACTATTTTAGCTTTGCGCTAGATCGCCCTACAGACTACCTCTTTGATTACAATTATTATGGACGTTCTGAAAGCTCTGGACTTTTTAGCCAACAGCTAATAATTGCTGAAGGTGGATTTAAATCTAAATTAAGCACGCCTTTTGCAAACCAATGGATAAGTACTGTAAATGCAGGCACTACCATCTGGAGGTATATTGAAGCTTATGGCGATATTGGTTTAGTAAAAAATCATGGTAGTGATGCCAAATTTGTTTATGATTCAGGAATAAGATTTAGTCTAGTTGACGACTATTTCGAACTATATTTCCCAGTATACTCTAATTTAGGATGGGAAATTGCAGAACCTAACTACGGTCAAAGAATACGCTTTATCATCACTTTAGACCTCAAAACACTTTTCGGTCTATTTACAAGACGTTGGTACTAAATAGTTCATTTTTTAGCAATTACAATTATCATATTGTTAATGAAAAGCTAAATATTTAGAAATATTACAATCATTAACAACAAAAACACATAATATTTACGAAATATGCAATTTTATAACACATTCTAACATTGCAAAACAGATAAATATTCACTAAATTTGCAAAAAATATCTTTTACATTATGCAAACAAACCCTGACGTGAAAAAAGACATCTCTTTTGAAGATTTTAAAACTGAAGTTTTAAACGATTATAAAATCGCTGTTACATCACGTGAATGTAGTTTGCTAGGTCGCCGTGAGGTACTAACAGGAAAAGCCAAATTTGGAATTTTTGGCGACGGAAAAGAAGTGCCACAACTTGCCATGGCAAAAGCCTTTAAAAACGGAGATTTTCGCTCTGGATATTATCGTGATCAAACGTTTATGATGGCGATTGATGAGCTTACAATAGAACAATTTTTTGCTGGGTTATATGCCAACACCAACTTAAAAGAAGAACCAATGTCTGCAGGAAGACAAATGGGTGGTCACTTTACCACACACAGTCTTGACGAAAACGGAAATTGGAATAACCTAACAGCTCAAAAAAACTCTAGTTCAGATATCTCTCCTACAGCAGGACAAATGCCTCGGTTATTAGGGCTTGCACAAGCATCTAAAATATATAGACATGTTGATGGTATAGATACAACAAACTTTTCTGTAAATGGAAATGAAGTTGCTTGGGGAACTATTGGTAACGCAAGTACTAGTGAAGGACTCTTTTTTGAAACCATAAACGCTGCTGGTGTTTTACAAGTTCCTATGGTCATGAGCGTTTGGGATGATGAATATGGAATTTCTGTTCATGCAAAATACCAAACCACTAAAGAAAACATCTCTGAAATTTTAAAAGGATTTCAACGTGATAATGACAATAAAGGTTATGAAATATTACGTGTAAAAGGCTGGGATTATGTATCACTTATAGAAACATATCAAGAAGCTTCAAAAATTGCACGAGAAGAACACGTTCCGGTATTAATTCACGTACAAGAGTTAACACAACCTCAAGGACACTCTACATCAGGTTCTCATGAGCGCTATAAAGATAAAAACAGATTAGACTGGGAAGCAGAATACGACTGTAATACACAAATGCGAAAATGGATGATTGCCACCGGAATCGCAACAGAAGAAGAGTTAACCAATCTTGAAAAAACTATAAAAAAAGCCGTAAGAGATGGTAAAAAAGCGGCTTGGTCTTCTTATACACAACCTATTCAAGAAGAAAAAAACCAATTAATATCCCTTTTAGAAAACGTTGCTAAAGCTAGTTCTAACAGCGCTTTTATAACAAAACTTAAAAACGATTTAGAAAGCATTGATGAGCCACTTCGTAAAGATGTCATGTCTACTGCTAGAAAAGCATTACGTTTAGTAATAAATGACACTTCTAACGAAAAAAATCAGCTTATACAATGGGTTAACAATTATGCTAACACGATTCAACCTAAATACAGCTCACACCTTTATAGTCAATCTGAAAAATCAGCTTTAAACATTAAGGAAGTTAAACCTGTATATAATGAAGATTCAAAACAAGTTGATGCCCGTTTAATAGTTAGAGATAATTTTGATGCTATATTCAAAAAATTCCCTGAAGCTTTAGTTTTTGGAGAAGATGCAGGTCATATTGGTGATGTAAACCAAGGACTAGAAGGTATGCAAGAAAAGTATGGAGAACTTCGAGTTAGTGACACAGGTATTAGAGAAGCTACCATATTAGGACAAGGAATTGGTATGGCAATGCGTGGTTTACGCCCTATTGCTGAAATTCAATATTTAGATTATATCCTTTATGCCTTACAAATAATCAGTGATGATTTAGCCACTTTACATTACCGTACAAAAGGGCGTCAAAAAGCACCGTTGATTATTCGTACTCGCGGTCACAGACTAGAAGGAATTTGGCATTCAGGGTCGCAAATGGGTGGTATTCTTAATTTAGTAAGAGGAATACACGTATTAGTACCAAGAAACATGACAAAAGCTGCTGGATTTTACAACACCCTTTTTGAAAGTGATGAACCAGCACTTATAGTAGAATGCTTAAACGGTTATAGACTAAAAGAAACAATGCCTTCAAATATAGGTTCTTTCAAAACACCTATTGGTGTCGTTGAAACTATAAAAGAAGGAAACGATATTACTCTTGTATCATACGGTTCTACATTACGAATCGTTGAACAAGCTGCAAAAGAATTACAAGAAGTTGGTATTGATGCTGAAATTATAGATGTTCAATCATTATTACCTTTTGATCTAAACCACGATATTGTAAAAAGTGTTGCAAAAACCAACCGATTAATGGTTATTGACGAAGATGTTCCTGGCGGAGCTTCAGCTTATATATTAAATGAAATATTAAACACTCAAAATGCTTATCAACATTTAGATAGCAAACCGCAAACATTAGCAGCTCAACCACACAGACCAGCTTATGGAACTGATGGAGATTACTTCTCTAAACCATCTGTAGAAGATGTATTTGAAACTATTTATAATGTGTTTCATGAAGTAAACCCTAACGATTTTCCGAAGTTACGCTAAAACGTTAAATACATAATAAATACACAAACCTTTTAGGAAATTCCTAAAAGGTTTTTTTATATTTATAAGCAAACACTCCTTGTATGCTTACAAAGCAAGATAAACAACTCTTAAGAGGTACAATATTTAAGCACCTTGATGGTATTGCCACAGCAACCAGTGCTTATACCTTATACAAAAACGGTGTTCTTAACTCGTTATTAGAAAAAGAGCAAGACACTACAAAAAATTTAGCAAACATTCATCATGCAAACGAAGGCTACCTTAATGTTGCATTGAGAGTGTTGAGTTCTCAAGGCTGGCTCACACAACATGTTGATAGTGATAATGACATCGTTACTTACAAAATCAATAACACAAGTAAAAAAGCTTTTGAACTCATTCCTTTATTTGAAGATGCAGTTAAACTATTAGATTACGCCGTAAAATTTCCTGATGAGCGTATTGGTTCCGATGCTTTTATTGCTTTAGACCGTATTTTTAAAGCTTACGAGAATAGCTTTGATTTAAAAAATGTTGACAAATCTCCTGTAAAAAGACAAATATTAGACCACATAGAAGGCTGTATTGTTGCCCCTATTATAGTCCTTTTAGGTGTAAATGGTTTGTTTCATAAATATTTTATGGAAGCTTCTTTTACAGCTGAAGAATACCATAAAGACCCCGAAAGTTTTAAAAAAATTCTAGACTTTTTCTCTTATTTAGGATGGTTTAAAAAAAAGAAAAACACCTATCAATTTACAGACAAAGGGCTCTTTTTTGCTAAACGCGCAAGCGCTTATGGCGTAACTGTTTCTTACCTTCCTACATTTGTAAAATTAGATACTCTTATTTTTGGAGACCCATTAGTTTTAAAAACTGAAAAGCCTTCAGACACTGAAAAGCACGTACACAGAGAAATGAATGTTTGGGGAAGCGGCGGTGCTCATACTACTTATTTTAAAGTTATAGATAAAGTTATTATTGAGTTGTTTAATAAACCTATAGATGAACAACCTAAAGGTATTCTTGATATGGGTTGTGGCAATGGCGCCTTTATACAGCATATTTTTGATGTAATAGAACACCAAACCTCTAGAGGTAAAATGCTTGAAGAACATCCTTTACTATTAGTTGGAGCTGATTTTAATCAAGCAGCATTAAAAGTTACTCGAGCCAATTTAATAAAGGCCGATATTTGGGCAAAAGTAATTTGGGGAGATATAGGAAGACCTGATTTACTCGCAAAAGATTTAAAAGAGGATTACAACATAGACCTAAAAGATTTATTAAACGTAAGAACATTTTTGGACCATAACCGTATTTGGGAAGTCCCTAAAACAACAACCAATCGCACTAGTAAATCAACTGGAGCTTATGCCCATAAAGGAAAACGATTAAATAACAGCCTTGTTGAGGACTCTTTATTAGAACATTTAAAAAAGTGGAAACCTTATATTGAGCGCTTTGGTTTACTCATTATAGAGTTACACACTATAAAACCTGAACTAACAGCTACAAACCTAGGAAAAACAGCTGCAACAGCTTATGATGCTACACACGGTTTTAGCGATCAATATATTTTAGAAATACCTGTTTTTAATAACATTATAGATGAGGCTGGTTTAAAACAAAACAGCGAGTATTATTCTAAATTTCCTAATAGCGATTTAGCAACAGTAAGTATCAATTTATTAACCGGAAAAAACTAACAAAACATGCTAACAAAAAACCATAATCACCTAGCGCTTGCCATATTAAGAATTGGCTTATCTGCGTTAATGCTATCACACGGAATACCCAAACTAGCAATGTTATCTGATCCATCTGCCTTTGCTGATCCTATAGGTATTGGACCTACACTCTCTTTAATTTTAGCACTCATAGGAGAAGTTTTAGCCCCTGTACTTATCATTTTTGGTTTCAAAACAAAACTCGCTACCATTCCTGTTATTATTACAATGTTTGTTGCTGCATTTGTTGTGCATTTACAAGACGATTTAGGAACTAAAGAAAAGGCTTTACTTTACCTTATTGGCTTTATTGTTGTATTTCTTGCTGGGCCAGGAAAATTTTCAATAGACGGTAAAAATTCTTAAAAAATTCAATGAAAACAGCTACAGTAAAACAGCTTAAAGACGAATTAAAGCATTTATCGTCAGAGTCATTAATGCAGCTTTGTTTGCGTTTATCTAGATTTAAAAAAGAAAACAAAGAGCTACTCACCTACCTACTCTTTGAAGCACATGATGAAGAAGCTTATATTCAAAACATAAAAAGCGAGATTGACGAACAGTTTGAACTAATAAACGTTAACAGCTTTTTTTACATCAAAAAGAGTGTTCGTAAAATTCTTCGAATAATAAAAAAATACTCTAGATATTCATTAAAAAAAGAAACCGAAATTGAGCTACTACTCTATTTTTGCTATAAACTAAAAAATTTCAAACCTTCAATAAAGCAAAACACAACACTTTTAAACCTTTACAATAGACAAATAGAAGCTATTATTAAAAAATCAAATACACTTCATGAAGATTTACAACATGATTATATGCAACAAGTAGAAACACTAGTTATGTAAGCAAGTTTTAATTAAAAATTCTAACTAAAAGCTCTTTTAATAAATCAGCTTGTGGTACGGCGTTAGATTTTACACCTTTACTTTTTACATCAAACTCTCTTAAAGAAGCAATAATACCGCTTACTTTTCGCATTGGATAGTTTCTAACAGCAACCAAATACTCATCTACAAAATAAGGGTTAATTCGTAATGCTGATGCCACATTTCTAGGAGATTTATCTTGCAAACCATGTAGATGCAACAATTTTGAAAAATAATTATGCAGCAATGACACCGTTACAATCATAGGGTTATCCTTTGGGTTTTCGCCAAAATATTTAATAATCCTGTGCGCTTTTAAAACATCTCTAGCTCCTATAGCTTTATGAAGCTCAAAATTATTATAGTCTTTACTAATCCCTATATTCTCTTCAATATGTTGTGGCGTTATTTGCGTACCTTGAGGCAAGACAATTTGTAGCTTATTTAATTCATTACTTATTTTACTCAAATCAGTACCCAAAAACTCGGCTAACATTAAAGAAGCTTTGGGTGTTATGCTATAGTTTTTTCCAGCAAGTACGCGCTTTATCCAATCAGGGATTTTATTGTCGTACATTTTTTTACTCTCAAAAACCACAGAAGATTTTTTAAGAGCTTTGTAAAGTGCTTTACGCTTGTCTATGGTTTTGTACTTGTAGTTTACAACTAGTATCGTTGTAGGTTGTGGCTGTTTTGCATAATCAACTAGTTTCTCAATGGTACGAGATAGATCTTGAGCTTCTTTTACAATAACAACCTGATACTCTGCCATCATAGGAAATCGTTTTGCATGACCCACAATATCATCAACAGTAACATCACGACCATAAAGCACCATTTCATTAAATCCTTTTTCTTCTTCAGTAAGAATTGACTCTTGAATAAAATCAGAAATCCTATCAATATAATAAGGTTCTTCCCCCATTAAGAAGTAAATAGGTTTTAGTTTTTTGTTTTTTATATCTGTTACTAATAGTTTGACTTCGTCCATTGAAAAAAAATCACCAAATTTGTGCAGTGCAAAAGTTAAATTTCCCTACATATTCGTTCCGATTCAAAAATAGCGAAAATAAAGTATCTATTTTTGATACCATACGTAAAAAATTTGTGGTTTTACAGCCCGAAGAATGGGTACGTCAACATTGTGTACATTACTTAATTTCTGAAAAGAAATATCCAAAACCACTTATAAACGTTGAAAAAGAACTCTCATTAAATGGCTTAAAAAAACGTTATGACATAGTAGTTTTTAATCCTGACGGAAGTATTCACTTAATTGTAGAATGCAAAGCTTCAAAAATAACTATTAATCAAGACACGTTTGATCAAATTGCGCGTTACAACTTGACTTTAAAAGCAACTTATTTAATGGTTACAAACGGAATAAATCATTATTATTGTCAAATGGATTTTGAAAATGAAAAGTACACGTTTTTAAAAAACATACCTGATTACAACTTATGAATTTAGCTATTGTCATACTTAACTGGAACGGCAAAAAATTGTTACAAGATTTTTTACCATCAGTTGTCACTTGCTCACCTGAAGCCAGTATTTACGTAGCAGACAACGCCTCTACAGATGACTCTATATCGTATTTAAAAACACAATATCCTGATATAAACATCATTAAAAACAAAGAAAATGGCGGCTATGCAAAAGGTTATAACGACGCCTTAAAACACGTTAATGCTGATATTTTTTGCTTACTAAATAATGATGTTGAAGTTACTGAAAACTGGTTACTTCCTATCATTTCAGAATTTAAAAACAACCCAAATACTGCCATAATTCAACCAAAAATAAAAGATTACAAAAATAAAACGCATTTTGAATATGCTGGTGCAGCAGGTGGTTTTATAGACAAATATGGTTACCCTTATTGCCGTGGAAGAATTTTTGATACCATAGAGGAAGACAAAAACCAATACAACGATACTACAACCATTTTTTGGGCAAGTGGCGCATGTTTATTTATAAAACGTGATGTTTTTAATGAATTAGAAGGATTTGATGACATGTTTTTTGCACATATGGAAGAAATTGATTTGTGCTGGCGCGCTTTTAACCTTGGCTACACTACAAAATATGTTGGCAAATCAACAATTTATCATTTAGGAGGCGCTACATTGCAAAATACAAACCCTAAAAAAACTTATCTTAATTTTAGAAACAGCTTATTTATGCTAACTAAAAACATAAAGAAAAGCTTGTTTTTACTGATATTCACAAGACTTGTTTTAGATGGAATAGCTGGTGTGAAGTTTTTATTTTCCTTTAAACCCACTCATACTATCGCTATTATTAAAGCGCACTTTAGCTATTATTATCACTTACCTAAACTTTTAAAACAGCGTAAAAAGTTAGCTAAATCAGATAAATATGCAAACCAAACATCTATTGTGTGGGCATACTACGTAAATAAACAAAAGACTTTTGATTGTTTATAAAAACTGTTAAAATTTTTGTTAACACATACCAAAGCGATAATTCTTTTGTATAATTTTGGTATGTTAAATTTAATATTATTTAATTAAACACTAATTATGAAAAAACTATTGTTATTAAGTGCTTCAGCCATGTTACTTTTAGGATCATGTGTATCTAAAAAAGAATATGCCGCACTTGAAGCTAAACAAAAAGAGACACAAGACCTATTAAATACTGCAACTGTAAAACTAAACAGCTGTTTATCTGACAAGGCATCAGCAACTGCAAAAGCTGAAGCTTTAGAAGACCGTATTGCAGACTTAAAAAAATCAAACGAGAACTTAATTCAAAGTAACAAAGACTTAACAATACTTACCTCTAAAGGTGCTTCTAATGTTGAAAAAACGCTAGAAAGTATGAAAGAGAAAGATTTAAAAATCTCACGTTTACAAGATGCTATTACAAAAAAGGATAGCGTAATGTTAGCATTAGTTACTAGCTTGAAAAAAGAAGTAGGAATTAACGATCCTGATATTGAAGTGAACGTTGAGAAAGGTGTAGTTTTTATTTCTATTGCTGATAAATTATTATTTAGAAGCGGTAGCTATATTGTAAACGACAGAGCAAAAGAAGTATTAGGTAAAGTTGCAAAAGTTGTAAAAAGCAAACCTTCATTTGAATGTATGGTAGAAGCCCATACAGATCCTGTACCTTACAAAAAACCTCCGTTAGAAGACAACTGGGACTTAAGTGTAAAACGTGCTACTTCTGTGGTTCGTGTACTTGAAGATTTAGGTGTTGACTCATCAAAACTTATCGCTGCAGGACGCTCTCAATATGTGCCAATTGCATCAAATGACACGGCTGAAGGAAAAGCAGCAAACAGACGTACTAGAATTGTTATTTTACCAAAAATTGATGAATTCTACGATATGATTGAAAAAGAAATGAAAAACCTAGAAACAAACTCAAACTAATTGTTTCTAATACATACTTAAAAAGCTCAACCCGTGGTTGGGCTTTTTTTTATAACAAAACCACAAAACAGTCAGATATTGAAAATGAAGCCAATAAAGAAGCGAAGAATAAAACCATAACAAAAACACTGTTTTTATAGTCTTTCTTATCAATTTCATAGATCGGTTTTGGTTTTGCTTTAAACAGAAAATAATAAACAATATATAATAGTTTATAGACTATTAAAAAAACAATTGAAAAAAAAGATAAAACCAGGACTTCTCTACTCTCTTCATAAAAAGACAACCTTATAAACACTAGACTTAAAACAGTCAATAAAACACTAATAAAAAAAACTTTAATGTAGATTTTTCTTTCACTATAAAAATCATAAGAATAAAATATAGCAAAACAATAAAACACTAAAAGAAACAAAACAATATTATTAATATAAGTACTGCTATAATAAAGTAAGACAGAAAAGACAAACACAAGAAGGTATACTATCGCTACAATACTAATTTTTCTATAAAAAGAGTTAATTTCTTTATCGGTTGGCATACTTTTAAAAAATCTCCAAGCTTCCTTTACCTTCTCTTACAATAACAGGCTCTCCTTCAGATAAGTCTATAACTGTAGATGCTTCATTATCTCCGTAACCACCATCAATAACTAAATCTACAAGATTATCCCACTTTTCTAAAATTAACTCTGGATCTGTGGTGTATTCTAAAATCTCATCTTCATCTCTTATAGATGTAGAAATAATAGGATTCCCTAATTGCTTTACAATCTCTAACGCTATGGCATTATCAGGCACACGAATTCCAACAGTTTTTTTCTTTTTAAAAGCACTTGGTAATGTTTTAGCTCCTGGTAAAATAAATGTATATGGACCTGGAAGTGCTCGTTTTAAAATCTTAAACGTAGAGGTATCTATCTGTTTTACGTAATCGCTCAAATTACTTAAATCGTGACAAATGAATGAAAAATTTGCTTTTTCTAATTTTACACCCTTAATTCTTGCTATTTTTTCTAGAGCTTTTGTATTTGTTATATCACACCCTAAACCATAAACGGTATCTGTAGGATATATAATTAATCCGCCACTTTTTAAAACACTAACAACCTTGCTAATCGCCCTAGGATTAGGGTTTTTTAAGTATATTTTAACTAACTCTGCCATACCAAACCTAAATAATAATCGTATATATGAAGGTACAAATTAATATAATTTTACTTTATGACACGACTAAAAATCTTCTTATTTACTCTTCTTATTGGATTTTTATTTTTTAATTGCTCAACTCAAACAGATAGAATTATCCTTGTTCAAAATTCAAATCCTGAGAAACCATATGAAATAATGGATGTTCCTTATGGCAATGAAGACGGTCAAACATTTGATATATACTTACCCGCAGATAGAACGACACTTACCAAAACCATGATATTAATACACGGAGGTGGTTGGTTAGCTGGAGATAAAGAAGATATGGCTTTGTATGTTGATTTTTTAAAAACATCATTTCCTGAAATGGCTATAATAAACATGAATTATAGACTTGCTAGTGACGAAGAAGATCCTTACCCTATGCAATTAGAAGACATATCACAACTAATTACGTTTTTAAAAGACAACAATCAACAATTAGTAATCAGTGATGAGTTTGGTTTTATTGGTGCTAGTGCTGGCGGACATCTTGCTATGCTTTGGGCTTATGATTTTGATATGGATAATAATATAAAAATGGTTTGCAGTATTGTTGGACCTACAAATTTCAATGATCAGGTTTATAAAAACAATGATGATTGGTTTGTACAAGTTCTTATTGAAACTATAGGTGGAGAAAATCCTACAGTAGAACATTTTGAGCAAGTAAGTCCTTACAATAGAGCTAAAGAAAATGCGCCTCCTACAATATTATTTTATGGTGATGATGATACACTTGTTCCTCCTTCACAAGGCAGTGTTATGCATGATAAATTAAATCAACTAAACGTTCCTAACGAACTAACCATTTATGAAAACGGAGGTCATGGTTGGGATGGAGAACAAATGGAAGACACTAAAATAAAGTTAGAAAACTTTATCACTACCCATTTTAGTCAAGATTAAACATTAAATTTCTAGTTTTCAGACATATTACGTATATTACAACATAATTAACTATGTCTGCTAGATGAAAATTTATAAATCTGTAGTTGCTTGTATATACCTAGCTTTGGTTGTTTTATCGTGTTCTGAAAACGACGCTACAAACCCATTATTCTACAATTTAGGTTATCAAGAGGAGATGAACGTCTCTTACGGCAATCACAGTGATCAAAAATTTGATATTTATCTACCTGAAAATAGAACTCCAAACACCAAAGTTTTAATTTTAGTACATGGTGGCGGCTGGACAGCTGGTGATAAATCTGACATGAACAATCTCAAGGACTTAATAAAACAAGATTTCCCCGAGATAGCCATTGTAAACATTAACTATAGGTTAGCAGACCAAAACAATCCACCATACCCTATGCAAATTAACGACATTTCTTCTGTTGTTAATTTTCTTAAAAGTCATAAAAACACATACAACATTTCTGAAAACTACGGCTTTATAGGAATAAGCGCTGGTGCACATTTATCATTACTTTGGAGCTATGCTTTTGATTTTGATAATAACACAAACATGGTTTGTAGCATTGTCGGGCCTACAGATTTCACAGATCCTGCTTATGTAAATAGTGAAATACCTGGATTTGAAGAACTACTAGATTTTTATGGTGTTGAATCTGATACAGAATACCTTGAAGAAATAAGTCCGTATCATCAAGCTACAACTTCTGCTCCTCCAACAATATTATTCTACGGTGGTGTTGATCCTTTAATTCCTATTTCTCAAGGCACACACATGCGAGATAAGCTAAACGAACTAAATATTATAAATCAATATACATTATATCCTACCAGCGGACATGGTTGGGTTGGATTAGAATTACTAGACACTTGGACTAAATTGAAAACATTTACACAAACACATTTATAATTTCTTGTAACATTTTATAAAAAAGCAAGTCTAATAAACATGCTATTCAGAAATCTCATAATATTATTTTTTTGCTTTTTTAATTTAATAAGTGGCTACTCTAATAATGATTTAGATAATATTATTTTTCCTAAAGCTGAAATTCTTAATGCATATACCGCGAGAATACCTTTTAAACTCGTAGATCATCTTATTGTAATAGAAGCTGAATTGTTAGGCAAAAAAGGCGATTTTATTATTGACACAGGTTCTGAAGCGCTAATATTAAACAAGATTCACTTTCCTTTTAAGTACGAATACCGAGAAACCCCAAAACAAACAAGTGGCGTTGTAAATACTTTAGACAACACATTAGAAAAGCAACTCAAAGAGTTTGTAATAAGCAATTTAAACCTTAAAAATAAAATATCTGATGTTATAGACCTATCTCATATAGAGAAAACTAAAAGAATGCATTTACTAGGTGTTATCGGTTTTGATATTTTAAAAGACTATGAAGTTTTTATTGATATGTATCTTAACCAAATTACACTAACAAAGGTTGATAGATTTGGCAATAAATTAGATAAAAAGGTTTATTTAGAAAAAATCACAGACAGCATCAGTTTTAATTTAGTAAATCACACCATAGTCCTTAACGGATTTGTAAATGATAAACCTCTGAAATTTGCTTTAGACACTGCAGCAGAGTTTAATCAGATAAATAAAAATGTAAGTAAAAAAGTACTAAAAAACTTCAGACCCAATAAACGGTTAGAACTTATTGGAGCTGGAAATAAAAAAATAGAAGTTTTGGCAGGGAAATTGCATTTAGTAAAACTTAATGATACTATTTATTTTGGTCCTATGAATACCATCTTAACAAACTTAAGCAAAATGAGTGAAGCTTTTGGCTTAAATTTAGACGGTGTTTTAGGTTATGAATTTTTCAGACAAAAAAGAACCATTATCAATTATCAAAAAGAAAAGCTTTACTTTGTAAATAACCCAATTACAAAACAGTGAATTTTAAACTAGTATACGCACTCATTTTTTTACTTTTTACCCAATTTTCAATCTCACAAAACAACGATGTTTTAGGTTATAAAATTGAAGGAGATGATGTTGTATTTACCTTTGATATAAGAGATTATAAAAAATTCACTAACGAACACACCCAAGAACAACTTGATTTTAATGACTTTGACATAGAAAATGTTGTAGTATCTGGTGATTTTAATCTCTGGTCTCGTGATCAATGGAAAATGACCAAAATAAACGAGAATATCTATCAATTAAGAAAAAATATTAGCGATTTTACGGATGAATTTTCATGGGAATTTAAGTTTGTAATCAATAACAAATATTGGGCTGAACCAAGTAAAAAGGCTACAAACCTAACACCTGCAGTAGATGAAAATGGTAGAAACTTATATGTATATAACTTAAAGCTTTTTGCTGTAACACCTAATAAGGATGGAAACATCTGTTTTAAACTACACGGCTACGAAAACGCTAAAAAGGTAATACTTACAGGATCATTTAATAAGTGGGATGAAAACCTATTTAGAATGTCAAAAACTAAAGACGGTTGGGAACTAACACTAGACTTAAAACCTGGAGAATATGAGTATAAATTTATTGTTGACGGACATTGGATTTACGATACTAACAACCCTTCTAAAAGAAAAAATGAATACGACGGATATAATTCTGTAATTAATATAAAAGTCCCTATCACATTTAATTTAAACGGATTTAGCGCTGCAAAGAATGTCATTCTAGCAGGGTCATTTAATGATTGGAATGAATCAGACATAAAAATGGCTAAAACTGAAAGCGGCTGGAAAACAACCATACTCCTTTCAGGAGGAAAACACCACTATAAATACATTATTGATGGCGAATGGATAGTTGATCCAAAAAACCCAATCAAGGAGTACGACAATCACGGCAATATAAATTCTGTAAAAATGGTAAAGTAACTACCCTATTACTTCTAGTTTCGCAAACCTCAACAATAGTTTTTTAACGCCACCATTTTCAAAATTTATTTCAGCCTTTACATCAGCTCCTGCACCTTCTATCTTTAAAACTTCACCTTTTCCGAAACGTATATGCGCTACAATATTTCCAACGGTAAGTTTACCATCAAATAGGTTTGCAGGATTTCCTGTTGTTTTAGAAACCGGCTTTAATTTAGGAGGCGGAACAAATTTTGGAGGCTGCTTTTTCTCCATTTTTTTCCTTAAAGGCTTTTTGAATCGTATTGTATTAGGACTTGGCTCTACATCTCCAAATATATCAGCACTTAGCATTGGATTTTGACGCGGGTCATTAACCGGTGTTAATACTTCTAAATACTCATCGTCTATTTCTTCAATAAAGCGACTAGGTTCTGCATCAATTAGTTTTCCCCAACGATATCTTGAAAGTGTATATGTTAAATAAGCTTGCTTCTCTGCTCTAGTTAAGGCCACATAAAATAAACGGCGCTCTTCTTCTAACTCACTGCGAGTATTCATACTCATGGCACTTGGAAACAAATCTTCTTCCATACCTACAATATATACATAAGGAAACTCTAATCCTTTTGCCAAGTGAATCGTCATTAAAGCAACACGATCATCATCACCTTTATCATTATCTAAATCTGTTGCTAAAGCTACATCTTCAAGAAACTCTGCTAAAGAACCTGTGGTATCTGCCAATTCTTTTTGTTCTTCAACAAAGTCTTTCATACCATTTAAAAGCTCTTCAATATTCTCCATTCTAGCAACACCTTCAGGCGTTGCATCTTTGTTAAACTCACGTATTAAGCCACTGGTTTTGGTAACATGTTCAGCTAGTTCAAAAGCATTTGCTGTTTGGTTCATTACCTGAAAACTTTCAATCATTGTTGCAAAATCTTGAAGTTTTCCTTTAGTTCCAGAGTTAATCTTAATATCTACTTTATCAAGATTTTGAATTACTTCAAAAATAGAACGGTTATAACCATTTGCAGCGACTACTAACCTATCAATAGTTGTTTGCCCAATTCCTCTTGCAGGGAAGTTAATAACCCGTTTTAAGGCTTCTTCATCAGATGGGTTTATAACCAATCGTAAATAAGATAGAACATCTTTTATTTCTTTACGTTGATAAAACGATAATCCTCCATAAATACGATATTCGATACCACGTTTACGAAGCGCATCTTCCATTGCACGAGATTGTGCGTTGGTACGATATAAAATAGCAAAATCACTATTTTTAAGTTGCTGGTTCATTTTGTTTTCAAAAATAGAACTCGCCACATAACGACCTTCGTCTCCATCGGTCATTAATCGGTTAACTTTTATTTTTGGTCCATCATCATTTGCTGTCCAAACTACTTTTTCTAGCTTGGTTTGGTTTTTATCTATAATTGAATTTGCAGCATTTACAATGTTTTTAGTAGAACGGTAGTTTTGTTCTAGTCTAAAAAGCTTCACATCATCATAATCTTTTTGAAAATTTAATATGTTATTGATGTTTGCTCCACGAAAGGCATAAATACTTTGTGCATCATCACCTACAACACATATATTCTGAAATCTATCAGATAATGCACGTACTATAAGATATTGTGAATGGTTTGTATCCTGATACTCATCTACTAAAATATATCTAAATCTATCTTGGTATTTTGCTAACACATCAGGAAATCGTGTTAAAAGCTCATTGGTTTTAAGCAATAAATCATCAAAATCCATGGCGCCAGCTTTAAAACAACGCTCTACATAGTTTTTATAAATATCTCCCATTCTTGGGCGTCTAGCTGCTTTATCTGCTTCTATAAGCTCGGGATTATTAAAATAAGCCTTGACTGTTATCAAGCTGTTTTTATACGATGAAATTCTAGAACGAATTTGCTTGTATTTATAAACGTCTTTATCAAGATTCATTTCTTTAATGATAGAGGCTATTAATCTATCAGAATCTTGTGCGTCATAAATGGTAAAGTTACTTGGGTAACCAAGTCTGTCAGCTTCTATTCTTAAAATTTTTGCAAAAACCGAGTGAAATGTTCCCATCCAAAGGTTTTTGGCTTCACTAGCTCCTACAATTTGAGCAATACGCTCTTTCATTTCTCGAGCGGCTTTGTTTGTAAAGGTTAGTGACAATATATTAAATGGGTCAATTCCTTGACTCATAAGGTATGCTATTCTATAGGTTAGCACACGCGTTTTTCCAGAACCGGCTCCTGCTATCACAATCATAGGGCCATCTTTTTGTATTGTTGGCGCTAATTGTGCTTCATTTAACTGACTTAAATACTTCTCCAATTTTCAATTTCATTTTAAGGTGTGAAAATAACTATTGTATTACTTTTTACCACTGCGATTTATTAATAATTATAAACAATTTAGATCGTAAAAATTATTATTGTTCTTTTACACCATTGGTCATTGCATCAAGCAAGCCTGCTCGTACGTTGAGCCATAAAAAATTAAAAACTGATTTTGTTTTATCACGCTCTACATTCTCCTTGTAACCTAACCTAAATTGATTGGTTGCATCATCACTATTTTTAGACACAAAAATGTTTAAAACGTCTGATAAGAGTTTGTTTTTTCGCTTACCATCTTTGCGAAGCGCTATGATATCAAAGTTCTTGTATTTTGTTTTTAAATCTACTCTAGATGTGTGTTTATTTCCTCTTACAGTAAATAATGTTTTTAACATATCTCCTTGAAAACGCACTTTTAAATTAGGTTCTGAAAACACGTTAATAGCATTTGCCGATAGATTATCTATTGCTGCGTTGAATGTAAATGCATCACTTGCATCATTAACATCAAAAACCCAATTTGCTTTCATTGGCGCATTTTTCATGAACATAGATGTAACATCTATTTGTGTTTTCTTTGTTGTATCATAAGTATTCCCAACGTTTTTTAATGTGGCGTTAAAATCTGAAAAAGATATTTTACCTCCGTGGTTTTCAACTTTAGTACGTTCGTAATATTCAATACTTGCATTATTTACAAAAACTTCTTTCAACATTAAATTAAAATTCAAATCGCGTAGCATCTCGCTATAAAGAGGTTTTATTGTAAGATCATCTTCTACTAATTTATCTCTGTAAATACTAACTTTAGGTATTTCAAAATTTGTTGTTTGTGCTTTAAAATAAAATGTTGAGCCTTGATGAAAACCAAAATCATAATCATCAATATTTATAGCCTCAAACTTGATATCAAAATGGTCTCTTTCTTTATCTAATAACTCTGAAAATTGCTGTTTAGGATACTTTGTATAAAGCTTTAAGCCTTGAAACGTGATTTTTTTATCATATAGTTTTGATGATTCTATTTCTAGATCATCAAACTGATTCAACTGATAAAAAAGCGTATCAAATGATAGTTGATGACTCTTAAAAGTTATAGGCATTTTATTCTGTAATGTCTTTTCTGAAAGATTAATTTGCTCTAACTGCAATGCAACATTATCTACTTTAAACAAAAGCGAGTCTGTCTCAACCTCAAACACTTGTGCGTTTCCTTGTTTTATAGAAAAGTGCTCAACGTCAACATCTAAATCAAATGTGCTTGATTTAGCCATACTAGACGCTTTAAAGTCTGCTTGATCATTGTATTTATAAATTACTTTGGGATGTTTTACAAAAACATTGTCTATAGAAATTTTATCATTAAAAAAATAATCCCAATAGCTTACATCTTCTATCAACAAAGTATCTACTGAAAGTTGTAAGTACGTTATATCTGTATTTTCTCCTTTTTTTACCACAGAAGCGTTTGTAAGTGTTATTTCACCTTTACGCGTACTCACTAATAAACCTTTATAATCAACCTGGACTGTTTTTGGCAAACTATTTTTAAGGTAATTTTCTAATTTTGAATTCAGTATACAATCACATACAACAAAAAAAAGAATCACAATAGCTACACAAGCTAACACAACTATTAAAAAGCGTTTTGTAGATTTTTTCATATTATAAAGATATAGTTTTAGAACAGTTTATTTTTAAATATCTTTATCACAAATTAATATTTATGGAATCTATTCTTGATTTTTTAAGCCAAATCTCTTGGTGGATGTGGGTATTAATCGCATTAGCCCTTGTTGCTTTTAGAGATGTTTTTTTACAAAAAAAACACACCATAAGTCACAACTTCCCTATTATAGGGCATTTCAGGTACATGCTAGAAAGAATTGGCCCAGAATTAAGACAATATTTAGTAGCCAATAACCGAGAAGAACTCCCTTTTAACAGAATTGAAAGAGGCTGGATTTACGCATCTGCAAAACACGAAAATAACTACGAAGGTTTTGGTACTGATAGAGATATTTATGCGCATCAGCATATTTTTATAAACAATGCCATGATGCCTTACAAGCTAGAAAACGAACATCCTAATGCCATTGACAAAACATTTTTACCTTGCGCCAAAGTTATAGGAGCTTATAATAAACGTAAAAAACCTTTTAGACCTGCTTCGGTAATTAATGTATCTGCAATGAGTTTTGGCTCTCTTTCTGCAAAAGCTGTTGAATCACTTAACAAAGGTGTACATTTAGCTGGCGCATACCATAACACAGGCGAAGGTGGTTTATCGCCTTACCACTGTAATGGCGGTGATGTTATATTTCATTTTGGAACTGGCTATTTTGGTGTTAGAGATAAAAACGGAAATTTCTCATTAGAAAAACTAATTAAGCTTGTTGAAGACAATCCGCATGTAAAAGCCATTGAAATAAAACTTTCTCAAGGTGCTAAACCAGGAAAAGGTGGTGTATTACCAGGTTCAAAAATCACTGAAGAAATTGCAAAAATTCGCCATGTTGAGATTGGCAAAGACGTACTTTCTCCTCCTAACCATTCGGCTTTTAGCAACGTTCCTGAAATGGTTGATTTTATAGAACAAATAGCTGACGCCACAGGACTACCAGTTGGTATTAAAGCTGCTATTGGAAAACTTGAACAATGGAATGAATTGGCAGACATAATGAAAGCAACAGGTAAAGGCCCTGATTTTATTACCGTAGATGGCGGCGAAGGTGGTACCGGCGCAGCGCCTCCTAGTTTTGCTGATCATGTTTCTCTGCCTTGGGTATATGGTTTTAGTGATCTCTACCGGATGTTTAAAGAAAAAGGACTTACAGAGCGTATTGTATTTATAGGTAGCGGAAAATTAGGCTTTCCTGCAAAAGCCGCTATGGCATTTGCAATGGGTGTAGATTGTATAAATGTTGCACGAGAAGCCATGATGAGTATTGGCTGTATTCAAGCGCAAATATGTCACACTAACAGATGCCCTAGTGGTGTTGCTACACAAAGCAAATGGTTGCAAAGCGGTATTGACACTTCTTTAAAATCTGTTAGACTTGCGCAATATTTTAAAACCTTTAGAAAAGAACTTATTGAAATAACACACGCAGCAGGATATGAACATCCCTGCCAATTTAAAATGAGTGATGTTGATGTTAATGTAGATGACCACAATTTATCTAAAGAACTAGACAGAACTTATATGTACAATAAAACCCCAGTTCCATTTAAAAGTATGCAAGATTTAAAAGATTGTATATATTTGGGTGGAAAATCTAACAACTAACAAAACAAAATGGAGATAGAAAAATTATTTGAAGTCGTTTTATATGCTGTACCAGCTTTAATTACAGGCTTAATTGCTTTTTACTTTTTTAAAGAACACACAAAAAATGAAGATGGTCGCAGACGTTTTTTACTTCATAAAGACATCCAAGTAAACACTTTACCTATTAGATTACAAGCTTATGAACGCATGTCTTTATTTCTTGAGAGAATTACGCCATCAAAATTACTTATAAGAGTTTCTCCTAATTCATCTAACAAAGAAGATTACGAGTCTTTACTTATAGCCAGCATTGAACAAGAATTTGAACACAACTTATCACAGCAAATATATTTAAGCGATGAGTGTTGGAATATTATCACTGCTGCAAAAAATGCAACTATTCAATTAATTAGAAAAGCTAGCCTTTTAGAAAAAACTGACACAGCAAATAAGCTACGCGAGGTGGTTCTTACTGAAATGATGGAAAAACGCGCTCCTAGTGATGCAGCCTTATCTTTCATTAAGAAAGAAGTAAGCGAAATGTGGTAAACTTTTTAAGTTTTATTGTGTCGCTCTTTAGCATAATCATATCCTAACTGCCACCATTTAGTCATAAGTTTCTTACTGAAAATCAATGAGTTTTCAGTAAGATCTGTTGGTGTGTAATATAAGTTAAGCTTTACTCCTTTATTTTTAGCAGCCAGTTTACCTATAATTATATCGTTTCGTTCTACTTGATTTAGCAAGTGCCCAAATAAGTTTATCATAAGTGAAAAAGGATTTTTTCCTAACACTTTCATTCTATCCATTTGTTCTGCTTCTAGAACCACAGCATCAATTTCTGTTGCACCTCTTTGTATAGCCTCTCTTATAGGTATAACACAACCTAATCCGCCATCAGCATACTCATAACCATCTACTTTTGCAATAGACATAAATGGAATATAATTACATGAAATCCAAATCCAGTTACAAAACTCTTCGTATGTGCAGTCATTTATTGATTTATACTCTACTGTGTTTTTTGACAAGTTAGAAACAGTCACCACAACATCTTCTTTAGTAGCTTTTATTTTTAAGTACTCTTCTTTTGTAAAATTCTTTTTTATGTTTCTACGTAAAGCTTTGCTCTCCCCAAAGGTTCGTTTCATTCTAATGAATTGCCATAAAGAATTCAAAAAATCAATAGAAACATATTCTCTACCTCCTTTTTCACGCTGAATAAAAGGACTTACACTAAAAATATCATGCTGTTGAACATTTGTAAAAATATCATACAACTTATCTATATCATTAACAGCTAAATGAGGTATTAATAAACTCCCTGTAGATGTTCCTAAAAACATATCATAATGCTTTCCTTCTTCTCGCATAAGATATTGTGCAACACCACCTGCATAGGCGCCTTTACTTCCGCCTCCAGATATTACTAATGCTCTCATTTATTGTTTTTTATTTTTGAGTTGTTCTAATTTATCTTTTGCAAACTTTACTAATCGCCAATTATGATGCTTCGTAGCTTGTTTTAGATTATCTATACTAACATCATTATACAACGCCATCGCATCTATATATTGAAACGCATTAAGACGCACTTCAAAATTATATTTTTCAGAAGTATAACCTACCAACTCTCTGTAAAATTCGTTGTTTAGTTCTGCTTTATAATCTGTTGTTGACAAGGCTAAAACTAACCAAAGCAATCTGATGTTTTTATCTTTAAAACCAATTAAATCACTTGTTTTATTTAGATACAAGGCTCTATCTTGAGGAAAATTTAACCATAAATGATACAAAGCTGCTTCAACTGTTGCGTAAGATGCGTCATCTAAAAGCGTTTCATACATTGGTTTTAAACCTACTGGAATTTGAGTAACATTTGTGGCAATTGCCTGACGCACTTTTAAAGAACTATTAAAAAGCTTTTCAGGTATTCTATTAGGAATTTGAGAGATAATTTTTGACTTTGCTTCATCTGATATTGTTGCTTCTAAATAATAATCACAACGCGCATTAGCCAACTCACAATCTACCATTTCATATTCTTGTATAAAAGTAGATTGTAATAATAACTCATGAGCTTTCTCTTGAGGAAAAACATCACTCACAATCCAAGTGTCTACAAAACTATCTAATTTTAAACCACTTGTCTTTTCTACTTCTGATATAAAATCAGAGGTTTCAACATTCTTAAACTTGTGTTTTTCTAAATAGGCTTGTAAAGCCTCTTTAAAAGGCTCATCTCCTACGTTTTCCCTCAAGGCATGTAAAACCCAACAACCACGTTTATAAAAAGTTAAGCTGCTTGATTTAGGGTTTAGCAATGATGTTCCTTGATTAAGTCTTTCTTGATTTATCAACTCATGGTAATACTCATACAAACGCCAATAATAATAGTTGTCTCCAAAAACATCACGCTCAGCAAGTAACGCATAGTAGGTAGCAAAACCTTCTTGTAACCAATGATGTTCTCCGCTTTTTGCAGTAACCAAATCACCAAACCATTGATGCGCTAACTCATGTGCATTAACGTTTACGTAGTTTTTGTCTATAAATGCAATAGAATCTATCACATATGTATCTGCAAAAATTGTTGTTCCTGTGTTTTCCATCCCTGCATATAAAAAATCATGTACAGGAATCTGTTTATAGTTTTGCCAAGGATAAGAAACACCAATTTCTGACTCTAAAAAATCAAACATTTGTTTTGAGTATCTGTAAGTAGGTTCTACAACATTAGAGTCTTTTGGATAATAATACATCTCTAAAGGTATGTTGCTTTCAGATATTTCAACTTTTTTATCATATTCACCAATAACCAATGCAACCAAATAGCTTGACATAGGCTGCTTCATATCATAGTGCCATGTATAATTATCAGAATGATCTAGACGCTCCACATCAACCAGTTTACCATTAGCTATAACCTGGTAATCACTTTGAAACGTAATAGATAAATCAAATTCTATTTTATCATTAGTATCATCAATACTAGGCAACCAATTGCTTGTATATTTTCCTTGTCCTTGTGTCCAAATTTGGTTTGGCGCTTCATTATCCCAACCCACAAAGTACAATGCCTTTTGTGGTATAGCCTCATAACTAAACGTAAGCGAATAGTCAATCCCTTCTTTAAAATCATCTATCAACCAAAGCTTATTACCGTCATTTTCATACTTAATCTTTCTATCATTAACTTGCACATTGGTAAAAGTCATTTTTTTTGCATCAAGAAATATTGAGTCTATAGGAGCAAGAACTTTAAACTGATAAGTTACATTTCCAAAAACTTTCTTTTCTTGAACATTAAACGATATTTCCGGTTTGGCTTGTAAAAAATCCACATAACCGGCTTGTTGTGAGTAACATATAGTACTCAATAAAAACAGAAGGAAATAAAATATTTGTTTCATAAGCTTTTTTACAACAACGATTAGACCAAAATACGGAATTTTTAAGGTTTTATCTTTCAAGTATAAGGTTTATATTCGTTGTCATGATTACCAATTTACAAACTCCTATTGATTATTTAAAAGGCGTTGGCCCTAATCGTGCCGATTTACTTCGGAAAGAGCTTGGTATTCATACATATCAAGATTTACTAAACCTTTTCCCTAACAGATATTTAGACAGAACACGCTATTATAAAATAAATGAACTGCAAAGAAATAGCTCTGAAGTTCAAATTATAGGTAAAATTACAAGCGTTAAAGAAGTAGCTCAAAAGCGCGGAAAACGATTGGTTGCTAAATTTCAGGACGATACTGGAAGCATGGAGTTGGTATGGTTTAGAAGTCAGAAATGGATAAGAGATAATCTAAAACCCAACAGACCTTATGTTATTTTTGGTAAAATAAATTGGTTTAATGGCGCTTTTAGCATGCCGCATCCAGAGATGGAATTGCTAGAAGAACACAAAAAAAGTTTGCGTTCTGCTATGCAACCTATTTATCCATCAACTGAAAAACTAAACAACAAAGGCATCACAAATAGGGTGATAAATACCATCATGCAACAACTGTTTATTGAGAGTAAAGGACGCTTCATAGAAACGCTTTCAAAACCCTTACTTTCTGAACTGAAATTACCCTCAAAAAGTGAAGCACTTTTAAACATACATTTTCCAAAAAATCAAGACCTTTTAGCACGCGCTCAATACCGTTTAAAATTTGAAGAATTATTCTACATTCAACTACAATTAATTCTCAAAAATCTTATTCATAAATCAAAAATAAAAGGGTTTCCTTTTAACTCTGTAGGAACATATTTTAACACCTTTTTTAAAACACATTTACCCTTTGAATTAACCAATGCTCAAAAGCGTGTTTTAAAAGAAATCCGTGCCGATTTAGGTAGCAACGCACAAATGAACAGACTTTTACAAGGAGATGTTGGCTCTGGAAAAACCATAGTCGCGTTCATGTCAATGCTCATGGCACTTGACAACGGTTTTCAAGCATGTTTAATGGCGCCAACTGAAATTTTGTCAGTCCAACACTACAATGGATTATCAGAGCTATGTAAAAACCTAAATATCAGCATAAAAATACTAACAGGTTCAAGTAATACTTCAGAAAGAAAAGAAATTCACGAATCTCTAGAAAATGGCTCTTTACAGATTTTAATTGGCACTCATGCCCTTCTTGAAGATAAAGTAAAATTCAAAAATTTAGGCCTTGCAATTATTGACGAACAACACAGATTTGGTGTTGAGCAGCGAAGCAAATTATGGAAAAAAAACACAACGCCTCCACATATTTTAGTCATGACTGCAACACCAATTCCAAGAACATTAGCCATGTCTGTTTATGGTGATTTAGACATATCAATTATTGATGAATTACCACCCGGAAGACAAGCCATAAAAACAGTACATCGTTATGACAAAAATAGACTAAAAGTTTTTGGATTTATTCGTGATGAAATTGACAAAGGCAGACAGGTTTATATCGTGTATCCGTTGATTCAAGAAAGTGAAAAAATGGACTACAAAGATTTAATGGATGGTTACGAAAGTATCGCTAGAGATTTCCCTGCTCCAAAATACCAAATATCTATTGTGCACGGTAAGATGAAACCGGCCGATAAAGATTATGAAATGCAACGTTTTGTTAATGGCGAAACCCAAATTATGGTTGCCACAACAGTTATTGAAGTTGGTGTCAATGTACCAAACGCCTCTGTTATGGTTATTGAAAGTGCTGAACGTTTTGGCTTATCACAATTACATCAATTACGTGGTCGTGTAGGTCGTGGCGCCGAGCAGAGTTATTGTATTTTAATGACCGGACATAAATTAAGTAACGATAGTAAAATCAGGCTAGAAACCATGACAAAAACTAGTGATGGCTTTGAAATAGCCGAAGTAGATTTGAGACTTCGCGGCCCTGGAGATATTATGGGAACCCAACAAAGTGGCGTTTTAAACTTAAGAATAGCAAATATTGTAAAAGATAAAGACATTTTACAAGCAGCCAGATATCATGCAAAAAAAATACTAAATGCTGATCCAACACTTACTCACGAAAACAATCAGCCTATTTTATACACTTACAAACAAATGAGTAAGTACAAGAATATCTGGAATTACATTAGCTAAAGAAGTATTTAACTCCTATCTACACAAAAAAGTAAAGAATACATCATAAAAACAAGGACTTGAGTTTCCGTTAACTTATAAGGTTTATTATCTTTGCAATCCTAAACAGCAAATGATAGATGAAGATTTCATACAATTGGTTAAAACAATTTATAAACACAGATTGGTCAACAGAACAAACTAGTGAATTATTAACAGATTTAGGCCTAGAAGTAGAAGGCATAGAAACATATCAATCAGTAAAAGGCGGATTAGAAGGTATTGTAGTAGGAGAAGTATTAACCTGCATACAACACCCTAATGCAGATCGTCTTAAAATTACCACAGTAAATATTGGCGAAGAAACACCATTACAAATTGTTTGTGGCGCTCCTAATGTTGCTGCCGGACAAAAAGTTCCTGTAGCTACAATTGGTACAACGCTTTACACTTCTGAAGGTGAATCATGGGTTATTAAAAAAGGAAAAATTCGCGGCGAAGAAAGTCACGGAATGATTTGTGCCGAAGATGAATTAGGACTAGGCGCTTCTCATGATGGTATTATGGTTTTAGATGCAGATATTGCTGTAGGAACTTTAGCTTCAGATGTTTTTAAAGTAGAAAACGATGCTGTTTTTGAAATAGGATTAACACCAAACCGCGCTGATGCCATGAGTCATTATGGTACAGCAAGAGACTTAAAAGCTGGGTTACTTCAAAAAGATATTCATTCAGAACTAATAACGCCATCTGTTAGTGCATTTCATGTAGATAACAGAACGCTGCGTGTAGAAGTAGATATTGAAAATAAAGAACTAGCACCTCGCTATTGTGGTGTTACCATTTCTGGATTAAAGGTAAATGAATCTCCTGCTTGGTTACAACACCGCTTAAAAGCTATTGGCCTCTCTCCTATTAACAACATAGTAGATGCCACAAATTATGTGCTTCATGAATTGGGACAACCTCTTCATGCGTTTGACGCTAATAAAATTTCAGGAAATAAAATTGTTGTAAAAACGGTTGCCGCCGGAACAAAATTCACAACTCTAGATGAAGTTGAACGCGAACTTCACGAAGATGATTTAATGATTTGTGATGCTGAAAAGCCACTTTGTATTGCTGGTGTTTTTGGCGGATTAGATTCTGGAGTTACAGAAAATACAACAAGTATCTTTTTAGAAAGTGCTTACTTTAATCCTGTAAGCATTAGAAAAACAGCCAAACGACACGCACTTAACACGGATGCATCTTTTAGATTTGAACGTGGTATAGACCCAAATATTACAGAATATGCTTTAAAGCGTGCAGCATTGCTTATTCAAGAAATTGCTGGTGGAGAAATAACAAGCGATATTGTTGATTTTTATCCAAATAAAATTGAAGATTTTCAAGTACGTTTAAGTTTTGATAATGCTAAAAAATTGATTGGTGAAGAGATTCCTAGAGATATTATAAAGCGCATTTTAATGTCATTAGATATTAAAATAAACAACGTAACAGAAACAGGACTTGGGTTGACTGTTCCTTCATACAGAAACGACGTGCAGCGAGAAGCTGATGTTATTGAGGAAATATTACGCGTTTACGGTTACAACAACATAAAAACCACAGAAAAGCTTAACGCATCTATTTCTAACAGCTCTCGATTTGAAGATTACAAACTTCAAAATGTTATTGGGAATCAATTAGCTGGTCAAGGGTTTTTCGAGATTCTTTCAAACTCACTTACAACACCTAAATATGCTGCTTTAAGTAGTCAGCTAAAAGAGGAACACAACATTACAATGCTTAACCCTTTAAGTAACGACTTAAGTGTTATGCGTCAAAGCTTGCTTTTTTCTGGATTAGAAGCAGTAAGCTATAATATTAACAGAAAGCGAGAAACTCTAAAATTATTTGAATTTGGAAAAACCTATCATGGTTACAATGAAAAACGCGAGGAGTTTAAACATTTAGCTGTTTTTGTTACTGGCAACAAAAACTCTGAACGCTGGAATTCTCCTTCTCAAAAAAGTGATTTTTTCTATTTAAAAGGAACAATTACCTCTATTTTAGAACGTTTAGGAATATCTCGTTTCAAAGTAGCTCCTATTAAAAATGATGTATTTAGCGAAGGTATTTCTCTAAATTTAGGAAAAAATACCCTTGTAGAGTTTGGACTTATAAAGAAATCAGTATTAAAACATTTTGGCATTTCACAACAAGTGCTTTTTGCTGATTTTAATTGGGATAATGTATTAAACATGGCCAAACATAATAAAATTACGTTTACAGAATTACCTAAACACCCAGAAGTTAGACGTGATTTCGCTTTGTTACTTGACAACAATGTTTCTTTTGAACAAATAGACACTATTGCTAGACAAACAGAAAAGCAGTTATTAAAAGACGTTGATTTATTTGATGTTTACCAAGGTGATAATTTACCTCAAGGTAAAAAGAGCTACGCTGTAAGTTTTATTTTACAAGACGATAACAAAACACTAACAGACAAGCAAATTGATAAAATTATGAATAAACTTCAAGCCAACTTTGAAAAACAGCTTGGAGCAGAGTTACGCTAACCAAATATTATGAAGCACTTATTTTATTTATCTCTATGCTTATTTACATTTTCTGTATACGGGCAAACTAACGACTCTTTTCAAAAACAAAAAGATTCAACAAGCGTTTGGAAATTATTAAAATATGATGCCGGAGCCACGGTAAGAAGTGTAACTCATGCTTACACAAGTCCGTTGCAGTGGGATAAAAAAGACTTTAAAAACCTTTCAGTTACCGCTATAAGCCTTTTTTCATTATCGCTAGCAGATGAGGAAATGAATAGGTTTTTTCAAAAAGAGAATAATAGATATCCTCAATTCGCTAAAGATTTTGGCTTTAGATTAGGTAAACCTCAAGTGTTTTTTGCTTTAAATGCTGGTATTTACGGTTATGGATTATTAACAAAAAATGAAGCTTTTAGAAGAACAAGTGTTCTTATTATTTCATCTGCAATAACAGCAGGCTCAATTCAAGCTATAAGTAAAACAGCTTTTGGTAGAGCACGACCTAGTTCTGGTCTTGGTTATGATCATTTTAACCCGTTTTCTAAAGAAGCTTTTGAGCATTCTTTTCCTTCCGGACACACCATTTTATCTGTTACAATGGCTCACGCCATTGCGAAGCAGTTTGACAACATATGGCTTAAGCTAGGTATTTACAGTGTTGGATCTATCACTCCTATTACACGCTTAATTTCAGGAGCGCATTGGCTTACTGATGTAACCGTAGGAACTGTGTTAAGTATTGTTGTTGTAGATTACATTGACAAATTTTTATCAAAAAAAGAAAACTATGGTTACAAGAAAAACAAAACCATAAGCTGGAATGTTTCTCTTTCTCCTAACAAAATAGGTCTGATAGGCACTTTTTAAAAATAAAAAAACCTGCTTAAAAGCAGGTTTTTAAAATTCAATAAGTTTAAAATATATATATTATAATACTTTAACGTTTACTGCATTCATACCTTTTCTACCTTCCTGTAAATCGAATTCTACTTCATCACCTTCACGTATCTCGTCGATTAATCCAGAAATGTGAACAAAATGTTCTTTGTTTGTGTCTTCTTCAATGATGAATCCAAAACCTTTAGAATCATTGAAAAATTTTACTGTTCCTTTACTCATTGTAATAGTTTAAATTATTTAATGAAACAAATATAATCATATAATATTACCACAAGGTTATTTTAAGGTTTTATTTTCAAATAACTCCTTTTTAATCAAATTAATAAATTAATGTACTCCTTTTACAAGATATAATACCAAAAGTATTTTGTATATTTAAGTATATAAAATTTATATTATGGATTCTAATTATAAAAAAATATACGCAGGTAGTTTTATTATTATTCAACTAATTGTCTCTAAACTGAAAGCTATAGGCATAAACCCTATTGTTAAAGACGAAGCTGAATCTGGTAGACTTGCTGGTTTTGGTACATCAACACCTAATTTTCAAGAGGTTTATGTAAATAGCGAAGAAATTGAAGCCGCTATTCCTGTTGTAGAAAGTGTTACTTCAGAATTGCATTCTTAAAATAAAAAAAGCCTCTTTTAAAAGAGGCTTTTTTTTATTGTGCATACATTTTATCACGTAGTTCTTTTATTTTTGGATCTTGCATATACTCATCAAAAGTAGTATAACGATCTATTACACCATTTGGAGTTAACTCCACGACTCTATTTGCTACTGTTTGAGCAAACTCATGATCATGCGTTGTAAATAAAATTGTCCCTTTAAAGTTTTTAAGAGAATTGTTAAACGCAGTAATACTCTCAAGATCTAAATGGTTTGTTGGTTCATCAAGCATTAATACATTAGCACGCATCATCATCATACGACTTAACATACAACGTACTTTCTCTCCTCCGGATAATACATTTGACTTTTTTAAAGCTTCTTCTCCACTAAAAATCATTTTTCCTAAAAATCCGCGAATATAAACTTCTTCTCTCTCTTCTTCGGTTGTAGCCCATTGTCTCAACCAATCTACAAGCGATAAA
The DNA here is from genome assembly GCF_039537875.1 of Corallibacter vietnamensis. Lineage (NCBI taxonomy): Bacteria > Pseudomonadati > Bacteroidota > Flavobacteriia > Flavobacteriales > Flavobacteriaceae > Corallibacter > Corallibacter vietnamensis. The sequence goes on from NZ_BAABBI010000004.1 coordinate 101,757, forward strand.
TCGTTTTGAAAATACTCACTATTGTCTAGAGGTAAATATGATTGTGATGTTGTTACACCCCATGAAAATTTACCAGCATCAGCTTTTTCTTTATCATTTATAATTTGATAAAATGCTGTAGTTGCTCTAGAATCTTTAGAATAAACAACCACTTTATCTCCTTTAGCTAGATTTAAATCTATATTTTGAAAAAGTAAGTCACCATCTAAAGACGCAGCAAGTCCTTCTACATTTAATATTTGATCTCCTGCTTCTCTATCACGGTCAAATATGATAGCTGGGTATCGTCTACTTGATGGTTTAATTTCAGAAACGTTAAGCTTATCAATCATTTTTTTTCTTGATGTAGCTTGTTTAGATTTAGCTACATTGGCAGAGAAACGACGAATAAATTCTTCTAGTTCTTTTTTCTTTTCTTCAGCTTTTTTGTTTTGTTGTGCGCGTTGTTTTGCTGCTAATTGAGAGGACTCATACCAGAATGTATAGTTTCCTGAAAAATGGTTTATTTTACCAAAATCTATATCAGAAATATGCGTACAAACGGCATCTAAAAAGTGACGGTCGTGAGACACAACTATAACGCAGTTATCATAATTTGCTAAAAAGTTTTCTAACCAAGTAATTGTTTCATAATCTAAATCGTTGGTAGGCTCATCCATGATTAACACATCTGGGTTACCAAAAAGTGCTTGGGCTAATAAAACACGTACTTTTTGTTTGCCATCTAAATCTTTCATTAAAGTATAATGAAAGTCTTCAGTAATTCCCAAGTTTGATAACATGGCCGCAGCATCGCTATCAGCATTCCAACCGTTCATTTCTTCAAACTGCACTTGAAGCTCTCCTATTTTTTCAGCATTTTCATCAGTATAGTCGGCATATAGTGCATCTATCTCTGTTTTTATTTTAAACAGAGGCTTGTTTCCCATAAGAACGGTTTCTAAAACGGTATGTTCATCATACAAATTATGATCCTGCTCAAGAACAGACATACGTTTTCCTGATTCAAGATTTACATGACCTGAAGTTGGATCTTGTTTTCCTGAAAGTATTTTTAAAAATGTAGACTTCCCAGCTCCGTTGGCTCCAATAATACCGTAACAGTTTCCTTGATTAAAGGTTGTGTTTACTTCATCAAAAAGAATACGTTTACCAAATTGAACAGAAAGATTTGAAACTGATAACATATTTATTGTTTTAAATTTTTGCAAAAGTATAAAAAAGTGCCCATAACAAGAAAGAAAAAGCTTTTTATAACTTTAACAGCTAATTAACAAGAGATAATGTTTTCAACTTATACTTTTGTAAAGAATGTGCTTAAATAAAATCTAAACGTTGAGATTTATAAAACCTTTTTATACTATAGCCTTATGTGCTATAACGCTGTATAGTTGTAAAAAAGATACTGATAAAAATTCAGGTGATACTGTTTTTTTTGGTGGAGAAGTTATTAATCCATTAAGTGATTTTGTTATTCTTTACAATCCAAATCAAGCAATAGACACTATTCCATTAAACGACAACAACAGATTTGAACTAACGATTCCCGAGCCAGAACAAGGACTATATACTTTTAAGCTTCAAGCCTCTGATGGTATGGAGTATCAAACTGTACTTTTAGAATCTCAAGACAGTGTTTTGTGTAGAATAAACACCATGGAGTTTGATGAGTCTTTAGTATTTACAGGTACTGGTGCAAAAAAGAACAATTACTTGATTAATCTATTTCTTGAAAATGAAAAAGAAGATAAAACTGTTTTAGGCTTTAGCCAGTTGCCTGCTGCTGAGTTTGAGAAAAAAATAGATTCTATCAGATCTAAAAAACAGAAAACACTTGATAGTTTTAGCTCTAAAAACACTACTTCAGAGCTATTTAATGATTTAGTAAAAACAAATATTGACTATAACTATTATTTAAGCAAAGAAGTGTATCCGTTTGTAAACTATACAAGCACAGAGAGAAACATCATACAAACACTACCTAAAAACTTTTATAAATTCCGTAGCAAGGTTGATTACAACAAAAACAATCTAGTAAATTTTGCGCCTTACTACTCGTTTTTGGTACATCATTTAGAAAACATAGCTTTAACAGAACATTTTAAAACCTCAACGGATAGTACTTTTAACAAAAAATCTCTTGATTATAATCTTATAAAACTGGAATTAATTGACAGTTTAATTAGTAACGACTCTATAAAAAACTCTTTATTAATACGTGCTGCTGTAGGTTTTATTAGTAACAATAAAGATGTAGCAGATTATGATGCGCTTTTAGAATCTTTTACTGAAAAAAGTTCTAACCCAAACCATAAAGAGTACGTTAGCAATATCATCAATTCTCTTAAAAACTTAAAGCCTGGTAATAAATTACCTAATTTAACTCTTGTTGATATTAATAATATAGAAGTTTCGTTAAATAAGGTTATTAAGAAACCAACTGTTTTATATTTTTGGTCTTCTTCTCACAAAACTCACATAAATAGCCATGCAAAAGCTAGAGAGTTGAAAATAAAGTATCCAGAAATTAACTTTATTGCAATTAATACAGATAAATCAAATGAATCTGTTTGGAAAAACATTGTAAAACAATATCATTACGCAACTACAAACGAGTTTATTTTTAAACATCCTAAAGAAGCAAAACATCGTTTAGCTATTTACCCAATAAACAAAGTAATGATAATAAATAAGAATGGTAACATTGTAAATGCTCATACAAATATGTTTTCGATACATTTTGAAGAGCAACTTTTAAGTTTGTTAAACCAATAAAAAAAACCTGCTAAATGCAGGTTTTTTTGTTTTATATTTTAATTAATTTCCTTTTTTAAAGTCTTCTAAAAACTTCGCCAAGCCTATATCTGTTAATGGGTGTTTTAATAACCCTTCAATTGAACTTAGAGGTCCTGTCATAACATCGGCTCCTATTTTAGCACAATCAATAACGTGCATTGTATGACGTACAGATGCTGCTAATATTTCGGTTTCAAATCCGTAGTTATCATAAATATGACGAATTTCTGAAATAAGATTTAATCCATCTGTTGAAATATCATCTAAACGTCCAATAAATGGCGATACATAAGTTGCTCCAGCTTTTGCAGCTAATAAAGCTTGTCCGGCTGAAAACACTAGAGTTACGTTCGTTTTTATTCCTTTATCAGAAAAATACTTACAGGCTTTTACACCATCTTTTATCATAGGTAACTTAACAACAATTTGCTTGTGAAGTTCAGCTAAAGCTTCTCCTTCTCTTACCATACCTTCAAAATCGGTAGAAATAACTTCGGCACTAACATCACCATCAACAATATTACAAATATCTACATAGTGTTTCATTATATTGTCATGACCTGTTATTCCTTCTTTAGCCATTAACGAAGGATTGGTAGTTACACCATCAAGAATACCCATGTCTTGAGCTTCTTTAATTTGGTTTAAATTGGCAGTGTCAATAAAAAATTTCATTGCTTGTTTATTAATTTATTAGTTGTGTATATTTTTTGCGAAATTACAATTTATAATGATTCATGAGCATCTTCTCATAAACTTTATCTGGTAAAATACGCTTAAGCACAATAGAAAACTTTTGAAGAAACTCACCTACTTTATAATGTGCTTTAGGTTTTTTTGTATTTATAATTTTGTAAACGGCTTTTGCCATAAGCAACGGATCTTTGCCCGAATCTACATGAGAATCCATTAACTTCATGGTATTTCCATATGGTATTTTATATGGAGAATCGTCTAAAACTGGCGCATGATATCGTCCTGAAGCAATATTTGTAGCAAAATCTCCAGGTGCCACATTGGTCATATCTATGTTAAAGCCTTTAATTTCCATTCTAAAAGCCTCTGTCACTAACTCTAAAGCGCCTTTGCTAGCACTATAAATACCTCTATACGGAAGCCCCATATAACCAGCAATAGATGTAACATTAATAATTAACCCGCTATTTTGTTTACGCATTTGCGGCAATACTGCTTTTATAACATTTATTGGACCGAAAAAATTTGTTTCAAAATTTCGTTTTATTTCAGCATCTGGAATTTCTTCAATAGCTCCAGTAATACCTGCACCGGCATTATTAATAAGTATATCTAAATGGCCTGCGGTATCTATAACTGTTTTTACGGCATTTTGTATTGACAAAAAATCAGCAACATCAAGTGCTACTAATTTGAATTTACTGTTTTTATATTTATCAGGATTTCTACTAGTTCCAAAAACCGTATACCCTTTTTCGGTTAAAAATTCACCTATAGATTTACCTATTCCTGAAGAACCGCCAGTTATCAATACAACTTTAGACATAAATGTTTTGTTTGAGTTTCAAAAATACAATAATAAAGGAAAGTTTTGGGTACAAAAAAAGGCAAGCTACCTACATCACACCGCTACGACCGCGTACCTTTGCTGCGTTCCCGCCCTGGAGGATTCAGCAGGAGCTGGTTGTGTAGGACTTGCCGGCTGCAAAGATACAATCTTTTTAAATTTATCACAATGATTTTTTAAACTGAATTTTAATAAATATCTTGCTTAAAAATTAAAACACGACAATGAAACCACTTAAGTATCTTACTATCATATTTTTAAATGTTTTAATCGTTTCTTGCGGAAGTAGTGCTTCGCAGAAAAAAAATAGCTTAACCATAAAAACTAACGCAAATGGTAAGGCAATTTCTGTAAATAACACGCTAGAGCTAGACATTACAAATCCTAAAAACTATGAATTAGGAACTGCCAGATACTCTATTGACGGAAAAAGTATATCAAACAAAGTAGACTTAAAAGATTTTAAACTAGGAGCGCATGCTGTAAGTGCTACACTTACTATTGATGGTGAAGAACAAACAATAGTAGATACCATTACTATTTTAAATAATACAACACCAAAAATATATTCTTATAAAATTATTAACGAGTACCCACATGATATCACATCTTACACACAAGGGTTAGAGTTTTACAATGGTGAGCTATATGAAAGTACCGGACAATACAATGAGTCTAAATTACGTAAGATAGATTATAAAACAGGTGAAATTCTTAAAAACAAAAATCTTCCAAACGAATATTTTGGCGAAGGCTTAACTATTTTAAATGACAAGGTGTATCAACTTACTTGGCGAAGCGGAACTGGCTTTGTTTATGATGTGAATACTTTTGAAAAAACTGGAAGTTTTAAATTTGGAGAAAGCAAAGAAGGTTGGGGAATCTGCAATGATAAAAAAACACTTTATAAGAGTGATGGTACTGAAAAAATTTGGACATTAAACCCAGAAACACTTATAGAAGAAGATTATATTCAAGCATACCACAATAAAGGAAAAGTTGTTGAACTAAACGAGCTTGAATGGGTAAATGGCAAAATATACGCCAACCGTTACCAAAAAAATGGTGTTGCTATTATTAACCCTAAAAATGGCGCTGTTGAAGGCGTTATTGACTTTTCTCCTTTACACAAACTCGTTACGCAACACCCTAAACTAGATGTTCTAAACGGTATTGCTTACAATCCAGAAACAAACACTTTATTTGTTACAGGAAAACGTTGGGATAAATTATTTGAAGTAGAGATTATTACTAATTAATAATAAACAAGCTACTAGCTTAATGCAAATATTCGAGACCACAATTACTGTTACAAAACAAGATCTTGACGAGCTAAACCATGTAAACAACGTACGCTATGTACAATGGGTGCAAGACATTGCTAAAACACACTGGGAAACCCAAACACCTAGCAAAATTCTTGATGCCTATTTTTGGGTAATGATTAATCATTTTATAACGTATAAAAGCGAAGCTTTACTCAACGATATTATTACCCTAAAAACGTATATTACCAAATCCGAAGGCATCAAATCAACGCGTGTTGTTGAAATCATCAATCAAAAAAGTAATAAGCTTCTTGCTAAATCTGAAACAACATGGTGTTTTATGAACCGTAAAACAATGCGACCTACAAGAATAACCGAAGACGTTATAAATTTATTTAATTAATAATGAGTTGATATACTAAATCATCTCACTAAAAGTTATATTTTTAACCTTTGAAGATTATTTATCATTCTTATGAAAAAAGTCCTATACTTTATTTTTACTATCTGTTTTTTAACGCTTTGGAGCTCTTGTAGAAAAGACTTCGAATTCACACCAAGTACAGGTGGTTTGTTTTTTTCTAAAAACACCGTATATCTTGATACCGTATTTACCAATATAGGTTCAAGTACTTACACGCTCAAAGTTTACAACACAAGTAATGAAGACATTAGTATTCCTTCTGTTAGACTCGCTTTAGGAGAAAATTCTGAATACCGCCTAAATGTAGATGGCATGGCTGGAAAAGAATTTCAAAACGTTGAACTTCTTGCAAAAGACAGCATGTTTGTTTTTATAGAAACCACAATAGACATTAACAATCTTCCTAGTAGTAATAATGAGTTTTTATACACAGACAAAATTGAATTTGGAATTGGACCTACAATGCAAACTGTAGATCTTGTCACACTAGTAAAAGATGCTGTATTTATATATCCTGACAAGGATAACACTACTGGAGTTATAGAAACTTTAACGTTAAATATTGACGGCGAACAAGTAGAAACAGATATTGAAGGACGCTATTTATTACCTACAGAACAAACATTTACTAATGACAAACCTTATGTTATTTACGGATATGCTGCCGTTGGGAATGGTGAAACTTTAACTGTAAATCCAGGAGCTCGTGTTCACTTTCATGCTAATTCAGGATTATTAATTTCTGATGGTGGTTCTCTTCATATAAATGGTGAATTAAGTAGTGATGAAGAACTATTAGAGAATGAAGTTATTTTTGAAGGAGATCGTTTAGAGCCTAATTTCTCTGATATTCCAGGACAATGGGGAACTATTTGGTTATTTGAAGGCAGCACAAACAATACTATAAACTATGCGACTATTAAAAATGCCTCTGTAGCTATTTTAAGTGATGGTAACGCGAATACTCCAACAGACAAATTAACCATTACAAACTCTCAAATATACAACTCAAGTAATTATGGTATTTTAGGAAGATTTACATCAATAAGAGCTGAAAACCTTGTAATAAACAATTCTGGCTTATCATCTTTTGCAGCAACTCAAGGTGGTAAATACAATGTAACACACAGCACAATTGCTAACTACTGGAACAATAGTTTTAGACAATTCCCTGCCCTATTGATAAACAACTTTGTAGTTGACCAAAATAATGTAACAAACTTATTTGAGCTTACTGAAGCCAACTTTAACAACTGTATTATTTACGGAAATGATAACCCTGAATTTATTTTGGATGAAATTCCTGATGCTGCAGTAGCTTTTAACTTTAAGTTTACCAATTGTTTATTACGTTTTGAAGACTCAAACAATAATTTTAGTGATGCCAATTACAATTTTAATGATGTATTACATTACGAAAACAATACATTTAATGATGATCCAGATTTTATGGATGCAAGAGAAAACAAAATGATTATTGGTGAAAACTCTGCTGCTATAGGAATTATAGGAAACAATCCTTTTTCAAACAATGTTCCCTTTGATATTCTTAACCAAAGCCGAACAGCCACTCCTGATATGGGAGCCTATCAACACACATCATTTTAATAACAAAAAATAAAAAAAGCCTGCGTAGTTGCAGGCTTTTTTATTTCATACTTATATATTCATTTACGCAGAAAACAAAGGCAAGTCGCTCATCATAGCATTTACTTTTGCTGCAATTTCTTGAAGCTTATCTTCGTTTTGATAATTTAAAACAACCTCATCAATTAATGATACAATAGCTTCCATATCATTTTCTTTTAACCCACGAGTTGTTATAGCTGGCGTTCCTATTCTTATTCCTGATGTTACAAAAGGCGATTTATCATCAAATGGCACCATGTTTTTATTTACAGTAATATCAGCTTTTACCAGAGCTTCTTCAGCTTCTTTACCACTAATGTTTTTATTTCTTAAGTCTATCAGCATCATATGGTTGTCTGTACCTCCAGAAATAATGTGATAACCACGTTTCACAAAAGCTTCTGCCATTGTAGCAGCATTCTTTTTTACTTGTAACATATAGTGCATAAACTCATCTGTTAATGCCTCTCCAAAAGCAATCGCTTTAGCAGCAATAATATGCTCTAAAGGACCTCCTTGATTTCCAGGGAAAACAGCTGAATTTAATAACGTAGACATTTTCTTTAAATTTCCATTTTTCAACTTTAATCCAAACGGATTGTCAAAATCTTCTCCCATTAGTATCAATCCACCACGAGGTCCACGTAAGGTTTTATGTGTTGTTGTAGTTACAATATGACAATGAGGTATTGGATCACTCAAAATACCCTTTGCTATAAGTCCTGCAGGATGCGAAATATCAGCCATTAATATAGCACCAACGCTATCAGCAATTTCTCTAAAACGTTTAAAATCCATATCACGAGAATAAGCTGATGCTCCTGCAATAATTAACTGCGGTTTTTCAGCTTTAGCAATAGCCTCCATTTTATCGTAGTTAATGCGTCCAGATGCTTCATCAACACCGTAAAAAACAGGGTTATATAATTTACCAGAAAAATTTACTGGAGATCCATGTGTTAAATGCCCACCATGAGATAAATCAAATCCTAAAATTTTATCTCCAGGTTTCAAACACGCAGCAAAAACAGCCGTGTTTGCTTGACTACCTGAATGTGGTTGCACATTGGCATAAGCTGCTCCAAATAGTGCTTTTGCTCTATCTATTGCTATTTGTTCTACCTCATCTACCACTTCACAACCGCCATAATATCTTTTTCCTGGGTAACCTTCAGCATATTTATTGGTTAATACAGAACCTGCAGCTTCCATAACTTGGTCACTAACAAAGTTTTCAGATGCAATAAGTTCTATACCATGTAATTGTCTTTCGTGTTCGGCTTGTATAAGCTCAAATATTTGTTCGTCGCGTTGCATGTTTGTTGTATTCGTTAAAAATTTCTCAAAAATAGTAAATAGATTAGTTTAACACATCAAAAAACATATATTTACCCAGAAGTTTTGAACCAATTTATTAACGGTTCGTGCCTGCAGACATTTTTTTGCTTTTATGCACTTAAAATAAAAAAATTATGTAGGTTTGAATAGATATTTTATAAATATTAAAAACAATTTTTAGTTATGCCTATTTCAGCTAACAACCCAAATAGAAAGTCGTGGTTACACGTCGATAAAAATTCTGATTTTCCAATACAAAACATTCCTTTTGGTGTGTTTCTTACCAGAGATGATATTATCACCATAGGAACACGTATAGGAGATACCGCTATAGATTTAGGAGCGCTACATCAATTAGGCTATTTTGAAGGAATTCCGCTTACAGATGATATTTTTCTTCAAGATACACTTAACGATTTTATTGCCGATGGCAGAAAAACATGGCGTGCTGTAAGAAATCGTATTGCAGAAATTTTTGATGATGAAAACGACGCACTTAAAAACAACAAAAAACATAAAGAAGTTGTTCTTTTTCGTTTAGACGAAATTGAAATGCAACTACCTGTTCAAATTGGTGATTATACAGATTTTTATTCAAGTATAGAACACGCTACCAATGTAGGAACTATGTTTAGAGATCCTGATAATGCATTAATGCCTAACTGGCTACATATTCCTGTAGGATATCACGGTAGAAGTTCTTCTATTATACCTTCTGGAATTCCTGTTCACAGACCGCAAGGACAAACCATTCCTGCAGGAAGTGACACACCCGTTTTTGGCCCTTCAAAATTAGTTGATTTTGAACTTGAAATGGCTTTCATAACAACTGATGCTAATGACTTGGGAGAACCAATTCCTGTTGATGAAGCTGAAGAATACATTTTCGGATTAGTATTGTTTAACGACTGGTCTGCTCGAGATATTCAAAAATGGGAATATGTGCCATTAGGACCTTTTTTAGCAAAAAACTTTGCTTCTTCAATTTCTCCTTGGATAGTAACCCTAGATGCTCTAGAGCCGTATCGTGTAGAAAGCCCTAAGCCATTAAAACCTCAATTACCATATTTACAATATAAAGGAAAAAAGAGTTTTGACATCAATTTAGAAGTATCTATACAGCCTAAAACAGCAAAAGAAACTATTGTTAGTAAATCTAACTTTAAATATATGTACTGGAATATGTCTCAACAACTAGCACATCACACTATAAATGGATGCCCTGTAAATTCTGGAGACATGATGGGAAGCGGAACCATTTCGGGAAAAACACCTGATTCTTACGGTTCTATGCTAGAGCTAACTTGGCAAGGTAAAAACCCTATTAAATTAGAAGATGGTACTGAACGTAAATTCATCAATGATTACGATACTGTAATTATGCGTGGTCACTGTGAGAAAAACGGTACCAGAATAGGTTTTGGTGAAGTGTCTACACAGTTACTTCCGGTTTTTAACCCTAAAAAAGCAAAATAACCCAACACTCACAATATCAAATAAATAACCTCTAATCCTTTAGAATTAGAGGTTTCTTTTTATTGTTTGGCATCATAATTGGTTTTAAAGTATTATGTATCATTTTAAAACACACGATTATGAAAAGATTATTACTTCTATCAGTTCTTCTTTCGGTACTAGTATCTTGTGTTGGAAGAAAGCAAATTGAACAGCAACTACACAGCGGCAATTACGACCTTGCTATTAGCAATGCGCTAAAAAAACTAGAAAACAACAAAGACAAAAAGCGTAAGCAAGACTATATTGTTATGCTACAAGACGCCTATTACAAAGTTGTTGACGAAAACTTAAGCACCATAAACCATTTACAAAAAGATGGTAACCCTGCTTTGTTTGAAACTATTTATGATACATATCTAGATATGGAATCTCGTCAAAATGCTATAAAAGCAGTAATGCCTTTGCAAATTGACGGCAAACCATTAACCTTAACATTTCATGATTTTAGTAATGAGATTGTCAACTACAGAGAAAAAGTATCAGAATACAAATATGTAAATGCTAACACCTTATTAAACAACAACAATAAGCTTGATAAACGTGTTGCATATACATTACTTGAAGATATTGAGCATATAAATCCAGATTATAAAGATGTCAGAAATCTTATGGATGTTGCTTACAAATTAGGAACCGATTATGTTCTTGTAACTATAGAAAACCAAACACGTCAAATAATTCCGAAACGTTTAGAAAACGATTTATTACAATTTGACACATATGGTTTAAATGATTTTTGGACAGAATATCACGCTCACAGCAACCCTGAAATACAGTATGATTATGCAATGCAACTACAGTTACAACAAATTGTAGTATCACCAGAACATTTAAATCAACGTCAGCTTTTGAGAGAGAAACAAATTGTAGATGGTGTAAAACCACAAAAAGACAGAAATGGTAACGTTGTAAAAGATAGTTTGGGTAACACGGTTACTGTACCAAATATTATCAATGTTAAAGCGCGTGTGTTTGAAATAAATCAATCTAAAAGTACGCGTGTTATTGGGCAAGTTATTTATAGTGATATGACAAACGGCCACGTGTTAGATAGTTTTGGTTTAGATAGTGCGTTTATTTTTGAAAACCATTATGCAACTTACAGAGGCGACATTAGAGCATTAAACAAAAAAGATGTAAAATTACTTAACAACCGCCGCGTGGCATTTCCTACCAACGAACAAATGGTATATGATACTGGCGAAGATTTAAAACTTAAATTAAAACGTATCATTAATAATTACAGTTTAAGAGGATAATAAAAAAAACACCCAATAAGGGTGTTTTTTTATGTGTTTTGGTTGACATATTTGTATATGAAAAGTAGCAGAATTATATGTGCCAGTTTTCAGTTAAAACAAATATAGCAGAAAAGAGCAAACCTTTGGTTTGGCACTTAACTGCTATTTTTTATATACTTCTTAAGTTTACAATTCATTAAATTTAAACATAAAACAGAAAAGACAAAAGAGAGGAATAAGGTTATTATATACGCAGAAGCTTAAGACTTCGTCAACATTGAAAATCCCCTCTCTTTTCTACACAGATTTCGTACAGTTCTATGAGGCTTTTAGACCTCGATTTTAAGTCGTAGAAACTCGCGTAGCTTGTCCTTTCA
>NZ_BAABBI010000005.1:0-108454 GCF_039537875.1 Corallibacter vietnamensis
GCATTGGGCTTTCTTCTACATAATTATGCGATTCTCTTGACAGGAAAACCGAAAGTTTTAGAGAGTAATTACCTGTGTTTTCAAAACAGTAAAAATAGTCTGCTGTTTCTAAATGGGTTTTACTCCACTTAATAAGCTCGTGATAACCGATTTCATCATTAGAGAACACTGCATGTTGCTTACTGTGATAGATAGTTGCATCTAGGGTGTTTTTTGATACATCAATACCTATTACTTCTTTTACTTTTTTCATATATTTAAAAAATTAATGTTTATTGATGGTTTGCAACTATATCCTTTAATGAGCCTTATGGGCTAGGTATTCCAAGTAGTTCAACAAAACATCGTACAAGAGACAGAGAGGACTAACACGTGTAAGAGGTAATCCCTAGAGACCGTTATAGTTCTCCTCTCTTCTCTTGATAAATTTAATAACATCAAAGTAAAGGAGACCGTTGTGGCACATTTGAATGAACCTTACAATTAACATAAAATCACTCTTAATTCTGATAATCGGATTTATTAGTTTCACAGTAATCGGAACTATAAGCCACGAATATGGACATATAATTGTAGCCAAATCATTTGACTATGAAACTAAACTACATTATGGAAGTATGAATTATTATCCTAAAGGATATTTAGAAGACAAAGATGTCATAGCAATTAAAAGTTTGACAAAAGATTTTGTTGGAATAGAGTATGACTCTTGGCCAAAAGATGTAAAAGAAAAAACTGAAGAATACAACAAAATTTTGCAAAAACGATATTGGAATGATAGCTCAAACAAAGGTTTACTTGTTACAATTGGTGGTCCTCTACAAACTATGTTAACAGGAACTCTTGGACTATTGATTTTATTATGGCGTAGAGTTTTAATTTCTAAAAACGGAATGAAACCTCTTGATTGGCTCGCTATTTTTCTATCACTTTTTTGGTTACGAGAAGTATTTAATCTTGTAACTTCTATTGGTGGAGAATTAATTTCACCAAATGGAAATTGGTTCGGTGGAGATGAATTACATATTTCACAAGGATTAAATTTGTGGAATGGAACAATTCCTATAATGTTAGCAACTATTGGATTCGCTATCTCGCTTTATGTAATATTTAGAATATTGCCTAAAAAAATACGTCTGACTTTTATTTTAAGTGGATTTATTGGAGGAATAACAGGATTTATATTGTGGATGAATATAATCGGACCAAAAATATTACCATAATGAATAAAAAACGTGCCACAACATTGGCTATAAGTAATTGCTTGTTCTCGCCTACTTCTGACACGAGCACAAAGTGCGAACTGGCGAAGCAAAATTCACTAACGTAAAGTTCGCACTTCGTGCTTGTGTCTCGCGGATTTTCTATTCGGGTTTTATTGCTAAATCGTGCAACTATTCTTATACAAAACCGCTATGCTCAATTATGACGTAACAATTAGAAAGCTTAATCGTCTGAATAATAAATCAAATTTTATGGAAAAAATAGACGAATTAAAAAAAAATAAGCTTTTAGTATTTTTATATTGGTGTGCTAGAGTTGGAATGGGATTAACGTTTATATTATCGGGTATACGAAAATTACCAGGAGTTAAATTCACAACTTTACCCATTGACCATCCTGTTGGGTTTTATTTTGAAGCAATGTATTCTACAGGTTTTTATTGGAATTTTATTGGATATTTTCAAATTCTAATTGGGATTTTGGTATTCTTGAACAGATTTGTTGTTATATCAAGTTTATTTATGTTACCTGTAGTCATAAATATTTTTTTTGTATCAATAGCTTTAAATATGAGAGGAACCCCTATAATTACATCTGCTATGGTTTTAGGAAACTTACTCTTAATTGTATGGCATATTAAAAATTATAAATCGCTATTTATAAGACCGATTGAATAAAGCAGCATAAAACAACGGCTATAAGTAATGGCGTTGTTCTCGCTTACTTCTAATCAGCCATTCCAATTCTGTGATTGACCACCACAAACTTGTCATGCACAACCTTGTGATGAACTTGATTCAGTATTGTTTCAGTATCTAGGCAATCTCTCCTAAATAATAACCCACAAATAATCATAAAACCAGATCAGTTTGTAAGAATTTTAACTATTTTAGAAGTTTAAATATTACATATATAAACACACTAGTGTGTTTTAATTGTTAGCAAACATTAACCAAATATTAACCAGAAAAATTAACAAATGAAACAATTTTACACTTTTTTGAATTTAGCAGCTTTAATGCTTTTTATTCCATCAATTTCTAATGCACAAACCACTTTATATTTCAATGATTTTGAGGGAACTGATTTTGACACATATCAACTATACAATGCATCAGGGAGTTCAGTTAACTTTATGACTGCATCAGCAGATTATATAACTAGGGCTATACCTTCTAGCTTATCTCTTGGAAACACCACTTCAGGGTTTTCTGGAAATGTGATTGCATTAGAGGATTACGACGGAGCTGGCTATTTACCTGAAGATCATTATATTCAAACAAATGCAATAGATATTACTGGAGCCATTGGTTTAGCTTTTGAATTTCGTCTAGCTGCACCTAGAGGAAACGATGGAAATAGGTATGAAACCAATGATATATTGCAAGTACAAATATCTATTGACGGAGGAGCATATCAAACAATAATAAGTTGTGGTGGTGGATTAGACACCCGTTTTTATTACGATTCAGCTTTAGATGGTATTAACATTGATGGTAATGATATAATAGTTGACCAAAATTCTCAAATAATTTCAACCTCTATTCCAAATACAGGTAATACTATGTTTGTTAGAGTTCTTTTTAATTCTCTAGGTTCTCAAGAAGAAATGCTATTTGATGATATAAAAGTTAGCGCATTAAATGTATTAGGATTAAATGATCTTCATTATGATACTAAAATTAAAGTATTTCCAAACCCATCAAAAGAATTTATTCAAATTTCAAATTTAAATTCAAAAGAACCATATACCATTTTTGGAATTCTTGGAAATCAAATTAAAAAAGGAATTATTGCTAACAATGAACAAATTGATATTAGCAATTTTACAAACGGAATGTACTTCTTGAAATTTAAAAATGGAAATACAATTAAATTTATAAAAGAATAGAAAAACGGCATACAACAACGGCTATAAGTAATGGATCTGGTCGCGCCTACTTATGATACAAAGTGCAAAGTGCGAACTGGCGAAGCAAAATTTACTAACGTACAGTTTGCGCTTTGTGACAGTGTCTATTCGGTTTATATTTGCTAAATTAGGTGCTTAAATCACGCCACTAATCTTATATGAGGCTGTTATGGTTAATTTGAGAAAACGGAATGAAAAGAACTGATTTAAAGAAAATAGACTATATAGTTCTTGGGTTATATTTAATAATTGGATTTCTGATTTTCATTTTCTATTATCAAAATATTATCCCACAAAAGACAATTAATGAAAGTATACTAGCTTTCGGATTTGGTTGCCCTTTCTTACTCTACGGACTTTATTATAAAAGGTTTAGAAATGTAAAAGTTATTACTATTTGGACATTAATAGCATTATTCCAAATTGGTATTTATCTGAAATTTAAACAAAAATCGGATTTCATAAGCGTAATTGGAAGTTCCTATTTGGAATATCTGATTATGCTACCGATTTCAATCATTATCTTTTCTTTATTAAGGTATTTGTATTGGTTAATTTACAAACAAGAATTAGTAATTACTGCTTTGAATTTTAAAACAGGTGAAATAGTAGAAAACAGAAGATTACGCGGAACAGATTTCGCCTTTTCTATAATTGGAATGTCAATAATGATTTTCGGAATCGACTTTGTAATTGAATTGATAAATTAATAAAAACTAACCACAACAGCACATAACCGTAATGTATTAAGGCATTTATTAAAAAAAAGGAGTTCATAGGTGGCTATGCTTGGTTTTTAATCTGTTACGTTAACTAAAAGTAAAAAACTATGTGTTTTTTGGGTATATTTCTTAAAAAAAACCTATTTACTTAAAAAAGTAGCACGATACAAGAACCTACAAACTCTACACCTACTACTCTAGTTAACACTTAATACACTTGGTATTATTATTTACACATTTTTGTTTCCACAAAAGGGAACTATAATTATATTTGCAACCTTAAAATAATTTACATGAAAGCAGGAATTGTAGGATTACCAAACGTAGGAAAATCAACCTTATTTAATTGTCTATCTAATGCCAAGGCGCAAAGTGCAAACTTTCCGTTTTGTACCATAGAGCCTAATATAGGTGTCGTAAACGTACCAGACCCAAGACTTCAAAAATTAGAAAGCCTTGTAAATCCTGAACGTGTTATTCCTGCTACTGTAGAGATTGTAGATATTGCTGGACTTGTAAAAGGTGCTAGTAAAGGTGAAGGATTAGGAAACCAATTTTTGGCTAATATTCGTGAAACCGATGCTATTTTACATGTTTTAAGATGCTTTGACAACGATAATATTGTACATGTAGATGGCAATATAAATCCGCTACGCGACAAGGAAACCATAGATATGGAATTGCAACTTAAAGACCTTGAAACTGTTGAGAAAAAGTTGGACAAAGTAAAACGTGCAGCAAAAACTGGAAATAAAGATGCGCAAAAAGAAGAAGCTATATTATTACAGATAAAAGCAGGATTAGAAGCAGGAACATCAGTAAGAGCATTAGAGTTTAGCGAAGATGATTATGATGATTTTGTAAAACCATCTCAATTTATAACAGACAAGCCTGTAATGTATGTTTGTAATGTAGACGAAAGTGCTGCCGTATCTGGAAATAGTTATGTAGAACAAGTACGTGAGGCTGTAAAAGACGAAAATGCTGAAGTTTTAGTGCTAGCTGTAGGTACCGAAGCTGATATAAACGAGTTAGACGATTACGAAGAACGCCAAATGTTTTTATCTGACATAGGACTAGACGAACCAGGCTCATCAAAACTTATACGTTCTGCTTATAAATTATTAAATCAACAAACCTACTTTACTGCTGGTGTAAAAGAAGTACGTGCTTGGACTGTAGGTATTGGTGCTACTGCGCCACAAGCAGCAGGCGTTATTCATACCGATTTTGAAAAAGGCTTTATTCGTGCTGAAGTTATAGGTTATGACGATTATGTAACCTATGGCAGCGAAGCCAAAGTAAAAGAAGCTGGAAAAATGCGTGTTGAAGGAAAAAACTACATTGTAAAAGACGGTGATATTATGCATTTTTTATTCAATGTGTAACCAATATGTTTTATTTAAATAAAAAAAGCCCAATGTTCTGAACAACGTTGGGCTTTTTATTGTTAATTACTTTACATAAATGGGGTTTCATTTTTTAAACCGATATATTATATTAGCAACATATCCAACAAATCACACCTTTTTATGTCTGAACAATCTAATTACACCGAAGATAATATACGCTCACTCGATTGGAAAGAACATATCCGTATGCGTCCAGGAATGTATATTGGGAAACTTGGTGATGGTTCTTCTCCAGACGACGGTATATACATACTGCTAAAAGAAGTTTTAGACAACTCTATAGACGAGTATGTTATGGGCGCTGGAAAAACCATTGAAATCTCTATTCAGGGTAATAAAGTTATTGTGCGTGATTATGGTCGTGGTATTCCATTAGGTAAAGTGGTTGATGTGGTATCAAAAATGAATACTGGTGGTAAGTATGATTCGCGCGCCTTTAAAAAATCGGTTGGACTAAATGGTGTTGGTACCAAAGCCGTAAATGCCTTATCAAACTATTTTAGAGTTGAATCTACCAGAGATGGAAAATCTGCTTCAGCTGAATTTGAAAAAGGAAATCTTACCAACCAAGAACAGCTAGACGAAACATCACGTAGAAAAGGAACTAAAGTGTCTTTTGTTCCTGACGAAACTATTTTTAAAAACTACAAATACCGCAATGAGTATGTAGAAAAAATGCTTAAAAACTATGTGTACCTAAACCCAGGTTTGACCATTGTTTTTAACGGAGAAAAATATTACAGTGAAAACGGATTAAAAGATTTACTAGCAGAAAACATAAACGATTCTGACCTTGCCTACCCTATTATTCACTTAAAAGGCGATGATATTGAAGTTGCCTTAACACATAGTAAAACCCAATACAGCGAACAATACCACTCGTTTGTAAACGGACAAAACACAACTCAAGGAGGAACACATTTAGCTGCTTTTAGAGAAGCCTTGGTAAAAACACTACGTGAGTTTTACGGTAAAAATTATGATGCTTCAGATATAAGAAAATCTGTAGTATCAGCCATTTCTATAAAAGTTATGGAACCTGTTTTTGAAAGTCAAACCAAAACAAAGTTAGGTTCAACTGATATGGGTGGCGATTTACCTACGGTAAGAACTTATGTAAACGACTTTATAAAAACCTATCTTGATAACTACTTACACAAAAATCCTAATGCAGCTGAAAGTATTCAACGTAAAATACTACAAGCAGAGCGTGAAAGAAAAGAGTTATCAGGCATAAGAAAATTAGCTAAAGACCGTGCAAAAAAAGCAAGTCTTCACAATAAAAAGTTACGTGATTGTCGTATTCATTTTGGTGATACAAAAAACGAGCGTAACCTTGAAACAACCCTATTTATAACCGAGGGAGATTCTGCATCTGGTAGTATTACAAAGTCTAGAGATGTAAACACACAAGCTGTTTTTAGCTTAAAAGGAAAACCTTTAAACTGCTATGGCTTAAGTAAAAAAATTGTTTACGAAAACGAAGAGTTCAATTTACTACAAGCCGCTTTAAACATAGAAGAATCACTAGAAGATTTACGATATAACAACATTGTAATAGCAACCGATGCCGATGTAGATGGTATGCATATTAGGCTTTTACTTATTACTTTCTTTTTACAATTTTTTCCTGAAGTAATAAAAGAAGGGCATTTATATATTTTACAAACACCACTATTTAGAGTACGTAATAAAAAGAAAACTATATACTGCTACTCTGAAGAAGAACGACGAAATGCTATTGAAGAATTAAAACCGAAACCGGAGATAACCCGATTTAAAGGTCTTGGTGAGATTTCTCCTGATGAATTTGTTCACTTTATAGGAGAAGACATTCGTTTAGACCCTGTTATGCTAGATAAAGATATGTCTATAGAAGAATTGTTATCATTCTACATGGGAAAAAACACACCAAAAAGGCAAGAATTTATCATAGACAACCTAAAAGTTGAAATGGATATTGTTGAAGAATAACAAACCTACAAAGCGGAATTTAAATAGAAACAAAAACAAATAGCCTAAATCAATGAGTGAAGAAAACAATGATTTGATGAATGAAAATGAGGAAAATCATGAAACCATAACCAAGGTTACAGGAATGTATAAGGATTGGTTTTTAGATTACGCCTCATATGTAATTCTAGAACGTGCAGTACCTGCTATAGAAGATGGTTTTAAGCCTGTACAGCGACGCATTATGCACTCAATGAAAGACCTAGACGATGGGCGCTACAACAAAGTAGCTAATATCGTTGGTCATACCATGCAGTATCATCCGCACGGAGATGCAAGTATTGCAGATGCTATGGTACAAATAGGCCAAAAAGATTTGCTAATTGACACCCAAGGAAACTGGGGAAACATCCTAACAGGAGATAGCGCTGCTGCATCACGTTATATAGAAGCACGTTTGTCAAAATTTGCGTTAGACGTTGTTTACAACCCAAAGATAACCGAATGGCAAGCATCATATGATGGGCGCCGTAAAGAACCCATCAATCTTCCTGTAATGTTTCCGTTGCTATTAGCACAAGGTGGCGAAGGAATTGCTGTAGGTTTATCAACAAAAATATTACCTCACAACTTTATAGAACTTATTGATGCCTCTGTAAAGCACTTAAAAGGAAAACGTTTTACAATTTACCCAGATTTTCCTACTGCTGGAATTGCTGATTTTACAGATTATAAAGATGGTTTACGAGGCGGAAAAGTACGTGTACGCGCAAAAATATCGCAACTAGACAAGAACACACTTGTTATCACAGAAATACCATACAGCACAAACACATCATCATTAATAGATTCTATCTTAAAAGCCAATGATAAAGGCAAAATAAAAATTAAAAAGATAGAAGATAATACCGCGGCCGATGTTGAAATATTAGTACATCTACCGTCTGGTATCTCTCCAGACAAAACCATAGATGCACTTTATGCTTTTACAAACTGTGAAATATCAATATCACCATTAGGCTGTGTTATTGAAGACAACAAACCTCTTTTTATAGGTGTATCAGAAATGCTACGCCGCTCTACCGACAATACCGTTCAGCTATTAAAAAGTGAATTAGAAATAAAACTTGGAGAGTTTGAAGAGCAATGGCATTTTGCCTCTTTAGAACGTATATTTATTGAAAATAGAATTTATCGCGATATTGAAGAAGAAGAAACTTGGGAAGGCGTTATAAAAGCTATTGACAAAGGTTTACAACCTCACATAACTCATTTAAAACGTCCTGTTACTGAAGACGATATTGTAAGATTAACAGAAATACGAATTAAGCGTATATCAAAATTTGATATAGACAAAGCACAACAAAAAATTGATGCATTAGAAGATCAAATTGCAGAAATAAAACATCATTTAGCAAACCTTATAGAATATGCTATAGCATATTTTGAGCGCCTTAAAAAAGATTATGGCGAAGGCAAAGAGCGTAAAACTGAAATACGCATTTTTGACGATGTAGATGTTACAAAGGTTGTAATAAGAAACACCAAACTCTATGTAAATCGTGCCGAAGGTTTTATAGGAACGTCATTACGCCGTGATGAATACATTTGTGATTGTAGCGATATAGACGACATTATTGTGTTTACCAAAGAAGGTAAAATGATGGTGACAAAAGTTGACACCAAAACCTTTATAGGCAAAGACATTATTCATGTTGCTGTATTCAAGAAAAAAGATAAGCGTACTATTTATAACATGATTTATCGCGACGGAAAAAGCGGTCCTACGTATGTAAAACGCTTTGCTGTTACCTCTATAACTCGTGATAAAGAATACGATCTTACCAATGGTAATAAAAACTCTATGCTTTGGTACTTCTCTGCAAATCCAAATGGTGAGGCTGAAGTTGTAAGCGTACTTCTACGTCAAGTGGGAAGCATAAAAAAACTAAAATGGGATATTGATTTTGCCGATATCCTAATAAAAGGACGTGCATCAAAAGGCAACCTAGTAACCAAGTATGCTGTTAAAAAAATAGAACTTAAAGAGAAAGGTGTTTCTACGTTAAAACCTCGTAAAATATGGTTTGACGATACCGTTCAGAGACTTAATGTTGATGGTCGTGGCGAGCTAGTTGGAGAGTTTAGAGGAGAAGACAGAATTCTTATTATAAAACAATCCGGAATTATAAAAACCATTATTCCAGAATTAACAACTCATTTTGATGATGATATGATTGTTATGGAAAAGTGGATTCCTAAAAAACCTATTTCAGCCATATATTACAATGGCGAAAAACAGTTATACTACGTAAAGCGTTTTCTTATTGAAAATGAAGGTAAAGAAGAAAGTTTTATATCTGATCATCCTGATTCGCAACTAGAAATAGTATCTACAGACTGGAGACCTATGGCAGAAGTTGAGTTTACTAAAGAACGTGGTAAAGACCGTAAAGATAATATGGAAGTAAACCTAGAAGAATTTATTGCCATAAAAGGAATTTCTGCTTTGGGGAATCAATTGACAAAAGATAAGATTAACCAAATAAACTTACTGGATTCGCTACCTTACGAAGCACCAGAAGATACACCCGCACAAGATATTGAGGTTGTAGACGAAACAACTATTGATAATGATGACGTAAATGGCACAAAAAATGAAACCGAAAGTAACTCTAAAGATGAAGACTCTACGCAATCTTCAAATGATGGAGAAGGTCAAACAAAACTCTTTTAACAAAACAACTATAAAACACTAACAACAAGTACGTTGTTAGTGTTTATTTCTTTTTTTAACGTTTACTTAAGACTCTAATACAAGAACCCTATTAGTTTTGTAATGGTTTACTGTAACACTTTTATAATTTGAGTGTCTTTATAGTATCAATCAAAAAAAACTAAACTAATACATGTTCCGCATTTTAACATTAGCACTCGTATTCTTGTGTGTAACCCAACTTACTGCTCAAGACAAAAAAGTGTTAGAAATATCACGTACAAACACACCACCTAAAATAGATGGTGTTCTAGATGATGCTGTGTGGCAAAATGCCAATGAAGCCAAAGGCTTTACACAATTTAAACCTGAAGTTGGCACAGCAGAAAACGACTACCAAAAAACTATTGTAAAAGCTACTTATGATAATGAAGCTATATATTTTTCGGCATATTTATATGATAAGCCTGAAGAAATAATGAAACAATTTAATAGCCGTGATAATTTTGGGCAACAAGATTTTTTTGGCATTATTATCAATCCTAATAATGATGCACAAAACGACACAGAATTCTTTTTATTCCCGTCAGGAAATCAAGCTGATGCTATTGCATCGCCTAGCATAGGAGAAGATTTTGGCTGGAATGCTGTTTGGGTTAGTGCTGTAAAAATTGTTGAAGACGGCTGGATTATTGAAGCAAAAATCCCCTATTCTACGCTACGATTTTCTAACCAAGACGTTCAGACTTGGGGCTTACAGTTTCACCGCCATTTTAGATCAAAACGCTCTCAATATACCTGGAATCCTTTAGATCCTACAAAAGGTAATATTGGGCTTTATCACGGAGAACTTCGTGGTATAAAAAATATTGAGCCTCCAACTAGGTTGAGCTTTTACCCTTTTGCATCGGCTATTGTTGAGACACAAAATGGTGTTACAGAAGACAGCTATAATATAGGTTTAGATATAAAATATGGTATCAGTGAAAACTTTACTCTAGATGCGACATTAATACCAGATTTTAGCCAAGCTGGTTTTGATGATGTTCAATTAAATCTAGGTCCTTTTGAGCAACAATTTGCAGAGCAGCGACAGTTTTTTACTGAAGGAGTTGATTTATTTACAAAAGGAAACCTCTTTTATTCTAGACGTATAGGTAGTGCTCCTACCGGAAGTGTTTCTAAAAATGACAATGAAGTGGTTGATGAATTTCCAAAAACAGTAAGCATGCTTAATGCTATTAAAATTTCGGGTCGAACAAAAAAAGGATTAGGTATTGGCATTTTTAATGCTATTACTGAAAAAACTTCAGCAACAGTTAGAGATACTTTAACTGGGCTTGTTAGAAAAGAAGTTGTTGAGCCATTATCTAATTACAATATTCTTGTTGTAGATCAGCAATTCAATAAAAACTCCTCTGTAAGCCTTATTAATACTAATGTAACTAGGAATGGCCATTTTAGAGATGCTAATGTTACCGGATTACTTTTAAACCTGAACAATAAAAGTAACACATATGGCATAGACGCTTCTGGAAAAATGAGTTCTTTAAATCTAGTTACAGGAACACTAACTGGTTATAGTACGCAGTTTAGTATTGGGAAAATAGGCGGAAATTACCGCTACTCTGTAGGACATAATTTTGCAGATGAGAATTATGATATCAATGATATGGGAATAATTTTTCAAAATAATTACAGTAACTTTTCTGCTAATGCTTCTTATAGAATTTTTGAACCAACAAAATTGTTTAACAACATGTATGTTGGTATTTACGGAAATTATAATATGAGATACAAGCCCAATGTTTATGCTGGAAAAAATGTAGGCGTTGAATTTAATGCTACAACAAAAAAACTTCATGGATTTGGTGCCAACATTAATCTTCAGCCTGGTAAACAACTTGATTTTTTTGGTCCTAGAGTTGACGGTAGGTATTTTATATCTGAAGATTGGTTAAGTACATCTGCATGGATTTCGTCAAATTATAATAGCACCTTTGCTATTGATGCAAATATAGGTTACGAAACACTTTTTGAACCAGGTAGAGACTACACAAGTTATTGGTATGGTTTAAGTCCGCGAATTAAATTTAATGAGAAATTTCTTGTCGTTTATAGCTTTGATTATGATTTAGAAGAAAAAGAGCGTGGTTATATTCACAATAGTTATGGTGGTGCTGTTCCTGATGATGTTATCTTGTATGGACAAAGAGACCAAACTACTATAGAAAATAGTCTGTCAGGAAGTTATAATTTCAACTCTTATCATGGACTAACACTAACATTTAGAAACTATTGGAGTACTGTTACCTATGAAAATGACCTGTATGAACTACAAAACAATGGTAGATTAACCCAAGAGTCTGGCTACACAAAAACTGATACTTCAAATCCTGATGTAAACTTTAACACATGGAATTTAGATTTTGGGTACTCTTGGCAATTTGCACCAGGAAGTCAGTTAACAGCGCTTTATAGAAATCAATTGTTTAATAATTCATCTGAATCTAGTAAAGATTACTTTAATAGCTTGGAGGATTTATTCAATCAAAACATTAAGCATACATTTTCTTTAAAAGTTGTTTATTTTATTGACTATAATAATGTTAAAAATATATTTAGCAAGAATAATAGCTAATCATTGTACAGAACATCTTAAAACTGTAAATTGTTGCTTCATTTTTGATGTATGATAAAAGCAAATAACATTCATAAATATTATGGTGATTTACACGTTTTAAAAGGTGTGAATCTAGAGATACGCAAAGGAGAAATTGTATCTATAGTTGGTGCCTCTGGGGCTGGTAAAACCACCTTATTACAAATATTAGGCACATTAGATAGAATTTCAACAAATAGTGATAGTGAGCTATCTATAAATGACACCAACATAAGCCAGCTTAATGATAAGGCTTTAGCTAAATTTAGAAACGAGCATATTGGTTTTATTTTTCAGTTTCATCAGCTACTACCAGAGTTTACTGCTCTTGAAAATGTTTGTATACCTGCTTTTATTAAAAAAACTTCAAAATCTGAAGCAGAAAAACGCGCTAAAGAGTTATTAGATTTTTTAGGATTAAGCCATAGGTATAATCACAAGCCCAACGAATTATCGGGAGGTGAACAACAACGTGTTGCTGTTGCGAGAGCTTTAGTAAATAACCCTGAATTGATTTTTGCTGATGAACCTTCTGGAAATTTAGATAGTGAATCTGCAGAGAATTTACATAACTTGTTTTTTAAACTACGTGATGAGTTTGGACAAACTTTTGTGATTGTAACTCACAACGAAGAACTTGCTAATATGGCTGATAGAAAACTTACTATGGTAGATGGAAAAATGGTGATTTAAGTAAACACCTTAAAGCTTACTAAAATCTAATTTATTAAATTAGTAAAGATCAATACTTATATCCTGAATAATGCTTTTAATATTACTGTCTTGGATTTACATAATAATCTTGGCATCTGTTGCTGGCATTAGCCTTAACAAGTATTTAGGAATTACAAAAACGGATGATCTAACAACAATATTTCACGGTTTTTTTAGTATTACAATATTTGCTAGTATTTGGGCTATTTTTTCTGGCTTAAATGTTATTTTTTGTATAGTTCTTTCTTTATCAACAGCTTTTCTTTTTTACCTAAATAGAAAAGAATGCTTGAGCTATTTTTTACGATTTAAAGAAGGCATCGTAAAACTAGATAGTTTCTTTAAACTAATATTAATAGGTGTTTCTATACTTATTTTAGCTCAATGTGCTTCTGCTCCTACTTTACCAGATAATGAATCATATTATATACAAACCATTTTATGGCTTAATGAATTTGGCTTTGTTAAAGGTTTAACAAATCTGCATTTGTTTTTAGGTCAAACCTCTGGATGGCATATTCTACAAAGTGCTTTAAGCTTTAGTTTTATTTATCCCAATTTTAATGATATAAGCGGGTTATGTCTCCTTTTAGGTAATGTTTTTGCTGTAATAGCGTTACAAAAATTTATAAAAAATCATAATCGTAACAAAACATTACTATACATAGGATTACTTCCTGTTTTTAACTGCTTTTTATTTCCTTTTATAAGCAGCCCATCTCCTGACCTTGCAGTAATTATATTGTTAGCAATAGTCGTTTTTAAGTTTATTACCAATTATAAAGCATGTACTAAAGATGAGTTATTATCGGTCGTTATCCTTACTGCTTTTTTAATTTTTATAAAAGTAACCGCTATTGTTTGTCTTGTTTTTCCTTTTGTTCTTTTTATAAAGCACTATAAAGCCAATAAAAAACATTCTATTATCATAGGAAGTATTTACACAACTGTATTGCTATTAATGATTACAAAAAACATCATTATTACAGGAAATGCATTGTATCCACTTTTTGATTTTGATACTTTTAAAACTTCTTGGAGCCTTCCTAAAAACATATCAAGCTATTTTTCTTCTTATGGTAATGCTTATGGATATGGTATACCAACAACAGTATACGAAACGAGCTCGGTTGTTGCGTTATTAAAATACTGGATAAATTATACTGGGATTGATGGTTTTATAAATAAGTGCATGGTAGTTTTATTGTTGGTCTTTGCTTTCTTTTTAAAGCACAAACCCTTTAGAATTATATATGGAGTTACTATAATACAATTGGTATTACTTTTTTATACATCGCCACAGTTTCGTTTTTACTTACCATTTTTTATTGTATTGGTTTTATTAGTATTATCTAGAGTGTTTTGGAAGAAATCTGTAATAAAATTTATGCTAATATGCTCTATTTTACTATGCTTTGGCTTTGTTTTTATTCCTTCTTTACCTGGAAAAACCAAAACTTCTTCATTTCACTTAAAAAACATTATAGAACCTTATAGTAATAGCAAATATCCTTTAGAATATAAAACAATAACAACAAATAACGCTACACTAAATATTCCTGTTGGTATCGACTTTTTTTGGGGAACTGGCAACACGCCTATTCCCGCATTAAATGAGCAACAGTTAGATTATTTTAAAACGTATTATAATGTTTTACCTGAACAGAAAAGTTCAAATCTGAAAGATGGTTTTATTTTAAAATCAACAAAACAATAAAGACGCATTTATTTTAGAACCACAAAAAAGTCTTTTAAGCCACTTAAAATACTCTGCACGGCATAAGCTGCCAAAATAAGTCCCATTACTTTACTTATTACTGTAATACCGTATTCTCCAACACGTTCTTTTACTTTGTTTGCCATAAGCAATAAGAAACAAGTAATTAATATAACTACAAACACCATAAGTGTTGTAAAAGCTTGTTGTTGTATACTATATATATGATTATCTGTCATTAGCACAACAGCCATAATAGCTCCAGGTGAAGCAATAGAAGGAATAGCAACAGGAAAAATAGTTACGTGTTTATAATCTTTTATAAGGTCTTTTTCAGTAGTAGGTTTACCATCACCAAAAATCATAGTTAGCGCAAATAAAAATAGAATTACACCACCAGAAATTTGAAAGGCATCTAGAGAAACATTCATTCCCTCTAAAATAATTTGACCTATTATAATGAAAGACAAAAGTATAATAAAAGCAATACCAGAAGCTCTTATAGCTACACGTCTTCTATGTTTTATATCAAATTGCTTTGTTGCTTCTAAATAAACTGGAACAGAACCTAAAGGATCAATAACTGCAATTAGAAAAAATAACGTTGTGAGTATATCATTCATATAATACAAGCTTGTAAACTTAAAAAAACAAAATACACAAAATAACGGTTTAAACAAATGTCTAAACCGTTATTTGTATTTAACTTTTAAATAAGTCAAACAATTATATGTTTTAAGCTAATTGCGCATTAATAAGATTAGCCCATTTATCACTTAATAAAATTTCTGTACGTAATTGCACATTATCTTTTTCATTATAAAGCTCAAAAGTTGTTGGTAAAACGTTATTTGTTTTAGATTCAAAACATAATTCAACACGTTCTATAACACTATTTTTTTTCTTATCTGAAACTATGATAGTTCGCAATGCTTTATTAGGATAACACATTGATACTGTTTGTAAATCTATAAACTGATTTGTGTTTTCATCATTTTCCTTTTTTGTAAAAAACAAACACTTTTTATCTGTATCAATCCCAATAACCATGTGGTCTAAAAAATCATATTGCGATATTTTACAATCATGCTTACTAGCTAACTGCTGTAAAGTTTGTAATGCTGTTTTTTTCTTTTTTGTTTTACTCATATACATAAATAAAAATGGTAAAACACATATAATAGTAATTATAGCCCCTATTGTGGCACTTCCTGTATTCATCTTAAGTTTTTTAATATTATTTAATTGTAAATAAAACTTTTACCATAAAAGCTTACACACAAACCATTTTGGTTTGTATAACTAAAAAAATTAAAATGTTTACCAGTGATAATGAAACGGAAAGATTAGAGTCGCTTTTCTTTGATGGATAAAAAAACTCTTGCCGCTATTGGCATATTGCTTATACTTAATGTCTTGTAAGTCATTATATTGATTATTTACAACACAATGAATAGCTATAAAGTTATCAGTATTGAATAGCGATAAAGGTTCGGGCGTGTCTACAGAAAACTCTCCTTGAACCGTATGAGTATAATTTACATTTGATACATACGCAGAATATGCTTCTTCTTTTACAGAATCTGAAGCATTTTTAACGTATTCATAAGGCACATGATTTGTTGCTGCAATAGTAAAACTATATACTAATGCAAGCAGTAATGCGCCTATATGTTTTTTGGTGTAATTCACGAGGCAAATGTAATTTATAAAATATAACAGTATTTAAATAATTACCATTTTAACAATTTATTAGCTTGATAAATTACAAGAACAGAGTGTTCAATTAACTAAAAACATCTATCTCTTCAGTCTTAAAAAAAACAATAACACACTAACTAACAACACATTATAAAGCTGTTTTAATTTTTGGCACGCTGTTTGTTTTACATAGAAGTGTAAACAAATACCTTACGAATATGAAAAATACATTATTAATACTAGCAGTCATTCTTTTTAGTGGCTTCACTGCTAACGCAACTATAACCAACACAATAAGTGAGAGTGAAAATACATTAACAATGAGAGGTTATGGTAAGTCTTTCATTTTTGTAGAAAATAATATTGAATTTTCTGTATTTCCAGACGGACAATTTGATTTTTACATGCCTAATTATGGTCCAAATGTAAATGTTGCTGTAAATGCGCCTGGAGTAAGTATCAGTTTTAATTCTGGATATAATTATAACCCTTATGTACAATACGACGAGTTTGGAGCAATTATACAAATTGAAAATACACCAATATACTATGACTATTATGGTCGAGTTTCTCAAGTAGGTAATATTTTTATTAACTACAATAGCTTTGGGTATGTGTCTCGTGTTGGTGGTTTAAATATATTTTATAATGGTCGTGTGTTTTCGCATTACACGGGTTTTATAAACGTTTATAATAGACATTATGTTTATAGACCATGGCATGCATATTATAGAATTCCTGCATCAACACATTGTGTAGTATATAACAGACCTTACAGACAATATTACAAACCTGTTCGCCATGTGTATTACAGACCTTACACAAACAACTATAGACGAACAACAGCTGTGGCTAGCAGACGAGGTAATACCATAACAAGAAATAGAGCACTTGCTACTAGAACTGTTGATACACCTAGAAGAACAGCTGTTACTAGAAACAATAGATCTCAAGTAAGAAGCAATAATACAACTAGAAATCAACGTATAAAAGCGGTTTCTCCTAGAGCAAATACTCAAATAAAAAGATCTAATAACACAAGAAGTAATACAATAACAGCACCTAGTAGAACTAGAACAAATGCTATAAAAAATCAAAATAGATCACGCACTAAAGTTACAAATACAACCTCTAGAAGGGTAACAAAATCAGCGAGAAATGTATCTAAAAATATACAGAGAAAAAATTCTAGAGTATCACAAAAACCAAACAGCAATTATTCTCGTAAATATAGTACAGTAAATAAAAATAATAGACAGACTTCTTCTAACACAAGAGGTCGAGGAAGATAAAATTTTTTGGTTGGTTAGTTGGAATGTCCCACATGTAGTATGCCTCAAAGCACCTTGTGGGATTTTCCTTTTTAACGGTTTATAAGTTTATGTAGAAAATTATTAATATTCTCTGAAAAGTTAAGCCAGTAAACAAAAAAGCCATAAAACAAAGTTATTAAAAGTGTTTTTAAAGCAATACCAACTACCGGATGAAAACCAAAATCCCAAAAGTAAAAAACACCTAAAGACACAAGTATCAAAACAAACACTTTAGAGGTATTTATACTAAAAGGATTTATTTTAAACTTAAAATACACAAACCAAATCTTTGCAACATTATACAAAAACATAGCTATAAACGTTGCAAATGCTGCGCCATTTATACCAAATTTTGGAATGAAGTACATGTTTAAAATTATAGTTAGAATAGCTAAAAACACGCCTAGCAACAATACCATCCTATAATAATCACTATTAAATAAAATGGCATTATTATTACCTAATAGGGTTTCTAGTAACTTTGAAAAACTAATAACAAACACGACAACTAATCCATCTGCGTAAACTGGATCAATGAGTTTGTATAACTGATTTATATTCAAAATTATAAGCAAGAAAATAAAACCACTTATAATGAATAGGTTTAATGAACTTTTCTTGTATAAATTTTTTAATTCAAGTTTATTTTTTTCATTTAAATATTTAGCTGTAATCGGGTTTACAATTTGATGCATTGCTCTATAAGGAACACCTATTACGGTCGCTATATAAATAGCAACTCCGTAGTATGCAACATATTCTAAATTTACATAACGATTTAGCATAAACTTGTCTATCTCTAAAATTATGTTTGCTACAGAACCTGCAACGATAATTAAAGATGTGTATTTTAACACTTTAGAAATATCATTTACTTTAGAAAAAGATAATGTTGGAAATCGTAAGCTAAATGCATACAACTTCATGATGATTAAACGCAGTACATAAACACCTAAAATGCTATAAATTAACTCCTGAACAGATATAACGTTAAAATGCAAGCAAAGCAATAAAATAGCAATACAAACCCTATGAAAAACTTCTTTCATAAAATTCCCAAAAACTGTTTGCATTTGTACTTTAGACCAAGCATAAAAAATCTCAAAATAGGCAAAACTAACTGCTGCAGCGTAAATTAACCATACATAATCTTTTACTAATGGGTTATTCCCTATAAACCAATCGCTTATTACTTCAAAAGCAAAAACCCCTATTAAACCAGAAGGTATTATTATTAATAAAGGCAGAAAAAGCATGAGGGTTAAAAAACTATTTTGATTGCTTTTAGATTTATAAGATGAATAAAACTTGATTATCGTGTTATGAACACCAAAAGCCATAAGCGGCATCATGACATTTGCTGTAGAAAGTATATAAGTAATTAGCCCAAAGTATTCATCGCTTAAAAATGCTGTATATAAAAAGAAAACATTTATAGCACCAACAACAAACCCTAAATAGGTAATCAAGGTATTTTTTATTGATTGAATTGCTACAACTCCCATAAACTAAATAAGCTCTGACAATTTCTTTGTCAATGATTTACGACTGTATTTTTGTAAGCCAATAGCATGCGACTTTAAAACTCCAGTTTTGTATTGATTATAGTACTCTAAAATAGTACTTTTTAATGATTCGTGATCATTATAATAAAAATAACGTCCTGTATTAGTCTCTTTAATAATTTGCTCAACATCTGAAGCTTTTGGTCCTAAAGCTAGAATAGGTCGTTCAGAGACCATATATTCAAATAACTTACCTGGAATAATACATCTTGTTTCGTCAGAATCTATTTCAATAAGAATTAGTAATTGTGATTTTTTTTGAAAAACAACAGCCTCATTATGTGAAACATAACCGTGCTCATTTACATAATCACTCAAACCTAAATTATATATAGATTTTAAAACATTTTCGCTTACAGCACCAACAAAATGGAGTTCAAAATCAGTTGCAAAATCACTATGCTCTGTAATTAACTCTTTTAAAACTTGCCATAAAACTTCAGGGTTTCTTTTAGATAATAATGAACCAATATGCGCCATTGTAAACTTGCTATCTAAATCAGGTGATTGCACATGATTTACATCATAACCATTTGTTATTACAGATATTGGTTTATCTGTTATAAGTTGAAACTCCTGCTTGGTAACATCACTAGTAACAATAATTTGATTGGCAGCTTGCAACACTTGCTTTTCTAGTGTTTTATGCTTTAACGAAGCCTTTTTTGTGAGTTTTAATTGTTTATGGTAACCTATTGTAGTCCACGGATCTCGAAAATCTGCAATCCAATTGACATGCAGTTGTTTTTGCAAATGCAAACCTATTAAATGTAAACTATGCGGCGGACCTGTTGTTATTACAGTCTCAATATTATAATCTGATATATAGGTCTGTAAATATTGAACCGATGGTTTTACCCAACCTACTCTAGCATCTGGTATAAAAAAATTACCTCTTACAAACAGCAACAAACGCTCAATAAGACTTTGTTTTTTTTCTTCTGAAATAATACCCTTACTTACTGTTTTTGAGCGTTTTTTAGACAGTAAACTCGCAAACTTATAAGGTTCATTTATAGCCTGCTTAATAATTGTTACATGTTCAGGCACATCATCTAACAAAGTATCATCTACTAATGGATAACTAGGGTTAGATGGAATGTAAACAATAGGATCAATATTAAAATCCGGAAGATATTTTACAAATTTTAACCAGCGTTGTACGCCAGGTCCTCCAGCTGGCGGCCAATAATACGTAATTATAAGCGCTTTTTTACGCACCAAGTTTAGAAGAGTTTTTAAATTGATAAAATAATCCGCCAAGCAATAACAATACAAACACAATAGAGCTTGCTAAAGCTATACTGCTACCTGTTTTTATCACTTTAGGCTCAAACTTAAATTCAATAATGTGCTTACCTGATGGAATTTGCATGCCTCGTAACACATAATTTACACGGGTATAATCCGTTTTTTCACCATCTATATAGGCTTGCCAACCATTTGAGTAAAAAATCTCTGAAAATACAGCAAAACCATCTTTATTATTGTTTGATTGATATTTTATATAGTTAGGCTTATACGTTAATACTTTAATACTTTCAGTTCCATCAAGCTTATAAGTTGATGATACATTTAAGTCATTAGCATCATTTTTTACATTAAGTACAGCAATACGTTTTGTATCTAAACTATCTAGAGCTAAAATCTCATCATTAGCAGTTTCTACTGGTTTAAACTTTTCTATAAACCATGCGTTTCCGTTAGGTTGTGTATATCTTGTTTCTGCTAGTGGTCTACCTTGCTCATCTTCAATAATCACATATTTAGTATTGAGCATGTTAAGCACATCTAAATTATTTTTAGCAATATGAAAATCAAACAACTCATCATAACGTTTTAATTTGGCTGCGTGATAACCTGACAATGAGTTATGAAAGTATGAAGCTCTAGCGCCACCAGAAGTCACATCAAACACTCTAAAATGGGTTGTGTCTTTTAAAATTTCTTTATCAGCTGCACTTTTTTGATATGGCTTATTTACTTGAATAGATGGTATGAAATCACTATTGTTTACATAGCGTTTATCAACACTGATCAAATCAAATAAAAGCAATCCTGCAAAAGCAACTACTGCAAGTGTTTGTGATAATTTCTTTTTTAAATACATAAAAATTACACCTGCAGAAAGCACTACCAAAATAAGGGTACGCCATACATCTTTGCTGAATAGCATTTTTCTATCAGTTCTAATAGCATCAATAAATTGTTGTCCGTAATTTTGACGATACATACCATCGTGCGCTCCAGCAAAATCAAATGTAGATTTAAACAATAACAATAAAACCGCTAACCCTGCTGTGATAGCCGCTGAATACTTTAAAGCTTTTAATTTTTGATCATCATCTTCAAATTCATTGAATAATCGAGATAAACCAAAAATTCCTAAAATAGGGATACACAACTCTAAAATAACCTGAATTGAACTTACTGCCCTAAATTTATTATACAAAGGGACATAGTCTATAAAAAGGTCTGTTAGAAAGAAATTCTTACCGTATGATAGCAACAATGACAACAAAGTACCACCAACTAACCACCATTTTAAACGACCTTTTACCAAAAACAAAGCAAAAACGAACAAGAAAATAATAACAGCTCCAACATACGCAGGCGCTTCAACAATTGTTTGGTCTCCCCAATATGTTGGTATTTGTTTAGTTTGTTCAAGTGCTTGTAATGGTGTAGCTCCTAACCTTATAAAAAAGTCATAAGACGCCGAGTTTTTACCAACATCTTCATAGCTACCACCTCCTAAAATTCTAGGAACAAATAAGTTTAGTGATTCTAAAATCCCGTAACTGTACTCGGTAATATACTCTTTACTTAAACCGCTAGTAACTTCAACAGGTGCGCCTTCGGCATTAATAGTTAGTTCACTCTTACTTCTAGTACTCTCTTTGGCATACTCTTGAGTTGCCATAATATTAGTAGCATTAAGTCCTATAGCTAGAACAACTGCTAAAACCAATAAGCCTACCGATTTAAAATAATGTGGCAGCAACGCTTTTTTATACGCATCAATAAAATAAGCAATACCTAAAATAACAACTAAAAACATTAAGTAATAAGTCATTTGAAAGTGATTTGCTACAAGCTCTAATCCCATTGCTACTGCTGTAAGCAAAAAGCCAAAAACATAATATTGCCTAAACGTGAGAATAATACCACTTAAAACCAAAGGCATGTATGCTATTGCATGAGCTTTAGCATTATGACCAACACCTAAAATAATTATTAAATAGGTTGAAAAACCAAATGTCAAAGCTCCTAAAGCGGCTAATTTAAAATCAACCTTTAATACAAGTAGCAGTATATAAAACCCTATAAAATAGAGAAATAAATAATCTGCAGGTCGTGGTAAAAACCGAAGCGATAAATCTAACTCTTTTATAAAATTGTTCGGGTATTTGGCTCCTAATTGATAGGTTGGCATTCCTCCAAAAGCACTATTTGTCCAATAAGTTTCTTCTCCAGTAGCCTCTCTAAAGTCGGTTTGCTGTTTAGACATACCGATGTATTGTTTAATATCGCTTTGAAAAATTTGTTTTCCTTGCAAAACAGGACTAAAATATGCTAATGAAATAATTACAAATCCTACTAAAACAAGTATATGCGGAAGAAATTTTTTAAAAGAAAATTGCATGAAAATATATTAAACAATGATTGCGAAAATTAATCAATTTCTTCGTAATCTACGTATTCTCCAACAGTTTTATTTGAAGTTTTTTTGTTTTGAGGAGCCTTATCTATGGTCACTTCGCCTTCTCGCTTTTGTTGTGGTTGATTTTGATATTGCCCAAACTGACCACCAAAGCGCTCTTCAGCTTTTTTTGCAACATATTTCACCAATAACGGAGCAAATAATCTAGAAAGAATTTTTAATCCGTAGTAGATTAATAATATAATTAATATCGTTTTTAACACGCCTGTTACAGATGCATACTGAAGCATATTCTCTTTTTTTAACAAAAATACAATTCTCATTACTTAAATTCCGTTATTAATACTTAAAAAAAATATAAAATCTATATATTTGAATTCAAACTAAACCGTATGAAATCCTTAAAAAACTATCTGTTCCTAGCATTTACCTTTATGGCTTTTAGCGCCTATTCGCAATATACAGAGGTCATAAATTCTAACAGACCTGGAGTTTCAAAAAGTGCTTTTTCTGTAGGTACTAATGTTGTACAGTTTGAAGTAGGGCCTTATATTCTTAATGAAAAGCATCAATTACAAGACACAAAAGACAATAGCTTTGGTGTTGATTTTGCAGCTAGATACGGCTTATTATGGCCACAATTAGAGATAAATGTTGAAGGCACGTTTCAATCTACTAAACGCACATATTCTAGTGGAATTAATGAGGATAAATACAGTAATTTTAAAACATTAACTATTGGGGCAAAATATTTAGTTTATGACCCTTATAAAAATGCTGAAGAAGAAAAACCAGATATTTACAGCTGGAAAGCCAATCACAGTTTTAAATGGAATCAACTAATTCCTGCCGTAGCTGTTTATGCTGGTGCTAATTTTGACACAAAAGACAACCCTTTTTTAGAGGTAAATGGAGGCTATGTAGAAGGCTTTAGCCCTAAAGTAATGGTTGCTACTCAAAACAATTTTGCTAGTGGTTGGGTATTGGTTACTAATTTTATTTTAGATAGAATAGGCACTGACAGATCTGATTTTTCTTTTTTAATTACACTTACCAAATCAATTACAGATCAATGGGTGCTATTTGGAGAAACTCAAGGAATAAGCGGTGATTACTATGCCGATAATTTATTTAGATTTGGTGGCGCTTATTTATGGAGTAGAAATTTTCAGCTTGATACAGCACTTACTTTTAATGCAAAAGACACACCTTCAGTGTTTGGTGTCACTCTAGGAGCTTCATACAGGCTAGATTTCCATAAAGACAAAGAAGAAGACGACGGTACATCTGCCAAAGACGAATTAGAAAGACGTGAAAATAAAGCACGCGGTAAAAACAAAAATAAACGCAAAAAAGAAAATTTAGACGTAGACTTTAACGACGAAAATTAATTATTTGCCAATCTGTTTATGATTACATTAAAAAAGGTTCAAACCAAAAAGGACTTAAAAACATTTGTAACATTTCCCTTTACATTATATAAAGATTCAGAATATTGGGTACCTCC
This sequence comes from Corallibacter vietnamensis, assembly GCF_039537875.1. Classification (NCBI taxonomy): domain Bacteria; kingdom Pseudomonadati; phylum Bacteroidota; class Flavobacteriia; order Flavobacteriales; family Flavobacteriaceae; genus Corallibacter; species Corallibacter vietnamensis. Next base: position 24,783 of record NZ_BAABBI010000005.1, read on the forward strand.
TATTATATCTGATGAAATGGCTACACTTACAAAAGGAAAAAACCCTGCTCTAGAACATGCAGATGCACAACTTTTTTTAGCTTACAAAAACAAAACTGTTGTTGGTCGTGTTGCTGCTGTAGTAAACTGGACAGAAGTTAATGAGCAACAAATTAAAAAAATGCGCTTTGGCTGGTTTGATGTTATTGATGATTATGCTGTTTCTGAAATGCTGCTAAACAAAGTTATAGAAATTGGTAAATCTCATAATTTAGAATACATAGAAGGCCCTGTTGGTTTTTCTAATCTAGATAAAAATGGTGCTCTAACCGAAGGATTTAACCATATTGGAACTATGGCCACTTGGTATAATCATCCTTATTATATAGCACATTTTGAAAAATTTGGACTAGAAACCGAAAAAGAATACATAGAAAGCAAATTTGACTTTAGAACAGTTCCTGTTGAACGCTTTAAGCGCGTTAACAGCTTAATTACAAAGCGATACAACCTTAAACCGTTGAGCTTTACAAACTCTAAAGACATTATACCGCATCTAGACGCCATGTTTGAGTTATTTAACAACTCATACTCTAAACTATCTACTTTTGTTCCTATATCAAATAAGCAACAAGAATATTTAAAAAAGAAGTTTATAAGTTTTGTAAACCCAGAATACATCAAATTTGTGTTTGATGAAAACAACAAGATGATTGCTTTTGCCATTGTACTGCCTTCGTTTTCTAAAGCTTTACAAGAAACGAAAGGAAAACTATTCCCTTTTGGTTTTTTGAAACTTTTAAAAGCAAAGAAAAATAGTAAAACGGCTTTATTTTACTTAATAGGTGTTGAGCCTCATTACCAAAACAAAGGTGTTACAGCAATCATTTTTGAAGAATTCCATAAATCTTTATCTAAAAACGGTATTCACACATGCATAAGACTACCTGAATTGGCTGATAATTATGCTTCTCATCAAATATGGAAAGATTTTAATTGTGAGATTATAAAACGAAGGAAAACTTTTAAGAAAACGATATAAAAAAATCCGATGAGAAATCATCGGATTTTTTATTTATAAATAATACCTCAAAAAATTTGTTTATTTATTATTGTCCCATAGCTGCCGCAACAGCTGCTGATAATCTTTTGTAAGTACCGTTTTCTAAACGATCTCTAATTGCTGAAAACGCATTAAGTGTTTCCTCTACATCATCTAAAGTGTGCGTAGCAGTAGGAATCATACGTAAAAGTATTAACCCTTTAGGTATTACTGGATACACAACAATAGAACAGAAAATTCCATAATTTTCACGTAAATCTTTTACTAAAGCCATAGCTTCAGGAATACTTCCTTTTAAATATACAGGTGTTACACAACTTTGAGTTGTTCCTATATCAAAGCCACGTTCTTTTAGTCCAGATTGTAATGCGTTAACGTTTTCCCAAAGCTTCGCTTTAAGCTCTGGCATTGTTCTTAACATCTCTAAACGCTTTAAGGCTCCAACTACAAGTTGCATTTGTAGTGATTTTGCAAACATTTGAGAACGTAAGTTGTATTTTAAATAATCTATGATTTCTTGATCTGCAGCAATAAAAGCTCCTGTACTTGCCATAGACTTTGCAAAAGTTGCAAAATAAACATCTATACCATCTTGAACTCCTTGCTCTTCTCCTGCTCCTGCTCCTGTTTTTCCTAATGTCCCAAAACCATGAGCGTCATCAACAAAAAACCTGAAATTATACTTTTCTTTTAAGGCTACAATTTCTTTTAAACGACCTTGCTCACCACGCATTCCAAATACACCTTCAGAAATCACTAAAATTCCTCCTCCGGTTTGTTCAGCCATTTTGGTAGCTCTCTCAAGGTTTTTTTCTAAACTTTCAACATCATTATGCTTGTAAGTAAAGCGTTTTCCCATATGTAAACGCACACCGTCAATAATACACGCATGTGCATCAACGTCATAAACAATAATATCATCTTTAGATACTAAAGCATCTATTGTTGATACCATTCCTTGATAACCAAAGTTAAGCAAATAAGCAGCTTCTTTATTTACAAACGAAGCTAGTTCATTTTGAAGTTGCTCATGCAACTCTGTGTGACCTGACATCATTCTAGCTCCCATAGGGTAAGCCGAACCATAAGCAGCTCCAGCTTCAGCATCTACTTTACGTACTTCGGGGTGATTTGCTAATCCTAAATAGTCATTGATACTCCAAGTAATTACTTCTTTACCTTGAAATTTCATTCTATTAGATATTTCTCCCTCTAGTTTTGGGAATACAAAATAGCCTTCTGCTTGAGAAGCCCATTTTCCTAAAGGTCCTTTATCTCTATATATTTTATCAAATAAATCTTTCATATAGCCATTAATCTAGTTAGTAGGATACAAAATTAGATATTTTAATATTCAGAACATAATAATTTAATGCTCTATTATTAACAAAAAAGTATAGCTAACTTTACAATGATAAAGCTAGCTACACATGTATTTACAGTTATTATTTAACGAATTCTATTGTTTCTGCTTTTTCAGCGTTAACGCTATCAAAGAACCCTTGTTCATTCATCCACTTATCACTGTATATTTTACTCATATAACGTGATCCATGATCTGGGAAGATAACAACAATTTTATCATTGTCGTTAAAGGTTTCTTCTTCATTAAGTTGTTTTATTGCTTGCATAGCTGCTCCTGAAGTATAACCTACAAAAAGGCCTTCAGTTTTTGCTATTTCTCTTGCAGTATGTGCGCTTTCCTCATCTGTTACTTTTACAAACTCGTCTATCACATCAAAATCTGTAGCTGTTGGGATAAGGTTTTTCCCTAGACCTTCAATACGGTAAGGGTATATTTCTTTTTCATCAAACTCTTGGGTTTCATGATATTTCTTAATAACAGAACCGTAAGCATCTACGCCTATTACTTTGATATTTGGGTTTTGCTCTTTAAGATATTTTGCAGTTCCTGAAATAGTTCCTCCTGTTCCACTACACGCAATTAAATGCGTGATTTTCCCATCTGTTTGATTCCATATTTCTGGTCCAGTACTATGATAATGTGCATCTGTATTAAGCTCATTAAAATACTGGTTTATATAAACTGATCCTTTTGTTTCTTCGTGTAAACGTTTTGCTACTTGGTAGTAAGAGCGAGGGTCATCGGCACTTACGTGAGCTGGACATACATATACCTTTGCTCCCATAGTTTTTAGCATATCTATTTTATCTGGTGAAGATTTTGAGCTAACAGCTAAAATACACTGATATCCTTTGATAATACTAACCATTGCTATACTAAAACCGGTATTACCTGAAGTTGTTTCTATAATTGTATCTCCAGGTTTTAAAATACCTTTTTTTTCGGCTTGTTCAATAATGTAAAGAGCGATTCTATCTTTTGAAGAGTGCCCTGGATTAAAAGCTTCTACTTTTGCGTAGTAATTTCCTTTTAAAGAAGCTGTTATGTTATTTAACTTAATTAGTGGTGTGTTTCCCACTAAATCCAATACATTATCAAAAACTTGTTTGTCTTGTCCCATAAATGCTTTTTAGATAGCTACAATAATTATCCTATTTGTAGCCTAAAACCTCGCAAAAATACATTTTTTTTTTTGACTACACATAAATTCCTTCTAAATCTAATATAAATGCATACTCTAAAGCTACCTCTTTTAAGCTTTCAAAACGCCCAGAGGCTCCACCATGACCTGAATTCATATCTATATGAAAAAGCAACTTATTTTTATCGGTTTTTAGGTCTCGTAATTTAGCTACCCACTTTGCAGGTTCCCAGTATTGCACTTGAGAATCATGTAGTCCTGTAGTTACTAACATATTAGGGTATGCTTTTTTCTCAACATTATCATAAGGTGAGTATGATTTAATATAATTATAATATGTTTCATCATTAGGATTTCCCCATTCATCATATTCTCCTGTTGTTAATGGTATAGAATCATCTAACATGGTTGTTACAACATCTACAAAAGGTACTGCTGCTATAACACCTTTATATAGTTCGGGGTTTAAGTTTATAATAGCTCCCATTAACAATCCTCCTGCTGAACCTCCATATGCATATAAATGACTACTTGAAGTATACTGCTGTTGAATAAGATATTTTGAGCAGTCTATAAAATCATAAAACGTATTTTTCTTTTGTAATAGCTTTCCAGTTTCATACCAATCGCGACCTAAATATTCTCCGCCTCTAATATGCGCTATGGCATAAATAAAACCTCGATCTAATAAGCTTAATCTGATACTTGAAAAATAGGGATCTATAGTAGAGCCATAAGAACCGTAGGCATATAATAATAATGGTGCATTACCGTCTAACTTTGTATTCTTATTATAAACTAATGATATTGGTACTTTTACGCCGTCTCTAGCTGTAGCCCAAACACGTTCTGATTTATAATTTTCTTTATTAAAAGTTCCACCAAGAACTTCTTGCTCTTTTAATACTGTTTTTTGTTTAGTCTTGAAATTATAATCAATTACTGAACTTGGTGTTGTAAGTGCATTATAACTATAACGAAGTACATCGGTATTAAATTCTGGGTTACTACCTGTATAAGCTGTATAAGTCTCACTATCAAAAGGTAGATAGTAATCTTCATCTCCACTCCAACTTATAATTCGAAGTCTATTTAAACCATTTTCACGTTCACTTACCACGTAATAATCTTTAAATATATCTATATCTTCTAGGAGAACGTTATTTCTGTGAGGTAAAACGTCAACCCAATGTTCTTTTTCTGTAGTTTTCTCACTTGTTTTTTGCAGCTTGAAATTAACAGCTTCATCCTTATTAGTTATAATGTAGAACGCATCATCATAATGAGATATCGCATATTCTAAACCTCGTTCACGCTTTTGAAATAGCTTAAAATCTGCTTGAGGTGTATCAGCATTTAAAATCCTGTATTCCGTTGTTAATGTACTGGAAGAACCTATTACTAAATATTTTCGTGATTTAGTTTTATATATGTATGTATTAAATGTGTCATCTTCTTCATGAAACACTTCTACGTCATCGGCCATATTTGTATGTATGATGTGCCTATATATTTTATGTGATCGTAAGGTTACATCATCTTTTCTTGAATAAAACAGTGTTTTATTATCATTTCCCCAAGTACAAGAGCCTGTAGTGTTTTCAATTTTATCTGAATAAATTTCTCCTGTTACTAAATTTTTAATTTGAATACTATATTGACGTCTACTCACAATATCTGTAGAAAAAGCTGCCATGGTATTATCTGGACTAACAGAAATACCTCCTAATTTGAAATACGCATGTGTTTTTGCCATTTCATTACAATCAAACAAAACTTCTTCTTCAGCATCGAGAGATTCTTTTTTTCTTGTATATATTGGATAGTCTTTACCTTTTTCAAAACGTGTCATGTACCAATAACCATTTAGCTTATAAGGCACAGAGCTATCATCCTCTTTAATTCTAGCTTTCATCTCTTCAAAAAGGCTTTTTTGAAAGTCTTCTGTGTGAGCCATGACATCTTTTGTATAAGCGTTTTCTGCTTGTAAATATGCTATAACATCAGGGTTTTCTCTATCATTCAACCAAAAGTAGTTATCCACACGAACATCATTATGTATTTTTAATTCGTGTGGTATCTTTTTTGCGACTGGAGCTTGCTTTAAGTTTTTCAAAAAAAGGGATATTTTTTATTATTAATTATAGCTATCAAAAATATAAAATTAAATAGCTTTGCTGTGAATAATTAAAAAAATAAAATCATGTTTGGAGATCTTATGGGAATGATGGGCAAACTTAAAGAAACCCAGAAAAAAGTTGAAGAAACTAAAAAACGTTTAGACACCGTACTAATTGATGAAGCTAGTAATGACGGAAAATTAAAAATAACCCTTACAGCAAACAGAGCCATAAAAAACATTGAAATAGACAACGAACTTCTTGAAGATAAAGAACAACTTGAAGACTATCTTGTATTAACACTTAACAAAGCTATAGCTAGAGCTACACAAGTAAATGAAACAGAAATTGCTGCTGTAGCAAAAGATGGCATGCCTAATATTCCAGGAATGGATATGTTTAAATAATATACACTAAAATGTAAGTGTTTTTAATACATCTAGCATTTTATTATGCATGATATTGGTATAATCTAAATGGGTAACAAGGCGCATTTTACCTTCTCCCATGTCACTTATTAAAATACCATTATCATGCATTTTTTTATTGAATAAAGCTGCATCTACAGTATCAGACAACTCAAAAATAACAATATTAGTTTCTACAGGTTCTACTTTTTGTATGTAAGATAGCGTAGTTAAAACAGTTTCTAATTCTTTTGCTTTTTCATGATCTTCTTGCAATCTGTCTAAATGATTATCTAATGCATAAAGTCCTGCTGCAGCCGCAAATCCCATTTGCCTCATTCCGCCACCTAAAATTTTACGTACTCTAATAGCATGTTTCATAAAGGGCTCATCGCCTACCAATACAGATCCCATAGGACAACCCAAACCCTTACTCAAACACACCGAAATAGTATTAAACAAATCGCCATATTGTTTTGCTGTTTCCCCTTTATAAACTAACGCGTTCCATAATCTTGCTCCATCTAAATGATATCCTAAATTATGTGCATTACAAACAGCTTTTATTTTTTTTAACTCATCAAAATCCCAACAAGCGCCTCCACCTTTATTGGTTGTATTTTCTATTGCAACTAATGATGTTAATGGACTATGATAAAAATCTGGCGGATTAATAGATTTTTCAACATCACTAGCAGTAAACATACCTCTATCACCATTAATAAGCTTGCATGATACACCACTATTAAAAGAAGCGCCGCCACCTTCGTAATTAAAAATATGTGCATATTTATCACATATTACTTGTTCTCCAGGCTGTGTATGTAACTTAATAGCTGTTTGATTTGCCATAGTACCACTAGGAAAAAATAGTGCCATGGGTTTGTCAAACATATCAGCAATACGTTTCTCAAGCAAATTAACGGTTTCATCTTCCTTGTAAACATCGTCTCCTACTTTGGCTTGCATCATTGCTGTTAACATGCCTTTTGTTGGTTTTGTTACTGTATCGCTTCTTAAATCTATTATCATGAGTTTATTTTAAAGCATAAAACTATAAAATTAATTCAAGTTAAATTTTATAAGACTCTTTTTTAATTTTATTTTTGTCTTTCACATAAATATTATTGTATGATTACTTCAGATCAAATAAAAGATCTTAACACCCGCCTTGACAAACTAAGGCACTATCTTTGACATAGATGCCAAGCTCATCGAAATTCAAAACGAAGAAGAACAAACATTTGACCCTAATTTCTGGAACGACTCTAAAGCTGCCGAAATTGTTATGCAATCTCTACGTTCAAAAAAGAAATGGGTAGAAGATTATAATACATCAAAAACACTTGTAGAAGATTTAGAAGTTATATACGAATTCTACAAAGAAGAAGAAGCAACTGCAGAGGATGTTGAAAGTAGATTTGAAAAAGCTAAAAATCTTATTGAAGATTTAGAGTTTAAAAACATGCTTTCTGAAGAAGGTGATAGCTTAAGCGCCGTTTTACAAATTACCGCTGGCGCTGGTGGCACAGAATCTTGTGATTGGGCAAGTATGCTTATGCGCATGTATTTAATGTATGCAGAAAAAAATGGTTTTAAAGTAAAAGAACTTAACCATCAAGAAGGTGATGTTGCTGGTATTAAAACGGTTACTTTAGAGATTGAAGGAGAGTTTGCTTTTGGATGGCTAAAAGGAGAAAATGGTGTACACCGTTTGGTTCGTATTTCTCCTTTTGATAGTAATGCGAAACGACATACAAGCTTTGCTTCAGTATATGTATATCCGCTTGTTGACGATACAATTGAAATTGAAATTAACCCTGCTGATATTGAAATTACCACAGCCCGATCTAGTGGTGCTGGTGGACAAAATGTCAACAAAGTAGAAACTAAAGTTCAGCTTACACACAAACCCACAGGCATCCAAATTTCATGTTCAGAAACACGATCTCAACATGATAACAGAGCTAGAGCTATGCAAATGCTTAAATCACAGCTTTATGAAATTGAGTTGCAAAAGCAATTAGCACAACGTGATGATATAGAAGCTGAAAAAATGAAAATTGAATGGGGAAGTCAAATTCGTAACTACGTGATGCATCCTTACAAATTGGTAAAAGATGTTAGATCTGGACAAGAAACCGGAAATGTAGATGCTGTTATGGACGGAAACATTCAACCGTTTTTAAAAGCTTATTTAATGATGATGGGACAAAAAGAAGATTCATCTCAAACCTTATAATATACATATATGATTAACATATACCACAACCCAAGATGCAGTAAATCTAGACAAGGGCTAGAAATTTTAGAAAATTCCGGAAAAGAATTTAAAATTATAAAATACCTTGATAATGTACCTTCAGAAGAAGAACTAAAACGTTTAATCACCCTTTTAGATATTAAACCTATAGAACTTGTTAGAAAAAATGAAGCCATATGGAAATCTGACTATAAAGGAAAAGATTTATCAGATAGCGAAATTATCTCTGCCATGATAAAAAACCCAAAACTTATTGAACGTCCAATAGTTACAAACAATAGCAAAGCTGTAATAGGACGCCCACCAGAAACTATAAAAAACATTATATAAAAATTCAAAACCTTGGTTTAACAGCCAAGGTTTTTTATTTAACAAACTTTTAACCAAAGCCGACTAAACCTAGGTCTATTTTTGCAGTCTTAAAGCAAAAAACAAACCATGACCAAATTTTTATTTGCATTATTTGCATTATCCTTATCTTTTGTAACCGCACAAAATGATGTAACTATTTCAGGAATAGTCTACGATAAAGAAACCAAGCAACCGCTAGAGTATGCTACTGTTTCTTTTTTTAATAAAGCCGAAAATCGTATTGCTACAGGTGGCATCACTGACGAAAATGGAAAATTTAATATTTCTGTTGCTAGTGGTACTTATAATGTTTCTGTAGAATTTATTGGTTTTGAAAAAATAACACTTAATAATCAAAACCTTACCACAGATAAAAACCTTGGAAGCATAGGGCTTTCAGCTGGTTCTGAAGCTTTAGACGAAGTAGAAATTATTGCCGAAACTACAACCGTAGATATAAAACTTGATAAAAAGATTTATAACGTAGGTAAAGACCTTACCGTTCGTGGTGGCACAGTAAGTGATGTTTTAGATAACGTTCCTTCTGTTTCTGTTGATGTTGAAGGAAATGTAGCCTTAAGAGGACAAGATAACGTTAGAATACTTATTAACGGTAAACCATCTGGTTTAGTTGGATTAAATTCTACCGATGCTTTGCGTCAGCTACCTGCTGAATCAATAGAGCGTGTTGAAGTTATCACATCGCCATCGGCTCGTTATGATGCTGAAGGTACTGCTGGTATTTTAAATATTATTTTACGTCGTAGTAAACTTCAAGGTTTAAACGGTGCCATAACTGCCAATGCTGGGTATCCAAATCAAGCAGGGCTTTCTGGTAATATTAATTATAGAACAGGAGATTTCAACTTTTTTAATACAACTGGTGTTAGCTATAGAGAATCTCCAGGAGAATCAACTACTGAAACAGAATACTTCAATGGTGATGACCCAAATAGTTTTCTAAATGAATACCGTGATTTTGATAGAGAAAGAAAGGGTATCAATACAAACTTTGGTGTAGAGTGGTACATTACAGACTCTGCTTCATTAACAGGAGCTGTTTTTTACAGAAAAAGTGACGATGATGATTTGACTACAAATCAAAGTCACCTAATTAACGGGCTTGGTGAAGCTAGTAATTCAACACGTTTAGAGTTTGAAACAGAAGATGATAAAACAATACAATATTCATTAAACTTTGATAAACAATTTAATGGAAACAGTCAGCATAAACTAACTGCAGATTTTCAATATGAAAATTCTAATGAAAATGAGTTTGCCTCTATTCAACAAAACTATATAGATTCTGAAAGAGTAACCACATACCAGTCTGAAGACCGTGTTTTATTACAAGCAGATTATGTTCACCCACTAAATGAATCTAGTCAATTTGAATTAGGTTACCGTGGTAACTTTAATACATCTGATACAGATTATGCATTAGAGTTAAATAACGGAAGTGGTTTTGTTTTAGACAGAAAAACAAGTAACAACCTTATTTATAAGGAATACGTAAATGCTGTTTATGCGCAATATGGTAATAAAATAAAAGACAAATTCTCTTACCTATTGGGGTTACGAATGGAAGATACGCGTGTTACAGTAGAGCAATTAACATCTAATGATTTAGAGAAGAAAAATTACACTGGTTTCTTTCCTACCATTAATTTAGGTTATGAGTTAACTGAAAACCAAAGTTTAACTTTAGGATACAACAGACGAATTAGAAGACCTCGTTCTAGATTTATCAATCCTTTTCCTTCAAGAAGTAGTGCCACTAACCTATTTCAAGGAAACCCAGATTTAGACCCTACCTACTCTAATTCTTTTGATTTTGGTTACCTTAATAAATTTGGAAAATTAACCTTAAACTCTTCAATATATTTTCAACATGCAACAGATGTGTTTACTTTCATAACTATAGATTCTGGTACTACAACTATCGTTGATGGTGTTCCTGTTCCTGTTGTTTTAAGTACACCGGTAAACCTATCAAGTGAAGACCGTTACGGTTTTGAGTTTACTTTAACTTATAGACCTACAAAAAACTGGAATATGAATGGTAACTTTAACTTATTCCAATCTTCTACAGAAGGAACTTATAACAATGTAGTTTATGACAATGAAAACTTAAGCTGGTTTGTACGCTTTAATAACAAATATACCTTACCAGGAAATATAGATTGGCAAACACGTTTGTTTTATAGAGGTCCTCGTGAAGATGCTCAAAACAAATCTAAAGGTATGTTCTCTACAGATATGGCGTTTAGCAAAGATTTATTTAACAACAATGCCTCAATTGCGTTAAGTGTTAATGACTTATTTAATAGCAGAAAACGACAAACAGATTCTTTTACAGAAACGTTTAATCGTGAAAGCGAATTTCAATGGAGAAAACGTAGCTTTAACCTATCATTTACTTATAGATTTAATCAACAAAAAAATCGTCAAGACCGTGAAAGAAATAGTGATGGTGGTGATGATATGCAGTTTGAAGGATAATATATATTCTCATCATAAAAATAAAAAACGCTCTAAATTTTTAGAGCGTTTTTTATTTTATAAACTTTAATAAAGCGCATAAAAAAAGGAAACCTCTACGGTTTCCTTTTATATTTTATATTTATAAAGAAAATCTTTAGTGCGCAGCACGTTTAGCTTTTCTTTCTTCTTTTATCTCTTTAAGACGCTCAATTAATGCTCCGCCAATCCAGTAAGGAATAACAAAGGTTAATAAAAATATCATGACCCAAAAACCAATGGTTAAAATGGTTAAAAATGCTAAAAATCCTAAATATTGATCAAAATCGAACATAATTGGCTGTATTATTAATTTACTGCAAAGATAAGATAAAGTGTTTTCTTTTACAACAGCAATTTCAAAATTATTAACAGGATAATCAACATTTTTTAGAAATAGTGTCGTTGTAAATACATTAATTATAGTGTTTCGATAATTAACTAACACATTATTAATAGATAAGTGTTTTTATTACTCAAGCCATTAATTTATTATTCAAACAAAAAAAAGCACCATAATAAACACTATGATGCTTTTTTATTGAATTTCCTAATCCAAATTAGGTTGTGGTGTTAAACGTAAGTAAGGTTTTACTACTGTGTATCCTTTAGGAAAATGTTTTGGAATATCACTAGTAGCTATTGCTGGTACAACAACACAGTCATCGCCATTTTTCCAATTGGCAGGAGTTGCTACTTTATGATAAGCTGTAAGCTGCAGTGAGTCGATAACTCTTAAAAGCTCATCAAAATTTCTACCAGTTGATGCTGGATATGTTATAATTAGCTTTACTGTTTTATCTGGAGCAATAACAAAAACTGATCTTACTGTAGCATTAGCATCAGAATTTGGGTGAATCATATCATACAGTGCTGATACTTCCCTATTCTCATCTGCTATAATGGGAAAATTCACAGTAGTATTTTGAGTTTCGTTAATATCACTAATCCAGCCTTTGTGAGATTCTAATCCATCAACACTTAATGCTGCAACCTTAACGTTTCGTTTATCAAACTCTGGTTTATATTTTGCAACTGTTCCTAATTCAGTTGTACATACCGGAGTATAATCTGCTGGGTGAGAAAATAATATTCCCCAGCTTTCTCCTAACCAGTCATGAAAGACTAATTCTCCTTGTGATGTTTGTGCTGTAAAATTTGGCGCAACATCACCTAATCGTATTGTAGACATAATGTTTATTTTTTATTGGACTGTAAAAATAAGCAATAATCTACTAAATTAGTAGGAATTAACTTTTTTGTGATTTTTTTATGATTAAAGCATTACAACTATTCAGTTATAGATGATTTTTCATATTATGCAGTATTTACTAAAGAAATTATGAGCTGCAAACTATTTTTTCTATAAAAAACCAAGCTATTAAAACAATCAAAAATTGTAACTTTAGCGCTTGTTAAAACAAAACAAAACATATTATGACATACAGAATAGAAAAAGACACAATGGGCGAGGTTAAAGTACCTGCTGATAAACTTTGGGGAGCACAAACAGAACGTTCTAGAAACAACTTTAAAATTGGAAATGCAGCTTCTATGCCTTTAGAAATTGTATACGGTTTTGCTTACTTAAAAAAAGCAGCAGCGTATACTAACTGTGAACTAGAAGTCCTTTCTTCAGAAAAGCGTGATTTAATTGCTCAAGTATGTGATGAAATTTTAGAAGGAAAACATGATAATCAATTTCCTTTAGTAATCTGGCAAACTGGTTCTGGTACGCAAAGTAATATGAACCTTAATGAAGTTATTGCAAATAGAGCACATCAAATAGCTGGTAAAGTTATTGGTGAAGGCGAAAAAACTATTCAACCTAATGATGATGTAAATAAATCACAATCATCAAATGACACATTTCCTACAGGAATGCATATTGCAATTTATAAAAAAGTAGTTGAAACAACCATTCCAGGTGTTATTAAACTACGAAATACATTACATGAAAAATCTATCGCTTTTAAAGATGTTGTAAAAATAGGTCGTACGCATCTTATGGATGCAACACCACTAACCCTTGGACAAGAGTTTTCTGGTTATGTGTCGCAATTAGATCACGGATTAAAAGCTTTAGAAAACACTTTACCACACCTTGCTGAATTAGCTCTAGGTGGCACAGCTGTTGGAACAGGACTTAACACGCCTGAAGGTTATGCAGAATTAGTTGCTGAATACATAGCTAAATTTACTAACCTTCCTTTTGTTTCTGCTGGAAATAAATTTGAAGCGCTTGCTGCTCATGATGCATTAGTTGAAACACATGGCGCTTTAAAACAATTGGCTGTATCTCTAAATAAAATAGCCAATGATATTAGAATGATGGCTTCAGGGCCACGCTCTGGAATTGGAGAAATTATTATTCCTGCTAACGAGCCTGGAAGTTCTATTATGCCAGGGAAAGTAAACCCTACACAATGTGAAGCTTTAACAATGGTTTGTGCACAAGTTATGGGTAATGATGTAGCTGTAACCGTAGGTGGTACACAAGGACATTATGAGCTTAACGTATTTAAACCTATGATGGCAGCCAACTTACTACAGTCTGCTCAATTAATTGGAGATGCTTGTGCTAGTTTTGATGATCATTGTGCTTCTGGAATTGAACCAAACCACAGTGTGATAAAACAATTACTAAACAACTCATTAATGCTTGTTACTGCTTTAAATACCAAAATAGGATATTATAAAGCTGCAGAAATAGCTAATACTGCTCATAAAAACGGAACAACATTAAAAGAAGAAGCTATTAATTTAGGCTATGTAACTGCTGAAGAATATGATGCTTGGGTAAAACCAGAAGACATGGTAGGTAGTTTAAAATAATTCAAATCCATATATAAATTCAAATTATGAAAAAAAAACTACTGACTATTTTATTATTTATAATTAGTATACTAACTATACAATCTCAATCAGATTCTACAACATTTTCTCCTATAATAACTATAGATGCATCTCCAGGATCCACTCCTTATGCTATAGCATCTGGAAATTTAGATGGTGACTCTTTTCCCGACCTTGTTGTTGGGCTATTATATGGAAACAAAGTATTACATTACAAAAATAATGGTAACGGCACTTTCGCATCAGCTGTTGAAGTCTCTTCCTTAACTCAAGTTTCTGGATTATTTTTGGCTGATATTGACGGCATTAATGGTGATGACATACTAGCTACCTCTTTTGATGGAAACAAACTGGTTTGGTATGCTAATGATGGCTCTGGAAATTTTGGGTCTGAAAACGTCATTTCTAATAATATAAATGGAGCTGGAGCCGTATACGCTGCAAATATTGATGGCAATATTGGTTTAGATGTTATTGTTGCTGGTTTTAACGATAATAAATTTGTTTGGTTTTCAAATGATGGTTCTGGCAACTTTGGTACAGAACAAACTATTGCGTCAGGGCTGTCTGGAGCTGGTGATTTTGATATAAAGGATTTTGATGGTGATAATGATTTAGATGTTGTTATATCTACAGCTCCTTATTCTCCTCCTGGTGTCATTGAGGTATTCTATAACCAACTAACAGAAAGCGGTTTTCCAACATTTATTATTGACAGTAATAACGTAACAAATTCAGGCCAATATTTACTTGATGTTAATTTTGCAGATATTGATAACGATGGCTCTATAGATATTCTAGCGACTGATAGTTATAGTGATCTTGCTTGGTATAAAAAAGAAGGAGATGGTTCTTATACAAAAATAGTTATTCCAGTTTCCTTACCAAGTTCTGCTATAGTTGAATCTGTAGATTTAGACAATGATGGTGATAATGACCTCGTAGTTAGTAACGGAAGTGCTACAGGCACTAATGATATTGTTTGGTTTGAAAGTGATGGCACTAGCCCAACTACTTTTGAAGCTGAAGGAACAGTTGATGGATCTGGAACACAATCTCAAGTGTTTTCTATGACTATAAATGATTTCGATAATGATGGTGATTTAGATATTGCTTCGGCTGGTTATAACAGCGCTGGAGATGGTGTCTATTGGATTAAAAACCAATTAGAATCACTTTCTATAAATGAAGATTTAAAAAACAAGGGGTTAAGTATATATCCTAATCCAGCAAAAAACATTTTACATATTAAAACAAATTTATCTAATATAGGTATCGCTACTGTTTATAACGTATTAGGAAAAAAAGTATTAAACACTCACCTATCTGAAAACAAGTCTATTGATATATCTAAATTATCTCATGGAATTTATATCCTGAAATTTAGTAATAGTGATAAAGCTTTTAAATTCATAAAAGAGTAAATTAAAAATAATAGTATATTTAAAACGCTAACAATCTCTGTTGGCGTTTTTTATTACAATTAACCCATTAAAAAAACAACCTGTGTCAATTTTAATCAAAAATATAAAAGAGCTAATTCAAGTCAGAGAAACCAATGTACTAAAAGTAAGTGGTGCTGACATGAAAGAACTTCCAACCATAAAAAATGCTTACCTACTTATAGAGCATGATACCATTGTAGAATATGGTAAAATGGAAGATTGTGAAAACATTCAAGCAGATAAAACAATTGATGCTACAGGAAAAGTAGTATTACCTACCTGGTGCGATTCGCACACACACATTGTTTATGCTGGTAATAGAGAACAAGAATTTGTAGATAGAATCAACGGTTTAAGTTATGAAGACATAGCCAATCGTGGTGGTGGAATTCTTAACTCTGCCGAAAAACTACAGAACACAAGCGAAGAAGAACTTTATAACCAATCTGTAAAAAGACTAAAAGAAGTTATAAAGTTAGGCACTGGAGCCATTGAAATAAAATCTGGATACGGGCTTACTGTTGATGCCGAGCTTAAAATGCTACGTGTTATAAAACGTCTTAAAAAAGAGTTTCCAGTAAAAGTAAAAGCCACGCTTCTTGGTGCACATGCTATTCCTAAAGCTTATAAAGACAATCAAAAAGCATATGTAGACTTGGTAGTTAATTCAATGATTCCTAAAGTAGCCGAAGAGGAGCTTGCTCATTACATTGATGTATTTTGCGAGAAAGGCTATTTTACACTTGAAGACACCGAACGTATTTTAAAAGCTGGTTTAGCTCACGGACTTACACCAAAAATTCATGTAAACCAATTCAATGCTTTTGGTGGTGTTGCGCTTGGTGTTAAATACAATGCTTTATCTGTAGATCATTTAGAAGAGCTATCAGACGATGATGTTAAAGCTTTAAAAGGCAGTAACACTATGCCTGTAGCTTTACCTTCTTGCTCCTACTTTTTAAGCATTCCTTATTCGCCAGTAAGAAAATTAATGAAAGCTGGCTTGCCTGTTGCTTTAGCAACCGATTATAACCCTGGTTCTACACCAAGTGGAAATATGAATTTTGTAGTAAGTACTGCTTGTATAAAAATGAAAATGACACCAGAAGAAGCTATAAATGCAGCAACAATTAATGGTGCTTATGCAATGGGAGTTAGTAATATGTATGGAAGTATTTGTAGAGGAAAAAAAGCTAATGTTATCATCACAAAAGAAATACCTAGCTATCACTTTTTACCATATGCTTTTGGAAATAATCATATAGAAACGGTGATCATTAATGGCGTAGAAATATCATAATTACAAATAAAAAAACCCGAAAGCTTTACTTTCGGGTTTTTGTCATTAAAATTATATAATTGAAATGTTCTATGGATATATTTTCAAAAAATTCAAATGACTAATCAAACATTTCTTATTTAAGAGTAAACTCTGTAGCAGAAACTAATCCTTTATTATTAAAAACGTTTACAACATATCTACCTTCAGCAAATCCGTCATCTGTTCTAGGAGCTACAAACTCGCAAACATTTAAACTACTATTTTCGTAATTGAATTTACTTACTAAACTATAATTTAAGGTTTTATCATCGTCAAAAGCTATTTGTTCGTTAGCACCTAATGTATTGTTATTTGGGTCTATAACCTGTACATAAAGCTCTTGATCTCCAGCTTGTACTAAACTGTTTTTAGCAACCGTAAAGCAAACTCTAATTTTATCTGATCGTCTAGCTCTTTCAGTTGGAATTAGTTTTCCTGAAGTTCTTTCTATGACACCAAAACCTTTTAATCCTACTGTGTTTAAAACTGCTGCATTTTCTACTACAGTAGCTAATTCAGTATTTTGAACTAATAATGAATCTGTAAACATTGTTCGCTCTTCTAGACGTACTTTTGTACTATCTAAAGACGTAGCTAATAACTCATTTTCAATTTTTAGTTTATCATTTTCAGTTAGTAAAACGTCCATTTCTTTTTGAAGAGATAAATATTTTGATTTATATCTCCATAAACTTTGTACGTTAGTTTCAGATATTTTTAATGAATCTATCAATCCATTAATACGATCTTTTGCTTCTACCAACTTGGCATTTGCAACTTCATTGTCTCCAATAGCAATATCATACTGTTTTGCCATATTGCTTAAGTCTTTCATTACTAGTTGCTTTTCTTTTGTCAACTGAGCTACGGTTTCTTTCTTTTCTTTCACTAAATCAAAAGAGTAAAAAGCTGCACCTAAAAAAAGTGCTAAAGCGATACCTAAAGCGACTTTTAAACCTAAATTACTTTTGTTATTTTCCATAATTACTTGTTTTTAAAAAATTTATTGTCAAGTGTATTTTTTCTGACCAATAATCTTAATTTTTAATGTTGTTTTTTTATTGTTTAACTAAATTAACTGTAATTTTATATACAATTAAAATCTACATATGGATAAACTAGTCTTATTTAACAATACTACAAAAAAAACGCTTGTAAACAAACGACCAGGCGAATCCAAATTTGGAGATAACATACACTTGTTACCTGCCATTTCCAATATATACGAACAGCTTACAAATTTAGACGTCAAATATGTGATTTTAGGTATTCCTGAAGATGTTGGTGTTTTTGGAAACTACGGAAAACAAGGGACTTCAAGAGCTTGGGAAGCGACACTTAAAGTTTTGTTAAACATACAAAGTAATCATACAAATCATGCTGATAAGGTTTTGATTTTGGGTTATTTAAATTTTGAAAAAGAGTTAAAAAAACTATCAGAATTACGGCAAAACAGTAAGAAAGACATTATGAAATCCAGAAAGCTTGTGTCTAGTATAGACAAACATGTTGCTTATACTGTAGAACAAATTGTTTTGGCCGGCAAAATACCTATTGTTATTGGCGGTGGTCATAATAATGCTTATGGCAATATAAAAGGAACTGCTCTTGCTTTAAAAAAACCTATAAATGTGATAAATTTTGATGCCCACACTGATTATAGAAGTCAAGAAGGTAGACATAGTGGTAACGGGTTTTCTTACGCAAATGCTGATGGCTTTTTGAAAAACTATTTCATTTTTGGACTTCATGAAAATTACACTTCAAAAGAGATTTTTAAAACATTAAACAATACAGAAACTATTGCTTATAACACTTTTGAAGCTATATCTGTAAGAAAAGAATTAAAATTCAAAACTGAAATGGAACGCGGATTAAACCATATATCAGATTCTAGTTTTGGTATAGAAATAGACTGTGATGCTATACAAAATACACCTAGTAGCGCAATGACACCTTCTGGGTTTAGTGTTAATAAAGCTAGAAGATTTGTTCACTTCTTTGGAAATCAAAAAAAAGCAGCTTATTTACATATTTGCGAAGCTGCACCAACGCCTGAAACTGAAAACCAAGTTGGTAAACTAATTACGTATTTAATTACAGATTTTATTAAAGCTAATTTATAAGTTAAATCTCAACCTCAATTAATGATTTTGTCATAAATATCCTGATAACAAAACAAGCCTACAAACCTGGTATACAGAATGGTAAAAAACAACAATCTGTTGTTTAATTGAAAATAATCCCTATATTTGATCTGCTATTAACCCAATCTAAATCCTGCGATGTATTTATTTCATCAATTATTTTCAGTAAAACAATTTCTTATAATTAAAGGATATGGTATTATAACTGCAT
This sequence comes from Corallibacter vietnamensis, assembly GCF_039537875.1. Classification (NCBI taxonomy): domain Bacteria; kingdom Pseudomonadati; phylum Bacteroidota; class Flavobacteriia; order Flavobacteriales; family Flavobacteriaceae; genus Corallibacter; species Corallibacter vietnamensis. Next base: position 43,973 of record NZ_BAABBI010000005.1, read on the forward strand.
TATCAATCACCATATTTTTTTTCTTGATTTTATTAGTTTTAGGAGTTCGAAAATCTTATAAATTAAAACAAGAAAATGACCGCTTAAACAGTTTAAGTACATCAATTGAGCTTGATGATGAAAATAAAAAATATAAAGACTTTACCGAAGGTCATCTTTATGAGAATCGTTAAAAAAAGCCTGCATTTTGCAGGCTTTTTTATCTATCTAACTAATTTTTTATACTTAATTCGTTTCGGCATTAAGTCGCCACCCAAACGTTTTTTCTTGTTCTCTTCGTAATCACTAAAACTACCTTCAAAGAAGTAGACTTGGCTATCACCTTCAAAAGCTAATATGTGCGTACAAATACGATCTAAAAACCAACGGTCGTGAGAAATAACCACAGCACAACCAGCAAAGTTTTCTAAACCTTCTTCTAGTGCACGTAACGTGTTTACATCAAGGTCGTTTGTAGGCTCATCTAAAAGTAGTACGTTTCCTTCTTCTTTTAGTGTCATTGCTAAATGTAAGCGGTTACGCTCTCCTCCAGATAGTAATTTCACTTTTTTGTTTTGTTCACTTCCAGAGAAATTAAAACGACTTAAATACGCACGAGAATTGACTTGCTTTCCTCCCATCATCACCAATTCTTGCTCATCACTAAAGTTTTGCCAAATGGTTTTTTCAGGATCTATATTAGAATGACTTTGGTCTACATAAGCAATTTTTGAAGTATCACCTACTACAAACTCACCTTTGTCTGGTGTTTCTTCACCCATTATCATTCTGAAAATTGTGGTTTTACCTGCACCATTTGGCCCTATAACACCTACAATTCCTGCTTGAGGTAGATTGAAGTTTAAATCTTCGTATAATAACTTATCGCCATAACCTTTACTTACACCTTTTGCTTCAATAACATTGGTTCCTAAACGTGGTCCATTTGGTATGTAAATTTCAAGCTTTTCGTCAAGTTGTTTTTGGTCTTGACTCATTAATTTATCGTAGTTCTTTAAACGCGCCTTTTGCTTGGTTTGACGTCCTTTTGCACCTTGACGCACCCATTCTAATTCGCGTTCTAATGTTTTTTGACGTTTTGAAGCTGCTTTTCCTTCTTGAGCCATACGTTTAGACTTTTGGTCTAACCATGATGAATAATTCCCTTTCCAAGGAATACCTTCACCTCTATCGAGTTCTAAAATCCAACCTGCAACGTTATCCAAGAAATATCTATCGTGCGTTACAGCGATAACGGTTCCTTTATACTGCGCTAAATGATGCTCTAACCAATGTACCGATTCTGCATCCAGGTGGTTGGTAGGCTCATCAAGAAGTAATACATCTGGTTCTTGTAGTAATAAACGACATAAAGCTACACGACGACGCTCACCACCAGAAAGTACACCTATTTTTTTATCGCCATCAGGAGTACGCAACGCATCCATGGCAATTTCTAATTTGGTATCCAATTCCCAAGCATTGGAAGCATCTATTTGATCTTGTAATTCGGCTTGACGGTTCATAAGCTTTTCCATTTTTTCAGGATTGCTATACACTTCTTCCAAACCAAACATATCGTTTATTTTGTTGTATTCATCTAGAATAGCTACAGTTTCGGCAGCACCTTCTCGCACTACTTCCATCACTGTTTTTTCATCATCTAGTTGTGGTTCTTGCTCTAGATAACCAACAGAATATCCTGGTGAAAAAACCACATCGCCTTGATAGTTTTTATCAACGCCTGCAATAATCTTTAATAATGTAGATTTACCAGAACCGTTAAGACCTAAAATACCAATTTTAGCTCCGTAAAAGAAGCTTAAATAAATGTTTTTAAGCACTGGCGTATTAGCCGATTGAAATGTCTTGGTAACACCAGACATTGAAAAAATTACTTTTTTATCGTCGCTCATAATTATACTCTTCCTTTTAATGCATTAAACACCCAAGCAATACAGAAAAAGCCAAAACCAACAGCAGCAAATCCCCAACCTGCAACATCGTCATAGCGAAAAGCTCCTAGTCCTATTAAACCTAATCCTACAAAAATCATAATCCATGTGGCCCAAGCCAACACTGTATTTTTATTCATTGCCATTTCTTAATCTTTATTTTTAGTTAGCAAATACAAATATCGTGTTTTTAAAACAAAAAAGCATCACAAATGTGATGCTTTAGCTTAATCATGTTTTAAACGACTATAGAGTAATCATAGGAACTTCAATAAATAACAATTCAGAATCTTGTTTTGTTTCTATTGAAAAGCTTTCGGTTTCTGAAACACCTATAGCGTCTCTTGTTTCAAGGTTTTGATCACCTATAATAATGTCTCCATAAATAGTCATTACGTAAACACCATGATTACTACTTTTTAGGTTATAGGTAAACGTTTCACCTTGACTTAAATCAATGCGAGATAGTTTAGCATCTTGATGCATTTTTAAACTTCCGTCATGATTATCATCAATAGATGTCACCAAGGTTTGTAGTTTATTTTTCCTTTCAGAATCACTAAATGTTTTTTGGTCATAACGTGGTGAAACACCTTGTTTGTTAGGTATTACCCATATTTGAAACAAACTTAAATGCGAATCAACCGAACCATTAATTTCGGAATGTTGCACACCAGTTCCTGCACTCATTACTTGCACTTCACCTGGTAATACAGATTGCCATTCGTTATGCATAGAATCGCGATGTTTAAGCTCGCCACTTAAAGGAATGGTGATAATTTCCATATTATCGTGCGGATGTGTTCCAAAACCCATTTTTGGTGCAATAACATCATCATTTAATACGCGTAACGCTCCAAAATGAATGCGCTCTGGATTAAACCAACCTGCAAAGCTAAATGAATGATTGGCTTGTAACCATCCGTGATTTGCAAATCCTCTTGTACCCGCTTTATGAACTATTGTTTTCATTTTATTATCCTTTCTGGGTTTCCCCTTTTATCTTAATTTATCTAATAAATCACTTAATTGTGATGCTTCTTTTTCTGTGATATTTTTAAGCCAATCATCATTAAAATTGTCTGATATATCTTCTAAAAGTTTTAATCCTTCGCTGGTGATGGCAACTTGTACCACGCGTCTATCTGTTTCAGAAGGAATGCGCTCAATGAGTTGTTTTGCACAAAGCTTATCTGCCAATCGTGTGGCATTTGGCGCTCTGTCTATCATTCTTGATTTTACATCTTGCATTGTCAATGGTTTATCTGCACCACGTAAAATGCGTAAAATATTGTATTGTTGTGGTGACAACCCAAACTTTGCAAAAAATGTATTTTGTTTTCCAGTAATCCAATTGGCTGTATACAAAATATTAATCAGCGCTTTTGTACGGTTATCCTTAAACGAGGAATTAACGTCTTTTGAAATATCTCCCATAGTTGTTAGGCTTTTACATCATTATAATCATCCGCTTTCTTTTTAAAAACAGCTGCTACATATGAACAAAGCGGTAAAATTTTTAATGATTTTTTTCTTGCAAATGCTACAGCTTCATCTACTAGTTTGTAACCAACGCCTTGACCTTTTAAGCTTGCGTCTACTTCGGTATGCTCTATAATAATCTTTTTTTCTTCTGCATAAACGTAAGTCATTTCAGCTATTCGTTTCGCATCTTGCTCTATGTAAAAAGCACCTTTTTTAGTATCGTCTTCTTGCTGGATGTTCATAACTATATTGCGTTTTGAAATTTATCTACTTCAACTAATAATTGGTCGTTTAATTCCTTATTAGTAATCTGTCCTTCAGAAAAATTATTTCCGAATTGTGGTAAAGAAAACACGCCTACAATATCTGCTTCATGTCTTGGAAAACGGTCTTGTGCAATGGTTAATACCGATTGTCCGCCTCTTGCTCCTGGTGATGTTGCCATAAGTAACATAGGTTTTCCTAAAAATGTTTTGGCTTCTATACGCGATATCCAATCAAATAGGTTTTTAAAAACTGAAGCATAAGCGCCATTGTGTTCTGCTAATGAAACAACCATACCATCAGCTTCCTTTATTTTATTGAATAGCTTGTGAGCGTTTTCTGGTTGTCCGCCCATGCTTTTTTCTAAATCTGTACTGAATAGCGGCACATCAAAATCATTTAAATCTAATACTTCTGCTTTGGCTCCTTCTACTAACCCTGAAGCATATGTTGCCAATTGTTTGTTGATTGATGTTGTACTGTTACTTCCTGCGAATGCTATAATATGTTTCATGTGTGATTGTTTTTATTTTCCATGGCAAATATATGATAAAATATTTTATTTTCCAAGGAAACTATTTACATGGTAATATTTTTAACATAGCTTTTACATTACAACGTTTTCGTAGCAAGGTTAAGTTTTGTATTTTTAGCCTGCATTAACAACTTGCGTTAGGGGTTGCAGCGGCATCCTCCCTTTTTTTTAGGGAGATATAGCGAAAAACCCGACCACGCTATTGCGTGGTAACGCCCTAATTAACTATAAACATCTGATGGACTTAAACTTCAACAAAAACGAAGATCATAATAAATTATTAGTTTCTGAACTTAAGAAACGACTTGCAAAAGTAAAACTTGGCGGTGGCGAAAAACGTATTGAAAAACATCACGCTAAAGGAAAAATGACTGCTAGAGAACGTATTGATTATTTACTTGATGATAAAGCCAAAAGTATTGAAATTGGCGCTTTTGCAGGTGATGACATGTATAAAGAACATGGTGGTTGTCCGTCTGGTGGTGTTGTGGTAAAAATTGGCTACATAAAAGGGAAACAATGTATTGTAGTGGCAAATGATGCGACTGTAAAAGCTGGTGCGTGGTTTCCTATAACTGGAAAAAAGAATTTGCGCGCACAAGAGCTTGCGATTGAAAACAAATTACCAATTATTTACCTTGTGGATTCGGCTGGTGTGTATTTGCCAATGCAAGACGAGATTTTCCCTGATAAGGAGCATTTTGGTCGCATTTTTAGAAACAATGCTGTAATGAGTAGTATGGGCATTACACAAATTGCTGCTGTAATGGGTAGTTGTGTTGCTGGTGGTGCTTACTTACCTATTATGAGTGACGAAGCGCTTATTGTGGACAAAACTGGAAGTATCTTTCTTGCTGGTAGTTATTTGGTAAAAGCGGCTATTGGAGAAAGTATTGACAACGAAACGCTTGGTGGCGCAACAACACATAGTGAAATTAGTGGTGTGACAGATTACAAGGCTAAAGATGATAAAGATGCGTTGGATAAAATAAAAAATATTGTTGATAAGATAGGTGATTTTGACAAGGCTGGTTTTAATCGAACTGCTGCGAAAAAACCTAAAGAAAATCCTCAAGATATTTATGGTATTTTACCAAAAAGTCGTGCCGATCAATACGATATGTACGAGATTATAAAACGTCTTGTAGATAATAGTGAGTTTGAAGAATATAAAGCGGGTTACGGACAAACCATTATTACGTGTTATGCCAGAATTGATGGTTGGGCAGTTGGTATTGTTGCTAATCAGCGTCATATAGTAAAAACCACAGGTGCTAAAACCAAACCTGCCGAAATGCAGTTTGGTGGTGTGATTTACAATGATTCTGCAGACAAAGCCACGCGTTTTATTGCCAATTGTAACCAGAAGAAGATTCCATTAGTATTTTTACAAGATGTTACCGGTTTTATGGTAGGTAGTAAGAGTGAGCATTCTGGAATTATAAAAGATGGCGCTAAAATGGTAAACGCTGTGAGTAATAGTGTGGTGCCAAAATTTACCGTTGTAGTTGGTAATAGTTATGGTGCTGGTAATTATGCTATGTGTGGTAAGGCTTACGACCCAAGACTTATTTTTGCATGGCCTAGTGCTGAACTAGCTGTAATGAGTGGAAATAGTGCTGCTAAAGTATTACTGCAAATAGAAAAAGCCTCATTAGAGAAACAAGGTGAAAAATTCACCAAAGAGAAAGAAGACGAACTTTACAACAAAATAAAAGCGCGTTACGACAACCAAGTATCGCCTTACTATGCTGCTGCCAGATTATGGACCGATGCAGTTATTGATCCGTTAGACACCAGAACCTGGATTAGTATGGGTATTGAAGCCGCTAACCACGCTCCTATTGAAAAACCTTTTAATTTGGGTGTGTTGCAGGTTTAATTTAATGTACTTTGCTTTCTTATGAAAAATTTATTTTTGATTTTGTTCGTTTTATTTGCCTTTTCATGTAAGTCTACTAAAAGTAATACAAAAAAGAACACCAAAGATTATACGCTAGCTGATATTAAAAACAGCTCATCACTAATACAAGTGGGCGAATTAAAAAAACACGAACTTGCTACTTTTAAAAAGTATTTAAAAGAGACTTTCAATAAAGATTTAGATAGTTTAAAATATTTAACCATATCGTATTTAAAGTCTAAGAACAAGTGTTGGTATGATAATTATAGCGGAATAGAAAAAAAATCTAACATAAAGCGTATAAATAAATATAAATCAGAAATGAATTCTGATTTATTAATGGCTCATTATGACTATGGTTATACGTCATTTTATAGCCATTATGATAAAAGTAAAATTATATCAACGTTATTTGATAAGGGCAAAGAATCATGTGATTTTATGCTAACAATAAATAGCGATGGAGTCTATTTATTTAAAACAAGTCATTTTTATACAGATGTAGCAAATGCTTTTACAAATGAATTAAAATCTTATGAATAAAATTCAACTGTTGCTTTTTAGCATATTTTTTTTCTCTTATGTGAGTTATAGCCAAACATACAGCTCTATAGTTAAACCTAGATTCAGTTTTATTGATGAAAGTCGTACTTTAAATCCAGATTTGGATTACTTAAATGCTTCAAATTACGAATACGAAAACATGATAAAATATTATCAACGTATTGTTTTTTGTACTATTTATGATGATACACTTTATAACTATAAACTCATGCAATGGAGTACTGATATTGTTATATACCTAGATAAAAACTTACCTAAAAGTGTTGCTAACGGTTTTTATGATTTTATATCAAAATCTAATATAAATAGTGTAAATAATTTAAACATTAGCTTTACAAAAAAAGTAAGCGAAGCTAATTATATAATTAAAATGACTCCCAAAATGGTTAATGGCTATGATAAAGATTTTGAATTTGACTCTGAAGAAGAAAGAAAAAATAGCTTTTTAACAGGAGGCACTTATGAATTATCAACCGATCAAAACAATAAATTTTATAGCGCAGTACTTGAAATGAGTTTTAAACTAAAAAAAACAGATGATCAGTTTCTAAAACAATTAAAACAGCTTTTCTTTAAAAGCCTAGGTAACTTTGTAGCTGACAATTATAAAGATACTGATAGCCTGTTACACAAGGCTTACATAAACTCTGATACTATTTCTGAATTTGATATGAACATACTAAAAATTCATTACGGAATTATTTACGAGCAAATAATTAACGGTAGTAAATTTAGATCTCTTGTCAAACTAGCAAACTCAAACAAATGAAAAAACTAGCATTATTTATTACGTTTTTAGTATTTGCAATTCAAACACAAGCGCAACACACAATTACAAAACAAGTTACTAAAACTTATATGTCTCTAAAAAGCTATAAGTTAAAATATAAGGACAAGCCTTTAACAAAAACAGACTCTTTAAACTTTCGCTTTCACAACAATGACACCTTGGTATTAGTAACAAACTATGAATTACCTAAAGGAGTAAGTGTTCCTTACGAATACAAAGATTCAACATTTCTTAGCTTATATAAAAAAGTAGCCTTCAGAACAAATGGAGTAGATTCAACAGATAAAAAACAAACAATGCGCTATTGGAAAGAACCTATAAAAATTTATTTCTCTAATAGTGTTTCAAAAAAAACTAAAAAGAGTTTTATGTCTTTTGCTGAAACTATAGCAAATAAGGTTGATTCATTAAGCATATCTGAAGTAAAAAAAGTAGAAGAATCTAATTATGTTATTTACTATTTAGGCGATTATGATTATGAACCAAGACTAACAAATCAAAACGATTATTATTTAAGCTGGAACAAAAAACAACAAATATATAAATGTGGTCTAAGAATAGATACCAAAGCGCTTTTTAATGAATCTTTAATACAATACAAGTTGAGAGAACTGTTTATAGGAACACTTGGTCATTTTTATTTATCAAATGATTTTAGTTGTGATAGTTATTTATCTAATTGCTATTCTAAAAACAAAAAATTAACACCTTTGGATATGGAGATTATAAAATACCATTATTCATATGGAATTTGTAAAGGTTCAAATTTAGAAGCGTTTGAAAAACAACACGAGCGTGCTAAAAAATCTCTTAAAAATGAAAACAGCAAAATGCGGTTCTTTCATGAGTTTTGATAAAAAAAGCGACCAAATTGGTCGCTTTTTTTAATTAATACTGTTTTGTGAAGCTTTTACCAAACGAATAAACTCTGCTCTAAAACCATCATCATCATCTCCTCTACCTTTTTTTGCCAATGCAACTACATCATCCATACTAGCATTATTATAGTATTTTGATTGCCTTAATTGCATACCGAACAAAGCTACTGCCGATGCAAAATTTAAGTCTTCTGAACCTTCGGAAAGTGCATCTTTTTGAACATGTACCATTTCAATACTTTTTTCTCCATCAGGTTTTTTATATCTGAATTTTACAGTGAATAATTCATCTGAAAACCCTTCAACCGAATTGGTTGTAGTGTATTTTAAGTCGTTGACTTCTTTTAAGTAACTACTCTCAACACCAACAGGAATCAACTCATAAAGTGCTGTAACAGTATGTCCACTTCCTAATTCTCCAGCATCTTTAGTATCATCAATAAAATCTTCGTCTGCCAACATTCTGTTTTCATAACCAATCAATCTATAGGCTTGTACTTTTTTAGGATTGAATTCTACTTGAATTTTTACATCTTTTGCAATCGTATAAAGTGTACCTCCAAACTCTTTTCCAAAGACTTTTTGAGCCTCTTGCATATTATCAATATAAGCATGATTACCATTACCTTTATCGGCTAAAATTTCAAGCTTTGAATCTTTATAATTACCATAACCAAACCCTAAAACCGACAAAAACACTCCTGATTTTCTTTTTTCTTCAATAAGCTTCTCCATTGCCTTGTCACTCGATGCTCCAACATTAAAGTCGCCATCGGTAGCAATAATCACTCTGTTATTACCATCTTTTATAAAGTTTTCTACTGCTAATTTATAAGCTAATTCAATGCCTTCGCCTCCAGCTGTTGAGCCTCCAGATTTTAGTTTATCTATGGCATTCATTATTGTTTCTTTGTCTTTACCTGATGTTGGTTCAAGTACAACTCCTGCTGCTCCTGCATAAACAACAATTGAAACTTTGTCTTTTTCTCGTAACTGACTTACTAAAAGCTTAAACGCTGATTTTAATAATGGCAATTTGTTTTGAGAATTCATAGAACCTGAAACATCTATTAAAAATGTAAGATTTGAAGCCGGTAATTGTTCATTTGTATAAGTTTTGCCTTGTAATCCTATTTTAACAATTCTGGTATCGCTATTCCAAGGAGTTACTGCTGCTTCAGTATGAATTGAAAATGGATGATTGCCTTTAGGCTGTGCGTAATTATACTTAAAATAATTTATCATCTCCTCTATTTTTACCGCATTAGGATTGATTTTTTCTCCATTATTAATCATACGTCTTACATTGCTATAAGACGCTCTATCAACATCAATTGAAAACGTTGATAAAGGGTTTTGCTTTACGGTCTCAAAATCATTCTCTACAATGTCATCATAAGTTTCTAACTCTGATTGTTGCACACTTTTTTTAAGAATACTCTCTTTTAGTTCTTTTGGTATTTCATAACCACTATTTTTTGTTGAGACAATAATAACTCCATAAGCACCTTGAGATCCATATAAAGCATATCCGCCAGCTCCTTTGATTACCTGTGTTTCTTTTATTTTTTTGGGAGATAAATTTGCTAATGTTTCTGCATTAGAAATTTTTCCATCTATAACAATCAGCGCTTCATTTGTTCCCTTTATAGATCGATTTCCTCGTAAAACAATTTTAGTTGACTGATTTGAATTCTTATTTTTAGAATTAATTTGTAATCCTGATACTTTACCAGACAAACCCTGAACAACATTAGGATTGCTTGAATGATTAAGGTATTCTTTTTTTATAAGATTACTTGAAGCTGTTACCTCTTTTTGGTATCGTTTAACGCCCAATGCAGTAATAACAACTTCTTCTAAAGAATTATCATCTAATTGCATAGTGATGTTTATGACATTAGAAGTTTTTACAACTCTATTTTCAGGCATATAACCAACAAATGAATACGCTAGTGTATCTCCTTTTTTAGCATTTAAGCTATAAAAGCCATTAAAATTTGTTTGTGTACCAATGGTTGTACCTTTTACTAGAATGTTAACACCTGGCAATGGCAATCCGTTTTTATCAGAGACTTTTCCTGTAATTAAGGTTTCTTGAGCTTTTACTTGTAGTACTAAAGTACATAGAAATACAAATTGGATAATAGTTTTCATGGTTATGTGATTTTAAGTTTTCATAAAACTAAAACCTCACAACCTACTTAAAAAGCACTAATGAGTAACAACACTGCTTGGTTGAGTAAACACACATTAAAAAAACATAAACGTTAATAAAACACTGATGTGCTTAATTAATATTTGTGCTATAAGGAAATAATAATTGAATGCCCTTTTTTTGTGTTAATGCTTTTATTCTCTTGTAAGTTTCATAATTTTCAGCTCCCATTTCTTCTTTTAAAATGGTTTCTTTGGCTTTAACCAACCCAAAGTCTTGTAGCATTTTATCTAAATCTTTTTCAAAAACTGGTAATTCCTTAATAGTAAAATCTTCAATTTGCGCATATTCAGAAGCTCGTTGTATGGCTAAATCTAAACCTCCTAACTGATCAACCAGTCCAATATTTAACGCTTCTTGTCCAGTCCAAACACGCCCTTGAGCTATGGTTTCAACCTGTTCTCTAGTAAGATTTCTTCCTTGAGAAACACGTGTTGAAAATAATTCGTAGATATCCAAAACGCCTTCTTTAATATAAGCTCTTTGGTTATCATCTAAACGCTCAAAAAAGCTATAGGTTACCGCGTTTTTATTGGTAACTACTTGTTCTGCGTTAATTCCTAAATTATCTGCTAACTCTTTTCCGTTTGGCAACACACCAAAAACACCAATACTTCCTGTTATGGTTGTAGGTTCTGCTATAATTTCATTAGCATTTGAAGCTATGTAATAGCCGCCTGATGCTGCTAAATCTCCCATACTTACTATTACAGGTTTTACTTGCTTTGTTAATTCTATTTCTCGCCAAATAAGTTCACTAGCTAACGCACTTCCACCTGGTGAATTTACACGAAGTACTACCGCTTTCACTCTATCATCATTTCTAGCGCTTTCTAAAGCTCTATTTACTGCACCTTGACCAACTGTAGTTTGATCGCCTTCGCCATAAATAATTTCACCTTGAGCATAAATAACTGCTATTTTATTTTTGCTGTATTTAGAACCTAGCTTTGTAGCTGCATGTTCAGCATAATCTTCAATTGTTATAAACCTTAAATTGTCACTACTTGAAATACCTACGGCATTTTTTATACCATTTAAATACTCGTCATAATATCCTATTCTATCAATTAACCCTGATTTTAATGCTAGTTTAGGAGTTCTTGCTAATAAACTATCTGCTATTTGGTGTAATGATTCTACAGGAATATCTCTACTTTCTGATATATCAGATTTTAACGTACTCCATAATGAATTTAAGTACGAATAAATTTGCTCTCGGTTGTTTTCGCTCATCTCACTTTCTAAAAATGGCTCTACAGCACTTTTATACTTTCCTAAACGAACAACTTCCATTCGCACTCCTGTTTTTTCTTGAAAATCTTTAAAATATAGCTGCTCTGAATATAAACCCTTAAACTCCATCATCCCTGCTGGATTTAAATATATAGTATCAGCAACAGAGCTTAAATAGTAATCTTTTTGTGAATATATATCTGCGTAGGCTACAATAAACTTTCCTGATTTTTTAAAATTTAACAGTGCTTTTCTTAATGCACTTACTTGAGAAATTCCTGCATCTACCATGTTATTTGTTATAGAAATACCTTGTATATTACTATCAGTTGCAGCATAGTTTATAGCATCTATAAGATTAAACAAGCCGTTTTTTTCATTCTCATTTAAAAAAGTGTATTCCTTAAAATTAGTTTTTCCGGCATAATCATTAATTGGGAAATCTAATTGTAATTCTAAAACAGAATTTGTTCTTACTTGTACAATATTATTATCAGCTGAACCGAATAGTGCTCCTAAAAATATGAGTCCGAAGAAGCTAATAATTAAAAATACAATAATACCTACTACGGTTGATAATACGCGTTTTAAAAAGTTCATATACTTTATTTTATAAGTCTATTTTTTCTAATGTTTTTTTACGATGGATTTTACCTGTTTTAGTTTCTTCAAATTTAGATGTATAAAAAATTTGCTTTGGCTTTTCATAAGCATTTAAACTTTTAAACACTTCAGGTTTTAAGTTTTTTTCTTCGCCTTCTATGATTAGTATAAGTTTATTTCCTAATGTTTCATCTAATATTGAGCTTACAAAAAATCGGTTACTAATATGCTTTTGAAGCTTTGTTTCTATTTGTTCTGGAAACAATTTAACACCTCCAGAATTAATCACATTATCAATACGTCCTAACCAGTCAAAAGTTGTTTTAGAGTGTAGTATTACAACATCATTTGTTACAATGCTTTCTTCTTGCAATTTTGGTGCTGATATTACCAGACACTCTCTATCATCTTGAGATATTTTTATTCCAGGCAACACTTTATAAGGTGTTGTTTTTTTTATATGATTGATTTTTTTTAGTGCAATATGCGTGACAGTTTCTGTCATACCATAAGTTTGATATACATAAGGCTTTATACTTTGAATTTGTAGTAGTAACGCATCAGAAATAGCTGCTCCACCAACTATTATTGTTTTTATATGCTGAAGGTTACTCATGTTTTTTTGAAGTTGCATTGGTACCATGGCACAAAAATCATAGTGCTTTTTTGTACTAAACTCTAAATGTGTCGCAGGTTTTACAATATCAATTTCTAAACCTAAAATCATTGCTCTTACTAACATCATTCGGCCTGCAATAAAGTTTGCTGGTAAACAATGTAAGGCTGTATCTCCTGGTTTTAAATTAAAAAAATCACCTGTAGCAATGGCTGAATTTACCATGGCTTGTTTAGATATTTCAATTAATTTAGGAGCTGCTGTTGATCCTGATGTTTTTGTAATTATATAAGGCTTTTCGTCTAACCAATCATTTAGAAAAACACCTATTTTTTGTTCAAAATCATCTCCTTCTTTTATAAAACTATAAGCAACTTCTGATAAGTCAGATAAAGAATAGTAACGTCCGTTTAGTTTAAACCTGTTATGTATGTTATTATATGTAGGTATCACAATTTTATTCTAAAGTTTTATAATCTTCATTTTTTTGTTTTTCTACAGTGCCCAGTAGTTTGTCTTTCCAATTTGTCCATTTATAAACCTTTGAAAATACAAATAACAGTAAAGGAAACACTACAAAAACTGGCATAAATATATCTATAAAACCAGCTGCTGTAGGACTTGATATATCTTTAAATACAGAATGTGTTTGCAGTGCAGTCCAATCTGCAGTAACTAACAAGGCTGTAAATAAATTATTTGCTGCGTGAAACCCTAAAGCGAGTTCTAGGCCTTCATCCATTAGTGTGATAATTCCTAAAAACAAACCTGTACCTATGTAGTAAATCATTACAGTATAACCTAGTTGACTTACTTCTGGATTTGCAATATGCATAAGTCCAAAAACCACAGAAGTTGTTAATAATGGAATCCATTTTGAATTGGTAAGTACTCCTATACCTTGCATGAAATATCCTCTAAAAAGATACTCTTCAAAACTAGTTTGAAGCGGGATTAATAGTATGGCTATAACACAAAGAATTAAAAAAGGTACTAATTTAAAATTGAGAACATAATTCTCTGGTGATGAAAAATAATCTAGAAAAACAAAGCCAGAACTAACTACACCCCAAAGTAAAAATGCAAACCAAAAGCGTTTCCAGTCTATTTTAGACCTTGCTGTTGTTAGGGCTCTTAAGGACTGTTTATGTAAAAATTTCGCAACCAAAATGACACCCAACAAACCTGCAGCAAAAGACAGTAACATTAAAAACAGGTTTAAGTTAGGTTCTAAAACCGTCATAAGTTTTTGTTCATCCATGCCCATAATAGATTCACCCTCTTGCATCGCTTTTAAAACGGCTGCTATAGTGAATGGTATCTGACCTATTATTACTGCAAAAATTATGATTAGTGTACCAATTAAATATCGCCACCAATCGTGTAGTCCCTTATATGCTTGTGCTATATACATGTTTATAAGTTAAAGTTCCAATTCAAATTTTTATCATACTGCAATTCACCTTGTTTTACAACTAGTGGGCTTTCAAAATTATTGGTAAATAGACTACCTGTTCCCAACCCTTGCGGCATATGACTGTTTAAAGTGTAGGTCCATTGTGCAATGGCATTTAGCCCTACATTACTTTCTAATGCGCTAGTTATCCACCAACCTATATTTTGAGTTTCAGCAAACGTAATCCATTCTTGACTACCTTTCCAACCACCAACAAAACTAGGTTTTAAAATAATATATTGCGGTTGAATAGTTTGTAGCAGTTCTTGCTTTTTTGTTACATCAAAAATCCCTATTAATTCTTCATCTAATGCTATTGGTAAAGGTGTCTGGCTACATAATTTTGCCATACAATCAATATTACCTTGCTTGATTGGTTGCTCAATAGAATGTAAATCTAATTCTGATAAGCGCTTTAATTTTTCTAATGCTTCTTCTTCTGAAAAAGCACCATTAGCATCAACTCGCAATTCTATGTCAGCTTTTGAAAACTCTTTTCTAATAGACTTAAGCAAATTGTATTCCGTTAGAAAATCAATAGCACCAATCTTCATTTTAATACAACTAAAACCCGCTTCTATTTTATCAGTAATTTGACGTTTCATAAAGGCTTCATCGCCCATCCATATTAAACCATTTATGGAAATAAAAGCTTCTCCTCTAGTAAATTTTGAAGGAAATAAATTAAAATCATTAACACTTTTAAGAGATTTAAAAGCCATTTCTAATCCAAATTGAATACTAGGAAACTCTCTATTAGCAGTATAAAGCTCCTGCAAACCTAAATGAATATTTTGGCATGTCCAGTTTAGCTGCTGTTCATAATCAGGTCTATCATCAGCGCTCAAACCTCGTAAAATACCGCATTCGCCAATACCCTTTTGGTTTTGATGCTCTAAAATCAAAAACCAAGTTTCCTTGGTTTTCAAAATTCCTCTAGATGTTCCGCTAGGTTGCTTAAACTCTAAAATATGCTTGTGGTAGGTTGCTGTCATAGTCTGCATCAAAAATACTTAAATTATTTTGTACTTTAGGCTACATAATTTGATTACTATGCCAGAGTTTCCTAATATTATTCATTTTGCTATTCCGTTTTTTGTAATATCCATGCTTCTTGAGCTTTATGTGACTACTCGCGAAGCTTATAAGGAAACTAAAGGTTACGAGCTTAAGGATGCTTTTGCCTCTATTGCTATGGGTTTAGGAAATGTTTTTTTAGGCTTTTTTAGTAAAGCTATTGTACTCCTAGCATTTTTTTGGATTTATGAAAATTATAGACTTTTTACAATTCCGGTAACTTGGTGGAGTTTTATACTAATATTCTTTGCTGATGATTTTTCTTATTACTGGTTTCATAGAGTTTCTCACGAAAGCAGACTTTTTTGGGCATCTCATGTGGTGCATCATTCTTCTGAACATTATAATTTAAGCACTGCTTTAAGGCAAACATGGTCTGGCGGATTTTATTCTTTTATATTCTGGTTATGGATGCCGCTTATTGGTTTTCATCCAGGTATGATTTTATTACAAATGTCTATAAGTTTATTATACCAATTTTGGATTCATACCGAAGCGATAAACAAACTCCCTAAATGGTTTGAAGTTGTTATGAATACACCTTCGCACCACAGAGTGCATCATGGTAGCAATCCTATTTATTTAGATAGAAATCATGCAGGTATTTTAATAATTTGGGATAAACTATTTGGCACATTTCAGCCAGAACTAGAAGAAGAAAAAGTTACCTACGGTTTAGTAAAAAACATAAATACTTTCAACCCAATAAAGATAGCCTTTATAGAATGGATTAATATGTTCAAGGATGCTTTTTCGGGTAAAAAATCGCTTAAAAACAGAATTTTATATTTATTGAAACCTCCTGGTTGGACTCATGATGGTACTGGAAAATTAAGTGATGACCTTCGTAAAGAATGGTTAAAATCTAACCCAATAGATAAAAACTACTGACAATTATCATATACAGTTTCCTAAAAAACCTTTAATTTTATAGTATAATCATTTCAAAGAAAAAAAATGAAGAATATACTATTACCTACCGATTTTTCTGACAATTCATGGAAAGCGATTTCATACGCTTTAGAACTGCTAAAAGATGCTGAATGTACATTTTATTTAATGCATTCATATGAGCCTCAAGTTGCTGCTCCATCAACAGCGGTTACTTCTAAACGCGCAAACTCTATAATTATGGAGTCTATGAAAAGTGAAGCTGTTTCTGGACTAAATAAATTAAAAAAACAAATAGATGCCTTACCTAAAAATGAGAATCATACGTTTAAAACCTCTATAGTTAATGACTACTTTACAAGTGCTGTAAAAACTAAAGTAAAAGAGCACAGTATTGATGCTGTAATTTTAGGAACAAAAGGTGCTAGCGGCCTAAAAGAAGTGACTTTAGGTAGCAACACTGCAGGTTTAATTGGTAAGTTAACCTGCCCAATTATTGCTGTACCTTCTAATGTGGTATTTAATGACATTAATGAAATTGGTTTTGCTGTAGACTACTCTATAAATTCTTATACCAATGGTTTAAACCTATTAAAAGCGCTAGCTGAACATTTTGAAGCACAAGTTTCTGTGGTTCATATTTTAAAAGATAAAGCTTTAACACCTGAAAAAGCGTCTAGTAAAGAGAAACTTATCGCGTATTTAAAACCAGTACCAACTCATTTTTATCAATTAACTGATGTCTCAGTAGCAAAAGGAACTCGTATTTTTAGTGAAAGTAGAAAGTTAGATATGATGTGTGTCATTGCTAAAAAACACAATTTCTTTGAAAAGTTATTTAATAAAAGCCAGAGTAAATCTATAAGTCACCACGCTAAAGTACCTCTCATTATTTTTAATGAAGCGTCGTTTTAAAACAAAAAAATCTACTAGTTGCTAGTAGATTTTTTTTTAAGGTTAATTAATAATATTTTATCAATACGCTAAAGCTCAATACTCTCACCAATTTCTAGTAGCATTAAGTCTTTGTTTTTGTCAAAAAACTTGCGTTTAGCTTCTTCGTGGTCAATTTCTATATAACCAAAGGTGTCAAAATGATAACCCAATACTTTATCGCACTCTACAAAATCGCTCGCTGTAATAGCATCATCAATGCCCATGGTAAAATTGTCTCCCATTGGTAAAATGGCTAAATCTAGTTTAGTGCGCAATGGTATCAGTTTCATGTCCATTGTTAAGGCAGTATCGCCAGCTATATAAATGTTTTTGTGTTCGCCTTCAATAACAAAACCTCCTGGTTGTCCACCATAGCTACCATCAGGAAACGATGATGTATGAATAGCGTTAACGTATTTTACAGTACCAAATTCAAAATCCCAACTACCACCATGGTTCATTGGGTGTACTTCAAGTCCTTTTGTTTCGTAAAAATTAGCTACTTCAAAATTAGATACTATAACAGCATTTGTTCGTTTTGCGATAGCTTCGGCATCAAGAATATGATCTTGGTGCGCATGTGTTAATAAAATATAATCTGCTTTAAGTGTATCTATATTGATATGCGATGCATTCTTGTTTGCTGAAATAAACGGATCTACTAAAATATTTATATCATTAACTTCAATACCTAAACAAGCATGTCCATAAAATGTGATTTTCATAATTATGATTTTTTTGAGTTTTGAATTTACAAAAAACTTAAAGAAACAGTCTTAATAATTCCCTATAAAATATGCCCTATTCCTAAAAGGATACTTAATACAAATGTTGTTAATGCTACTTTTTTTAATTCAGGATCTAACTGCTTTGTATCTTTTGTTTTATAAACTGTTTTTAAGTGTATTAATAACGGAATATAAGCAATAACGTAAATAAAATTATACGGCGAACTGTAATATAATATACCAAATGAAGCAGATAACACTATAGCTGCGATGATTAGAAAATAATGGTAAATTTTTCCATTTTTAACTCCTATCTTAACAATAAGTGTATTTTTATTTGATTTTTTATCAGATTCGTAGTCTCTTAAATTGTTTAAATTAAGAACTGCTGTACTCAAAAACCCAATCGTACAAGCTGGTAAAAAAACAACGGGATCAATTTGTTTAGCAAACAATACATAGCTTCCTATAATGCTTGCTAGTCCAAAAAACAGAAATACAAAAACATCACCTAATCCTTTATATCCGTAGGCATTATCACCTACTGTATATCTTATGGCTGCATAAATTGCTAAACCACCTAAAACAAAAAATATAATTGAATAAACAACGTATGATAATCCGAATGCCGCGTAAATAAGTAAAGCTGCAAAAACAATAGTAATAACTACATTAATTTTTATGGCTTTAAACATGCTACTTGGTGAAATATGACCACTTTGTATAGCTCGCTTTGGTCCTATTCTATCCTCATTATCAGTGCCTTTTATGCCATCACCATAATCATTTGCTAGATTAGATAGTATTTGTAAACTTAAGGTTGTAAAAATGGCTAATATTAAAATTGCCGAATCAAACACATTGTTTTGTATGGCTAAAAATGCGGCTAAAATAATTCCAGAAAGAGATAATGGCAATGTGCGTAACCTAAATGCAGACAACCAGTTTTTTAAATTATTCATAAAATAAATCTAGGCTTATGGAATCCATTTTTTAGGAAAGTTAGGCTTACGCTTTTCTAAAAAAGCATCACGACCTTCTTTTGCTTCATCTGTCATGTAAGCTAATCTTGTTGCTTCTCCAGCAAATACTTGTTGCCCTACCATTCCATCATCTGTAAGGTTCATAGCAAACTTTAACATTTTTATTGATGTTGGAGATTTAGCCAATATTTCTTGAGCCCACTCAAATGCCGTAGATTCTAATTCATCATGAGGAATTACAGCGTTTACCATACCCATTTCATAAGCTTCTTGAGCAGAATAATTTCTACCTAAAAAGAAAATTTCACGAGCCTTTTTTTGACCTACCATTTTTGCTAAATACGCAGAACCATAACCACCATCAAAACTTGTAACATCGGCATCTGTTTGCTTAAAAATAGCATGTTCTTTACTTGCTAGTGTTAAATCGCAAACTACATGTAAACTATGACCGCCACCAACAGTCCAACCTGGAACAACAGCAATTACAGCTTTTGGCATAAAGCGTATTAATCGTTGTACTTCAAGAATATTAAGTCTGTGGTAACCATCGTCACCTACATAACCTTGATGTCCACGTGCTTTTTGATCGCCTCCAGAGCAAAAACTCCAAACTCCATCTTTTGTTGAAGGACCTTCAGCTGATAATAAAACAACACCAATATTTACATCTTCATTGGCATCATAAAAAGCATCATAAAGTTCGCTAGTTGTTTTAGGACGAAAGGCGTTTCGTACATTAGGTCTATTAAATGCTATTCTGGCAACACCATTGCATTTTTTATAAGTAATATCTTCGTATTCTTTGGCAGTTTTCCAGTTTGCTACACTCATTTTTTTTAATTTTGTCAAAAATAAATTATTTTAAATAAACATCACTTCTCAATGAAAAATAATATCATCTTTTATAGCCTGTTTTTAATTTCTACTTCTCTATTTTCTCAAACTTATCATTTTAAAACAGTGGTAGATTTAGAAACGACAGATGTTATTAGTCAAGGACGCACAGGAACGTGTTGGAGTTTTTCAACCTCATCGTTTATTGAAAGTGAGATTATTCGCTTAACAGGTAAACAAATAGATATTTCTGAAATGTATACCGTAAGGCAAACGTATCCTAAAAAAGCTTGGAATTACATTATGCGTCAAGGAAAAGCACAATTTAGCGAAGGTGGTCTTGCTCATGATGTTATGAATAGTATTGCTGATCATGGTTTAGTGCCTCAATCTGCTTTTTCTGGACTTTATGAAGGTGATGACACTCATAATCATGCTGAAATGGTTGCAGTATTAAAAGGTGTTTTAGATGTTTATATTGATAATCCTGCAAGAAAGTTATCTCCTAAATGGAAAACTGTAACAGAGAGTGTTTTAGATACCTATTTAGGAAAGAAAACATCAACTTTTAATTATGATGGTGTGCAATATACTCCAGAATCATTCTTGAAAATGACCAAAATAAATCCAGATGATTATATAAGTATTACCTCATTTACACACCAGCCGCTATACTCTAAATTTATTCTAAATATTCCTGATAATTTTTCTAATGGGAGTTTTTATAATGTCTCTCTAGACGAAATGGTAACTACTGTAAATACAGCTTTAGAAAACGGATTTACTGTAGAGCTAGATTGTGATGTAAGTGAAAACACATTTTCTGCAAAACATGGTATTGCTGTAATTCCTGAAAATGATGAGACTGCTGCAGAAGCTATTATAAGTGTAAGACCTGAAAAAACAATAACGCCACAATACAGACAACAAGAATTTGAAAATTACCAAACTACAGATGATCACTTAATGCATATTACTGGAATGCTAAAAGATCAAAATGGTACAACGTATTATAAGGTAAAAAACTCTTGGGGAACTGATGAGTCTCGTGTTGCGAATGGAGGATATGTGTATATGAGTGAAGCTTATTTAAGATTAAAAACCATCTCTGTTATGGTTCATAAAGATGCACTTTCTAAAGTTTTAAAAAAGAACTTAAATATTAAATAAACTTTTTTAATGAAAATAAGCAGCTCCAAATTACTAAATGACGTACAACAACATTTCCATACAAAAATTGGCGACTTCTACTTTTTTGAAAAATTTGCTGTAGTTGAATATGCTGAAAATGTTGTTGTATCTATGGATGTCATAAGTAATATGATTTCTAAAAGTAAAGTATTTTATGGCACAGAAAAACAATTTGGGTTAATAGTAAATAAGGTAAATAACTACTCAACCATTCCTAGCGATGCTATGAAACTAGAAAGCGAGCTTAAAAATTTGGTATGCACAGCTGTGGTAAACTACAATTTATCATCGGTTGTGAATTTTGATTTAGAGAATCATTTTTTTAAAGCTATAAACCGAAAGTTGTTTCCCTCTCTTGAAGAAGCTGAAAAATGGGTATTAAGCATGCTTTTAGAGTAAAATTTACCATTTTTAATTTACGAAAACGTTTTCCTATTAAAAACCTAATAATCAAAGTATTTTATATTTATCACTATTACCTATAATAATCTTAATTATTGATAACCAACAGCATATAAAGATTAGTCAATTTACAATAAAATTGTTAAACTGTTTTAAATATGTATCTACAAACCTAATAAGGATGTATATTTGCCGGCCGTTTTAAACAAAAGGACATTTATGCAGTTAATTAACTCTGATTTATTTTCAAAAATTAAAAACAGTTATACGATAAAAAATGGCGTTGTTTATTTTTTTGAAAATTTCTTTGTTACCGAAATTAACGAAGGTGTTGTTCAAGACTTTGAAAACACTAAAGATTTAATTCCGCTCGTAGATCTTCATTTTGGAACCGATAAACCTTTTGGTATTATATCAAACAGAATAAACTCTTTTTCTATAAACCTTTTAGATTCAGAAAAATTTAGAGAAAGATATCCCAATGCCATAGCAAAAGCTGTGGTTTCTTATTCTGAACAAACAACAAAGTTATTTCAATTAGAAAGTCACTTTTGTGATGTAAAAAGAAAAGAGTTTAAATGCTTATTAGAAAGTGAAAAGTGGATAACAAATGAGTTAAATATTCTAGAAGAAGTTATTTAAGATAAATACCGTCTTCCTTTAATTCTATCAACTTTTGCTTATACAGTGAGCCTATTGCTTTTTTAAAGCTTTTTTTACTCATTTGTAACTGTTCTTTAATCGCATCTGGGTCAGATTTATCTGTAAGGTTTAAGTAGCCTGAATTATCTTCAAGTTCTCTCATAATAAGCTCTGCATTAGGCTCTATATTACGATAACCTATTTGTCCTAAAACAATATCAATTTTATTATCGTGACGAATTTTTTTCACATACCCTTTTAACCTATCACCTATACTGATATCTTTAAAAATTTCGTCTTTAAAAATAAGCCCTAAATGCTTTTTGTTTACAATAACATTCATTCCTATTTCTGAAGGGTGAGATACAATAATATCTACTTCATCAAATTTTTCAACTGTTAGTACGCTATTGTCTAAAAACTGATTGGTTTTACTTGAAGCTACTAATCTATCTGTTTTTTCATCAATATAGCAATATACCAAATACCAACCGCCAGGTTTCATTTTGAAAGCTTGCTCTTTAAACGGACAAAATAATTCTTTAACCATTCCCCAATCTAAAAAAGCACCATGTTTATTTACTTGATTACATCGTAATAAAGCAAAATCGCCTTTTTTTATGTAAGGTCTGTCTGTAACAGCTACTAAACGCTCTTCATTATCTAGATAAACAAAAACTTCAATTTTATCCCAAATTTTAAATGTTTCTGGCACATATCTATTTGGTAGTAAAACCTCATTGCCTTCATCATCAGCCAAAAACAATCCTGGATCTGTTTCTCGAAGTATTTCTAACGTATTATATTCTCCTATTTTTATCATACCGCAAAGGTAATCATATTACATTATGGAAATAAAAAAAGCACCACAAGTTTGTAGTGCTTTTATGATTATGAATGTGTTTTTAATAAACAGATTCTTTTTTGAAATGTTTAGTCAATAAGTAGTATACAACTGCTCTATATTTGTTTCTGTTAGATTGTCCGTATTGCTCCATAACTTTTGCAATACCTTTATCAAGCTCTGGACTATCGGCTAACCCTAGTTTTTTAATTAAAAAATTATTTTTTACTGTTGCTAACTCTGATTCATCAGACCCTGAAACCGTTGCAGCATCAGCATTATAAATAGCAGGTCCGCAACCTATAGTTACTTTTGTTAATAAGTCCATATCTGGTGTTACTCCTATTTTGTCTTTTAAGTCTGCTGCGTATTTTGCGATTAATTCGTCTCTTTTACTCATTTTGATATTTATTTTAAGTTATTCGTATTGTTTTCACATAAATATAGCTAATATTTAAGACACTCAAAAAAAATAAAAGTCACTTTAACAATTACTTAATGTATTTAAAATAGTTAATTAGCACCTCATCATTTATTGTTCTAGGTGTAAAAACTTCTAATAGTTTTGGTTTATCTGATGTATCAAAAAATGTTTTAAGCTTGTTTTTTACTTGTAGCTCATTTGTTGCTGTATGGTAATCAAAATGATACATAGCACATAATTGCTTGGCCGTTAAATCGTGTTTTGTCTCAAAGAAATTATCAAAATTGTCTGTGTTTTTATGACCTGGAAGAATTCTAAAAATACCACCTCCTTGATTATTAATTACAATTATTCTAAAGTTTTTAGGAATGTAATTATTCCATAAAGCGTTACTATCATAAAAGAAGCTTAAATCTCCTGTTATAAAGGTGGTTTGCTTCTTACTTCCTACGGCATAACCTATGGCTGTACTTGTGCTACCATCTATCCCACTTGTACCACGGTTACAAAATACCTGTAGCGTTTTATTTAAATCAAATAGTTGTGCATATCTTATGGTTGAGCTATTTCCTAATTGTAAAACAGAATCATTAGGCAAACTTTTAAATACAGTATTGAAAACTTTAAAGTCTGAAAATGGCATATTCTTTATATAGGCTTCATGGGCTTCTTGTCTATGCTGCTTAACACTTCTCCATAAAGGTTTATAATCACTTTTTACAAAATGTGTTATTCGAGATAAAAATGTCTCAAAAAACTGGTTTGGTTCTTGCTTTATATGTTTTTCTAAACAGAAGAAGGTATCGTTAGCTTTTTTCTCATCTATATGCCAATGATGTTTTGGTTTATATGTTCTTAAAAAAGCTTTTATTTTTTTTGAAACAATTAAACCTCCAAAAGTTATTAGAATATCAGGTTGTAATGCTTTAAATTCATCATCGCTTAAAGGTGCTATAATCTTGTCTATACTTGGAAAAAAGGCTTCATGGTGTAAGTTTGATGTTGTTTCGGTAAAAACAACAACGCTATCATCTTTTGCTAACTCATCAAGCCATTGTTGCTCTATAGCATTAGGTTGATTTACACCTACAAGCACCATTTTTTTTGGTGCATTATTCCAGTCTTCAAAACACTCTTGAATAATAAACTCATCAACTTTTTTTATCTTTTTTTCAATATCATCTATCGTGACATCTACTGATAAATTATCAACGGTTTCGTATAAAGGTTCTTCAAAAGGTACATTAATATGTACTGGTCCTTTTTTAATTATTGCTTTATTTAATGCGGTATTAATTTCGGTTTCGTTAGCATCTTGAATTTCTTGTTTTATACCTAAAAAGCGCTCTAATTTATTTTCAATACTTTTTATTATTGCAGGTTCGTCTTCATTTGTTTTTAGTAGATTTTTTATATCTAATTTTAAATTGGCAGAATACAGTATATGGTTTTTATAAACATCTTCTTGGTTTATGGTTTGCCCATCTCCTATTCCTATTAAATATTTTGGTCTATCAGCAGATAAAACAACTAACGGAATATCACTGTAAAAAGCTTCTGCTATTGCTGGATAATAATTTAACAACGCGCTTCCTGAACTACATACCAACGCTACAGGATGCTGTATATTTTGAGCGATTCCTAATGCAAAAAAAGCAGCACATCGTTCATCTACAATGCTATAGCATGTAAAAAAATCATCGTGAGTAAAACCAATTGTCAACGGTGCATTTCTACTTCCTGGTGACAACACAATATGTTTTATGTTTTTTGCTTTACATAACTGAACAACAGTTTGTGCAAGAGGTATTTTAGGGTACTTCATGAAATAGTTAAATCAATAGGTAAAAGTATGAAATAGACTTACGATATAAAATTATTGTAATACCTTTTTCATAACTCTTGCTTTTGCTACTGTTTCTAACCATTCAGCTTCTGGGTTAGAATCTTTGGTGATACCACCTCCAAGATATAAGTGCACAGTATCATTATTAAACCATTGCATGCAACGAAGGTTTACAAATAGCTTTGTAGTTGTTTTTACAGTTGCATAAGCATTATTCTCTACATTTCGCCTATTTGTATTTCTCGTAGACTTTTGTGTCATGTTTAATTCTCCTAAAAAGCCTGTATAAAACGCTCTGTTATATGGTTCGTTTTGAAGAAGAAAAGCTTTTGCCTCTTGTTTAGGAACTCCGCAAACAGCTGGAGTTGGATGTAACTTTTTTATAATATCTTTTAATCCGGTTTCATTAATTTTACCGGTAATTGTAGATTTAAGATGTAATAAATTACCAGCCTTAATTGTTTCTGGCTCTGAAACTGAAATATTAGATAACGAATCTTGAAGGTTTTCAACAATATAGTCTGTTACAAACTGTTGCTCAACTTGTTCCTTATTTCCCCAAACAACATCTAGAGAATCTTTGTATTCTTGAGTTCCTGCAAGTGACATTGTAGAAAGTCTGTTATTTGCTACTGACAGTAATGTTTCTGGTGTTGCTCCCAGCCATAATCCTACTTTTGGGTGGTACCAACAATATACAAATGCCGTTGGATAGCTTTGTAACAAGCGCTTAAAAATTGTAATAGGATTTGTTTCTGTTATTGAAACAACTTCCTTTCTAGATATTACAACTTTATCCAAACTTCCTTTATTAATTATGTTTACACCTTTCGCTACAAGTGCTATATGCTCACTGGCAGATAAATCACTATTATGCGTTTTTTCTGGTAACTCATTTGACGAATCAAAACTGTATAGTGTAGAAATACTTTTAGATTGTTCTAACGGAATTAAAACACTTGGCTCTTCATCATTAAAAGGAGCCATAACAAAACCTTTTTCTGTATAATCAGAAATAGTATTAAGTTCATCTGATGTTTGTAAGAATGCCTGAAGCTTTTTCTCGTTAGGCTTTCGGTAACCTACAAAAGGTAATTCACTATTAAAATGTGTTGCTAACTGATCAAAAAAATCGGATATAATCATGATTTCTTTTTTGGTAGCGAAATAGTAGATAGTCTACAAACTGATATTAAGTTGTCATGATCATCAGTAACACGAATATCTAATAACTGTGTTGTTCTTCCTTTATGTAAAAAAGTTGCTTTAGCATAAACAAAACCTTCTGTTACACTTTTTAAATGATTGGCTGTAATCTCTATACCACGAATAAATACATCATCTAAATTTGAAAAAATATGAGATGCAAAACTACCTACACTTTCTGCTAAAGCTGCTGTGGCTCCACCATGCAAAACACCATCTGGTTGATAAACTCTTGAATTTACTGGCATTCTGGCTATTAAAAAGTCTTTTCCAAAATCAACCATTTCAATATGTAATGTCTCCATGAGTGTATTTTTACTTGCAGCATTTGCTTGTGCTAAAACGTCTTCTTTAGTTAGTGGCATAAGTGTTTTTTATTAAATATTGTTAATGTACGTTACCAAGCGTTGTTGTATAAAATACTCCCAACCTTGCTGGCAACTTTCTCTTTTAAATTCAGGTATTGATGTATCAAAATCTTCAACGGTATTTACGGTAACGATAAGTTGTGTTTCTTTTTTTATTGACTCTAACTGAAACGTTACAAATGCATTTCCTTTTAAACCTTCATAGCGCCAATTGTATACAATTTCATTTTCAGGAATTAGTTGTGTAATTTCCCATAAGTGCATAAAATCTTGGCTTGGTGCTTTTACGTTAAATTTTGTTTTAAAACCTATTTCTGCTTTAAAACTTGGCATGTCTTCAAAAAACCAATGTATCATATGCTCATGTGAAGTAATTACGCTCCAAAGTTCACTTTTTGAAACGCTAAACATTTGAGAAACAATAATATTTTCATCAGTAGTTTTCACAACAATATCTTTTATTGGTTTTGCTCGTGAAGGTTCTTTAAAAACCTTAATTTTGATTTTCAGGTAAAAATACAAAACCCTTTACAAAAATGAATTCAACAGAAAAGGAAATCACCTATAAAACATCAAATTCTTATGCCACATTAAACCATTTGAGTAGCACTACTAAAAATGTTTGGTTTGTATGTCACGGCATGGGTTATTTAAGCAGGTACTTTTTAAGATATTTTGAGGGCTTAAACAAAGAAGAAAACTATATTATTGCGCCACAAGCACAAAGTAAATACTATATCCCTCCAAAATTTAGACACGTTGGTGCTAGTTGGTTAACAAAAGAAAATACCGTGAAAGAAACCGAAAATGTCATGCGCTATTTTGATGCTATTTTTGAAGCTGAAAATATACCCAACAACCTCAATTTTGTTGTTTTAGGTTACTCGCAAGGTGTTAGTGTGGCGATGCGCTATGTTGCAAAACGCAAACTACAATGCCAACAACTTGTTTTGCATTCTGGCGGAATCCCTAAAGAGCTGACCTCAAGTGATTTTAGTTTCTACACAGGTAAAACAACTATGATTTATGGCACTGATGACGAATACCTAAATGCTGAACGTATAACTATAGAAACAACACGAGCTAATGAGCTTTTTAACAATAAGGTTACCATTATTCCGTTTGATGGCAAACATGTTGTAAATGTTGATCTGATAAATAAATTAGCATAAAAAAAGACCAACTGTAATGGTGGTCTTTTTTTATATTAAAGAATAGAGAATTACTTGTAAGTCACTAAAATATCAGCAATCTTTTTTAAATCAGGTTCAGAGATTTCTGTTTTAGGTGCCAACGGAAACAGTTGTTGTCCTGGTCTGCTAATAAAAGCTGCTCTCCAACCTGCCCAAAGTGCTCCAGCAACATCCCAACCATGAGCTGCTACCAGCATACATTCTTCTGGTTTAATGCCCATTTTACGTGCTCCCCAAGTATAGGTGTCAGCAAACGGTTTAAACTTCCCGATGTCTTCCACACTCAATCGTTCATCAAAAAAATGAGTTAATCCTGCACTTTCAAATTGCTTTTTAACACCTTCGTTTGAAGAATTTGTAAACGACACCAATTTATAACCCGCTTCTTTTAGTTGCGCTAAACTCTCTTTTACTTCAGGATGCGCTGGCAAACCACGTAATGACTTTACAATAATGTTTCTAGCTTCATCTTGCGACATACTAATATTATTATTTGCAGCAACCATTTGTAATGCTGCTGCTCCAATGTATCCAAAATGCTCATATTGATTGGATGCTGTTGTCACCAATGAATATTGAAGCATTGTTGTAAACCAAAGCGATAATAAATCTTCGCGACCGTTTAAAGCGTCTCCTACTTGCATTTTCATATCGGTTAAATCTAAAAGCGTTTCATTTACATCAAAAAACAAAACTTTTGGTCGCTCTTTTTGTATCATACTTTGTGTGTTCTCTTTTGTGTTTGCTAATACTATATTGGGCATTAAAAGACCTGTTGTTCCCATTAAACCCATATTTTTAATAAAGTCTCTCCTATTCTTTTTCATACAGTTGTTACTGGTTTTGCTAATTATGAATTTACAGTTTCTTTAGTCCATTCATACTTTTTAAAACCTGCATCAACTGGTGTGTTTGCAATATGGTTTACATAGTTACTTATGGTTTTTTGCGACAGTCCTAAAATAATTTCTAGTACTTGTGTTTCACCATAACCTGCTGCATAAAACGCATCTAAATCTGCTTGAGTAACATTACCTCTATTTCTAACAATGGTTAGTGTCATAGTACGTAAGGCTTCTAGTTTTGAATCAGCCAAAGGTGTTTCGTTACGTAAAGCTTCAGTAATAGCATCGTCTACTTTCATCATTTTTGCAATTCCTGTATGTGCTGGCACACAGTAATGACATTCGTGCTCTACATTTATAGTTTGCCATACCACAGTTAACTCTTCCTCATTAAACGACGTTTGTGTAAACAATTCGTGTATTTTTTGATACGCCTCTAAAGCTTGAGGAGCTGCTGCCAATACACCATGTAAACCAGGAATCATTCCGTAAGCTTTTTGTGAATTTTCTAATAATGCTTTACTCGCTTCTGGAGCAGTTTCAATGTTATGAATTTTTAATGTTGTCATAATAATAGATTTTAATTTTTATGTTAATTATTTCTAAACGTTCGTTTAGTTTTAGTCCAAAAAAAAGGATTATAGATTGCTAAAGGTCATTTCTATATAATCTTTTATCTCTTGATTTGTGTTTACTCTTGTTGCTGCTGCAAGTCCATGTTTTGCTAATAACAAGTAATTAGCTTGTTTTAAAATAGTGTCTTCAGACTTGCTAGTGTCTGTTTCTAACTTTTCAATGATAATAGCTTTGAGGTTAGACATAAAATCATCCATTTGTGATTTTATCAATGCATCTTCACTATTACAAAACTCATTATACGTATTTGTTACTAAACAGCCTTTTTGAGTCGTATCCTTAATCTCCAAATCAACTGAATCATAAAAAAACTGTTTAATATCATCTACACCATTGGTAGCGTTTTTAAACTTCTCAAAAATGACACTTACCTTGTTTTTATAGCATTGTAAACTTTTTAAGAAAAGACCGTGTTTATTGCCAAAGCTAGAGTAAATAGAAAATTTGTTAATTCCCATTTCTTTTTCTAGCATTTGCATAGATGTAGCTTCATAGCCATTGCGCCAAAACACATTCATAGCTTTTTCAACGACTACATCTTCGTTATATTCTTTTTTTCTTGCCATGTAACTAAATAAACATCTAAATTACCATACAAAACTAAACAATCGGTTAGAATTAAAAAAACACATTAACTTTTATTTAGTATTTAAGCTTTATTATTATGGATAAACTTATTCTGATCATAACAGTGTTTTCTCAAAACACACGCTATTTTCTACTCCTGCGTATTGACCGTAATTAGAAATGATGTTATAACCGTTGCGTTTGTAGAGTGCAATGGCCTCTGGTTGTTTAATTCCTGTTTCTAGCTTACAAGAGGTATAACCCAATGTTTTGGTCCATTGTTCTAGAGCTTTTAAAATTGTAGTAGCAATCCCTTTACCACGTTGTTCAGAAAATACAAACATTCGTTTTACTTCCATTGAGGTATCGTCTAAAGGTTTTATGGCGCCACAACCTACTGCATGATTACCATGATAAGCTACAATGCAATGTTTTAAGGCTTCAATACCATTAAACTGATGGTAAAACTCGTGGTCGTCGCCATCACGAATTTTTAAATCAGCATCTAAATGACTGACTAATGTTATAAAGTCTGAATGTGAAGCGTCTGTATGCTCTAGAGTGATTTTCATACTTTAAAGCTACAAAACTTTTGTTATTAATTGGTTGTTAAACTTTTTACAAACTCTAAATGTTTGCTGTTTGCCATTCCATTAGGATTACAACCTAGTTTTCCTTCAGGGATTTCAATACCTAGTTCTTTATAATGCTTAATCCAACCTTTGTGAAATACTTTGGTTTCAGGGTTTTTAAAAGTCATAGGCTCTAGCTCAAAAATAGCATCTTCTTTAAACACTTCGTAGATATATTCTGAACAATAGAGTCCGTTGTCTTCTAAAATATATGTGGTGTTATAAGGTTGACCCAAAAATGTTTTGGCACGATTGAGCGCATTTTCAACCTGATTTGAAGTTATGTTTTTAATTCTGTAAAAATCAGCAACATATTTTACAGTATCAGTTGCTTTCATAAAGGCTTCAAGAGGTTCGTGAACGACACCTTTACCTAAATCGGAATGATAGATGTAAACTGTACCATCAACCACATCACAAACACCAATGTGGCTATAGTTTGTTGCTTTTTGAGTTTGTGTTACATTATTAATTGCTTCAGAGAGCGAACTGCTTGTTGCGCTTCTAAAAATAATATCTCCTGATTGTATTTTGTTTGAATCACTACACGCATAAACAACACTTAAAATGAGAACTAGAAAGCTTAACCGTTTCAATACTTCTAAATTAATTTACTTACAATGTCTTTAACAGGTAAAATAGCGTTGGTATGTTCTATACTTGGTCCTGCAACCCAAACCGTTTTATAAGTGGCTTGTTGTGCTGCTTTTTCTGTGGCTTTCATACCCATATAAAAACGGACCATTTTCACCCATTTTTTAAGCTTTCGGTTTTTGTTAAGCATACGTTCTAACCAAGGTGATTTGGTGCCTATCTTTTTTACATAAGGTGTATTGATTACTGTACAAGGTGTTCCTGAAATACGTTCGGTCATAACAATATCATCAGCACCATAATCTACACAAGCTTGTTTGTACTCATTAGTAACTCCTGCTTCTTCTGAAGCAATAAACGGACTACCAACTGAAACACCTGCAGCTCCATAAGCTAACATAGTATCAACATCGGCTTTAGTTCCTACTCCACCTGCTGAAATAACAGGAATAGATAAATTATCGTTTAGCGTTTTTATAAGCACTTGTGGGTCTATATTTCCGCGATGTCCACCTGCTTGATTATTTACAGCCACAACAGCATCAGCACCTAAACTTTCCACTTTTTGACCGAATTTTAAATCGGTTATATCACAAAAAACTTTAATTCCTACAGCATGTGCTTGATTGATGGTTTCTTCAGGACTTCCTAATGAGGTTAAAATAAAATCGCAACCTTCTTCGCACAATACACGCAGTTGGTCTTTAGCTTTCGGATTAGATTTATTAACTATCAAATTAAACCCAAACGAACCGCCTTCTACTTTTGCTGCTTTTAATTCTTTAATTGCAGCACGTAACTCCTCTAAAGTCCTGTAGTTTAATGCTGGAATGCAACCTGCAATACCACATTTCATAGCTTCTTTAACCATTGCTACATTAGACACCAAAAACATTGGCGCCATAATGATAGGGTGTTTTATATCTAATAACTCTGTTAGCTTTGTGCTCATTATTTGTATATTTTGTCTAACAAATATACTATATTTTTACTATGCATGCATAATATTTTAAGTAAAATCTAAAAGCAAGCAAAAGAAAAAAAACACCCTATTGGTTAAGTTCTTATTTTTCTGGACTGATAATCTGTGGATAGTAATTTTTAAGAAATTCTTTTTGTCTAGCTATCATCTGTTCCCTTAACTTATCTAACTCCATTAAATCCTTTCCAAAGTTACTATCAAAAAAAGTATCGTTGAAAAAACGTTGGTTAAAAAGTGAATCTTGAGAAAAAATAGCACCAAAATTATCATCATTAAATTTTGAAAAGCTAGAATGAAATTTTGATTTAAAAGATTCTATTATACTATCTCTGTCTAAAGAAGACAAATTATTTAAATGGCTACTAGAAGACCATGAATAAATGCTATCATACTTAATTAAGTTTCCGTGTTCATCAAACTCTTTATCTACCTTCCAGCTGCCTTTTGGTTTATCATTATTAACATGCTCTTTTAAGTTGCTTAACTCTTTTTTCTCTTCTGAATTTTGTCCATTACAACTTACACACCATGAAAATAACACGAGTAAAAACATATACTTCTTCATAACTAAAAGCCTTAAAAAGTTAAACAAAACTGTATTAAATTCAAGAAGAGATTGTCTATGAACCTCTTCTTGAATATAGTATTAAAACTCTAGAAAAAACACTTAAGATATTTTAATAGTCCTAGCCGGTTTTTGTTTGGCTTCTTCTTTTTTAGGTAAAAGAATATTTAAAATACCTTCTGTGTAACTTGCTTGGATTTTATCCTCATCTACTGTTTCAGGTAATGTGAAGGTGCGTTTAAATGATGAGTAACCAAACTCTCTACGCGTGTAATTCGCTTCTTTTTGTTCATTTTCTTGCTTTACTTCAGTAGATATTGATAAAACTTGATTGTCTAAATCTATTTGGAAATCTGATTTTTTAAGTCCAGGAACAGCCATTTCAACATAATAAGCGTCTGCTGTTTCTCTAATATTTACCTTTGGTAAGGTAATTCCAGTATTAAAGTTGGAAGTGAAAACCGAAGGTAATTCTCTATTAAATAAATCATCTAACCAATTAGACCATGTTGGGAAGTTTAAATTTGAATTTGTAGTTGCTAAACTTCCATTTTTTGGAACAGTTACTAAATTGCTCATAATTAAAAAATTTAAGTTAAACATTATTTCAAATTTGAAATCTAATCTGATTTCATGATGCTATATTTCAAAAAAAATACCAAAATGAATATTTGTCATTTATTTTAACATTTCATTTGCTAAACCAACTGATTTAAAAAACTTTACACACAAAAATATTGTCAATTTGACATTTTAAACATGCTAATAATTAGTTAGTCTATAATGAACTACCCAAGCTTATAGTAACCACATTTTAAGTAAGCACCTTCTGGAAATCCAATTGGATGGTCGCTATCGTGTTGTGTTTTTAACTGTAATTGAAATGGTCTGCCAGTTTGTTTTAAAGCTTGCGAATTAATATCAAAAAAGGCTTGATATTGCACTCTTGACGAACACGAAGCCAATACTAACATACCCTTTTTAGCTGTTAACTGTTCTCCTAAAGCAGCTAATTGCGCATACTTTTTCTTGGCTAATGCTATTTCAGATGCTTGTTTGGCAAAACTTGGAGGATCTATCACTACTACATCAAAGGTTTTACCTACATTAATCAGTTTTTGCATTTCGTCAAAAGCATCGCCAGCAATGGTTTTATGAATCCCTGAATAGGTGTTTAGCTTGCCGTTTTCAATAGCAATTTCTAGGGCTTGCTCACTAATATCTAAACTTGTCACTTCTGTAGCATCATTAGCCAAAGCATGCACCGAAAATCCGCCAGCATATGAAAATACATCTAACACTGTTTTACCTTGACTTAATGCTCCTACGCGTTTTCGGTTTTCGCGATGATCTAAAAAATAACCAGTTTTATGACCTTTAATAACGTTTGCCGAAAAATTTACGCCATGCTCTACAAACTGAACAACTTCATTTTCTAACGTTCCAAAAACTACATCGCCATCTTTTAGTTGATGTGCTTTGGAGTTTTGTAATCCACGACTTAATCTAATGACAACCGTTTTGGCTTGTGCTGTTTCTTGAAGCATTGGCAATATGGCTGCTAAATAGGGTAACCAAATTTCAGAATATAGCTTAACGACCAAAACAGATGCATACACATCAGCAATCAAACCTGGGAAACCGTCATTTTCTCCAAATAATAAACGGTAGCTATTGGTTGTGGTTTGTAATAAATCTAATCGTTTTTCAAAAGCGGTATCAATCTTTTGCTTAAAAAACGCTGTATTAATTTCAGCTTTTTCCATGCCACTATGTAGCATTTTAATACGAATTGGTGATGACGCATCGTATAAGCCTAAACCTATAACTTTATTTTTATTCTTATTGAAAACAATTGCCAAATCACCTGATTTTGCATCGTCATTTATCTTAACAATACTGTTAGAAAAGACCCAAGGATGCACGTTTAAAACAAACTGCTCGCCTTTTGCCGTGAGTTTTACAGCTAATCGTTTAGGTTGATACGTTGATTGAATTTTTGGTGAAAATGGCATATATAATTTTTATATAAAAGTAAGTGTTTGAAAATAAAAAAAACAATCAAGCAGATGATTGTTTTTTACATAATATGTGTTGAGTTTCGTAAAATTCACTAGATAAACCCAGAAAATAAAAACCTTATAACTCCTGCATGATTTCAGAAAAAATACGATATGACGCAACCCTATCTTGATGGTCGTAAATATGCGAAACAGCAATTAACTCATCTACTTTGGTATCTTCTAAAAATTGCTTTGTTTTAGATTTTACTGTAGCCTTATCTCCTATAAAGCTATAATGTGTCATTTGCTGTACTTTAGGATGGTTAATAACATCTCGCATTTCTGGCGTTATAACACTTGGAGCTTTTACATAATCGATATTTCCTGTAAGTACACCCAAAATCATTTGATACATTGATGACGATAACGTATCTGCCATCTCATTAGTTTCGGCTGCAATTACACCAATTCCTGCCATAGTATAGGGTGTTTTTAAATATGCAGAAGGCTTAAAGTTTTGACGATAAATGTTTAGAGCTTCTTTTAACTGTGCTGGTGCAAAGTGACTAGCAAACACATAAGGCAGTCCTTTTTTTGCAGCAACATAAGCACTATCTGTACTAGAACCCAATATATATAACGGCACATGTACACCTTCCGAAACATATGAACGAACTTTACCTCTGTAAGAACTTGTGAAAAAATTCTGAATTCGACTCACTTCATCAGGAAATTGATATACAGCTGTCATTCTATCAGACCTGATAGCTTGAGCTGTTTCCTGATCGGTTCCTGGAGCACGACCTAAACCCAAATCAATTCGATTAGGATATAAGTTACCTAAAGTACCAAACTGTTCTGCAACAATTAGTGGCGAATGATTAGGCAACATGATTCCACCAGAACCTACACGTATTTTTTCTGTACCTCCAGCAATGTGACCAATTAACACTGAAGTTGCTGAACTTGCAATACTTTTCATATTATGATGTTCGGCAAGCCAAAAACGATGATATCCCATTTTTTCAGCTTGTTGAGCTAAATCTAAACTGTTAGCAAAAGTATCTTGAATAGTAGTATTTTCTGCTACAGTAGCCAATTCTAATATAGAATAAGGAATTTGTCTTTTCATATTTTTTTGGGGATAAAAAAGCGCAACCATGACTGATTGCGCTTTTTCAAATGTTATGATAGTTATGCTTATTTCACTTCTTCGAAATCTACATCTTCTACATCGCTACCTTCGTTAGATGCTCCTGCTGCACCTTGAGGTTGCTCTGCTCCTGCTGCACCTTGTTGTGCTTCAGCTTGTGCTTTGTACATTTCTTCGCTAGCTACTTTCCAAGCTTCATTTATTTTTTCTAAAGCTGGATCAATTACTGCGATATCTTTTGTTTCGTAAGCTTTCTTCAATTCTTCAAGTGCTTCTTCAATTGGTTTCTTTTTATCATCAGATAATTTGTCACCAAATTCTTTTAGCTGACTTTCAGTTTGGAAAATCATAGCGTCAGCACTGTTTAATTTATCAGCAGTTTCTTTTGCTTTTGCATCAGCTTCAGCATTTGCTTCTGCTTCTTGCTTCATCTTTTGGATTTCATCTTCTGTTAATCCTGAAGACGCTTCAATTCTGATATCTTGAGATTTACCAGTTGCTTTATCAGTCGCAGATACTTTAATGATACCATTAGCATCAATATCAAACGTTACTTCAATTTGTGGAGTACCACGTTTTGCTGGTGGAATACCATCTAAATGGAAACGACCAATTGTTTTGTTGTCTGCTGCCATAGGACGCTCACCTTGTAATACGTGAATTTCTACTGATGGCTGATTGTCTGCTGCTGTTGAGAATACTTGACTTTTCTTTGTTGGAATAGTTGTATTCGCTTCAATTAACTTGGTCATTACGTTACCCATAGTTTCAATACCAAGAGATAATGGTGTTACGTCTAATAAAAGTACGTCTTTTACATCACCTGTTAATAC
Organism: Corallibacter vietnamensis; assembly: GCF_039537875.1. NCBI lineage: Bacteria > Pseudomonadati > Bacteroidota > Flavobacteriia > Flavobacteriales > Flavobacteriaceae > Corallibacter > Corallibacter vietnamensis. The sequence goes on from NZ_BAABBI010000005.1 coordinate 80,833, forward strand.
ACCACCTTGGATTCCAGCTCCTAATGATACAACTTCGTCTGGGTTTACACCTTTACTTGGTTTTTTACCAAAGAATTTTTCTACAGCTTCTTGTACTGCAGGAATACGTGTAGAACCACCAACTAAAATAACTTCGTCAATATCACTTTTACTTAAACCTGCTGATTTTAATGCAGACTCACATGGCTCAATAGTACGTTTTACTAAATCGTCAATTAATTGCTCAAATTTAGAACGTGTTAATGTACGTACCAAGTGCTTTGGTCCGCTAGCTGTAGCTGTTACGTAAGGTAAGTTGATTTCTGTTTGTGCAGAAGATGATAATTCAATCTTTGCTTTTTCAGCAGCTTCTTTAAGACGTTGTAAAGCCATTGGGTCTTTACGTAAGTCCATACTTTCTTCTGCCTGAAACTCATCTGCTAACCAGTTAATGATTTTTTCATCAACATCATCACCACCTAAATGCGTATCTCCATCTGTTGATAATACTTCAAAAACGCCATCTCCTAATTCTAGGATAGACACGTCATGTGTACCACCACCAAAGTCAAATACTACAATTTTTTGGTCTTGTCCTTTTTTATCTAATCCGTAAGCTAAAGCTGCTGCAGTTGGTTCGTTTATAATTCTACGAACTTTTAATCCTGCGATTTCACCAGCTTCTTTTGTTGCTTGACGTTGTGAGTCATTAAAGTATGCAGGAACTGTAATTACAGCTTCACTTACATCTTGACCTAAATAATCTTCAGCTGTTTTCTTCATTTTTTGAAGAATCATTGCTGATAATTCTTGAGGTGTATATAAACGACCATCAATATCAACTCTTGGTGTATCGTTATCACCTTTTACTACTTTATAAGGTACGCGTTCTGCTTCATTTTTTGATTCAGAATATTTGTTACCCATAAAACGCTTGATAGAATAAACCGTTTTTGTTGGGTTTGTTACTGCTTGACGCTTTGCTGGGTCACCAACTTTAATTTCACCACCTTCTACGAAAGCGATTACAGATGGTGTTGTACGCTTACCTTCTGCGTTAGGAATTACAACTGGCTCATTACCTTCCATTACAGAAACACAAGAGTTTGTTGTACCTAAATCGATTCCAATAATTTTACTCATAATTTGTTTTTATTTGTTTTTAAGATTTCCGCTTTCGCAGAAATGTTGTGTTCTAATTTTAATTCGGATTGTATAAGTCAATGATTGTGCCATGACAAAAAATATGACACGATGTCATATTTCATAATAAAACGCTAATTATACCATATAAAAGAAGTATGGTTTGTAACTTTATAAAAAATTAAAAAAACAGATTACACATGAAAAAACTTATCGCAATACTATGCCTGACTGTAACCTTAACTGCTTGTGAAGGAGATCAAGGCCCACAAGGACTTCCTGGAATTAATGCTGACGAATATGCTGCATTATCTTATGAGGTTGATAATATTGATTTTGAATATTTTAATGATACTGGTTTACAAGAAGCCATTATACCACTACCTTATGATATATTAGATAGTGATGTAGTTTTAGTTTATAGACTAGAAGGTATTGTTGATATTGATGGACAACCTACTGAAACTTGGTCACCACTTCCTCAAAACTTTTTTATAAGTGATACAGATACAATTCAATATATATTTAACCACACTTACGCAGATGTACAATTACTAATTGATGGTAACTTTGATCTTTCTACATTAGCGGCATCTTACACACAAAATCAAGTTTTTAGAATTGTTATTTTACCTGCTGATGCTTTAAGTAAAACAAATACATCCAATTTGAACTCTGTAATAAACACTTATGACATCAAAGAGTTTGTAAAACTCTAAAAAAACATGTTATACCATAAGGTAGAAACCTCTTTTTTATTGCTATTCTTCAAGAACAAAATGTATATTTGCGGCAAACCCTAAAACGTTTTCGTACATGGAGTGTATTTCCGTTTTTGATATGTTAAAAATAGGCGTTGGGCCTTCTAGTTCTCATACATTAGGACCTTGGCGCGCTGCTGAACGTTGGATTAAAGAATTAAAAGATAAAAACAGATTTGATAAAGTTGAAAAAATATCTGTTGACTTGTATGGTTCTTTATCCTTAACAGGAAAAGGTCATGCTACAGATTATGCTGTTATGCTAGGGTTAAGTGGTGCTGATCCTGAACGCATTCCTGTTGATACTATTGATGTTATTATTGCAGCTATTAAAAACACAAACACGCTTTTATTTAATAACGAAAAGCCTATAGCGTTTGATACAAAAACAAATATAACTTTCAATAAGAAGTTTTTACCTTTTCATGCCAATGCTTTAACATTTACAGCAACCATAAATGGCAGAAATTATAAGTCTACATACTACTCCATTGGAGGCGGATTTGTTGTACAAGAAGAACGAAAAGTTGCTAAAGCCAATAAAATCATCTTTTATTGTACATTTCCTTATCCTACTGAAAATGGTGTTCAACTTTTAGATTTCTGCAACCAACTGCAATTACCAATATCTGGTGTTGTTTGGGAAAACGAAAAATCTATTAGAGAAGAAAACTCTATAAACTTTGAGTTAGAAAGAATTTGGAACACCATGCTAGAATGCATGTATGTAGGTTGTCATACAGAAGGAAATCTTCCTGGAGGATTAAATGTGCGACGTCGCGCTTATGATATGCACCAAAAGCTCAAAGGGGATTTACCTTATGAAACACCTCAAGAGTGGTTGCAGGTTATTAGGAAAACAGAAGTAAAGTTTAGACAAATATTAAAATGGGTAAGCTGCTTTGCACTTGCTGTAAATGAGGTAAATGCCTCATTAGGTCGTGTTGTTACAGCTCCAACTAATGGTAGCGCTGGTGTGATACCTTCGGTATTAATGTACTATATGGTTATTGAAAACCATGAAGCTGATTTTGAACATGTAAAACGTTTTTTAATGGTTGCTGGAGAAATTGGCAGTATCTTTAAAAAAGGGGCTACTATTAGTGCGGCTATGGGCGGTTGTCAAGCTGAAATTGGAGTATCATCTGCAATGGCTGCTGGAGCTTTGTGTGAATTACTTGGAGGAACTCCTGAACAAGTTCTAGTTGCTGCCGAAATCGCTATGGAACATCATTTAGGGCTAACTTGTGACCCAATTGGTGGTTTGGTACAAGTGCCATGCATAGAACGTAACTCTATGGGAGCTATAAAAGCAATTAATGCTGCAGAATTAGCTTTAGACACTGACCCTAATAATGTAAAAGTTCCGCTTGATAAAGTGGTAAATACTATGTGGGAAACTGCAAAAGATATGAATTCCAAATACAAAGAAACCAGTGAAGGCGGTTTAGCTGTTGGTGTAAATTTAGTGGATTGTTAAAATTAATCTTGACAACCTGCTCGTCTTCGTGTGTCTATTAAATAAATAATTTTCCAAGTGCCGTTATCATTAAATAGTTGAAACGAATTAACACCGCAATGACTAAAACTGTCGTTAAACCAAAACTCGTAAGGCGTCCAAACATGTGCCATATTGCCGTCTACCTGAATTTTATAATCCAATAACTTTTCTTTCCATTTTTGATTTGCTGGTCTAGCTCCTATTACTTTCAAAAAATCTTGCATACTTTCTGTACCTAACAATGTTTTTCCTTCTTTGTTTTTGGTAACAGTTTGAGTAACAACCTTATTGGCTAATACTGATTTCATAAGTAGTGTATCGCCTTTATGAAAACCTTCAAAAAAAGTATCTACGGAATTTTTTACCTGTGTTTCAACATCAACAGAGTTTTGTCCAATAGCCGTTGTCACTATCAAAAAAGCAATAAAACGTATTATTCTTGTCATAATCTTAATTTTTGAAGACCTAAAATAAATTATCAATAGTTGTTTTCAGTTGAAATAAGGAAAAGTTTAACATTATACGCTTTGAATTTCTTAATTTTACAGACCAATTTTAAACATATATTATGTCAGTAGCAAAAAAAGAATATAAAAGAATCACAGTCAAGACATTAGTTGACATGAAGTCTAAAGGCGAGAAAATATCTATGCTTACAGCTTATGATTATACCATGGCAAAGATTGTTGATGGTGCTGGCGTTGATGTTATTTTGGTTGGTGATTCTGCTAGTAATGTTATGGCTGGTCATGAAACAACATTACCTATTACTTTAGATCAAATGATTTATCATGCATCTTCAGTTATTAGAGCTATAAATAGAGCTTTAGTGGTTGTAGATTTACCTTTTGGTAGTTACCAAAGTGATCCTAAAGAAGCGTTGCGATCTGCTATTAGAATAATGAAAGAATCAGGAGGTCATGCCGTAAAATTAGAAGGAGGTAAAGAGATTAAAGAATCTATAAAGCGTATACTGAATGCAGGAATTCCTGTTATGGGACATTTAGGTTTAACACCGCAATCAATATATAAATTCGGAACTTACACAGTAAGAGCTAAAGAGGAAGCCGAAGCTAAAAAATTAAAAGAAGATGCTTTAATGCTTGAAAAAGCTGGATGTTTTGCTATTGTATTAGAAAAAATACCTGCAAAATTAGCAAAAGAAGTTGCAGAAAGCGTGAGTATTCCCGTTATAGGCATTGGAGCTGGAAATGGTGTTGATGGTCAAGTTTTAGTTGTTCATGATATGCTAGGAATGACTTATGAGTTTCAACCTAGATTTTTACGTCGTTACATGAACTTATATGATGATATGACTACAGCTATCACGCAATACGTTGATGATGTTAAAGCTGTTGATTTCCCTAGTGATTCAGAACAATATTAAATTATTATTTCATATTTTTTTGATTATCTAATTAGAATCAAAAGACATTCTAAAAAAGTTTAATCCCTTAAAAAAAACAATGAAACTACGCTCTAACAAAGATAATCTTCAAGTTTTATACGAAGACAATCATATCATTATTGTTAACAAACGTGCTGGTGATATTGTTCAAGGTGATAAAACTGGAGACAAACCCCTATCTGAAGTTGTAAAAAGTTATATTAAAGAAAAATACAAAAAACCCGGAAACGTATATCTAGGTGTTGTGCATAGACTTGACAGACCTACAACAGGTATTGTTATGTTTGCAAAAACAAGCAAAGCATTGCCTAGACTAAACAAATTATTTTCTGAAAAAAAGGCGACAAAAACCTATTGGGCACTTGTAAAAAACAAACCAAAAAAAGCAAACGACACGCTAATACATTGGTTAAAAAAGAACCCTAAAAACAATAAATCTACAGCTTATATAAAAGAAACTTCTGATAGTAAAAAAGCTATTCTACACTATAAAACACTCAAAGCTTTAGACAATTATTATTTATTAGAAATTTCACTTGAAACAGGAAGACATCACCAAATACGCGTGCAACTATCTAGCATAGGTTGTCCTATTAAAGGTGATTTAAAATATGGTTTTGACAGAAGCAACAAAGATGGTAGTATCAGTCTACATGCAAGACAATTAGAGTTCACTCATCCTGTTAAAAATGAAGCCATTAAGGTAATTGCTCCTTTACCAAATGATCCTGTATGGGATGCTTGTTTATAAAGCTAGATACTTGAATTTTTATAAGGATAATTTACCGTTAGCTTTGTTCCTTTATTTATTTCAGAATCAATTTGAAATGTAGCGTTTATTAAATTCGCCCTATTTTTCATATTAATCAATCCAGAACCTAGTTCAGCTGCTTTTATATCAAAACCAACGCCATCATCAACAGCTTTAATAAGTAAGCTATCTTCATTGTAGTTTAAAACAAGAGTTAAAGTTCCTGCTTTTGCGTATTTTATAGTATTTGAAATAAACTCTTGTATAATTCTAAATAAAATGATACTATCTTTATTTTTAGGAAACAAAGTTTTATCTCCTAACACTTGAAGCTCTGTTTTTAAAAGGTTTAATTTATTTAAACGATCAACTTCATTTTGTACAGATTGTTGAAAACCTCTATTAACAATCACGTCACTGTTTAATGATTTTGAAAGTGCTCTCACCTCGCTCAAGCTATCTTTTACCACATTTTTTGTTTCAGTAAATTGGTCTTTTATATCTTGATTAATCTGCATACTCATAATGCTTAACTGCATATTTGCAACAGATAATAATTGACCAATATTATCATGTAGTTCTTGCCCTATGTTTTTGAGCGTTTGCTCTTGAATCTCAATTTGTGTATTAGAAAGTTCTTCTTCAAAAGCCTGTTGTTGCTTTATTTTATCTAATAATAATTTATTTTTTCGCTTTTGAAAAACTATAAAGATTATGATAATAAGAGAACATACAATAAGCAAAACGCCAATCATATAAACTAATAGATATCTTTCTGCTGCTGTACTAACTAATCGTTCTCCGGATTGCACCATAATAAAGCAAAAGTAAACATTAAATACATAAACATGTTGGCTGACAAGTAAATATGTCCTTTTAAGAACACAAAATTCCAATCGGCAGTTGAAAAATAGATTTCATAAAATGTAAGTGGTGTAGTAATTAATAACCATATCAACAATACACTGCTTATGTAAAAATTAATAGATTTAAAAAAAAGGAGTATTTTCTCTGTTTGCAGAACCTCAACTAAATATAAAATAACACCGAAAATAATTAATACTGATGTATTTATTCTTATAAAAGAAGAGTTTTTATTATAAAATTGATCTATATGTATTATGAAATGTAATACTGATAATACAATTAAAAAAATAGAAACATACCTAAATACTTTTTTAAATAATTTATTATTCAAAATTGCAAAGAAGTAATAAAAATAAAAGCACATACTCGTGATTCCAAACAATGCGTACCACCAATAATTTTTTTCAAAAATGGTACCATCAATGTACTGAAAATAGCCAAAAGACTTTAAATATGTAGGGTATCGTCCTAAAAGATCAATACAAAAACTATAAACCAAGAAACATATAAAATATTTAACAGCCGTATGTTTATATTTTTTTAAGCAAAATAATCCTATTACGGCTGCTAAACCTTCTACGGAATAGGTTAAAACAAAATAATTCTGTTTTAAAAATTCCTCCATAATAATTTATTGTGGGTATGTTGCACTTGGTGGATGGCCTTCTCCTCCATAATCCAGACCATCACCTCCTGGAATATCATTTTTCCCTCCTTTTGTAGACGATGAAGTAGACTCACCAGTTGGCACAAAAAACATTGTTGTATAGCCTGGCATTTTTTTACTTCCTTGTTGAGCTCCTAAATAAACACGAAGTCCATTCATAGTATACCCTAAAGCTGTTGACTGGCTATCAGCATAAATTAAATAGTTTTTAATATCATCAACAGAGTACCAAGATGAGCGGTTATCTAAATTTGGACCTCCAAAAACAGAGTCGCTTACCAGTTCATAACGCATATTATATGCTGATGACAATATTTGAGCTTGACTTGATGTAATGAGTCCTTGCGGTTTTGTAATAGGTGGTGGAGAACCAACATCTCCACAACAAGTACCACAAAAAAAGTAATACCCTAAAACACCCAAAATAATCCCCAAAAGAAGTGTTCCTAAATTTTTCATAAGTTTTAATTAAAAGTTGATTAATAACCCGCTAAAGGTAATAAAAAAATTAGCCTAACCAACCGTCCCTATCTAAACTTCTATACTGTATTGCTTCGCTAATATGGCTGCCTTGCACATCATCACAACCTTCTAAATCTGCTATAGTTCTTGCTACTTTTAAAATTCTGTCGTAAGCACGCGCAGATAAATTTAATCGCTCCATAGCACTCTTTAACAAAGCTTTTGATGCGTCGTCTAGTGCACAATATTTTCTTATTTGCTTTGTGGTCATTTGAGCGTTGTAGTGTATATTTTCATACGACTGAAAACGTGTTGTTTGATATATTCTTGCTTTAGTTACACGCTTTCTAATATCTACAGAAGACTCCCCTTTTCTATCATCAGAAAGTTTTTCAAAAGGTACAGGCGTTACTTCTATATGAATATCTATCCTATCTAATAACGGCCCAGAAACCTTACTTAAATAACGCTGCATTTCAGCTGGACTTGATGTTACTGGCGCGTCAGGATCGTTAAAATAACCACTAGGACTGGGATTCATACTTGCTACCAACATAAATGACGATGGATAAGTTACTGTAAATTTTGCTCTAGAAATAGTTACCTCACGATCTTCTAACGGCTGCCTCATTACTTCTAGAACTTCTCGCTTAAACTCTGGTAATTCATCTAAAAACAATACACCATTGTGTGACAATGATATTTCACCTGGTTGTGGATAACTACCACCACCAACAAGTGCTACATTTGAAATAGTATGATGCGGGCTTCTAAATGGGCGTTGAGCCATTAATCCGGTATGTTCTTTTACACGACCAACAACCGAATGTATTTTTGTTGTTTCTAATGCCTCGCTTAAGGTCATTGGTGGTAAAATACTTGGTAAGCGCTTTGCTAGCATTGTTTTTCCTGCTCCCGGCGGGCCTATTAATATTATATTATGTCCTCCAGCAGCCGCTATTTCCATACATCGTTTTATACTTTCCTGACCTTTTACATCAGCAAAATCAAATTCTGGAAAATCTAACTGTTTTTCAAATTCTTGACGTGTGTTAATAATGGTTTGTTCTAATGGTTCATTTTTATCAAAGTAATTGATAACCTGTTCTATTGTTTCTATGCCATAAACTTCGAGGTTATTGACAATAGCTGCTTCTTTGGCATTCTGTTTGGGTAGTATAAAGCCTTTAAAACCTTCTTCTCTTGCTTTAACAGCAATAGGTAAAGCGCCTTTTATAGGCTGTAATGTGCCGTCTAAAGATAACTCACCCATGATTAAATAGCGATCTAAATTATCTGCTTGAATTTGATTGGAAGCTGCAAGAATTCCAATAGCTAACGTTAAATCATACGCGCTACCTTCTTTTCGTAAATCAGCAGGAGACATATTTATTATAAGCTTCTTTCCTGGTATTTTATAACCATTATTTTGAAGTGCCGCAGCAATACGATAGTTACTTTCTTTTATAGCATTATCAGGTAAGCCTACAAGATGATAACCGATACCTTTATCTACATTAACTTCTACAGTAACGGTTGAGGCTTCAACGCCAAAAACAGCGCTGGCAAAAACTTTTTTAAGCATAAGTGATTGATTTGCTTAAAAATAGTAAAAAAAGTGAAATTAAAAATCTTGAATAAATGCAAAAGCTCTTGATTCATTATAATAAACTCCTTTGTATAAATGAAAACCAACATGACCGCCATGTTTAGGCATTTCTAAATGCAAATTAGCATTATTTTTCGCTTCTTTTACAGGATAACATTCTGGTGCTAAAAATGAGTCATTAAGTGCGTTTATAATAAGTGTAGGTATTTTGATATGAGGAAGAAATTGCAAACTACTACTCTGCTTATAATAATCTAAAGCGTCATTAAATCCATGAGCTTTAGAGGTGTAAACATCATCAAAGTCTTTTAAAGTTTTTATAGATTTTATTGTCTTTACCGAAAGCTTATCTGGATGATTTTTTTGTTTTATTAGTAATTTATTTTTTAAATCTGTTTTAAACTTATCATGATATGGTTTGTTTTTTAACGTATGAAGTGCTTTACAAGAACCATACAAATCACAAGGTACAGAAACGGCAACAGCTGCTTTTATTTGGATTGGTAAATGTTCACGTTCGCCCAAATATTTTAATGTAAGATTGCCTCCAAGACTAAACCCTTTCAAAAAAATGGTATCGTAAGCTTTTGTATTTAAAACATGTTGAATAACAGCATCTAAATCCTCGGTTGCTCCTGAATGATATGATCTAAAACTTAAATTATCTTCTCCGCTACAACCTCTAAAATTCACACAAACAGCATCTATTCCGTTTTGATTAAAAAGTTTAGCTGTTCCTGTCATATAAGGACGTTGTGCATTACCTTCTAACCCATGTAATAGAATAATTAACTTATTTGACTTTGTTTTGGAATGACTCCAATCTAAATCTAAAAAATCGCCATCAGGTAGCGTGATACGTTCACGTTCTTGTATCAATCCGCTTACGTTTCTTATCAATCCAGAATACACAGTTGACACAAAACCATTTCTAAAAAAATACGGTGTTTTATAAGTAGACTCTAGTACGGGCATATTATACTTGTAATGTTGTAAACTGAAATGTTGTACCGTTAAATAATCCTTTGTCACTTAATTTCAATGAAGGAATCACCAACAGCGCCATAAAACTTAATGTCATATATGGTGCATGCAATGTACTACCTAATTGTTTGGCAAGCTTATCTAATTCAGCATATTGTTTTCCAATAGTTTTGCCATCTTGATCACTCATAATTCCTGCTACTGGTAGTGGCACTACTTGCGACTCAGTCTCTGAAACGGCACAAATACCGCCTCTATTTTCTATAATTAAATTTACAGCTTTACAAATCATGTCATCATTTGCTCCCACTGCAATTATATTGTGAGAATCATGGCCTACTGAACTCGCTATAGCGCCTTCATTTAATCCAAAATTCTTTATAAAAGCCATCGCTGGCTTATCGTTATTATATCTATTGACAACGGTCATTTTTAAAATATCCTTTTCAACATTAGATATGATATTATCTTCTTCTATTAAGGCATCTTCAATTAACTCATTGGTTACTAATTGTCCTTCTAACGCTTCTATAACACGTATTTTAGATGCATTTGAAGCAACTTTAAAATCTGATAACGATTTTTTATCTGTATTAAAATTATTAAGAATTCTGAAAGGTGTTTGTTGAATTTTTGATTCGCCATGATCATAAACCAACTCACCGTTAATGTATGTTTGTAAAGCTTTGAAGTTTTTCAAGTCTTCTACTATTACACAATCAGCTGCATCGCCCAATTGAAGTAAACCTACATCTAAATTGTAATGCTTAACTGGGTTTACGCAAGCAACTTGCAACACTTTAAATATATCAATTCCTTTAGCAATAGCTCGTGCGCAAAGTTTATTAATATGATGAATTAGTAAATCATCAGGATGTTTATCATCACTGCAAAACATCATATTTTCAAAATGCTCTGGTAACAAATCAATTAAAGCTTCAAAATTTTTAGCTGCACTACCTTCTCTAATAAGTACTTTCATGCCTTTTTGTAGCTTTTCTAATCCTTCGTCATATGTAAAACACTCATGATCCGTAAAAATTCCCGCTTGAATATAGGTAGATAAGTCATCGCCTCGAAGTCCAGGTGCATGCCCGTCTACAGGCTTATTGTAATGTTTTGCCCAAGCTATCTTTTTTATCACTTCAGGGTCATTATGAATAACACCTGGATAATTCATCATTTCTGCCAAATATGCAATATCTGGATTTGCTAATAATTGCTTTATATCTTCTGAATCAATAACAGCTCCTGCTGATTCAAATTGCGTTGCAGGCACACATGATGGCGCACCAAAATTAAACTTAAACGGCGTTTGCTTGCCGTTTTCAATCATAAACTCAACACCTTCTACACCAAGTACATTAGCTATCTCATGCGGATCTGAAACTGTAGCAACCGTACCATGACAAACTGCTAGCCTAGCAAACTCACTTGGGACTAACATAGAACTTTCTATATGAATATGCGCATCAACAAAACCTGGAATAATGTATTGATTTACATGGTGTTCTTTTTCTGCTATAGACGCAATTTTTCCGTCCTTAAAAGTTATCTCGCCTTTAAAAATTTGTTTGTTTAAAATATCTACAATATGTCCTTGAATTTTCATAATCTCATTTGTGTAAAGCTACAATAAATACATAAAAAAAAGCGAGAACTAATCTCGCTTTTTAAGTAAACAAAAAGTCTGTTATTTTTTAAAGGCTTGGATACCTTTTTCTAACCAATCGTGATATTCATTAACATCTGGCGTATAACCAACAGGCTCGCTGATATCTTCGCCTTCAGTATTTTGAATAACATATAGCGGCTGTGCATTTGTATTATAATTTAATTGCTGGTATTCTAGCCATTTATGACCATATGTTTTTATAGTATTCCCTGTGATTTCAGATTCATATTGCTCACTTTCAGGAAGTTTTTTTCTATCATCAACATATAAAGATATAAGTACAACTTCTTCATTTAACTGTTGAAAAATTCGTTCTTCAATCCAAACTTGTTCTTCCATTTTACGACAGTTTACACAAGTTATTCCTGTAAAATCAAGCATAATTGGCTTATTTACTTTTTTAGCATACGCTAAACCTTCATCATAGTCATGAAATGCAATTAAATCATGTGGTCCATAATGTGCGTTCTCTGGTAAATCTTTTTTAACAATGCCTCCAGATGCACTCACTTGTTTTTTTGTATAACCAACACCATAAGGTGACTCGCTATTTGTACTCATTGGCGGCGGAAATCCACTGATAAGCTTTAATGGTGCACCCCAAAGTCCTGGAATCATGTAAACTGTAAACGCTAATGTAATTAAAGCCATACATAGTCTTCCTACAGAAATATGCGTTAAAGGAGAATCGTGAGGAAGCTTTATTTTTCCTAAAAGATATAATCCTAAAGTTCCGAAAATAGCAATCCAAATAGCTAAAAATACTTCACGCTCTAGAAAATGCCATTCTAACACCAAGTCTATCATTGATAAAAACTTGAATGCAAACGCCAATTCTAAAAATCCTAAAACTACTTTCACGGTATTTAACCAACCTCCTGATTTAGGTAATGAGTTTAACCAACTTGGGAAAAATGCAAACAATGCAAATGGTAACGCGATTGCTGACGAGAACCCTAACATACTAATTATAGGCGCAATACCACCTTTAGTCGCAGCATCAAGCAACGCGGTTCCTGCTATAGGAAATGTACATGAAAAAGAAACAACTGCTAACGCTAATGCCATAAAGAAAATTCCGATGATACCACCTTTATTTGCGCCACTATCAACTTTGTTTACCCAAGAGTTTGGCAGCATTATTTCAAAAGCTCCCATAAAAGAAAATGCAAATATTAACAAGGCAACAAACATAATCGCATTAAAAACAACACCTGTAGAAAACTCATACATGGCATTACTACCAAAAATAGCCGAAATAGCAGTTCCTAGAAGTGTATAGATTACAATAATGAAAAAGCCATATAATAAGGCATTTTTTATTCCTGACGCTCTGGTTTTACTTTGTTTGGTAAAGAAACTAACCGTCATAGGAATCATTGGGAATACACAAGGTGTTAGCAATACCAAAAATCCTAAAAAGAATGATGTGAAAAAGATAGAGAATAAACTTTTAGAAGTTGTTTCATTTGTATTGTCTTCAGAAACAGTCGTAGATTGTGTTTTATCATCTGAAGCATTCTCTAAAGAAGTTGTTGCTTCTTGGGTGTTTTCAAAATTAAACTCAACAACTTTTTGTGGATAAATACAACGTGCATCATCACATGCTTGATACAAAATTTCTACAGAAATAGTTTTCAGATCTGGATTTAAAAGCTCTACTTTTTGAATAAATGTAGCTTCTTCATCAAAGTAATTTAAATCTACTTCAAAAACTTTATCATAAGATGTAATGTATGGACTCTCCTTAACATCGCCTATAAGTTTAATATTATCAACTGTATCAATAGAATCAAAAAGAAACTCTGTTGGGTTTGGTGTTATTTTATCGCCTACATCAGGTAAATGTTGTGAGTATAAATGCCAATGTGTTTCTATATCGGCTTCAAAAACAAGATTATATTCTGTGTCTGATAGTTTTTCTACCTTGGTTGTCCATGTTACAGGATTTAACATTTGTGCATGAGATACAAATGCAAGTATGAATACCGTTAGAAATAATGTTAGTTTGAGTTTCATTTAGTTAGTGTTATTTTTAAAATATTTGTTGTGCTATTGGTAATCTTAAACCGGCTATCCATTCTGTAGCCAATTACCCAAACAATTTGTTCTTCTGAACACAAAAGTCTGACTTGCTCTTTAGCAAAAAGTGACAGTTTTTCGTCTTTAAAATATTTGCTAATTTTTTTTGAGCCTTTCATACCAAAAGGACAAAAATAGTCGCCTTTTTTCCACGTTCTTACAGTTAATGGGAATTTTAACAAATCTTTATCAACGTAAATATTATTTAAATCGTTATCTACAAAATCGTTAACCTTTTGAAATGATAAAACACCTGAAGTAATTTTAACAGGCTCTAAATGGTTTACCAAAATTGGTGTTGATTCTGAATTAAGATTTTCAGAAAGTATTAAAAAATCTCGGTCTTTAAGTAAAACATGTGTTTGCGAACTAACAGATTTTCCAGATTGTGCATCTAGTAAATTCGTAATATCATCCCAAGCTGTAAATCCGTAGTCATTAAGCAACTCATATAAGTACGCTTTAGGATTAGATAATTTTTTTAATGCTAAAATATCAAACATCAACATGCCTTCTTTTTCAGTAACAACACGTTTATAAACCTGTTTTAAAGCATCATGAATAATAGTTTTTGATGCTGATAAATATTGTTGGGTTTTACTAAAATTTTCTAATAACTGTGGATTGATTGTTTTTAACGTAGGAATTACATCATGACGTAATTTATTACGCAAATATTTGGTTGATGCATTGCTACTATCATCACGCCAAGTAATTTTATTTTCTTGAGCATACGCCTCTATTTCTGTTCTAGAAAACGGTAATAACGGACGAACAATATTTTTATTTATTTCTGGAATTCCTGTTAAGCCTTCTAATCCGGTTCCGCGCGTAAGGTTTATTAAAAAGGTTTCTAAATTATCATCAGCATGATGCGCTGTTAAAATATAATCAAAACCTAATTGTGCTGCTAATTCTTGAAACCAAGCATAACGCAATTCTCTTGCTGCCATTTGTGTTGAAAGCTTTTGGGTTTTAGCATAGACATTCGTATTAAAATGCTCTACAAATGCTTCTAGTTGTAAATTATCTGCTAGTTGCATCACAAAAGTCTCATCAGCATCACTTTCCTCTTCTCGTAAATGAAAATTACAATGCGCTAAACTCACATCAAGCTGTAAGCTATGACATAAATATGTTAGCACAACACTATCTATTCCTCCAGAAACGGTAATAAGAAGTTTGCTTTTATTTAAAAAAGAAAGGTTGTTATTAATATGTGTTTTAAAGGCTTTGAGCATGTTCAAAAATAAGGTTAATTCTCTAAAACCTGACGCATCGCTTTAGCTTTTACCAAACATTCTTCATATTCTTTCATTGGGTCACTCTTTGCTGTGATTGCTCCTCCAACAGAGTAAGACACATACTTATTGGTATGATTGTATAAAATGCTTCTAATAATGACGTTAAAATCAAAATCTCCTTCGGGAGAAAAATAGCCAACAGCACCAGAATACAAGCCTCGTTTGGCGTCTTCTAACTTTTCAATAATTTTCATTGCTGAAACTTTTGGTGCGCCTGTCATGCTTCCCATAGGAAATGTGGAAGCAATAATATCTATTGGGTGTGTATCTTCTTTTACTTTTGATGTTACCGTAGAAATCATTTGATGCACTTGCGGAAATGTGTAAACCTTACAAAGCTCTTCTACTTTTACAGAGCCTTTTGTGGCTGTTTTTGACAAGTCATTACGAACCAAATCTACAATCATAATATTCTCACTACGTTCCTTTTCATCGCTTGCTAAACGGGTTTTTAGTTCATGATCTTCTGTGTTATTTTCAGAGCGTTTTGCAGTTCCTTTTATAGGTTGAGAAATTACAGTTGTTCCTACTTTTTTTAGATACCGTTCAGGTGATGCTGACAACAAGTATGTATCCTGAAGTTTTAGAAAGGTAGCAAAAGGAGGTTTTGAAATGGCGTCAAGTTTTTGATAAGTTGCCAATGGATTTATTTGTGTGTTTTCGGCATAAAACTCTTGACAAAAATTGGCTTCGTAAATATCTCCACGATGAATATGTGCCAAAACAGCTTCTACTTTTTCTAAATAAGCATCTTTATGTGTTCGTAATTTAATTTTTACTGGAGCCTCTGACACACTTGTATCTGCCTCACTAACACTTTGTTTGTTTATAGCTTCCAAATCTTCTTCAAACTCATCATCAACCATATTTAAGTAACTTATAGTTACCTTATTGCCATTGATAAAAAACAGTTTTTTAGGTTGAAAAAAGTATAAATCCGGAAACGCTAAACCATCAAAATTTTGAGACTCTAGCTGCTCTACATCATTTTTTAAATCGTAGGTTAGATAACCAAACAACCAATCGTTTGTTGCTGTTTGATATTCTTTTAGTTTATTAAAAGCGTCTTTAAAATCTGTTTGAATACTTGTTAAAGCATCAACGGCCAAAACGGCATCAAAACTAGAGTGCTTCTCTGTATAATAATTAGAATCTAACCAAATAACTTCATGAAACTGTGTGCTCCAAGTTAAAAGTTTTTCTTTAAAAATTTCTATATTAGAAAACGTATGTTGCTGTATTGCTCTCAATCAAAAAAATTAGATGGTAAAGTTAATTAGAATCCATAAAATATTGCAATTTTTGTAAAGGTCTTTAAATATCGCTTCTATGTATACATTAGAAAACTCATTACTTCAAATTACTATAAATCCTACTGGATCTGAACTACAACGTATAACTTCAGTTAAGCATAACACGCAATTTATGTGGGACGGCAACCCTGATATTTGGAGTGGCTTTGCTCCTATCTTGTTTCCTATTGTTGGTGGTTTAAAACAAGACACATATTATTTTAATGACAAAGCCTACAAGTTGCCTAGACATGGCTTTTATAGACGTAACAAAGACATTAAACTCTATAAACAAGGCGCTGACAGTCTTACTTTTAAACTTGAGTCAAACGATGAATTGTATCAAATATATCCGTTTGTATTTGAGTTTTACACCACATATCAGCTTAAAGAACATCATATTTTAATTACTCACAAAGTTAAAAACGTAGATACGAAAACCATGTATTTTTCACTTGGTGAACATCCTGCATTTAAATGCCCTGTTTTTGACGGAGAAACGTATGAAGATTATATTTTAGAATTTGAGCATTCTGAAACATCAAAAACGCATTTATTAGATAACTCTGGATTATTAAACCTAGAAACACAAGCAATTTTAGAAAACTCAAAAACGCTACAGCTACATAAACAAATGTTTAATAATGATGCGTTAATTTTTAAAGATTTAGCATCAAAAAGTGTTACCCTTACAAGTAAAAACAAAGGACCAATACTAACAGTGAATTTTCAAGATTTTCCTTATTTAGGCCTTTGGGCAAAACCTCAAGCAAATTACATTTGTATAGAGCCATGGCTTGGTATTGCTGATAATATAGATAGTAATCAAAACATTACAGAGAAAGAAGGCATCATAAAACTTGCACCTAACAATGAGTTTCAGGCTTCATATGGCATAGAGATTAACAAAAAGCATTTAGAATAAATAGAATAATAGTAGTAGCTTTGCATCAAAATACACATTGTGACTTTTCAAGATTTAAATTTAAACACACCGCTTTACAATGCTTTAGATGACTTAGGTTTTGTAACTCCAACACCAATTCAAGAACAAGCCTTTAATAAGGTTGCTTCTGGAAAGGATTTGGTTGGTATAGCACAAACAGGTACAGGAAAAACCTTTGCCTATATGCTACCTATTTTACGTCATTTAAAGTATTCTGAACAATTAAACCCAAGAGTTCTTGTACTAGTGCCTACAAGAGAACTTGTTGTACAGGTTGTTGAAGAAATAGAAAAACTAGCAAAGTACATCAATGTGCGTGTTTTAGGGGTTTATGGAGGTACAAACATCAACACTCAAAAACGTGCTGTTGCAGAAGGTCTTGATATAATTGTAGCAACACCTGGACGTTTATATGATTTAGCATTAAGTAGAGCTTTACAATTAAAATCTATTCAAAAAATAGTTATAGATGAAGTTGATGTGATGCTAGATTTAGGGTTTAGACATCAATTGCTTAATTTATTTGATATTCTTCCTGAACGCAGACAAAACATTATGTTTTCTGCAACCATGACCGAAGATGTTGACGCTTTAATTACCGACTTTTTTATAGCTCCTGAACGTGTTTCTATTGCTGTGTCTGGTACGCCTTTAGAAAACATATCTCAAGTAAAATATCAAGTACCTAATTATTACACCAAGCTTAATTTAACAACACATTTATTAGAAGATAAAGACACTTATAATAAGGTATTAATTTTTGTGGCTTTTAAAAAAATGGCTGATAGACTTTATGACGCCTTAAATAGTACGTTTTATGATGAAGTTTGTGTAATACACTCTAATAAAACCCAAAATTATAGATTACGAAGTATTGAGCAGTTTAGAGCTGGTGAAAACCGTATTCTTATTGCAACCGACGTTATGGCTCGTGGTTTAGATATTGATAACGTCTCTCATGTTATAAACTTTGACACACCAAACTTTCCTGAAAACTATATGCATCGTATAGGAAGAACAGGACGTGCTGAACGTGAAGGACACGCTCTTATTTTCAGTACAGACAAAGAGCAAGATGCTTTGAAATGTATTGAAGATTTAATGCAAATGCAGATTACCGAAGCTTCAATTCCTGATGATGTGGTTATTTCCACTGAACTTATTGAAGAAGAACGTCCAGTAATAAAGGAGCGCAACAATCCTTTAAAACGTCGTGACGAAGATGCTCCTGGACCAGCCTTTCATGAGAAGAAAGAAAAAAACAAAAAAGAAAACCTAGGTGGTTCTTATAGAAGAGAAATCGCTAAAAAATATAAAAAGCCTAAAACAAGAGGCGACAAAAACTTTAATAGACGTAAAAAAAGAAAATAAAAAAAGCCATCTTGATCAAGATGGCTTAAAATCTAAAAGTTTTTCTTAAAGTTTTAAATCTGCTATAATATCAAACTCGTCATAAATAACGTTGTCTTTTAGATTATCAAAAAAGCTTTTAGAACCATATCTTACATTATACTTACTACGGTCTATTTTTAACGTTGCCTTTGCATTATCTCCTTCTAAAGATAAATCAAAAGTAACAGGGTTTGTATTACCTTTTATTGTTAAATCTCCTGTAACTTTATAAGTGGTTTTGTCTGTAGGTTTTACACTAGTAAAAACAATTTTTGCAGAAGGATATGTTGCTACACCAAAGAAATCATCAGATTTTAAGTGACCATCTAATTTGTCTTTATATTCTCCTGTTAAATCTGTTGTATTAATAGATGTCATATCAATTGTAAAAGTTCCTCCTGTTAGTACGTCATTATCAAACGTTAATACTCCCGATTTAAGAGCTATTGTTCCTTCGTGAGAACCTCCTACTTTATAACCTTTCCAGTTAATCTTACTTTCTGTTGTACTTACATTTTTTTCTTGTGCGTTCATAGTTGTTGTGAATGTTGCAAATGCAATGATTGCTAATGTTATTCTTTTCATTTTTATATTGTTTATAGTTATAACTAATTACAATGCAAAGATGTTAAGACACTAGATGAATAAAAATGAAGTAGTTTATAAAATGATATTAAACTAGTTTAACTTTCTTGGGAAAGTTGCTTTTTTATTTTGCTTAAAAACTCTTTGGTTATGCCTAAATAAGATGCTACCAAATACTGTGGAATACGCTGTTCTATCTTGGGATAAGTTTCTTTAAAGAAAATATAACGCTCTTTGGCTGTCATGCTAAAGTTTCTAATTATACGATTTAAAGCTGCTGACAAACCGCGTTCAGTAACTTTTCTAAAAAACCGCTCTAATTTTGGTACACGCTTAAAAACATCTTCTATAGTAGCGTGATGAAACTGTGCTAATGTTGTATCCTCCAAGCATTGTATATTAAACTCGGCTGGTGTTTGATTTATAAAGCTACCAATATCAGAAACCCACCAATCTTCTACACCTAACATTATAATGTGCTCATTGCCTGCTTGGTCAACATAAAACATTTTAGTACATCCTTTTAAAATAAAGCTGCTGTGTTTACAAACATCACCTTGTTGAAGAATGTATTGACCTTTTAGGTATTTCCTTTCGGTTACGTTAGCAGATAGTATATTGATTTCCTCTGAAGTCAATTCAATATATTGCTCAATATAATTTAATAGCGGTTGAATGATTTACTGTTTTTGGTAATTGTATGCCAAAAATAATAAAATAAGCGTTGTTATTTTTGTCTATTTTATTCTTTTTGCGGGCATATTTTGTCCGTTTTGATGTAAGGTTAAACTCCCAATTTCATCATTATCATTAGTATTAAAAGTCACTTGAGCCTCAACTACTTTTAGGTAAAACTTATTTATATCTGAAGCAAACAATTCAAACTGTGGTTGTCCGGTTGCTTGTGCAAAAAGCTGCTTGTCCTTTCGGGTTATCGTTATTACAAACCCAGGTTGTAATTCATATTTACCGCAATAAGACTCTAATGTTGCCTCTGGAATGGTAACATCAACTTTAAGTTTTGATGTATCTACACCTAATTGTGTAAGCACACTTTGTGCGTTGTCATTAGCAGGATTTAGTTGTAATGATTTTGTATAATTGCTTATAGCATTGGTTGTGTCTTCTAGTTTTAAATACATTTCTCCTAAAGAATCATAAGGGTTTGAAGCATTAGGATAACTTTCTACATTAAGCTTAAAAAGTTCTAATGCAATTTCATCTTTGTTTTCGGCTGCATATTTATAGCCTAATGTATTTAACGCATCTTCACTAAAGGTGTAATCATTTGAAGATTCAGCATTTAGTTTTTTATAAAGTTTTATCGCAGATTGGATTCCGTTGGTTTCAATCTCTTTATTTATAACTGTTTGAATTGAGACTTTAGGTGCTGAAAAAGGTCTTGGATCGCCTAATAACTTCATACCTAAACGCCCAATATCTCCATCAGAATTTCCTAAAACAACAACGCCCTTTTGGGTTCCTTTTATGAACCCAGTAAATGACCTGTAACCAGCCGTAGCACCATTGTGCCAAACAACTGTATCTTTTCCGTTTTGGGCAAAGTTCCAACCTAACCCCATTTTCATTCCGTTATTTTCATAGGCAACCTTTTGACTAAATGCCATTGCATCATAGATAGATGGTTTAAAAACACCCATATTAGCCTTTATAAACTGTACCATATCTTTAGTAGTAGCGCGAATTCCTCCAGCACCTGCCAAGCTTGTTAAATCCCAATTAGACACTTCAACACCTTGTGCGTGCGGTTTTGCTAGGTGGCTTTTCATATAATCATTAAAAACCAACTTTGTATTGGGCATTTCGCATGGCAAGGCAATCTTTTCTATTACTAAATCTTCATAGCTTTTACCTGTATGGCGTTCTAAAATATGTCCTAATAATCCCATGCCATAATTAGAATATTCATATTCTGAACCAATATCTCTAGGCAATTCATAGCTTGATAAAAAGGCATACATTAATTCTTGCGTATAATCTACATAGGGATTGTTCGGGTTTTTAGGTTCGAAATTATTTGGCATTCTTGGTAATCCAGATGTATGAGTTGCTAAATCTAACAAGGTGATTTCTCTTCCGTTTCTGGAAGGTATTGAAACTTCTTTTGGTAAATATTTAGAAATAGGATCTGTTAGTTTCATGGTTCCATTTACAATCTCATTGGCTAGCAAAGTAGTAGTAAACACTTTTGATATGGAGCCAATTTCAAAAACAGATTGTTCATTTACAGGTATATTATTCTGCAAATCAGTTGTACCAACACTGAAAAAATCTACAGTATCTCCATTAATAAATGCTATAACAATACCTACATTGTGCTCTGTATCAACAAGCGCTTGGGCATGTGTTTTTACTTCTTCAGAAATTTTTTCGGATTGTGAAACTACTTGTAAGCATGCTAAAAGCGCAACAAACAATAATGTGATTTTTTTCATGTGTTTATTTATTAAATCTAATTATTAGGCGTCTAAAAATGAATTGTGTTACAATTAAAGTGCATTATCAATAATTTCCTGAACACAATCAGGATTTAACAATGTACTGGTATCGCCTAAACTATCTGTGTTTTTTTCAGCAATTTTTCTTAAAATACGACGCATTATTTTTCCGCTTCGTGTTTTAGGTAAACCTGTTGTAAATTGAATTTTATCTAGTTTTGCTATTGGTCCTATACGCTCTGAAATAAGATGATTTATTTCTTTACGCAAGTTATTTTGGTCACGGCTTTCACCTTCATCTTTTAATGTAATGTAACCATAAAGTGCATTTCCTTTTACATCATGAGGAAATCCTACAATGGCACTTTCAGCAACCGCAGGATGTTCGTTAATAGCATCTTCTATTGGTGCTGTTCCTAAATTATGTCCAGAAACAATAATCACATCATCTACTCTTCCTGTTATACGATAATAACCTACCTCATCTCGTAAAGCGCCATCTCCTGTAAAATATTTGTCTTCGTAAGCAGAAAAATAAGTGTCTCTATAGCGGTCATGATTACCCCAAATAGTTCTTGCCATTCCAGGCCATGGGAATTTTATGCAAAGCCTACCTTCTACTTGATTTCCTTTTAGTTCTTCTCCTTTTTCATCCATTAATGCTGGTTGAATTCCTATAAATGGTAAGGTTGCATATGTTGGTTTTGTTGGTGTTACATACGGAATTGGTGTTATCATAATGCCTCCAGTTTCTGTTTGCCACCATGTATCTACTATGGGACTTTTTCGTTTACCTACGTTATCATTATACCAATGCCATGCTTCCTCATTAATTGGTTCTCCAACACTACCTAAAACTTTTAATGATGATAAATCAAAGGACTCTATTAGTTCAGCACCATGTTTAGCTAAAGCCCTTATTGCTGTTGGTGCTGTATAAAATTGAGTTACTTTATGCTTTTGAATAATTTCCCAAAAACGTCCAAAATCCGGATAACTTGGAACACCTTCAAACATAACGGTTGTAGCACCATTTGCCAATGGTCCGTAAACAATATAACTATGTCCCGTTATCCAACCTATATCAGCTGTACACCAATAAACATCACCATCACGGTATTGAAATGCATTCTTAAACGTATAAGCCGAATAAACCATATAACCTCCGGTTGTATGCACCATACCTTTAGGTTTACCGGTTGAACCAGAAGTATAAAGTATAAATAAAGGATCTTCAGCATTCATGACTTCTGCCTTTCCTTCATCTGAAGCTTCATCTAATAATGGTTGCAACCAATAATCTCTTCCTGATTTCATAGATATTTCAGAGTTTATTCGCTTTGCAACTAATACCGTTTTTACCGAATCACATTGCTCTAATGCTTCGTCTACAATACCTTTTAAATCTATTGTTTTAGCACCACGGTAAGATCCATCACTTGTAACCACCATTTTACAGTTAGAATCATTAATTCTTGTTGCTAATGCCGTTGAAGAAAATCCTGCAAAAACAACAGAATGAATAGCACCTATACGTGCACACGCTAAAACAGCTACTGCTAATTCAGGAATCATTGGTAAGTAAATACAAACACGGTCTCCTTTTTCTATTCCTTGACTTTTAAGAACGTTTGCAAACTTATTTACACGCTTATACAACTGCCAATACGTAATATGCTCTGCTGGTTCGTTTGGATTATTAGGTTCAAAAATAATGGCTGTTTTATCTCCTCTTGTGGCTAAATGTCTATCTAAACAGTTTTCAGTAATATTAAGCTTGGCACCTTCAAACCACTTTACTTCTGGTTTTTTAAAATCCCAACTTAAAACATTATCCCATTTTTTTCTCCAAAGAAAATGTTCTCCTGCTATTTCTTCCCAAAAATTTTCTGGTTCTCGTATTGATTTTCTGTAAACCTGATAATATTCTTCTAAATGTTTTATATGGTAGTTACTCATAGTTTTATTGGTTTTTTAATCTAAATACATCCTAGTATAAGACTGACTAAAATTAGCTATTTATTTTAAGTAAATAAAATAAGTAATACATTGATTATATAGACACTCTTTGATTTTTTGAATCACTATTATAATTCATTTTGATGCCATCGATTTTTATATGCTTTTATTTCTTTTACCACTTTAGGCGCTAGAAGGAGAGTTGTTACCATAGTAGGTATTGCCATAAAAGCAAAAAAGCCATCTATTAAATTAATCATCATACTTAATGAGGTTGTAGCACCTAGTATGATACTAATGATGTATATATAATTATAATAGCCCTTATTTTTTACACCGAAGAGAAATGCCATACATTTTGATCCGTAGTAGGAATAAGAGAATAAGGAAGAAATACTAAACACCGCAATACAAATAAGTAACAGATACTTACCAAATCCAGGCATAGCACTACCAAATGCCGATGCAGTAAGTGATACGCCATTGGCGTCTGTAGTTTGCCAAACACCTGTAACCAAAATAGCTAGAGCTGTTAATGTACAAATAACTATGGTATCAATAAAAGGTCCTAACATAGCAACGAGACCTTCGCGAACGGGCTCGGTTGTTTTTGCAGCACCATGTGCCATAGGCGCTGTACCAATGCCTGCTTCGTTTGAAAACGCTCCACGACGAATTCCTAATAATATTAATCCGCCAACCATGCCCCCAAGAAATGCATCACCAGTATAGTTTTTTGCAGCAAAAGCATCGGTAAAAATAAGTGTAAAATATTTTGGCACTTCCTGTATGTTTACTAAAAGAATGATAACTACTAAAACGAAGTATAAAAGCACCATACTAGGAACGAGTTTTGAGGCCGTTTTACTAATTCGGTTTAAACCACCCAAAATGACAATGCTGGTAATAATAACTAAACTAATGCCAATGGTTAAGTTTGTAGTAAAACCAACTGTAACACCATTAGGTACCAACAAAATATCATTAATAGCTTGTGTTAACTGGTTAACATTAAACACTGGTAAGGCACCAACAAGGCCACAGACACTAAAAAAAGCAGCAAGTGGTTTCCATGATTTACCTAATCCTTCGGTAATGAAATACATAGGGCCGCCTTGGAGTTCACCATTAGAGTCTTTACCGCGATACATAATTGCTAAAGCAGAGGTAAAGAATTTTGTACTCATACCAATTATGGCACTCACCCACATCCAGAAAACAGCACCAGGTCCACCAATAGCAATAGCAACAGCAACACCAGCAATATTACCCATACCAATGGTAGATGAGAGTGCTGTTGTTAAAGCTTGAAAATGACTTATCTCTCCAGGATCATCAGAATTGTCATACTTACCACGCAATACCTGAATGGCATGCCCAAAAAACCGAAAGGGTAAAAATCTTGACAGTACTAACAAGTACAAGCCACCACCTACTAAAAGGATAAGCAATGGTAATCCCCAAGCCATTGAGGCAAAATCTGCTATAAGTTGATTAAGTTTTTCCATGTGTTTTATTAAGAACTATAAATGTAATAAAAAGATTACGGCTTCTATTTTATTAATATAAAATAAGAATAAAAGATTTTGTTTTAAAATATAAAACTGTAATTTCGGCCTTTACTTTTATGAGTAAAGCCCTAACCTAAAACTACTTATTTATGAAAAAACATTACCTATTATTCCTTATTGCTGTATTAATATACAGTGTAAACTATGGTCAAATAACCTTTAGAGGTTGTACTTCAAACGCTTTAGGACCGCAAGATTACGTGTTAAACATCACAGGTACTACTGATGATGGCGGTGTAATAAGACAAACTTTTGAGAGTACTCCTAGTGATTTTTCACAAAGTTGTCCTGCTGGTGTATGTGAGGTTCAAATAATTTGGAACATTACTTTAAGCAGATGGGAAATTAAATTAGACAATGATGGCCCAATGAACGCACCTAACTATGATTATGTATTATACTACAATACTACAGCTACAGCGCCATTTCCTCCAGATTTAAGTACAGGTACATGGGTAGGTGATGAAGGTGTTTGTCCTGATAGTATTATAACGTTATCAGGAAATACATTAAACACACTACCTTTTGAGAAGCAAGATACAATACGCTTATTCCCTAACCCTTCTCATACGCATATAGAAATATCTGGGTTATTAAAACCAACCAATTATAGTATATATAGCGTTATTGGTGTTAAGCTTAAAAGCGGCGTTATTGCTAATAATGACAAACTAAATATTCAAAACTTGAATAATGGTATTTACTTATTAAAACTTGATTACAACACTACATTTAAGTTTATAAAGGAGTAACTGCTTTAAGTTGCAAGCAGTAATGCTTTACTTATCAAGGCTACAGGGTTTATACTTTGTAGCTTTTTTTGTTATATACTATTGTTTATTAACCATAGAGGTCTGATTATTGAGAGTGCATGGTCAATAACTAAAAGAACATGGTCAATAACTAAAAGAACATGGTCAATAACTAAAAGAGCATGGTCAATAACTAAAAGAACATGGTCAATAACTGAAAGAACATGGTCAATAACTGAAAGAACATGGTCAATAACTAAAAGAACATGGTCAATAACTGAAAGAACATGGTCAATAACTAAAAGAACATGGTCAATAACTGAAAGAACATGGTCAATAACTGAAAGAACATGGTCAATAACTGAAAGAACATGGTCAATAACTAAAAGAACATGGTCAATAACTGAAAGAACATGGTCAATAACTGAAAGAACATGGTCAATAACTGAAAGAACATGGTCAATAACTGTATATGAGTAGTGAGAGATTGATTGCACGCTCCTACTTTACTATGTTATTTTTAATTGTTTGTTTTTGTGTGAGGTACGGAGGTATAAATTTTATGTTTATATGACAAAAAGTGGCTTTGTTTTATAAAAAATCTGTTAGATTTGTAGGTGTATATATAATAAAAATAAACACACTAGTGTGTTTATCCACATGTTGTGCATAATTTAACAGAATTACGCTAAACCCTTTAAGCGAATTGATTTATCAGCCTTAATTAGAATTGAAAATTAAATGAATAAAAAATTCAAAAAAATAGTTGGAATCGGAATCACTTTAATGTTTTTATCATCTCTTACAATGGAATGTTACCTTGTTGACGGAGTAGCTTCAATTGGCTCATTTGGATTAATTGCATTTCTATTAGGTTGGTTAAATTTTGACCAAATTGGTTTGATTTGGTTGGCGAATCCTTTATTTTTAATAAGCTTATTTCAATTCTTTTTTTCAAAAAAACTGAATTTAGCTTTAGTTTCAAGCTTAATTGCTTCCTTTTTGGCTTTTTCTTTTTTGCGAATTGATGAGATAATAAAAAATGAAGGCGGATCTTCTGGACAAATAACTGAATACCTATTAGGTTATTGGCTTTGGACAACATCAATTATTTTATTATCTATAACCTTGATTTCAAATAAAGTTTTAGAAAATAAAAAAACTATGCACAACAATGTATAACCGCAATTACGGCGGATTCGACTGCGTCCGAATCCACTCGGAATTGCTAACGTCAGTGCTTAACCGAAAATTATTAACTTTAATCCCGTAACTGACGGTTATACGTATTCCAAGGTAAAAAACAAGCCTTAATTCAATAATTTGTTGTGGCTATATTTACAAAGGGTGTACCTCTTTTAATTACTGCAAAACTGCGTGCTAAAATTTTATTTCTAACGTTGTTTAAAGCTATCATTTTGTGTTTGCCTTCGTCTAGTTTTCTTTGATAGTATTTTTTTAATTCCTGATCTG
>NZ_BAABBI010000006.1:0-73316 GCF_039537875.1 Corallibacter vietnamensis
TTTTATTCTAATTTAGGTAAACACTTTAGACATATCTTTGACTTTTATAACGCTATTTTAGATTATAATGAAAACTATAGCGTTGACCTTACTATTAAATCTAGAAATTCTTGCGCTGAAGATGATATTAGTAAAGCTTGTGATTATTTGGATTATGTTGTTAAAAAATTATCTGCATTGGATGAGAGTATGATGAAAAAAAAAGTTTTTGTTATTGATGATTTGGGAAATGGTAAAATAAAAATGAAGTACACTTTTGAGGCTTTGTTATCACAAGCAAATAGTCATACTATCCACCATTATGCTATAATAGCTTATATACTAAACACTTTGGGTGTAAAAATAGAAGATGATACATTTGGGTATAATCCAACAACGCCAAAAAACAAACCTATTTTTAAAGCTGAAAATTAATTTTTTTTGTAGAACATGCTATCCATAATAGTTTTAAGTCCTTTAAAAACAAGAAAAATAGCTAGAATACAGATTAGAATAGCTACAATTAAAATAGGAATATAAAGTGGTTTTTCTTGATTACTAAAGGCAATATATAGTAAAGTAGGACCAAGAAACATGCATAATAATGATATGCCCATTGTTTTTATTCCTTTGACTAAAATTGTTTTATTGGTTCTTTTGGTTTCCATTTTTATAATTTTGGATTGCTAAACGAACATTTTTGTGTTTATCTAATAATAATTTCGCTTGTTGTTCATTAATGTTAAGCTCTGATGATAACATTCTAATAGCTCTATCAACCAATTTATCATTGCTTAACTGCATATCAACCATTTTATTTCCTTTAACTTTCCCCAGTTGAGCCATAGTTGCAGTAGAAATCATATTAAGAATCAGTTTTTGAGCTGTGCCAGCTTTCATTCTAGAACTTCCTGTAACAAATTCAGGACCTACAATTGCTTCTATTGGATATTGAGCAGTTTTAGATAAAGGGCTATTATGATTACATGTAATACATCCTGTAATAATATTTTCTTGATTACATTTTTTTAGACCGGCAATTACATAAGGAGTTGTTCCTGAAGCAGCAATGCCTACTACAACATCTTTATCTGAAATATTATAATCACATAAATCATCCCATGCTTGGGTTGTTGAATCTTCTGCAAACTCTACAGCTTTTCTAATTGCGTTATCGCCACCTGCAATTAATCCAATAACTACATTGTGGGAAACACCAAAAGTAGGTGGACATTCAGATGCGTCTAAAATACCTAATCTACCGCTTGTCCCTGCGCCAATGTAAAATAGACGACCACCCAATTGTAATTTTTTGACAATTTGTTCAACTAAAACCTCAATTTGAGGTAACGCTTTTTCTACAGCTAAAGGAACTGTTTTGTCTTCAGTATTAATATTAGTTAATATTTCTGTAATGGTCATCTTTTCAAGATGATTGTAATGTGAATCTTGTTCGGTTGTTTTTGTAAAGCTCATATAAAAACAAAAATACGGAATTTTGTAAAGCGTTAGTGATGGAAACGGCATCCTTTTGTTTAACAAAAGATATAGTGTAGAGCACGTGCCTTTTTATGGAGTTTGTCATAAAAAGGTAACGCCCAATTATAAAAAAAGCTCCTTTTTAAAGGAGCTTTTATAAGTTATTAATTAAAGAGAATTTATAATATTGTTTAATGTATCGCTTGGTCTCATTGCTTGACTTGCCAATGATTCATTTGGTTCATAATAACCACCAATATTCATTGATTTTCCTTGTGCGCTATTTAGTTCATTTACTATTTGAGTTTCATTTTCTTTTAGTTGATTAGCTACTGCAGAAAATTGCTCTTTTAATTCAGAATCTACGTCTTGATTTGCTAAAGCTTCTGCCCAATACATAGCTAAATAAAAATGACTACCACGATTATCTAATTCGTTTACCTTACGAGAAGGAGATTTACCATTGTCTAGGAACTTATCAGTAGCATCATCTAGTGTGTCAGCTAATACTTTTGCTTTTGCATTACTATTAGCAATTGAAAAATGTTCTAATGATACTGCCAATGCTAAAAATTCACCTAAAGAATCCCAACGTAAGTGATTTTCTTCTTCAAATTGTTGTACGTGTTTTGGAGCTGATCCACCAGCACCAGTTTCAAATAAGCCACCACCATTCATTAATGGTACTATTGATAACATTTTTGCACTTGTTCCTAATTCTAAAATAGGGAATAGGTCAGTTAAGTAATCACGTAATACATTTCCAGTAACAGAGATTGTATCATTACCTTCTTTTATTCTTGCTAGTGTGAAATGAGTAGCCTCAATAGGAGAAAGAATTCTTATGTCTAATCCTGTTGTGTCATGATTTGGTAAATATTTATTTACCTTTTTTATTAATTCTGCATCATGAGCTCTGTTTTTATCTAACCAAAATACAGCAGGTGTATTAGATGCTTTTGCTCTTGTTACTGCAAGTTCAACCCAGTTTTGAATAGGAGCATCTTTTACTTGACACATTCTCCAGATATCACCAGTTTCAACATTGTGCTCAATAAGAACATTTCCTTTTGCGTCTATTACTTGAACTTTTCCGTTACCAGGAATTTCAAATGTTTTATCATGAGATCCATATTCTTCTGCTTTTTGAGCCATTAGACCTACGTTTGGAACTGTCCCCATAGTCGTTGGATCAAAAGCACCGTGCTGCTTACAAAAATCAATAGTTGCTGTATAAACACCAGCATAGCTGCTATCTGGTATAACAGCTTTTGTATCTTGTTGTTTTCCTTCTTTATTCCACATTTGGCCAGATGTACGAATCATAGCTGGCATTGATGCATCAATAATTACGTCACTTGGTACATGTAAGTTGGTAATTCCTTTATCAGAGTTTACCATAGCTAAATCAGGACCATTGTTAAAAGCTGTTTCAATATCAGCTTCAATTTCTTTACGTTTAGCTTCTGGAAGCTCGTTAAGATTTGATATTAAGTTACCAAAACCATTGTTAACATCAACACCTATTTCTTTAAAAGTTTCTCCGTGTTTTTCAAAAAGGTCTTTAAAGAATACTTTTACAGCATGTCCAAAAATAATTGGATCACTAACTTTCATCATGGTAGCTTTCATGTGTAAAGAGAATAAGACACCTTGATTTTTCGCGTCTTTTACTTGTTCATCTAAAAATGCTAATAAAGCTTTTTTGCTCATTACAGTAGCATCGATAATTTCTCCTTGTAAAAGGTTTAAACGATCTTTTAATACTGTTTTTGATCCAGTTTCGTCTGTAAATTGAATACTAACTGTATCTGCTTGTTCCATGGTTAGTGACTTCTCATTATGGGCAAAATCACCTGCTTCCATTGTAGCAACATGTGTTTTAGAATCTGATGACCAAGCGCCCATTGCATGTGGGTGTTTTTTGGCATAATTTTTTACAGCCTTTGGTGCACGTCTATCAGAGTTTCCTTCACGTAGTACAGGGTTTACAGCACTACCTTTTATTTTGTCATATCGACTTTTAATATCTTTTGCTTCGTCAGTGTTAGTGTCTTCTGGGTAATCAGGCACTTTGTATCCTTGTGCTTGTAATTCTTTAATAGCAGCTTTTAGCTGTGGTATTGAAGCACTAATATTTGGAAGTTTTATAATATTAGCTTCTGGTTTTTTTACAAGGTCTCCTAATTGAGCTAATGCATCTTCAACTTTTTGATCAGCATTTAAAAAATCAGGGAATGTTGCTAAAATTCTTCCAGCTAATGAGATATCTTTTGTTTCAACTTGTACTCCTGAAGATTTAGTAAAAGCTTTAACAATAGGTAAAAAAGAATAAGTTGCTAAAGCTGGGGCTTCATCTGTTTTTGTATAGATAATAGTTGGAGTATTTGCCATAGTTGTTTAATATTTAGTTTTGTTAAATTACTTTTTATGAAAGTCTTGCAAATATACAAAATTCATGTGTTTTTTAAACATGTTGATGTTCAGTGTTTAAGGTTTTTATGGGCGATTTTAATCAATTGTAATATTGAAATCTTTTAATAAACCTAATACCTCATTTTTTGAAAACTTTGTATGATTTAAGATATTTTTACTTGGGTTTATTCTGTAATTATATGAAGACCTAAAATCGACATTTTTTAGATTCGTGTTGCTAAAAATACTTTTGTTTAAATCACAGTTTTTGAATTTTGAGTTTTCTAGATTGGCATCAGAAAAATCGACACTTTCTAAATTACAATCTACAAACTGTATGTTTTTTATTTTACTATTATAAAATGATGATAAGCTCATGTTTGAGTTTATAAAAGAGAACTCAATTAAAAACTGATTACATTCATTAAAAGGAACTCCTAGTATCTTACAATTTTTAAATATTACACCTTTAAAAGTGGTGTCTTTTATTTTCACAGAACTTAAATTGCAATTAATGAATTCACATTCTAAAAATGAAATATAGGATAGATAACCGTTAGAAAAATTACAGTCTATAAAAGTGCAATTGTCATATTCAGCTTTTTCTAGAGCTAAATTTGTGAAATCTTTTTTTGTAAAAGTTTTATCTAAAACTAGAGGAAGGTTCATTTATAAGATGTAAGTTATGTTTTACAAACATAAAGTTTATTAAAAACAAAAGCCATATCAGAATAGAATTTAATCTATTTTTGATATGGCTTTCTTTGAAATAGCTTTTTTGATCTATTAACTATACTGTTAAATTTTGATAATTTAAGATTCATCACCTTAATACTATCTTTTCAATTCAAATACAACTATTTCAAAAGGTACATTTTGTTTACAACTTTCAAAATGTATTGACTTGTTGATAAAATGCACTTGATGATTGTTTTTAGAAAGCTATTGCTTTAAAATTAACTGTTTTATGATTAGTGTTTTTAAAGCGATGCTTATTAAGTATTTCTACTTATTAAGTGTATTCTTCTTAAAAAACAATCAATATTAAAGAACGTTTCTTTATACAGCTTAACACAATATTCAAATTCATTGTTGAAACCAACATGGATGTTGTGTTAAACTGTTTTACTAAATTACAAAATTGTTTGAGTTATTTTGTTTTTTTAATAATTTAGTTTTCAACCATTTATGAACTAAAGTTATTAACTTTTGTTAATAAAAAAAGCCTTGCAAATACAAGGCTTTTCAATGTTATTAAACGTTTATTAACGTTTCATGCTTTCTTTAATTCTAGCTTTCTTACCAGTAAGACCTCTGAAGTAATAAATACGAGCTCTACGTACTTTACCTCTTTTGTTGATTTCTACTTTTTGTAAAGCTGGCATGTTGATTGGGAAAATACGCTCAACACCAATTGATCCAGACATTTTTCTAATAGTGAAAGTTTCAGAAGTACCAGTACCTCTTTTTTGAATTACGACACCTCTAAAAAACTGTGTACGTGTTTTACTACCTTCTTTAATTTCGTAGTATACAGTAATAGTGTCACCAGCACTAAATTTTGGTAAGTCTTTTCTTGTTACAAATTCGTCTTGTACAAATTTTACTAAAGATTCCATATCTTTAAAATTATTATAGTTAGTTCGAAACAACATTCACGATTCTCGCCAGAGGTTAACCCGAAATTGGCTGCAAAGATAATTAATAATTAATAACCAACAATTTTTAATGTGATTTTTTAATTCTTATCTAGTCATCAAGTAAATCTGGACGTCTCTCTTTTGTTCTATTGTATGCTTGTTCTTCTCGCCACTTTTCAATTTCAGGAAAATTTCCACTGAATAGTATTTCTGGAACTTTCAAACCTTTGTATTCTCGTGGCCTAGTATAAATTGGAGGAGCTAATAAATTGTCTTGAAAAGAATCTGTTAGGGCAGATGTTTCGTTACCTAAAACACCAGGAATAAGTCTTATTACAGCATCACAAAGTACAGCGGCGCCTAATTCTCCGCCAGATAGCACATAATCTCCAATGGATATTTCTCGAGTGACAAATAAATCTCTTACACGTTGGTCAACGCCTTTGTAGTGCCCGCAAAGTATAATGATATTTTCTTTTAAAGAGATTTGATTTGCAATACCTTGGTTTAAGGTTTCGCCATCTGGAGTCATATAAATAACTTCATCATAAGTGCGTTCAGATTGAAGTTTAGAGATGCATTTATCTATTGGTTCTATCATCATAACCATACCAGCACCGCCTCCAAACTGATAATCATCTATAGACTTATAGTTGTCTGTGGTATAATCTCTTAAATTATGAAAATGAACTTCTACTAAATTAGCGTCTATAGCTCTTTTTAAAATTGAAGCCTCAAAAGGGCTTTGTAGAAGTTCTGGTAAAACGGTTATTATATCAATACGCATTGCAATGTCTTAAGAAATGCAAAGATGCAAAGAATATGGTGAAAATAAAATATGATTTATTTACAGTTTTATAGGCTAGTTATTTTTTTGCTTATTTATTTCGTCTTGTAATTGGCGTCTTACTTTTTGTTCGCGTTCTAGGGCTATTTTTCTGTGTTCTTCAAATTCTTCTTCAGTCTCTTCTAGAGATTTTTTTGCTTGCTTTGTTACAGCGTTACTGTTTTTGAATTTGTAGATAAAGAATAATAGTAAAACAAATAAGCCTCCAATAATAGACCACATTAATGCGTTGTAACTAGCTTTGCTCATTTGTAAACCAAATAATGACATATTGTTTTTTTCATTATTTGTTTTTTCTAATGTTGCTTTTGTATCGTTTAAGTTTGTTTTTAAACTAGCAATCTCATTGGTTTGATTTGTTACTATAGCTTGTGTATCTGCAAGATTTTTATGTATAGCGTTTAGTGAATCTATAGTGTGAGCTTTTAAGGTATATAGCCACGTTTTTTTTACAACTTTATAATCTTGATAATTGTTAGATTTTCTTATTACGTACTCAAATTGATTATCTATTGTTCCACTATTTAATGAAAGTTTATCATCATCTGTGGTTGATTGTGCATGAATGTTGAATGATAAAAATAAAGTAACTAAAGTTAAAAATTTAAGACTATTCATTGGGTGTTTTTTGTTTGACAGTATGTTGCGAAAATAAGAAATAAAGTTTAGTTTTTCTACTAATGAAAAGCCTCACTTTTGTGAGGCTTTATTTATATACGGTCAAAATTTATTTTTGGATGTTTATACTACTAGTAATAAGTAAAACGTCTTACTTTGGCAATATATTTAGCAAGTCTAATTACTTGGTGGCTGTAACCATACTCATTATCATACCAAATGTAAAGAATAATGTTTTTACCATCTTTTCTAACTATTGTTGCTTTGCTATCATAAATAGAAGGCGCAGAGCTTCCTACAATATCACTAGATACAAGTTCGTCACTTAATTCGTATTTAATTTGCTCAACTAAATCTCCTTCTAATGCATATTTTTTAAGAATTGTATTTACGCTATCTAAAGAGGTTTCCTTATCAAGTTCTAAACTTAAAATTGCTAATGAACCATTAGGAACAGGAACTCTAATAGCATTTGATGTTAGTTTTCCTTCTAATGCAGGTAAAGCTTTTGCAACAGCACTTCCTGCTCCAGTTTCAGTAATAACCATGTTTAGTGCAGCTGCACGCCCACGTCTATATTTTTTATGAAAGTTATCTACTAAATTTTGGTCGTTGGTGTAAGCATGAATGGTTTCTAAATGACCAGATTTTACACCAAATGTGTCATTTATAGCTTTTAATACTGGTGTTATAGCATTTGTAGTACAAGAAGCAGCAGAGAAAATATCTATTTTATCTGGATCATTTTCTTTTTGGTTAACACCGTGTACAATATTAGGAATTCCTTTTCCTGGTGCAGTTAGTAATACTTTTTTTACACCTTTAGATTTTAAATGTCTGCTTAAAGCTTCTTTATCTCTAAAGGCTCCTGTATTGTCTATAACCAATGCGTCTTTTATTCCATATTTTGTGTAATCAATATCTTCAGGGGCATTTGCAGAAATAATGTTTACTGTAGTACCATTGATAATAAGTGCACTATTTTCAACATCAGCAGTTACCGTACCAGAAAAATCACCATGAACAGAGTCATTACGCAATAATGATGCTCTTTTTTCTAAAACAGTTTGATCTATTGTACCACGTGTAACAATAGCTCTTAAACGTAACTGACTTCCTTTACCTGTTCTAGTCATTAATTCTCTAGCTACTAATCTACCGATTCTACCAAAACCATAAAGCACTACATCTTTAGGTTGAATAGCTTCTTCTTTACTAGCATTTTTAAGCTTATCAGCAACAAAAGCCAATGCATTGTTGAATTTTTTTTCTTCTAGGTGATACTCGTAAGTTAATTTACCAATGTCAAGTTTTGCAGGAGGTAAATCTAAAGTTTGAATAGCTTGTGCGATTTCTACAGAATCAAAAATAGAAATTGGTTTTTGTACAAATTCACCTGCATATTCGTGTAGGTTTAAAATCTCACTAACATTTCTGTCAATTAGTTGATTTCTAAATAGTACAAGTTCTATAGATTTTTCATACCAAAGATCGCTTACTATCTTAATAAATTCTACAGTAGCTCTTCGTCTATCTGCTTGAAAAGCCAATTCGCTTTCATAAGTTTCTTTAAAACTCATTGTATTCGTTTTTAGTGTGTTGTTTAAATATTTTTTGCAAAAGTAACATATTTCAAACGTTTTCGTAACGTTTTTTCAAAAATAAAAAATCCCTTGCCTGGTTATTGATTTAGACAAGGGATTTATGATATGAAACAAAGAGCGTGGTTATCTAAATATGAAACTTTGCTTTTGGCCGTGACTGTTAAGAATGCTTATTTTTTCAATATTCTCTTTAAAGTCATTACCATATTTTTGCTTTAAAGTATTGATATCGTCAATAGAGTTTATAGGCGTATCATTTATATCAGTAATAATTGTGCCTCTATTTATACCTATTTTTTGGTAAAGCCAATAATTATCATTTTTAGTAACTAAAACACCTTGCTTTATATTATATTTTTCTTTTGTTGCGCTTGGAATATTTTTGAGTTGCATATCTAGAAATGTAACTGTAAGTATTTCACTTTTAGAAAGTTTTACAGGTAATGTTTTTTCTTTACCATCTCTTAAAACTGTTACTTCTACTAAATCATTTGGTCTTTTTGTACTTAAATAACCTGTTAGATCTGCGAATTTTGAGATTCTTACATTATCTATTTGTTTGATAATATCACCACTTTTTATTCCAGCATTTTTTGCACCTGATTTATCTTCAACATTGCTTACGTAAAAACCTTCAGTAACATCAATATCTAAATCTTCAGATTGTTCGCTGTTTAAGCTAATGCCGCTTACACCTAATATACCATTTTGAACATTACCAAATTCCATAATATCTTCTACAACTTTTCTAGCAATGTTACTAGGAACAGCAAATGAATATCCTATATAAGATCCTGTTTGTGATGAAATTGCAGTGTTTATACCTATTAAATCACCATTACTGTTTACTAAAGCACCACCTGAATTACCTGGGTTTACAGCAGCATCTGTTTGTAAAAAAGATTGTGAATGTTGCCCTGTTAAATCTCTAGATTTTGCACTAATAATTCCTGCTGTTACTGTAGATGTTAGGTTAAAAGGGTTACCTACAGCCAAAACCCATTCGCCAACTTTTACTTGGTCGCTATCTCCAAAAGTTGTAAACGGAAGTTCATCATCAGCATCAATTTTAAGTAACGCAACATCTGTTTTAGGATCTGTACCAACTAATTCAGCAGGTAGAGTTCTGTTATCGTTTAGTGTAATTGATATTTCTTTTGCACCATCAATAACATGATTATTCGTTATAATATAACCATCAGGAGAAATAATAACTCCGCTACCAGTTCCTACTTGCGCATGTTGAGAACGTCTGCCATAAAGCAAATCCTGAAAAGTAACAGGACCAGAAACTACTGATGTGTTTTTAACGTGTACTACAGCATCAATTGTTTTTTCAGCAGCATCTGCAAAACTTGGAGCGTTTTCAATACTGTAATTGTTTTTTTTTGTGTTTAAACTTGTTGGAAAATAATGAGTTGACTCTTGAGGTGTTTGCGATGTAGTAATAACATCTTTCTCAATAAATAATTTGTAAGATGACAATGAAATTACGCCACCTAATACCGAAACAAATACGAGTGTTAGAAACTTTTTCATATGTAATTAATTTTATTTGATATTTATAATTCAAGACACTAAAAAGAATTGTGCCTCTAGTAATTAGATTTTTACAACGATTAAAATTAAATTTTTATTGAATTTATTTTTGGTTTTTAACGATTTTTAACGCCAACTTTAACGAGTGATTAACAGTGTGAAAACCGATGTAATATTCCTATATTTGCCAAACAATTATGGGGACAACTTTTTATAAATATCAAGGAACTGGTAATGATTTTGTTATGATAGATAACAGATTATTGCAATTTGATAAAACTGACGCGCAACATATTGCTTTTTTATGTGATAGACGTTTTGGTATTGGTGCTGACGGATTAATATTGTTAGAAAATCATACAGAATATGATTTTAAAATGGTTTACTACAATGCTGACGGTCATGAAAGTTCTATGTGCGGAAACGGAGGCAGATGTATTGTTGCTTTTGCTAAGCAATTAGAAATCATTTCTAATAAAGCTACGTTTGAAGCTATTGACGGTTTGCATCATGCCATTATTGAAAACGATACGGTTAAGCTACAAATGCAAAATGTGTCTACTATAGAAAATCATAAATCGCATTTATTTCTTGATACAGGATCGCCACATCATATAACACTTGTTGAGGACTTAAAAAGTCTTGATGTGAAAACCGAAGGTTCAAAAATAAGATATAGTAACTTGTATGGAAAAGCAGGTAGTAATATCAATTTTGTAAAAAAAATATCTCCAGACACTTTTGCAGTAAGAACCTATGAACGTGGTGTTGAAGACGAAACCCTTTCTTGCGGAACAGGAGTTACAGCTGTAGCATTGGCAATGCATTACATAGGTGAAACAGAAAAGAACCTTATAAACCTTGAAGTAGAAGGAGGAAAACTTCAAGTAGGTTTTGATATTACAGATTCTAATTATGAAAATATTTGGTTAATTGGCCCAGCAAATATGGTTTTTAAAGGCGTTGTATCATGATTACTTTAAAAGGAGAACATATTTATCTACGCGCTTTAGAGCCTGAAGATTTAGAATTTATTTACGTAATTGAGAACGATGAAAGTGTATGGGAATTAAGTAGTACACAAACGCCATATTCTAAATTTTTAATAAAGCAATATCTAGAAAACGCTCATAAAGATATTTATGAAGTTAAACAATTGCGATTGGTTATTTGTAATTATGATGATCAAACTATAGGACTTATAGATCTTTTTGATTTTGATTTTAAAAACAGTCGCGCAGGTGTTGGTATTTTGGTAAAGGATGTAAATAATAGAAATAGAGGTATAGGAAAAGAGGCTTTACAGCTTTTAATATCATATAGCAAAGAACATCTTAATTTGCATCAATTGTATTGTAATATTTCAGAAACAAATGAGAATAGTTTAAAGCTATTTAAAAGTCAAGAGTTTACGATTATAGGTTTAAAAAAGGATTGGAATCTTGTAAAAGGTTCATATAAAAACGAATATTTACTTCAACGTATTTTAAAATAAATGTATATAAAAAAAATACTTTGGGCAGTTGCCCTAATTGGTTTAGTAGTAGCAGGTTTGTTTGCGTACTACATTTATAGTGTTATGTTAAAACCTAACACAGCTTTTAATAATGAAGAAGCCTATGTATATATAGCAAGTAATGCCAATTATCAGGATGTTAGAGATCAATTAGAACCACTTCTTTTAGATATTGATAAGTTTGATGCACTTGCAGAAAGAAAAAAATATACTACCAATGTGAGAGCTGGACGATACGTTATTAAAAAGGGAATGAATAATAACGATATTATTAATTCTATACGAAGTAAAAACATACCAATTAATATAGCGTTTAATAATCAAGAAAGTCTAGAGAAATTAGCTAACAGAATTAGTAACCAGTTAGAGCCTGATAGTTTAGCCATTATATCAGCAATGAAAGATAAAACGTTTTTAGAAGCTCAAGGTTTTACTGAAGCAACAGCTTTAGGTATGTATATTCCTAACAGTTATGAGTTTTTCTGGAACACATCTGCTGAAGCTTTTAGGGATAGAATGCTTAAAGAATATAATAGATTTTGGAGCGAAGCAAGAAAAACTAAAGCTAAAGCCATAGGCTTGTCCCAAGATGAAGTAATGACACTCGCTTCTATTGTGTATGAAGAATCTAAACAAGCAAATGAACAACCAAGAATAGCAGGTGTTTATATGAATAGATTAAACATAGGAATGCCGCTGCAAGCAGATCCAACGTTAAAGTTTGCAGCTTATAAACTGCCACAATATCAAGGTACTGTTATAAAACGAGTATTAAATATTCATAAAGAAATAGAGTCGCCATACAATACCTATAAGTATGCAGGCTTGCCACCAGGATTAATTGCAATGCCAGATATATCTGCAATAGATGCCGTGCTTAATTATGAAAAGCATAAGTATTTATATTTTGCTGCTGATGCACAGCGTTTAGGTTATCATAAATTTGCAAAAACATTAAGCCAGCATAATGTTAATGCTAGAGAGTACCAACGTTATTTATCTTCTCAAGGTATAAATAAATAGTTTTTGAAAACTTGCTTAAAACATACTCTAGTTGCTTTTTTTATAACGATGACTGCTTGGTCGCAGCATAGTGATATTAATTCGTTTTTAAAACCAAGTGATACTTTAAATATATCAAGAAGAAATACAGTACTTATTACTGAAGCTTCTTTAGCAACATTAACATTGGTAGGCTTAAATCAGCTTTGGTATGCAGATTATCCTAAATCAAAATTTCATACGTTAAATGATAATGAAGAGTGGCTTCAAATGGATAAACTGGGTCATGTGTTCTCTTCTTATCAATTAGGTCGAGTAGGAGCAGACGTTTTAAACTGGAGCGGTGTTAGTAAAAAAAATCAGTTAATTTATGGTGCTACTTTAGGCTTTGGTTTTCTTACTGTAGTTGAAGTTTTTGATGGCTTTTCTCAAGAATGGGGATTTTCATGGGGAGACATGGCTGCAAATGCAGCCGGAACCGGATTGTATGTAGGCCAAGAATTACTATGGAAAGAGCAACGTATTGTACTTAAATATTCATTTCACAGAACACAGTATGCAGCGCAACGACCAGATAAGTTAGGTAGTGGGCTTACTGAAGAGTTTTTAAAAGATTATAATGGACAAACTTATTGGTTAAGTTTTAATATGTCTTCGTTTTTTAAAGATTCAAAGATTCCTAAATGGCTAAATATAGCTTTGGGTTATGGAGCTGATGGAATGCTTACAGGAACTAATACACATTTGTCAAATTATGATAGAGGTCGCCAATATTACTTAAGTCTTGATGTTGATTTAACAAGAATAAAAACGAATTCTCATGTTTTGAAAACTTTGTTTAGCGTTTTTAATACCATTAAAATACCTTTCCCTGCTTTAGAAATAAATGAGAAAAACGGTGTAAAGCTACACGCTGTCTACTTTTAGAAAACCTTAACACTTTGGTTTTCAGATATTAAAAAAAATACGTATATTTGCACGCTGAAAATTTCAACGCACCGTGATTTTTTATTGTGGAGCAATGTGTTGAAGAAATTCAAAAATATGATAAAAAATATTGGAAGTTACACAGCCCTATCACTTACAATATGTTTCTTATTGTTTGGCTCTTTTTACTTAAATAAAGAAGTAAAAACCAAATTAAATACATCAAAAAGAATAGCAATGGTTGATAATACTGTTGTTGATAATGATGTACTTGTTGCAGATGCTATTCATCCTATTCACAAGCCAAACGATTATTCTTTTTCTCCTAAATTAGGTAAATCACTTATTGGTTTTAAAGAAGCTTTAGGTTTTAAAGAATCTCGAGGTGATTACTTTACAGTAAATACTTTTGGTTATTTAGGTAAGTATCAATTTGGAAGAGAAACTCTAAAACTTATTGGTGTTTACAACACCGTTATGTTTCTTAACAATCCCGAATTACAAGAAAAAGCATTTATAGCAAATGCTGAACGTAATAAATGGATTTTAAGAAAAGACATAAAACGTTTTTCAGGACGTACTATTAACGGAGTTGAAATAACAGAATCAGGTATTTTAGCAGCAGCTCATTTAGCTGGAGCTGGCAATGTAAAAAAATACTTAAGAAGTCATGGAGCTCAAGGTTTTTCTGATGCATTTGGTACATCAATTCAATATTATATCAAGAAATTCTCTGGATACGATACGTCATCAATAAAACCAAATAAAAAAGCAAAAGTAAAGGTGACAGCTTAATAACAGTTGTTACTCTTTATGTATTACAAATAATGCAGGTCTTTTATGTAGGTCTGCATTATTTTTTTTCCACGCTTTTACTGTTTTAGTTTTTATGTATTCTGTTGATAGTGTTATGTCACAAGCAATACAAACCAAAGTATTTTCATTTAGTGTATGGCATATGTCTTCAAGCATTGCGTTATTTCTATAAGGTGTTTCAATAAAAAGTTGCGATTGATTTTGTTTAAAAGACAATTGCTCTAATCGTTTTAATTCTTTTTTTCTCTCGCCTTTATCTATAGGTAAATAGCCGTTAAAAGCAAAGCTTTGTCCATTCATTCCAGAACCCATAACGGCCATTAAAATTGATGAAGGACCAACCATAGGTACGACCTTAATATTGTTTTGATGAGCAATTCTAACTATATCAGAACCAGGATCGGCAACAGCAGGGCAACCAGCTTCAGATAGTAATCCAACTGGTAATCCTTCTTTACACGGATTTAAAAAACTAGGTATTTCTGAAGCATCTGTAAATTTATTTAGAACAAACAGCTTTAATGAAGATTGCTTTTTGTTAGGGCAGATTTTTTTTATAAATCGTCTAGCACTTTTTTCATTTTCAACTATAAAATGAGAAATATTTTCTATTGTTTTTTTTACAGAAATAGGAAGAACTTCTAAAGGTTCGTTATCGCCTAGCGTTGTAGGTATTAAATATAGGTTTCCAGAATTAGGGTTGCTCATTAGTATATTATAAGTTTTTTTAATGATGTTTTTCCATTTGTAGCAGTTATTTCAGTGAGGTATAATCCGCTAGCTAAATCTTTTGTAGATACTTTAATTGAACTATTGTTAGTGTTATTTACTGTTTTTATGGCAGTACCTTGAATATTATATATTATTATTTTTGAGATATTATTAGTTGCGCTTGAGTTGTCAAAATATACCATGTCATTTGTTGGGTTAGGATACATTTTTATAGATGATAGATTAAATTCATCAGTACTTAAATTGGTGTCAACAATTTTAAAAATGTTTCCAGAGCTTAAACCAGCTACATAAATCTCACCATCAACATCTTCTCCAAAAGCAGTCCAGTTGTTGCCCGAGTATTGTTGTGTAAAAGACATATCCCAAGTTGTGCCATTGTATTCTAAAATTCCTATTTCATTACTGCAATAATCTGCAAAAAAGTATAAACCACTTAATGTTGATTGCGCTGTTCCTCGATATCTATATCCGCCTGTAATAGAACATTTAAAAGCGCCACTTCCAGAATGACTATATTGACTTACCGGAAATGTTATTGTATTAACGTCAGGACATCCTGTTGTATTGTAAGCCGAATTTCCTTCATAGCATCTCCAGCCGTAATTTACACCAGCTGTTGTAATTGGAACCATGTTTATTTCTTCAATATCATTTTGACCAACATCTGCAATCCAAATGTCATTAGTTTGCCTATCAAAAGAAAAACGCCATGGATTTCGAAGTCCATAAGCCCAAATTTCATCTCTAGCATTTGCTGTACCAACAAACGGGTTATCGCTAGGAATTCCGTAGTTGTTTCCGCCACTAGCTGTGTTTACATCTATTCTTAATAGTTTGCCTAATAGCGAATTCAAATTTTGTGATCTGTTTTCAGGGTCACCACCAGAGCCGCCATCACCTGTAGCAATATATAAATAGCCATCGCTGCCAAAAGCGATATCACCTCCATTATGATTAGAGTAAGGTTGAGCTATGGTAAGTAATATTTCTTCTGTACTAGGATTTGCAGTGTTATCATCTGGAGGGTTTGTTACAAACCTAGAAATAACGGTATCCCCGTTATTGTTTATATAATTAACATAGAAAAAACCGTTTGTTAGGTAGTTAGGATGAAAAGCTAAACCTAGCAAACCTCGTTCACCTCCGCTATTTGAAACTAATGTGTTAATATCTATAAAAGGCGTTGGGTTTGTGCTTCCATCATTGTTTACAATTTTTATTACACCAGCTCGTTCAACAATAAAGAGTCTGTTGTCTCCGGCATGTTTTATACTTACAGGGTTTGTGAACCCAGAAGCATAGGGCTCGATATCAATGCTTTGAGATATTGATACAATTGAATAGGTAAGTAATAGAATACTAGTATATAGCTTTTTCATAAGTATCAATTTTAAAGATTAGCACTATGGTAAAATACAAAAAAAAGCTAGTAAACTTAAAATATTTTAAAGTCTTAATGTTAGTGTTGAAGTTTT
Organism: Corallibacter vietnamensis; assembly: GCF_039537875.1. NCBI lineage: Bacteria > Pseudomonadati > Bacteroidota > Flavobacteriia > Flavobacteriales > Flavobacteriaceae > Corallibacter > Corallibacter vietnamensis. The sequence continues at coordinate 16,593 of NZ_BAABBI010000006.1, forward strand.
GATGCAATTTCATTACATGCCTCATCAAGCATTTTGTAAGTATTTTCAAAGCCTTGTTCGCCACCATAGTAAGGATCTGGAACACTGTGGTTTTGATTGGGATATATCTCGTTAAGTATGTATTTAACTTTAGCAATATCTTCAGGAGTTCTAGACTGTTTTATAACGTTTTCATAATTTGATTCATCCATCACGTAAATTAAATCAAAAGTATCAAAGTCTTCAGTAGAGAATTGTCTTCCTTTAAGATTAGAAATATCGATACCATATTTTTTAGCAACTGCAATAGAGCGTTTATCTGGAGCGTCACCTACATGGTAATTGCTAGTTCCTGCAGAGTCTACAAGGACATTTTCAGAAAGTTTGCTTCGTAAAATACCTTCGGCCAAAGGAGAACGACAAATATTTCCTAAACAAACCATGAGTATTTTAGTCATCGAAAAAGGTTTTTATACAGAAAGCTTTTTTGTTAAGTCTTCTACGTACTTTCTAAATTGCTTGTCTGTTGCAGATAAGTTATCTACAGTTTTACAAGCATGCAAAACTGTGGCATGATCTCTTTTTCCTATTTGAGAGCCAATACTAGCAAGTGAAGCTTTTGTGAATTTTTTAGCAAAAAACATAGCAAGCTGTCTTGCTTGAACAATGTGACGTTTTCTTGTTTTAGATTGTAAAGTATCAATATCCATTTGGAAATAGTCAGATACCACTTTTTGAATATAATCTATAGAAACTTCACGTTTAGTGTTTTTAACAAATTTCTCAACAACTTGTTTTGCAAGATCAATTGTAATTTCTTTTTTATTGAAAGAAGATTGCGCGATTAAGGAAATAATAGCTCCTTCTAATTCTCTAATATTTGTTTTAATATGTTTGGCTACGTAATCTACAATTTCGTCTGGCATATCAACACCATCTCTGTATAGTTTGTTTTTTAATATAGATACACGTGTTTCAAAGGCAGGACTTTGTAGTTCTGCAGAAAGTCCCCATTTAAACCTTGATAGTAAACGTTGTTCTATATCTTGCATATCAACAGGAGCTTTGTCACTTGTTAATATCACTTGTTTACCGTTTTGATGTAAATGGTTGAAGATGTGGAAAAATACATCTTGAGTACCAGTTTTTCCTGATAAAAACTGTACATCATCAATGATTAACACATCAATAATTTGATAAAAATGTATAAAATCATTTCTATTATTTTTCTTAACAGACTCTATATATTGTTGTGTAAACTTTTCAGCTGAAATATATAAAACTGTTTTTTCAGGATATTTATCTTTAATATCAATACCAATAGCATGCGCTAAATGGGTTTTTCCTAAACCAACACCACCAAAAACTAGTAGCGGATTAAATGATGTGCCTCCTGGTTTTGAGGCTACAGCTAAACCAGCACTACGAGCTAAACGATTAGAGTCTCCTTCTAGGAAATTTTCAAAGTTATAACTAGGATTAAGTTGCGACTCTATTTTGACATTTCGAATTCCAGGAATAACGAAAGGGTTTTTTAATTCAGGGCTTTTATTGTTTAGAGGAATATCAACATCTTGAGCTTTTACAGCGCTTCTATTAGAACTAGGTATACGTTCTGTAAAAGGTTGTTTGTTACCATACGTGTTTTCCATTTTTATAATGTAAACAAGTTTGGCTGTGTCTCCAAGTTCTTTAGTAAGTGCAACTTTTAAAATCTTAACATAGTGTTCTTCAAGCCACTCGTAAAAAAATTTACTAGGTACTTGAATGCTCAATGCGTTGTCTGTAAGTTTTACTGCTACAATAGGTTCAAACCATGTTTTGTATGCTTGCGGTTGGATGTTATCCTTTATAAATTCAAGACAATTATTCCATACCGATTTCGCAGTTACACTCATTATTAGTTAAAAGGTTTTACTAGTTAGTTATTGAAGAGACCTGATATTCTCTGTTGATTTATAGCTGAGCAAATATGTGAACAAAATTCTAAAAAAAAAAATCAATACCTATTGAATTTTAAGAAATTTTTTCTCATGTTTAAAAGCATGCCTAAACTACAAAAAAATATTTAAATAAGATGACGGTTTTTGATGAAATTCCAATAAGAATTAGATATGGTGAAACAGACCAGATGGGTGTTGTACATCACGGTAATTACGCATTATACCTAGAAATAGGTAGGACAGAGTGGTTGAGAAAAAAAGGAATTTCTTACAAATCTATGGAAGATAACGGTGTTATGTTACCTGTTATCTCTATGAACATTAATTTTAAAAAATCTATTCTTTATGACGACGTTATTACGGTAAGAACACAGTTAAAAAGAGCACCTTCGGTAAAGATTGAATTTAACTATGAAATACGTAGCGAAACAGGTATTGTTTTGGCTACTGCAAACACGGTTTTGGCGTTTGTAGATATGAAAACTAAACGTCCTATTAAATGTCCGGAGTATATTTTGGAGAAACTGTAGTTAAAGTTCTTTAATACTTACTTCATAAATGTTTTTTATAATATCAAATATGCTTTTTGCTTCTTTTTGTCTAACACTTATTGTAAGTTGGCAATCTAGCTCTAGTTTTTGATTTATAACATTTAGGTTTTTTTCTTTTACAACACGCATAACTTTGTTCATGTTTTTGTAATCAAATGTTATTAGGTATTGAGTATTTATTGTTTTTGTAACTATTTTAGAGTTTTCTAAAGCTAATTGAGCTGTAGTTTTATAAGCATTTATAAGTCCGCCAACACCAAGTTTAACGCCACCAAAATAACGAACTACAATAATGAGTGTGTTTGTTATTTCAAAGGATTGAATTTGACCATAAATAGGCATTCCAGCACTATTATTTGGTTCACCGTCATCATTAGCTCTAAACAGGATATTGTTTTCACTTGTGCCTATTTGATAAGCATAACACCAATGTCTTGCTGTATGATGTTGTTTTTTTATGGTTTCAAGATGTTCTTTTACTTCGTCTTCAGAAGTTACTGGGAAAGCATACCCAAAAAACTTACTGTTTTTATCTTTAAAAAGTACTTCTTCGCTAGGTTTAGTAATAGTTCTGTATGTATCTTTCATTACGTAAGAGTTACAAGTATTATAGATATTACGGCAATTACAATACCTATCCAATTAGTTTTTGATAGATTTTCTTTAAAAAATAACAAGCCTGTAAAAGTAGATAGCATGACTACGCCTACGTGATTTATGGTGAATAACGTAGAGCTTTCAAAAAGCTCATGATCTAAAGCTTTTAATAAAAAGAAAATTGAACCAAAGTTCACAATGCCTAAAATAATGCCACTTACAAAAGCTCGTGGTGTGATTAGTAATTCTTTTTTTATCACTAGAGTACATACGCCTATTATAGCTGCAATACAAAAAATGGTTGCTGAAAACAATGGAATACCATTTTCAGGAACATAAGTTGTCTCTAAATACTTTATAGAAGTATCAATAATACCAGAGCCAAAGAATAAAATGATAGGAAATAAAAGATTTTTTTTGAAATCTATCTTTGATGCTGATTTTATAGATGTTAAGTATACTGCTGTAAGCGCTAGTAAAATCCCAATTATTTTTTGTAAACCAGTACTTTCATGATATACATAAATGCCAAATATAATAGGGATTATAACACTCATTTTAGATGCAACAGAAGCAACAGAAACACCATTTTGCTGTGATGTTTTAGCCATTACAAAAAAGATAGAGATAAATAAAAACCCTAAAAAAACAGCGCCATAAAACCAAGGCGATTTTATGGTGTTATTTACTGTGATATTTCCTCCGTAGGTTATTAAACCTGTAATACACGCAAAAAAATAGTTTATTACGATAACCTGAAGTGTTTTTATATTATAAGCTTGAAGTAGCTTAAATATTACAAAAATAAGGGTGGAGCAGACTATACTACAAAGTAAATACATGCTTAAAATAAATGTTTGTTAGTAATAAATAACTGTGTTACATCATCTGTTTCTGGATTTATGTTCCAAGTGTTAATACCTAAAAGAGCAGCACTGTCGGTATTTTCTTTTAAGTCATCAATAAATAAACATGTTTCAGGAGCTAGGTTGTTTTCTTTCAATACAAAATCATAAATAGCTGTGTCTGGTTTTCTTAAGTTTATTTCGTGAGATAAATAGAATTTGTTAAAGCAGTTTTTAAAATCTTCGTAAAAACGAATTTCATTTTTTATCCATTCTATATGAAGTTCATTTGTATTGCTTAAAAGTATAAGGTTGTATTGCTTATCATTTTTAAGTTGTTGTATGAATTCTAATCTATGACTAGGAAAATCTTTTAAAATGCAATTCCAAGCATCTAATATTGAGCTTTTATCTAAAGCAGGAAAATTATCTTGATAGAATTCCAGAAACTCATTTGTAGAGATTAGTCCTTGTTCGTATAAGCTGTTTATAGCTGTAAGTTCTTCAGGAAATGTTTCAATTTCAAATAGGTTTAGAGCATTTGTGATGGCACCTTGTTTGTCAAGGTTTATAAATACATCGCCAAAATCAAAAATTAATGTTTTTATCATACTATGTAAGTTGTAGTGATATATGCTTTACAATTATTTTTTTAGTTAGAATTATTGTTAGCGTATACTTTTAAGATATCTTGTTTTATGTGTTGTTTTGAAGTTAATTCTCCAATTAAATCAGGTGCTTTTATACCATCATCAAATGTTGTGTCGCCAATAAAAATACGAGCTTCGTCCCAAAGATTTTCATTAATAAAACGTTGTAAAGTTTTGCTGCCACCTTCAATTATTACAGAGTTTATATCTGCCTTAAATAATAAGTCGCAAATAGATTTAGCAGATGTTTCTTTAACAAGAATGGTTTTAGCTTCGTTACTAAAAACATTCAAGTCTTGAGAAAGAATTTCATTTTTGTCTAAAACAATCCTTACAGGATTTTCTCCAGTCCAATCTCTTACAGTCAGGCTAGGATTGTCTTCAATAACAGTATTTGTGCCAACTAAAATAGCTTGCTCTTCAGCACGCCACTTATGTACCAATTGCCTAGAATAAGAATTAGTAATCCAAACGGGTTTCTTTTCGTTTTTGGTTTTTGGAGCAATAAAGCCATTTGCAGTTTCAGCCCATTTTAAAATTACATAAGGACGCTTTTTATTATGAAAAGTAAAAAAGCGTTTATGATGTGTTTTGCAAGCATTTTCTAATACGCCAACAGTAACGTTGCAACCAGCTTTTTTAAGTCGCTCTATGCCTTTTCCGGCAACTTTGCTATGCGTATCAATGGTGCCAATAATAACATTGGGGATTTTTTTTTCTACAATTAAATCGCTGCAAGGAGGCGTTTTTCCATAGTGACTACAAGGTTCTAAAGTCACATAAAGTGTAGCCTCTTGTAATAACGCTTGGTTTTTAACAGCATTTATAGCGTTTACTTCAGCGTGAGCTCCGCCATACGGACTCGTAAAGCCTTCACCAATTATTGCATTATTGTGTACAATAACACAGCCTACCATAGGATTTGGTCTTGTAGAACCCAAGCCGTTTTTGGCAATTTCAATACAGCGTTTTATGTATTTTTCATGTATCTTCACGGGCGCAAAAATAAGATAATAAAATGAGCCGTGATAATATTGTGATTAGAGATATTACTCCAGCAGATAATAAGGAAATTGCTCAAGTGATTCGTGATGTGTTGGTTGAGTTGGGAGCGCCAAAAGTAGGAACAGCTTATGAAGATAAAACCCTTGACTGCATGGCTGAAACCTATAGTAAGCCAAAAGCGGCTTATTTTGTGGTTTCTTCAAATAAAAAAGTAATAGGAGGTGCTGGTATTGCTCAATTAGACAACTGTGATGAAAATGTTTGTGAGCTTCAAAAAATGTATTTTTTGCCAGAGGCTAGAGGACTAGGGCTTGGTGAAAAAATGATTAATACTTGTCTTGATAAAGCTAGAGAATTAGGGTTTGAACAATGTTATTTAGAAACTTTACCTTATATGAAAGCTGCTACAAAACTTTATACAAAGGTTGGTTTTAAATCACTAAAAGAGCCATTAGGTAATACTGGACATTTTTCTTGTAATGTCTGGATGATAAAACGTTTATGATTTTAAAAGATATTCAAAATATATACCACAAAGAGTTAGATGCTATTTACGGAAAAAACGAGGTAGATAGTTTTTTCTATTGGTTGATAGAGTATTATTTTCAGTTTAATAGAGTCACATTGGTTTTAGAGCCGCAATTAGCCTTAAGTAAAACCGAAGAGCAGTGTTTGTTTGAGGCTTTAGCTAGGTTAAAACAAAATGAACCAATTCAATATATTCTAGGAGAAACAGAATTTTATGGTTTAACATTTAATGTGAATAAACATACCTTAATTCCGCGCCCTGAAACAGAAGCGTTAGTTTCATGGGTAATATCTCATAGCTTATCTCTTGATAAAGAAAAGCCTCTTAAAATATTAGATATTGGTACAGGTACTGGATGTATTGCTATTTCAATTGCTAAAAATTTACCAAATGCAAGTGTGTATGCTTTAGATGTGTCTTCTGAAGCCTTACATGTGGCTAAAGAAAATGCTAAACGCCATAAAGTAAATGTCACGTTTATTCAAGATGATATTTTAAATGTATCAGCATTAAACGCTAATAATTTAAATGCTTTTGATATTATTGTTTCAAATCCGCCTTACGTTAGAAACCTTGAAAAACAAGAAATAAAAGCCAATGTGTTAGACTATGAACCACATTTGGCCTTGTTTGTCGAAGATGATAATCCTTTAGAATTTTATGAAGCAATAGTTCATTTTGCTCAAAAAAAACTAAACAAAAAAGGAGCATTATTTTTTGAAATAAACGAATATTTAGGGGAAGAAATGAAACATTTGTTTATCTCTAATAATTTTAATGAGGTTGTCTTGAAGCAAGATATTTTCAATAAAAACAGAATGATCTCTGGAAAAAAATAAACAGAAAATTAAAATAGTTTTTTTAGCAGTGTATTTTAATTAATTGTTAATAACTCTATTAAGGAGTTCGGTATAAAATGCATAATTTTACAGACTTATCAACCTTAAAAGGTTTAATAAGGAACGCCTTAAAATGACAGTACAAGACCAAATAAACCAGCTTCGAGAAGAACTTCGTCAACATAATTATAACTATTATGTTCTTGATAACCCTACTATAAGTGACTTTGATTTTGATGTAAAACTAAAACAGTTACAAGTATTAGAGGAAAAACATCCAGAATTTTATGATGCTAGTTCACCAACTCTGCGCGTTGGAGGAGAAGTGACAAAAAACTTTGAGACAATTGTTCATGAACACCGTATGTATTCGTTGGATAATTCGTACTCTAAAGAAGACTTGTTGGATTGGGAATCCCGAATTAAAAAGCAAGTAGATGGTCCTGTGCAGTATACTTGTGAACTTAAGTATGATGGCGCTTCTATAAGTTTAACATATGAAAATGGGAAACTATTAAGAGCTGTTACACGTGGAGATGGTTTTCAGGGTGATAATGTGACAACCAATATAAAAACGATAAAATCTGTACCACTACAATTAAAGGGCGATTATCCGTCAAAATTTGATATCCGTGGAGAAATTGTTTTACCTTTTGATGGGTTTCATAAAATGAATGAAGCTCGAATTGAAATAGGAGAAGAGCCATACAGAAATCCAAGAAACACAGCATCTGGTAGTTTAAAATTACAAGATAGTGCCGAAGTCGCAAAACGACCACTAGAATGTTTGTTGTATAATATAACAGGAACAAACTTAAATATAACCACACAGTTTGAGAGTTTACAAAAAGCACGTGTCTGGGGATTTAAGGTTCCAGATGCTGCAAAATTAGCAAACTCAATTGATGAGGTTTTAGAGTTTATTAATTATTGGGATACGCATCGTCATAACTTACCTTATGAAACTGACGGTGTTGTTATTAAAGTAAATAGTTTATACCAGCAAGAAGAATTAGGATATACAGCAAAAGCGCCAAGATGGGCTATGGCTTATAAGTTTAAGGCAGAACAAGTGTCAACCAAACTTAACGAAATCACCTATCAAGTAGGCAGAACAGGAGCTATTACGCCTGTAGCCAATTTAGAGCCTGTTGAGTTAGCAGGAACTACAGTAAAAAGAGCTTCTTTGCATAATGCAGATCAAATAGAAAAATTAGATATTCGTGTTGGAGATGAAGTTTTTGTTGAAAAGGGAGGAGAAATTATACCAAAAATTATTGCTGTAGATTTAACAAAGCGTCCTCAAGATTCTCAACCAACCAATTATATTACTCGTTGTCCTGAATGCGAAACAGAATTAGTTAGAACCGAAGGCGAGGCTCAACATTACTGTCCTAATTATAACGGTTGTAAGCCACAAATCATAGGAAGAATACAGCACTATATCTCTAGAAAAGCAATGGATATTGATGGTTTAGGAGGAGAAACAGTGACTTTATTGGTAAATGCAGGTCTTATAAGTAATTATTCAGATTTATATGAGCTTACAATAAATGATGTTTTACCATTAGAACGTATGGCTCAAAAGAGTGCTGAAAATTTAATTAATGGAATAGAAGCTTCAAAACAAATTCCTTTTGAACGCGTTTTATATGCTTTAGGTATTAGATATGTTGGTGAGACTGTAGCCAAAAAATTAGCTAAACATTATAAATCTATTCAAAATATTGCAAATGCGTCTCATGATGATTTGGTAAATGTTGATGAGATAGGAGTGAAAATTGCAGAAAGTGTTTTGATGTTTTTTGCATCAGAAGAGAATATGTTGATTATTGAGCGATTAAAACGCTTTGGTGTGCAATTAGAAATTTCAGCAGAAAAGCTAGCAAATCAAACGAACAAATTAGAGGGTTTAACATTTGTTGTTTCTGGTGTTTTTGAAAACGTTTCTAGAAATGAGTTAAAGAAACTTATAGAAGATAATGGTGGTAAAGTATCTTCTTCAATTTCATCAAAAACCAGCTATATAGTAGCGGGAGCTAATATGGGACCAAGTAAAAAAGAAAAAGCAGAAAAGCTAAATATAGAATTATTGTCAGAAAGTGAATTCTTACAAAAAATACAAGTAAAATGATTTTTATTAGATAAAAAGTATTTTTTTATCGATAAATTGTAATTATATATCTATATTTGCTTCAGTGTAAATTAATTATAAATAATGAACAGGTCAAATATTTTAATAGTAGTTATACTATTGTTGTGTGCTGTATCTGTTGTGCTTGAGTTTAATCAACGCGAGATTTTATCTCGTGTGTTTAAGTCTTGTATCGTGCCCACAATAACAGTTTTTTATTTTATTTCGGTTACCAAAAAATCTAAGTATTTTGTTTGGTTTTTATTATTATTTTCCTTTTCAGATGTTTTAAGCTTTATAGAGGTTCATTTAGAATCTGATTTGTCTTTTGACTTATATTATACTTTTGGCAACCTTTTGTATATAGCAGGTTATTTGTTTTTGTTGTTGGAAGTGTTTAAAAGTATTAGCATAAAAGATGTTTTAAAAAATTACATGGTACACTTGGTGGTCCTAACAATCCTTAATGCTTACATAGTTTATGTGTTAATGGTTATTGTAAACCCGTATTTATCTGGTTCTTACTTGTATTATATTGAGGCACTTTACAACATCATTATTTTAATATTACTTTCGGTGTCATTAGTAAACTATTTGCATAATGAAAGTAAAAAATCTTTATTATTATTTATAGGCTCGTTGTTTATTGTGTTTTCAGAAGTTATACAAATTGCTTATTACTATATTTCAGAGCGCACGTTGTTGCAAGTTGCATCTACTTTTTTGTTTGTTATAGCTTTTTTGTTCTTCTATTATCAATCTAAAATAGAAAACAAGCCTATAAAAATTTACTTAAGCTAGGAAGATCTTTTCTGTGTATGTAAATTATGATTATAGATAATATAAAGGTGATTATAGCAGTTATAAAAAGTACTCCGTTATCGTTATTTACTTGAATTCCTATTTTTGTTAAGTGTAAAAATATGGCGCCACCAATTATGCCTGACGTTAATACAGCGCCTATCCATGCTGTCTTGTTTCTTAATAACAAGATACTTGAAATTAATTCTAATATACCTATTAGTATTCTTCCGTAGGGCTCAAGTCCAGCTTTTGAAAAAATATACACACTATCAGGATGTGCTGTAAATTTAAATCTTAAAGTTTGTAATAATATTATGGCTACTATTATTCTTAAAGCAATAGATGTGTAACGCTTCATGTTTTTCTTTTTTTTGACGAAAAACAAATACTGTGCTAACATTTTTGATTTTAAAAGACTTTGTAAATCTAGAAATTTAACATTTTATTCGACGAAGCGCATTAATTTTCGATGAAAATGTGTATATTTGCTACACCTACTTATAAATAATCTACTGTGAAAGAATGGCTAAAAATTAGTTATAATAAGATATTATTGTGTGTCTTATTAGTACTTATTGTGGTTAATGTTATGGCTACATTAGGTCACTTTGAATTGTTAGAAAAGCTAACAAAATCCTTACTTATTCCAATTTTTTTAATGTATTTTCTAACAAGGCACAAGCGTATTGAAGCCGCTGTTGTAGGGTTTTTAATATTTTCTTTTTTAGGAGATTTGTCATCGGTGTTTTTTGACAACGAATTACTAATTGAGAGTTCTAGTATTGCTTATTTTTTAAGCTATGTATGTTTAGTTTATGTTGCTATTACTCGAATCCACAAAATAAATTTTGATAAAATTATAGGAGCTTACTTAACGGTGGTTTTTGCAATAAACGCCTATTTTATGTATGTTTTATTCACGGTTTTGCAAGCTCAAATAGCTGATGAAGTTGAGGTTATTGCTTTTGGCGCTAGAAGTATAGCGCTTGTTGTGCTAGCGTTTGTAGCGTTTGTTGTGTATTTAAATTTTGAAACAAAGCAATCTATAATGTTTTTAGTGACATCGTTATGTTTTGTCTTTTCAGATGTTCTATTTTACATCAGCAACTATTATATATATGACTGGAGCTTTGTATTAATTGATAGAGTGTTGCACGCTGTTGGTTTATTCTTTTTAATAGGTTGTGTTGTAAATGAAAGTAAAATGCTCAACAATCAATCTGTAAAATCAAGACTGTCTATTGAGCGTACAAACAATGACCCTATTGCTGCTTAAGGTCTAAACAATTATAGATTTGCCTGTAGCTGTTTTATTTTTATCATTATCAAAATAGAAGTCAATTCTTCCTAAATTAATACCATAACATCCTACTTGGTTTACAAGCATATTGTTACCATTTACATTTTTTACAATGGTAGGTTTTGGTAAAAACGTGTGTGTGTGACCACCTATTATTAGGTCAATATCTTTAGTGTTTTTTGCGATTACTAAATCAGATACTTTTTTAGAATCATCGCCGTAATAGTAACCAAGATGCGATAAACAGATAATTAAATCGCATTGTTCATTTTCTTTTAAAGTTCTACTCATATCTTGAGCTATTTCAATAGGATCTAAATATCTGGTTTCTTTATAAGCGCTTTTTAATACAAGACCATTAAGCTCAATGCCCAAACCAAATACGCCAATTTTTAACCCAGCTTTATTGAAAACTTTATAGGGCTTAACATGTGTGTCCATTATGGTGTTAGAAAAGTCGTAGTTAGCAGATAAGAAATCGAATTTTGCATAAGGTAATTGAGCATAAAGTCCATCAATACCATTGTCAAAATCATGATTACCTATAGTTGCAGCGTCATATTTTAATTTACTCATTAATTTAAACTCGAGTTCACCACCATAATAATTAAAATAAGGTGTGCCTTGAAAAATATCGCCAGCATCAAGTAAAAGTGTATTAGGATTTTCTTTTTTAATATTATCTATAAGTGTAGCTCGCCTTGCAACACCACCTTTATTAGGGTTTTTTCCATCATCAGGACCAAAGGCATCAATATGACTGTGAACATCGTTGGTGTGTAAAATGGTAATTTGTTTACTATGATTAGGTTTGCTAAATGCTTGTAGGCCTAAACCACCAAGTGTTAATAAGGAGGTTGCAGCAGTGGTTTGTTGTATAAAATCTCTACGTTTCATTACTTGATGTTGTTTGCTTTTATAAATCGGTCGTCAATTTCTGGTTGTATGGTATCAGTTTTTTTAAAGTAATCTAATAATACATTTCTAATTTTATAATTTAAATTATACATAGTATCACTAGCTTTGAAAAAATCCATGTGATCACCTCCATTATATAGGTAATCATTAGTTGCTACATAATATGTTTTTGTAGTATCTATAGGTTGATTATTTATGGTAGCTTCAATAAGGTTGTAGTCATTATCTAAAGCTATTTTTAGGCCGTGAATAGGGTGAGCTCTTTTGGCTTTGCTTAAGTAAGAAACTAGTTCATTTACAGCATGTCCGTTTAGTGAAGCAACAACAACACTGTTCTCAAACGGCATAAGTTTAAAAGCGGTTCTTCTTGTAATATTTCCTTTTGATATTATAGAGCGAATTCCACCATGATTTATAAGAACAATATCAATATCATTGTTGGTCATATTATTAAATATAGGGTTGCATTGCTCAAAAATGGCATCAGCAAACAAGTTTCCTATAGCAGTATTTAACTCGCCGTCTTTTTTTGAGTAGGTTTCCTTTGAAAAAGAAATCACGCTATCTAAATCTTGATTTACATGATCTCTGTAAGGTTTTATAAAGGTTTCAATTTCAGTATTAGCTTTTAAGCTATCAGAAATAGAGATTTGTTTTCCTTCAATGCGAGTAACCTGCATTTTCTCTTGTTTGCAACTCAAAAAGCATAGCGTGATAACAAGAATTAAAATTGGTTTAAAATTCATCATGAAACTTGTAAGTTTTAATAATCTTTTGTGTGTACTTTTACTACCTTTGTACAAAGTATAAAGATATAATGATTTTAAAGGGTTTTAAAGAAAAATCTATTAAAAAACAGTTAAGTTCATTTTTAAAAAATCGCCAATTAAAATTTAGCGACAAAAAAATTGAATCTGTGGGAATTATCTTAAGCGCAGATGAAGAGAATGATTTTGAATTTTTAAAAACTTTAGCAACAAGACTAAAAATTTCACCAAATAAGTTAAAAATCATTGCATATACATCGTCAAAAAAGGAAATGACGTATGCGTGGGATGTTTGTTTTAATCCTAATGATTTTACATGGAATGGACGTGTTAAAAATGCCGAGTTACAAACATTTATAAACACCGAATTTGACTTGCTAATAAGTTATTATAGCACAGATGTAACAACGTTAAAATATATAACAGCAGCTTCAAAATCAGTATTTAAAACTAGCATTTTTCAAAATGACAAACGGCTTAATGATCTAATAATAAATACAGATTTACAAAACGTAGAAGCCTTTAAAAACGAACTATATAAATACCTAACCGTATTAAATAAAATTAAAGAATGAAAAAACTAGAAGGAACTGGAGTAGCTATAGTAACACCATTTAAAAATGATTTAAGTGTAGATCACGAAGCTTTAGCAAATATAGTTAACTATAATATTGATAATGGTACCGATTATATTGTAATATCAGGAACCACAGGAGAAAGTGTAACAATAACAAAGGCTGAAAAACAAGCTATAACTGAAACCATTGTAAAAACAAATAACAACAGAGTTCCTTTAGTATTAGGAATAGGAGGAAATAATACAGCTCAAGTTATTGAAGAAATAAAAGCTACAGACTTAAGTGCTATGACAGCGATACTGTCTGTTTCTCCTTATTATAGTAAGCCAACACAAGAAGGAATTTATCAACATTTTAAAGCAATATCAGAAGCATCACCTGTTGATATTATACTATACAATGTGCCTGGCAGAACAGCTTCAAACATGTTGCCAGCAACAATTGTTAGGTTAGCAAATAATTTTGAGAACATAATAGCTGTAAAAGAAGCAGGAAGTAATGTGACACAATATTTACAATTATTAAAAGATAAACCTGAAGATTTCATGATAATATCAGGTGATGATGACCTAGCATTAGGCGTTGTTTTAGCAGGCGGTTCAGGCGTTATATCTGTTATAGGGCAAGCGTTTCCTAAAGAATTCTCTCAAATGATTCGTTTAGGTTTACAAGGGAAAGCAAAAGAAGCATATGCCTTACATTTTAAGCTTATGGATGTTATAAAACTTATCTTTTCTGAAAACAATCCAGCAGGAATTAAAGCGGTTTTAGAGCAACTAAACTTATGTCGTGATAAAGTAAGGTTACCACTTGTTGAAGCAACTGAAACTTTAAAAGAAAAAATCGCCTTATTTATAAAAAGTTTCTAGTAAAAGTTAAATTATACTTAAACATGTTTACAAGCGGGATGCATCAATTATTTTAGCAAAATAAAATATTTTTAAAATCCATATTATTAACGTAATTTTGCATCTTGTTATATACCTATGAAGAATTTTTTTTACATCATATTAACCTGCACTATTTTAAGTTCTTGTAGTGAATACCAAAAGGCATTAAAGTCTGAAGATATCGCAACAAAATTTAAAGTAGGAGAGCAAAAATTTAATGAAGGTAAATACTCAAAAGCTAATAAGTTATTTGTGCAAATAGTACCTAACTACAGAGGTAAACCACAAGCCGAAAAACTTATGTATTTATATTCTATGACATTTTACGAAATGGGAGAATATTATTTAGCTAGTTACCAATTTGAACGTTTTGTTGCAGCTTATCCTAATAGTGAAAAGCTTGAAGAAGCAGCTTTTTTAAGTGCAAAAAGTGCTTACATAGTATCAGACGATTTTATTTATAGCAAAGAGCAAAAAGAAACAAAAGACGCTATAGAAAAGCTACAGTTGTTTATCAACTCATATCCTAATTCTAGCTACATAGCAGAGGCAAACGAGCTAGTTAAAGAATTAGATTATAAATTAGAGAAAAAAGCTTTTGAAATAGCAAAAAATTACAACAGAATAGCTGGATTTACAAGAGATTATACAGCTCCAATAAAAGCTTTTGAAAACTTTATATTTGATTATCCAGGATCAAGTTTTAGAGAAGAAGCATTTTTTTATAAGTTAGATTCTGCCTACAAATTAGCAATGAATAGTGTTGAGTATAAAAAAGAAGAACGTCTAGAAACAGCAAAAAAATACTACAATACATTCGTAAAATCATATGCTAGTTCTGAAAGGATAGAAGAAGCTAATAAAATGGCTGAAAACATTGACAAAGAATTAGAAAATTACAGCACTAAAAGTTAATACACGTAACACATGGATTTAAAAAAAATCAACGCACCTGTTAACACAACAACTTATAATAGAAACAAAGTAGACGAAGCTACAGGAAACATTTATGAGTCAATATCTATCATTTCAAGAAGAGCAGAGCAAATTAATTCTGAAATAAAAAAAGAATTAATAGAAAAACTTGAAGAGTTCGCTACTTACAATGATAGTCTTGAAGAAATTTTCGAAAACAAAGAACAAATAGAAGTATCTAAGTTTTATGAAAAATTACCAAAACCACACGCACTAGCTGTGCAAGAGTGGTTAGATGGTAAAATATACCATAGAAACACTGAAGAAGATACGCAACAGTAGTATATGTCTATATTAAGTGGCAAAAATATACTTCTAGGCATTAGTGCTGGTATAGCTGCTTACAAGACAGCTAATCTGGTTAGATTATTTATTAAAGCAGGCGCAAGCGTAAAGGTCGTTATGACGCCTGCTTCTAAAGACTTCATAACGCCTTTAACTTTATCAACGCTCTCTAAAAACCCTGTACAGTCATCTTTTTACAATGAAGATGACGACAATGCAGTATGGAATAACCATGTAGATTTAGGACTTTGGGCAGATTATTTTGTTATAGCACCTGCAACAGCAAACACTTTGTCAAAAATGGCAAATGGCGTTTGCGATAACTTACTTTTAGCAACGTATTTATCAGCAAAATGTCCTGTATATTTTGCACCAGCTATGGATCTTGATATGTATAAGCATCCGTCTACATTACAATCATTTCAAAAGCTAAAAGAATTTAAAAATATAATGATTCCGGCAACTAGTGGTGAACTAGCAAGTGGCTTGGTAGGAGAAGGACGTATGGCAGAGCCAGAAGATATCTTGACGTTTATTGAGAATGATATTTTAAACAAGTTGCCTTTAAAAGGAAAAAAAGTTTTAATTACTGCCGGGCCAACCTATGAGGCCATAGATCCAGTTCGTTTTATTGGGAATCATTCAAGTGGTAAAATGGGGTTTGAGATAGCAAAAAAAGCCGCTTCTTTAGGTGCAGAAGTAACATTAATTTCTGGACCAACCCAACAAAAAGTATCTCATAGCTTAATACATGTAACTCATATAACGAGTGCTGAAGATATGTATCAACAGGCTAGTGCTGCGTTTCCAGATGCAGATATAGCAATATTTGCAGCCGCTGTAGCCGACTATAAACCAAAACATGTTGCAACTCAAAAAATAAAAAAGGCAGATAGTACGTTAACTTTAGAGTTAGAAAAAACAAAAGATATTTTAGCATCTTTAGGTAAAACTAAAACAAATCAATTTTTAGTAGGCTTTGCCCTAGAAACAAATAACGAGCTAGAAAACGCAAAAGCTAAACTAAAAAAGAAGAATTTAAACTTAATTGTTTTAAATTCGTTAAATGATAAAGGTGCAGGTTTTAAAACAGAAACCAATAAAGTAACTTTGATAGATAATAAAGACCGAGTAACCCAATATGAATTAAAGTCTAAACAAGAGGTTGCTAGTGATATACTTAAGGAAATAATACATCAAATCAATGCGTAACATACTATTTATATTCTTTTTTAGTATTATAACATTTACTTCGTTTTCTCAAGAATTAAACTGTTCGGTAGTTGTAAATGCAACACAAACAGGTAATGAAAACCTGCCAGTTTTTAAAACTTTAGAAAGACAACTTAATGAGTTTATAAACAATACAAAGTGGACAAATAAGGTTTTTAGCACACAAGAACGAATAGCATGTAGTATGTATATTAATGTGACTTCGTATTCTGGAAATGCATTTACTGCAACAATACAGGTGCAATCATCTAGACCCGTTTTTGGTTCAACCTATACATCACCAGTTTATAACGTCAATGATAAAGATTTTAGCTTTGTTTATTTAGAGTTTCAAAACCTGATTTACAACCCAAATCAATTTCAATCAAATTTAATTTCAGTATTAGCATTTCATGTTAATATAATTTTAGGTATGGATGCAGATACCTTTGCTCCAAATGGAGGCGATGTGTATTACAAACAAGCTCAAACTATAGTAAACTATTCACAACAAGCAAATTTAAAAGGATGGAAGTTAGAAGATGGCTTACAGAGTAGGTTTGCTTTGATAGATAACTTGTTATCTTCAACATTTAAAGAATACAGAAAAGTCATGTACGACTACCATAGAAATGGGTTAGACATTATGAGTGAAAAAAGAAAAGACGCCAAAGAAAGTATAGCTAATTCTATAGCGTTATTCAACGAAATGAATAGCAGACGACCTAACTCTTTCTTATTACGTACGTTTTTTGATGCCAAAGCAGATGAAATAGAGCAAATATTTACTGATGGTCCAAGTGTAAATATATCAAACCTAGTAAGCACGTTAAACAGAGTAGCACCAATGCACTCTAATAAATGGCGCAATATTAAGTTTTAGTTTCGTATTTTAGAGTCTATCTAAATTTTTTTTAAAAATCCAGGTTTACAAAGTATGCTTACATCACTTTCCATTAAAAATTATGCTTTAATAGACCATTTCCAGGTTCAGTTTAATCAAGGTTTAACTATTATAACAGGAGAAACAGGAGCTGGTAAATCTATATTACTAGGAGGTTTGTCTCTTATTTTGGGAAAACGAGCAGATTTAAACAGCTTAAAAAATCCAGAAAAAAAATGTGTTATAGAAGCCGTTTTTGATGTTACAAATTATGATTTAAAACAGTTATTCAAAACTGAAGATTTAGATTATGAACCACAAACAATCATAAGACGAGAAATTTTACCATCAGGAAAATCTAGAGCCTTTGTTAATGATTCTCCGGTAAATTTAAATAGCTTACAAGCATTGAGTTCGCACTTAATTGATATTCATTCACAACATGAAACCTTACAATTAGTAAATGACGACTTTCAGTTTCAGGTTATAGATGCATTAGCAAAAAACGCATCATTTTTAACATCTTATAAGCAGGAATTAACCCAATATAAATCTGTTCAAAAAGCGTTAACTGACTTACAGCAGTTTAAAGCTGAAGCAATAAAAGAGTACGACTATAATACATTTTTACTTAACGAACTAGAAGAAGCAAATCTTGTTGAAGGCGAATTACAAGAGTTAGAAGAAGAGTATGAGGCACTTCAAAACGTTGAAGAAATTGAAGAAAAACTAGCTCTAGCCAATCAATTACTTAATGATGAGCAAGTAGGAGCGTTAGCTATTCTTGCAGAACTAAAACAAGCAACTCAAAAGCTATCTACGTTATCTGTGAAATATGAGACGTTATTTCAACGTGTAAGTAGCAGTTTAATAGAGCTAGATGATGTATTTGCAGATATTGAAACCTATCAAGAAACATTAGATTCTGACCCCAGTAGATTGCAGTATGTAAATGATAAGCTAGCGGTAATAAATGCGTTGTTTAAAAAACATTTTGTTGAGTCTATTTCTGAATTGTTGGTTATTAAGAACAATCTATCAGAAAAAGTATCAGAAACTGAAAATATAGAGGGTAGTATTGTTGATAAAGAAAAAGAACTTCAAGTAATAGAAGATAAACTCAATAAACTATCTAAAACCATTCATGATAATAGAAATAAAGCCATTCCAGAGTTAAAAAAGCAGTTAGAAAGTATCTTGAGTCTTTTAGGAATGCCAAATGCACAGTTTGACATTCGTGTCACTTATGAAGAAGCATTTTTAGGTAATGGTAAAGATGTGTTGTCCTTTTTATTTTCTGCAAATAAAGGAGGCCATTTTAATGAGTTGAAAAAAGCAGCTTCTGGTGGCGAGCTTTCTAGAATTATGCTAGCAATAAAATCTATTTTATCAAAATATATGCAATTACCAACCATTATGTTTGATGAAATAGACTCTGGAGTTTCAGGAGAAGTCTCAAATAAAATGGGGCAAATCATGCTTCAAATGAGTCAAACAATGCAAGTTTTTGCAATTACGCATTTACCACAAATAGCCGCAAAAGGGCATACGCATTTTAAGGTTTATAAAGAAGATGTAAATAATATAACAACAACAAACCTTACACAATTAAATCACGACGAACGTATTATTGAAATAGCACAGATGTTAGGAGGTATAGAAATATCAAATTCTGCAATTGCACATGCTAAACAATTATTGAATTAATAGTATCTTTGAAAAAGTAAACAACGAATCAACAACAAGATTATGTCATATAATTTATTAAAAGGAAAAAAAGGAATCATATTTGGAGCATTAGACGAAAACTCTATTGCTTGGAAAACAGCAGAACGTGTTCATGAAGAAGGTGGAGAATTTGTTTTAACAAATGCACCTGTTGCTTTAAGAATGGGACAAATAAATGCTCTTGCTGAAAAAACAGGATCTCAAATTATTCCAGCCGATGCAACATCTATGAGCGATTTAGAAAACCTTGTAGAAAAATCAATGGAGATTTTAGGAGGTAAAATAGATTTTGTTTTACACTCAATAGGTATGTCTATAAACGTAAGAAAAGGAAATGCCTATACAGATCAAAATTATGATTGGACTCAAAAAGGAACAGATATTTCTGCAATGTCATTTCACAAAGTGATGCAAACATTATACAAAAAAGACGCTATGAGCGAGTGGGGAAGTATTGTTGCATTAACATATATGGCAGCACAACGTGTCTTTCCTGATTATAATGATATGGCTGATAATAAAGCGTATTTAGAAAGTATTGCTCGTAGTTTTGGGTATTTCTTCGGAAAAGATAAAAAAGTACGTGTAAATACAATATCTCAATCACCAACACCTACTACTGCTGGTAGCGGTGTAAAAGGTTTTGATGGCTTTATAAACTATGCAGATAAAATGTCACCATTAGGTAACGCAACTGCTTTAGATTGTGCAAACTATACAGTGTCAATGTTTAGCGACTTAACTAAAAAAGTAACATTACAAAATTTATTTCACGATGGTGGATTTAGCAATGTAGGAGTTAGCAATGAAGTTATGGAGGCTTTTTCAAAATAAAAGACTTATTTATTTAAATATTAAAAAGAGAAGTTTGTTTTGCAAACTTCTCTTTTTTTTGTTATAAAATTAGTAATTCACTAAAATTTTAAGACGGTTGTAAAAAATAATAATTTCTCTTTATATTTAGCAATAACAATAATTTAGTATAGGTATGTTGCATTTTAAATTAAGAATTGTTTTAGCTTTTTTATTTTTTTTAGGAACCCATTTACAAGCGCAGACAAATTTTGTTGATATAGCTCAAACTTCTGGAGTTTTTATTAATCCTGGTAGTTTAGAATATGGTAGTGGAATTTCATTCTGTGATTTTAATAATGATGGATGGGATGATATTACTTTAGGGACAGGTTCCGGAAGACAGATTGAGTTTTTCAGTAATGATCAAGATGGTACATTTACACGTGAGTTTTTCCTTACGGCAGACCCTAGTGCACAAGACAGACAAGTCATCTGGGTAGATTATGATAATGATGGCGATAAGGATTTGTATATAGCAAGTGACGCAAACGGAAGCCACTTATATAATAACGATGGTTCCTTAAATTTTACTGATGTTACTGCAGCCGCAGGGTTACCTGTTAGTAATATTTATAACTGGGGAGCCTCATGGGGCGATATAAATAATGATGGGTTATTAGATGTTTTTATTAGTAATAGAGATGATAGTTTACAACAACCCAATTTGTTATATCAAAACAATGGAGACGGAACATTTACAGATATAAGCACGCAAGCAGGAATACATAATACAAGCCATTTATCATTTTGTTCAGCCTTTTTTGATTATAACAATGATGGCTGGCAAGATATTTATGTAGCTAATGATAAAATTTTTAACGAAAACTTTCTTTATCATAATAACGGAGACGGAACATTTACTAATGTAGCGGCCACAGCAAATGTAAATATAGCCATAGATGCTATGTCTACCACAATAGGAGATTTTAATAATGATGGTTGGTTTGATATCTATGTATCAAATACCCCAATAAACGGTAATGTATTTCTAAAAAATAACGGCGATGGCACTTTTTCTGATGTTACAAATAGTACAAATACAGAATTTAATGGTTTTTCTTGGGGCGCAGTTTTTTTAGATGCTGATAATGATATGAATCTAGATTTATATGTAAGTAGTTCAATGGATGGTTCTGTTCCTAGTTTAGCTTCTGCTGCATTTTATCATAATAACGGAAATGAAACTTTTACCATACCAGAAGAGGGTTTTCAGAATGATACAAGAATAAGTCATTCTAATGCTATAGGCGATATAGATAATGATGGC
Organism: Corallibacter vietnamensis; assembly: GCF_039537875.1. Classification (NCBI taxonomy): domain Bacteria; kingdom Pseudomonadati; phylum Bacteroidota; class Flavobacteriia; order Flavobacteriales; family Flavobacteriaceae; genus Corallibacter; species Corallibacter vietnamensis. The sequence continues at coordinate 38,127 of NZ_BAABBI010000006.1, forward strand.
TATCCAGAAATAATAGTTAATAATACAAATAATGCTAATATGTTCCTCTGGAAAAACCAAGGAGATTTAAGCAATAATTGGTTGAAGGTTAGATTGTCAGGTGTTCAAAGTAATAAAGATGGAATAGGTTCTGTTATTGAAATATCAGTTGATGGAAATAAGCAATACCGATATACGCTTTGTGGAGAAGGCTACATTTCTCAAAACTCCAGTGCAGAATTTTTTGGAGTAGGTAGCTATAATGTTATTGATTATGTTAAGATAACTTGGTTAAGTGGTATTGTAGATTATATAGAAAATGTAAACGTAAACCAAGAACTGTTAGTTGTAGAAGGTTCTAATCAATTATCTGTAAAGGAGAAACAACTTAAAATGTCATTAAACGTTTACCCTAACCCAGTAAACGGTGCTCTAAACATTATAACACAAAAGAAAATGACAGATGTGTCAGTTTATAACATGCTAGGTCAAGTAGTTGTTAATGTACAACCAAACGCAGTAACAGGTAATATAGATATGACGTCATTGCAATCTGGAGCATATTTTGTAAAAGTTACCATAGGAGATGTAACAGAAACAGTTAGAATAATTAAAAATTGATTTAATAAAAAATTATATTTAAAAGCCACGCTTTAGAGTGGCTTTTTTTGGGGGTTTAGTTACATTTGTTGTATGCAACTAGCGTTTACATTTATAATACCAGTTTACAATCGCCCTAATGAAATAGAGGAGCTACTACAAAGTTTTGTAGCACTACAAACGGATGTCATATTTGATATAGTTATTATTGAGGATGGCTCATCAGTAACGTCAAAAGAAGTTGTAGAAAAGTATCGGGAACTATTAAAAATAGACTATTACTTTAAGCCTAATTCAGGCCCTGGCGATTCTAGAAACTATGGTATGGAAAGAGCTAAAGGTAATTATTTTATAATTTTAGATTCTGATTGTTTACTACCTCCAACTTATTTGACTGAAGTTCAAAAAAGTTTAAAAGAATCATATGTAGATTGTTTTGGAGGTCCTGATGCCGCTCATAAATCTTTTTCAAGCTTACAAAAAGCCATTAACTTCTCTATGACCTCAATATTAACAACTGGAGGAATAAGAGGAGGAAAAAAACATGTAAATACATTTCAACCTAGAAGCTTTAATATGGGGTTATCTAAAGAAGCCTTTTTAAAAACTCAAGGTTTTGGCAAAATTCATCCAGGAGAAGATCCTGATTTATCAATAAGATTAACTAAACTAGGGTATAAAACAAAACTGATTCCAACAGCCTTTGTGTATCATAAACGAAGAATATCTTGGAATAAGTTTTTTATACAAGTAAAAAAGTTTGGTTTAGTAAGACCTATACTTAATAAGTGGCATCCAGAAACAGCAAAAGTAACGTATTGGTTTCCTTCTGTATTTTGCGTTGGTTTTTTAGTTGCTATTGGTGCTACGTTCATTGGTTTTCCATGGCTTATTTATTTATATGTGATTTATTTTATGCTAGCTTTTGCTTTAGCTATAATATCAACAAAAAGTGTCTCTATTGCAATAATGGCTATATTAGCTATTGTAATCCAGTTTGCAGGATATGGATACGGCTTTTTAAAATCTATATTTTATATCCATTTACTAGGAAAAAAACCTGAAAAACAATTTCCTAATTTGTTTTTTTTATAGTGCATGCATAAAACTTTAAAATCTAAAATATTAAAATCTATAAAGGATAAGAGAATTAATATTTTCTTTTTATTCCTTGTGCTGTCTTTTTTTATTTTAGTAATAACGAAATTATCAGCAACTTATACCAATACTATTATGTTTCTGCTAAAAACAGAACACGTGCCAAGCGAAGAAGTGATAGTAAGTGATAAAAGTCATAAACTTAACATAACACTTAAGTCTCAAGGATTTAATTTGATAAAGTACTATTTTAAAACGCCTGAACTAGCTATAGATTTCTCTAAAAATATTAACAAGACTGATAGTTTATATATTTGGAATAAAAGTTCTGGTTACACAAATCTTGCCTCCCAATTTGATAAAAATGAAGAGATAATAAATGTAACTCCTGATACTTTAAGATTTAGATATGATGTAAATGCAGTAAAAAAAGTACCTGTAAAACTACATACAGATATAAGGTTTAATCAAGGCTATGATTTACTAGATGGCTTTTCTGTAAAACCAGACTCTATAACAATAATTGGACCTCATGTAATAGTTGATAAAATAAATTACATCAATACAGATACACTTAAGCTGAAAAAAGTAAAATCAAATATTAACTCAATTTTAAACCTTAAACTTCCAAATACTCTTAATGAACTAAAATTTTCTGATAAACAAGTAAGTCTGAAAGCATCTGTAAGTAAATTTACTGAAGGTATAATGAAGGTTCCTGTTATAATAACAAATGTGCCAGATAGTATAAGTGTAAAGTATTTTCCTAAAAAAATAGCATTGACATATTATACAAGTTTAAGTAACTTTAATAATATTAAAATAGAAGACTTTGAAGTTGTTTGTGATTTTTCTAAACTAGTAAAAGGTCAATCATACTTACATCCAGAAGTTACAAAAATCCCAAAATCTGTAAAAAACGTAAAAATTAATCAACAGCAAATAGAGTTTATTATAACAGAATGACTATAGTAGGATTAACAGGCGGAATAGGTAGTGGTAAAACTACAGTAGCAAAACAGTTTGAAAGCTATGGAGTACCTGTTTATATAGCAGATGATGAAGCAAAAAAACTGATGCACACATCAAAGGTTATAAAACGTAATCTAATAAAACTTTTTGGAGAAGAAGCCTATATAAATAACACGCTAAACAGACCCTTTTTAGCCAATGCCATTTTTAATGATAAATCACTTTTAGAAAAAATGAACGCAATTGTTCATCCAAGAGTAGCAAAGCATTTCGATAAGTGGGTTGCAAAACAAAAAGCACCTTATGTTTTAAAAGAAGTTGCTATTTTGTTTGAGAACGGAAGTGACGCAAGTTGTGATTTTATTATTACAGTAACAGCTCCAGTCGATGTAAGAATATCTCGAGTTTTAAAAAGAGATAATACTACACAAAAAAAGATTAAAGCCATAATGAATAATCAGCTAGATGACGCTGAAAAAATTAAGAAGTCTGATTTTGTGATTGTTAACGAAGAACTAGAAACTACAAAAGAACAATCACTTAAAATTCACCACCAAATTTTAAAAGAAATACAATAAATCTTAAATTTTAACATTTTTGTTAATGTAAGGTTAAATGCTAAGGGAACTAAATGTTAAAATGGTAATTTTGAGCGATGAGCAAAAAGCTATTCATCATATTAGTATTGTTAATGAGTTTGTCTCTTGTTGGGATAATATTTGTACAAGCATATTACATTAACAACTCAATAAAAAATGAACAAGAACAATTCACTTTTAATGTAAAAAAAGCACTGACTTTTACATCAAAAGAAATTGAAGATAAAGAGTTTGAAGACTACGTATACCTTGTGCAAGATTTATTTGCAAAAGGCGTAGAACCTGACACAACAGCATTTAGAGAATTATATTACAAGCAAGAAAGCAATAACTCTCATGAAATGCTGATATATAAAAACAGTATTCTAGAAGAAAACTATAAACTTTCTTCATCGATCTTTGACATAGGTTTAGATAGTATCAATATTAAAAAAGTATTGAGCGAAAGTAATACAAAGGTTTTAAGAGGCTCTGCAGTTGAAAAAAACTCAAATAAAAGTTTGAGCGCTATGCTTGTAGAAATGGGAAACATCTCTAAAGGAGAAAAAGTTTTCTACGAAGATTTTTATAAAAGTATAGCTTTTAGAACACCTTTGCATAAACGTGTAACGGTAAAAGAAATAAAGAGACTTTTATCTAAAAAACTAAAAGAGGATGAGATAGAAGGAGACTACCAATTTGCAATATATAGCAATGGTTTAGCAACCAAAGTACAAAGTGAAAACTTTGAACTTCAAAAATCATCAACCTTTAGTGTGCCAATATTTCAAAATGAAAATGATAGCAATAATTATAGGCTGTTATTAAATTTTCCAACAAGAAATATGTTTTTACAGTCATCAATAATCAAGATGACGTTATTATCAATCATTTTTACATCTATCATTATAATTGCTTATACAAGTGCTTTGATGCAGTTACTTAAACAGCGAAAAATATCTGAAATAAAAACAGATTTCATAAACAACATGACGCATGAGTTTAAAACACCAATAGCTACTATAAACTTGGCTTTAGACGCTATAAGAAATCCAAAAATTATAGAAGATAAAGAAAAAGTAATGCGTTATCTTAAAATGATAAAAGACGAAAATAAGCGTATGCATGCGCAAGTAGAAAATGTATTACGAATATCTAAACTAGAAAAAAACGAACTGAATATAAGTAAAGAGCGTGTTGAATTGCACGACTTATTAGAGGATGCTATAACTCACGTTGAGTTAATAGTTGAAGATAGGGCAGGATTTGTTAAAACACATTTAAATGCTGAAAAGCACACGGTTTTAGCAAACGAAACACACTTTACAAACGTATTAGTAAACATTCTGGACAATGCCATAAAATATTCTCCAGAAGCACCAAAAATTGATGTTTACACAGAAAATGTAGGCAACAATGTAATAATAAAAATTAAAGACCAAGGCAGCGGTATGAGTAAAGCTGCACAAAAGCGTGTGTTTGAAAAATTTTATAGAGAGCACACCGGAAACATACATAATGTAAAAGGACATGGACTAGGTTTGGCCTACGTAAAACGTATTGTAGAAGACCACCAAGGACATATCTCTGTAGAAAGTGAAAAAGACAAAGGAAGTACCTTTATTATAAAACTTCCATTAATATCGTAAAGCTATGACTGAACAACAAAAGAAAATTTTATTAGTAGAAGACGACCCGAATTTTGGTACCATTTTAAAAGATTATCTTGTAATGAATGATTACGAAGTAACACATGCAAAAAATGGTATGGAAGGTTTTGAGAAATTCAAAAAAGACGATTTCGATTTGTGTATTTTAGATGTGATGATGCCCTATAAAGACGGATTTACATTAGCTAAAGAAATTAGAGAAAAAAACACCGATGTGCCTATTATTTTCTTAACAGCCAAAGCCATGAAAGAAGATGTGCTTAAAGGCTACAAAGTAGGAGCAGACGACTATTTAAACAAGCCTTTTGATAGTGAAGTTCTACTAATGAAAATCAAAGCTATTATGCAGCGTAAAGCTACAGAAACAGTAGCAGATAGTAAGCAGTTTCAATTTAAAATAGGAAATTTTGACTTAAATTCAAAACTACGCTTTTTAAGCTACAAAGGTGGTGAGCAAATAAAATTATCTCCAAAAGAAAACGAATTATTGAGATTGTTAGCTCTGCACGAAAATGACTTAATGCCTAGAGAGCTTGCTTTAACAAAAATATGGAGAGATGATAATTATTTCACTTCTAGAAGTATGGATGTTTACATTGCAAAATTACGTAAGTACTTAAAGCAAGATGATAAAGTAGAAATACTTAACATTCATGGAGAAGGATTTAGACTAGTTGTAAATTCTGAAGAAGCTTAAAAGCAAATAAAACAGATAAATAAAGAAGTCAGCAGAATATGCTGGCTTTTTTATTTTATTACTTTTTTGATATGATCTGTAATAAGGTTGATATCATATTCATAATCAAACCAAGTAGTGTTTTCGTTTTTTTTAAACCAAGTTAATTGACGTTTAGCAAAACGACGTGAATTTTTTTTGATTTCAGAAACAGCAAAATCTAAAGACCATTTATTGTTTAAGTATTTAAAAATTTCTTTATAGCCAACCGTATTTAAGGCGTTTAGATGCTGCTTGTTTTCTAGGTTTTTTACTTCTTGTAATAAGCCTTCATCCATCATTATATCTACACGTTTATTTATTCTATTGTAAATAATTTCTCTTTCAGCTGTTAAACCAATAGAAATGGTTTTAAAGTTTCTTTTTTCTTTTTTCTTGTTTAAAAAAGATGAAAAAGGCTTTTGTGTTCCTATACAAATCTCTAAAGCACGAATTACACGATGCGGATTATCTATTGCAATATTGTTAAAAGATACTTCATCTAGCGTTTTTAATTGCTTTTGTAAACTCTCTAATCCTTCTGTTTCTAGCTGTTTGTTTAAATGCGTTCTTATAGATTTATCTACTTCGGGAAAATTATCTAATCCTTTTGTAACTGCATCTACATAAAGTCCAGAGCCACCAACCATAATAACTATTTCTTTTGTTTGAAATAAATGGTTTAACCTTGTAATAGCGTCTTTTTCAAAGCTGCCAACATTGTAATCATTTTCAACTGATTTGTGATGTATAAAATGATGTTTTGCAGCTAATAATTCATCAGGAGTTGGAGCAGCAGTACCTATTTGCATTTCTCTAAAAAACTGTCTGGAATCTGCTGAAATAATTTCAGTATTAAAATAGTTTGCAAGCTTAATACTTAAAGCTGTTTTTCCTATAGCAGTTGGACCAACTATAGATACTACATAGTTATTTGAATCTGATTTTGAGATGGCTATATGGGTTTGAGAATTAATTTATGTGTAAGTTGTGACCGCATTTATGACAATATTCAGCATTATCTTTATGGTCATTTGCTAGACAGTTAGCACAGGATTGCGAGTTTAAGTGTATGTTTCTATGTGGTTGATTTGTTAATGGTGTTTTTGCTTGTCCTGCCTGTTTTGTATACTCGGCAGATACAATACCTGTAGGAACAGCTATAATCCCGTAACCTAGTATCATAATTACTGAAGCTATAAATTGTCCTAAAGGTGTTACGGGAGCAATATCTCCAAAGCCAACAGTTGTAAGAGTTACTATACACCAATAAATACTTTTTGGGATATTTTCAAATCCGTGTTCTTCTCCTTCAACAAGATACATGATGGTTCCAAAAATGGTTGCAGCGATAAGCACAGCAAAGAGAAATACCGAAATTTTTGCCCTACTAGCTTTGATTGCAGAAGCCAAATGATTTGAAGCTCCTAAATATCTTGCAAGTTTTAGTACTCTAAATACACGTAATAAACGTAAAGCTCTTAAAGCAACAAGTGCATGTGTGCCAGCAAAAATTAATGATAGATACTTTGGTAATGTAGATAGTAAGTCTATAACACCATAAAAACTGGTAATATATTTTATAGGTTTCTTTACGGTAACTATTCTAGCGATATATTCAACAGTAAAAAGAATGGTAATTACCCATTCAGAAATGTTTAAAAAATCATGATACTTTTCATCAAAGCTTTTTATGCTTTCAAGCATAACTAAAGCAATACTAGCAAGAATGGCTATGAGAAGAATAATATCAAATAATTTACCGGCAGGCGTATCTGCTTCATAAATAATTTCATGAAGCTCATCTCGCCAATTTTTATTTGATGATTTACTCATAATTTCAAAAATAATAAAACTTGCAAGTAGAAATGTACTTTGGTTAAAAAATAACTGTTTTTATTCGTTTGTTTTTTCTTAAATAGGCTTGTATAATGTGCTGTGAGTCCCTGTTGTTTTCCATAGGTGTAATTATAGATTCTAGAACGTCGCTGTTGGTTATTTGATAATTTAAGTCAAAAAAACCAAGTCCTTTAAAAATACCATTTTTAATTAAAATAGCGCTGCGTTCATCAATATCTCTGCCTTTGTCAATAATAATCATATTTAGGTTTGAGTAGCTGTTTTTTTGAATAAGCGACTCCACACGACTATTGTATGACTCTGTTGTTTCTTGTTGTATACAAGCGCCTTCGCATTGTTTTATAGTGTAATTAAAGCAGTTTGTTTTAGTAGGATAAAGCCCTGTCAATTTTTGGCATAAATTATAGTCTTCTACAGCTTTGTGCATAAAACTTTTAGCGCTTTGTCTGTTACTGAATGTTGTTATAGCTGTTTTTCTACCATCAGCTTTATCAATTTTTAGGTTGATATATCCATTGTCATCTACAAAGCTATATAGGGCATAGGTGAAAATAGTTCTACGTAAAGCTCTATTAAATAAAGGCTTGTTCTTTTTTATTTCTTGGTTTTCTTTTAAAAGTGCTACAAGTTCACTGCCTGTTTTTTCGTAAGTAACAGAAGCAGTTTGTAATTGAATTTTTTTTGATTTTGGGCTGGTACTGCTAAAATGTTGACTTATTCTATTTTTAATATTATTGCTTTTTCCAATGTAAATAATATCGCCTTTATCATTATGAATGTAATATACTCCAGTTTCATTAGGCAGCTCATTTATAATCTGTTTCAAGTTGGGCTCCATTTGAAACTTTGGTTCGGCACGCACTGCGTCTTTTATAATATGCTTTTCTAAGTCTTTATTTAGTAGCATTTTAAAAAGCTTTACAGTTGCCATTGCGTCACCAGATGCACGATGTCTATCTGTTACAGGAATTCCTAAAGCTCTAGCTAGCTTACCCAAACTGTAGGACGGTTGTCCAGGAATTAATGATTTAGAAAGCTCTACAGTACAAATGGTTTTACGTTTGTATCCAAAACCAAGTCTTTTAAATTCGGTTCGTAAAATACGATAATCAAATTGGGCATTATGAGCAACTAAAATACAGTCTTCAGTAATTTCAACTATGCGTTTGGCAACCTCATAAAATTTTGGAGCATTGCGAAGCATATTGTTGTTAATCCCTGTAAGATTTACAACAAAAGGTTGAATATCTCTTTCTGGGTTAACAAGACTTATAAACTGATCTACAACTTTATGACCATCAAATTTATAAATGGCGATTTCGGTTATTCCTTCTTCATTGTACTTTCCGCCGGTAGTTTCTATGTCTAATATTGCGTAAATAAGTCGTTGTATGTTATATTAATTATAATTTCTTGAGCCAAATATACTGCTTCCTACTCTAATCATTGTACTTCCACTAGCTATTGCTGTCTGGTAGTCACCACTCATACCCATACTTATGGTTTTAAAGTTAGGGTATTGTTTGTGTAATGTATCAAAAATATTTTTTAAAGTAAGAAATTCATTCTCAATTTGTGAAGTGTTATCAGTAAATGTAGCCATTCCCATTACACCAGTAATTTGCACGTTTTTTAGATTATTGAATGCTTCAGATTGTAGTAATTGCATAGCATCTTTTTCAGACATACCAAATTTACTCTCTTCTTTAGCGATTTTAATTTGAAGTAAGCAATTAATAGTTCTGCTGTTTTTTTTAGCCTCTTTATCAATCTCTTTAAGTAGTTTAAAGCTGTCTACACCATGTATTAAGGAAACAAAAGGCGCCATGTATTTTACTTTATTTCGCTGTACATGACCTATCATATGCCACTGAATATCTTTAGGTAGCGCTTCATATTTGTCAACCATTTCTTGGATTTTGTTTTCACCAAAAACACGCTGACCAGCTTCGTAAGCCTCAATAATATCAGTATTAGGTTTTGTTTTTGAAACAGCTACAAGCGTAACATGTTGAGGTATTTGTGATTGAATTTTATGAAGGTTTTGTTTTATACTCATTTAGTATTTTTGTTTTAAGCTTTTTATTAAGTATTATCAATACTATCAGCATTGGAGTTGCTAACAGGTGGTTTTGTTAAAACTCGTAAATGGTTACACCACTGCGAAGTTTGGGCTCTATATAGGTGCTTTTAGGAGGCATTTTTAAACCATCGTCAGCAATGTTTTTCATTTGCTCAATAGTTGCGGGAACCATACCAAAACCAACAGTAAACTCACCACTATCAACAGCACTTTTTATATTTACAATATCATTTTTACCATTACTATACTCAATTCTTATGTCGTTTCGTAAGTCATCAATACCTAAAATAGGTTGTAAAATGGTTTTGTAAAGCAATTGAGCATCAAGGCCATCAAGTGATGTTTCTATGTTATAAACCGTTTTTCGTAAATATAGCGAATAAAAATCGCCATCTAAATACATGCTAAAATGATTTTTTTTAGAAGGTTTATAAGGTGTTTTTCCTCGGTTTTCAATACGGTAAAAAGTGTCTAATTGAATCAAAAACTCTTCTTTACTTAAGCCATTTAATCCTTTTACAAGTCGGTTAAACTCATGAATTTTTAAATCAGATTCAGGAATTAAATAGCTCATGAAAAAATTATAGTCTTCGTCACCTTGATGATCAGGGTTGGCGTCTTTTAAATCTTTGTAAAGTAAATAGGATGATGCAGACCTGTGGTGTCCATCGGCTATGTAAATGGCCGGCATGTTTTTAAATTCCTCTTGAATACTTTTTATGGTTTTAGGAGTATCTACCAACCACAAGTAGTGTGTATCTCTATAAGTTGTTGTAAACTCAAATTCAGCACGCTTTTCTTGAGCTTCTTTGATGATTGTTTCAATAACGTTATTGTCAGGATAGGTAAGTAGTACAGGTTCAGCATTAAACCCTACCGTTTTTAAATAATCTTTAAAAACTACTTCTTTATATGCAATGGTATCTTCATGCTTTTTTATAGCATCGTTTTCATAATCTAAAGCGCTTGCAGCAGCAATGATACCATTAAATTCTCTGCCTTCACGATTTACAATTTTATAAACGTAATAACAAGGAGCATCATCTTGAACAAAAATGCCTTCTTCTTTAAATTCTAAATACCTGTTTTTTACCAAAGAATAACGCGCCTGACCAGAAATTTCTTTATCAAACTTATAACCAGGGTTTACAATATGTAAAAAAGAAAATGGATTATCACGTAAGCGTGCTTCGCGCTGTTCCTTTGTGTAGCTTTGGTATGAACGAGCAGCTACAAGACTTACTTTGTCTCGTGTTGGTCGCACAGCTTTGAAAGGTATAATGTGAGCCATTTTCTTTTTTTATTACTTTAAAAAACAGTGAATCTGTTTTTTAAAATTATTAGTTTGAGAATTGTTTAGAAATTTTTTCGGCCTTTCTGCTTTCAGAATAATCATAAAAACCTTCGCCTGATTTTACACCTAGTTTTCCAGCTCTTACCATATTTACTAATAGTGGACAAGGTGCATATTTAGGGTTTTTAAAGCCATCATACATGACGTTTAATATCGATAAGCAAACATCTAAACCAATAAAATCTGCTAATTGTAATGGTCCCATAGGGTGAGCCATACCTAGTTTCATTACCGTGTCTATTTCTTGTACACCAGCAACACCGTTGTATAATGTTTCTATAGACTCATTTATCATAGGCATTAAGATACGGTTTGCCACAAAACCAGGGTAATCATTTACTTCTACAGGAATTTTTCCAAGTGTTTTAGAAAGTTCCATAATAGTACTCGTTACTGCATCAGTAGTATTATAACCTCGAATTATTTCTACTAGTTTCATAATTGGCACAGGATTCATAAAGTGCATTCCAATTACTTTTTCTGGTCTTGAAGTTACAGCTGCAATTTGTGTTATAGAAATTGATGATGTATTTGTTGCTAAAATTGTTTCGTCAGAGCAAACTTCATCCAATTGCTTAAAAATATTCAGTTTTAAATCGATATTTTCAGTTGCTGCTTCTACTACTAAACTAACATTTTTAACACCGTCTTCTAGTTTTGTATGAGTGGTTATATTACTTAAAGTAGCTTGCTTGTCAGCTTCAGTAATTTTTTCTTTGGCAACCATTCTGTCTAAATTTTTAGCAATGGTATCCATACCTCTTTTTAAAGAAGCTTCACTTATATCTATTAATTGTACTTGAAATCCACTCTGAGCAAAGGTATGAGCAATACCATTTCCCATTGTGCCAGCTCCAATTACTGCAACATTTTTCATATTAATTTTCATGTTTTTTTATTTCTTAAAATAAGAAAATTGTTAATAATTTTAATTTTAGAATTGATTGATAATCATTGTAGCAACACGCAAAGCTTCTGTACCATCATGTAGTGTTACAATTGGTTTTGTGTTGTTGTTAATAGCGTCAGCAAAAGTTTCTAGCTCGTCTAGAATAGCGTTGTTTCCTGCTACATCCGGATTATCAAAATAGATTTGTTTTTTTACGCCTTCAGCATTTTGAAGAATCATATCAAAATCTCCAGGTGTTTCTGGTGCGTCTTTCATTTTTACAACTTCACATTTTTTCTCTAAAAAATCTACAGAGATGTATGCATCACGTTGAAAAAAACGTGTTTTTCGCATGTTCTTTAATGATATTCTACTGGCTGTAAGGTTTGCTACGCAACCATTTTCAAATTCAATTCGTGCGTTAGCAATATCAGGTGTGTCACTGATTACAGAAACGCCACTAGCTGAAACGTGTTTTACTTTAGATTTCACAACGCTTAATATGATATCAATATCATGAATCATTAAATCTAAAACCACAGGAACATCAGTGCCTCTAGGGTTGAACTCGGCTAGCCTATGTGTTTCTATAAACATAGGGTTTTCAATTTTGTCCTTCACCGCTGTAAACGCAGGATTAAACCGTTCTACATGACCAACTTGACCGCGTATGTTATGTTCGGCTAGTAGTTCTCTAATGTGTTCTGCTTCTTCAACAGTGTTTGTGATAGGCTTTTCAATAAAAATATGTTTTCCTTTTGCAATGGCTTGTTTAGCACAATCATAATGCGATAATGTAGGTGTTACAATATCTACCATATCAACAGCATCAATCAATGCTTCAATTGAGTTAAAGTATTTAAAGCCAAACTCGGCTTCTACCTTTTTAGCATTAGCTTCATCAGCATCATAAAATCCGACAAGCTCATATTTTTCAGATTGATTAAGTAATCTTAAATGAATTTTTCCAAGATGCCCAGCACCAAGAACTCCAGCTTTTAGCATGTTATTTACGTTTTCAACAAAAATAAGATTTTTCACTATTTATTGGTGTGAAATTATTAATAAAATGTTGTAAATTATAGAGGAATGATAATTGTTGAAAGATTAATTTTTAGCTTCAGAATCTTTGAATTATTTTAGCTCTGAAAACCTGACTAACATTGAAAGATACGTTTAAACACCGCGGATTAAGGCAAAAGCTTGTTGAAGTTGTTAAAGCAAAGGGCATTACAGATGATAATGTTTTAAAGACGATAGGAAATATTCCTAGACATTTGTTTATGGACTCTAGTTTTTTAGATCATGCATATCAAGATAAAGCATTTCCTATTGCTGCTGATCAAACTATTTCGCAACCATACACGGTAGCTTTTCAGTCTGAATTACTACAAATTACACCTGGAGACAAAATTCTAGAAATAGGAACAGGTAGTGGTTATCAAACTGCGGTATTATGTGAGCTTGGCGCTAAAGTTTATAGTATTGAGCGCCAGCATGAGCTGTTTAAAAAAACAAGTAAATTTCTTCCTAAACTAGGTTACAGACCCAAGAAACTCATTTTTGGAGATGGCTACATTGGGCTTAAAGAAGAAGCGCCTTTTAAAGGTATTATTGTAACTGCAGGAGCGCCATTTGTGCCTAAAGCGTTATTAGCACAGTTAGAAATAGGAGGAAGGCTTGTAATTCCTGTTGGAGAAAATGTACAAACAATGACGCTTTTTATTAGAAAAGGGCCAAAAGATTTTGAAAAGCATGAGTTTGGAGAATTTAGATTTGTACCCTTATTAGAGGATAAAAACTAATTTTTTTGTTTTCTTATTGTAAGTACAACTTGTATTATTGGAACAACCACCATTGCTAGAAGAATACAGTTTAATACATAGTGAGATATTAGGCTAAAACCACTTTCACTGTTAATAGATACGCGGACAATCTCATAATTAATGATTAAGAATAATGATGCAACACCAATATTCATATAAGTCATCATTTTTATAGCCGATTTATATTGCTTTTCGGCATTTTCTGGTGTAATTTTTACAGGATAATTAAATTGATGCGGGTATCGCATCAGTTTATACATTCCAAAAGTTAGTACAAACCCTAATATGGTTAAAAACCAAATAGAATTTTTTTCAGCATAATTTGTGACTTCTCCAGAAAAATTAAAATGGACAGGTACTTGGGCTGGTAACGAGTTGTAGTTGATTAATGTGTAAACCAAACCAATACCTAAAAGTATAAAGGGTGTGAGTTGCAAAAACTTATCTTGTACACTTTTTTCTATATCTATTTTTGGTCTATCATCATGAAACATAATTACTCTTTTGGTGGTAAATACGCCTGTGGAATAGGATTGTTTTCAGTTTCTTGAGTCCAATATACATTTATTATCCACCAACGGTAACCATCATTTAAAAGTTGAATACTGTTAATGCCTCTCATAAAAGGCGTATCATCTTCTTTGTTTTTATAAGCTTCGTAAGTACTGAAAACTTGAGCTATATTTCCAAATGTGTTAGTAACTCTATGAATTTCTCTTTCATGAAATCCGTTTTCTTCAAGCCAGGTTCCAGAAGTACTTACATAATCTCTTGGCGACATGTAGCGCACATGAAGTAGGGGGTCTTTAGGTTTTTTTCCGGCAGGAATAAGCTTAGCATCTTCTTTAAAAAGGTGTTGAAACAGACTCCAATCTCTCTCAAAACCTCTGTCTCCTGAAATTACATTATATAAAGATGTGACAATAGCATCAATACTTTCTACATTTTTAGAGTAATCTATTTCTTCAATATCTGTTTCGGTGTCTTGCGCCCAAAATGATTGTGTACTGCTTATTAAAATAAAAAGTATATATAATGTTTTTCTCATGCGTTAGTTTTTTATCAAAAATAACTAATTAAGAAGTTTTATGCCAAAAATAATAGCATCACTTTGAAAACCGCTTTGATATGATCGAACATAATCTAATCTTAAAAATCTAAAATTGCCCCAACCTAAATTGTCTAAACCAATAGAGAACTCTTGATAAGGATTTTTTCCATCTACAGAAAGAGCGTGAGCTCCAGCTACCAAGTTAAAATTAAGCTTATTTAAAAGAGGAATTTTTCCTAAAATAAAGCCTTTAAAATCATGTTCAACATGAAGTTCAGCATAAGATTTATTAGTGCTCATGCTGTAATATGGTAAGTTGTTAAAAACATTTATATAGCTGCTACCAGAGCCAATTTGTGTTTGATTACCGTTAAAGTGTTTGTAATCTATAAAAGCAATATTATCTGCATTTATAAAAGTTCCTCCTTTTAGGTTATATTGAAAATATCCTTTGTTTCCTACATCAAACCCTTGGTATATTCGTGCTTTGATTTCATCAAAATTATAGTTTGATATTGTTGCTCCAAACCCTTTTTCATAACCAATTAACAAGCTTGGATATTTGTCTGATGATACATTAAATTTTCCATCAGGGTAACTCATGTATTTTTGTCCGAAATTAATAAACGCATTAATGCCGAGTTTCATAATGTTATGAGATACAAAAGGCGCATTTGTATAAGCTGTTTCGTCTAATGGATTATTACTAGAGTATGCTTTGTCAGCTTGAGGAAACCATGCTTGATCTGTGGTGTTAAAAAGTGGTTTTCTAGCTTCGTAAGCAATGGCAGAACCTAAATAAAGACCATTAAATAGCTCTTGAGAGTAGTCTGCTCTTATGAATTGCTTTTCATATAGCTTCATGTAATTTTCTTCAGCTAGTAGTGAATATGCCGTGTTTATGAGTTTTGAAATAGGGTTGCTACCATTAAATTGTTCTACAGAAACACCACCCGAAAGTTTTGCAAACCGTCTGTTTGTGTTGTTAAATTTATAAGATATTGCTCCTGATACTCGTAATCTTTCGTCACTAAAACCATAGTTTATTTTAGCATTAGCACTAAAGCGTTTGGTGTAATCATCGTAACTTTTGTTAAAGTATAGGTTTATGTCACTATTAAAGCCTTGTACGGTATTAAAGCTCAAGTTCTCTAACGGATTTGAATATCCTATATTCCAGTTTTTATAAGAGTTTTGATAATTGTAGCCAAAAAGGACGTTGGTTAACTTGAATTCATTACGTTCTGCGTCAATGGAATCTAGGTATGTTTCAGATTTCCTTATTGTTTGTATGCTGTCTTTTTTTACATAGTCAGTCGCTTCTTCAGTAGTTAAAGGAACTGGGCGTTTGTTGTTCCAGAATAAAGAATCTTTTTTATTAGCTTCTTTTTCAAATGATAAAATCTCGCTTGTAAATGTTTTTTTGGTAAACTCCGGATGAAAATTATAATTACTATAAACAGCGGTAAAGCGGCCATTTCCAGTTATTCCAAACATGCCATATGAAAAGTCAATATTGTTAGAGATTAAAGCCCAAAGTTTATCAATATCAGAGTAAGAAAAAGTTTGCTTTATGGTAATGGTTTTTGCAGCGGGAATTTGAGCTTGTTCTCCTGTAACACTCAATTCTAACCCATAAAGTGCCCATTGGTCTTCAACAATGTAAATGGTTCCAGAGAATACTCGATCATTTTCTCGCCTTGGAATTACTGCTATTTGATTGATTAAGTGTCCTTGGTCATCATAAAAAACTCCTTCTAGTTTATAGCGGTAGTAATTAAAAGCGTTGCTAGCTATGGGTGATACAATTTGATTGCCAATTTCTACAGTTGAGTTGTAGATGTTAAAATCAACACTACTAGCGCTATTAAAGCTAAAACCGTTATCATTACCACTCACTTTAGAGGCTATAATATGCTCTTTTAATTTATCTGGATATTGGTATGTAAGTTTTGAAATTGTTTCAGATAGATAGATCATTCCACTACGTGTTGAGTCTAAATTACCATCTAAATCGCCAATTTCTTGACCAAGTATTTTTTCGGGAACATTTTCAATTTTTATAAAGCCTCTGGAATAAAAATCTGATGTGTAAGTTTTTGTGTTTTCTAGGTTTTTCTTTCTGTGAGCTATTGCATTTCGTATTATTTTATTAGCTGGGTTTTCGTCAGAATTAATGATTACTTCAGTAAGAGAAATATCTTCGTTTTCAAGCGTTGCATCTAGCGTAAAAGGAAATGAATTTATAGAGACTGTTTTTTTTAGAGTTTTGTAGCCTATAAATTTAAAAACTATGGTGTAAGTTCCTTTTTCTGATATATTTAATTCGTAAATACCATTATCGTTACTAGTAGTACCTGTGTAAGTGTTTTCAATATAAATATTTACAAATGTAAGTGGCTCTCCTTGTGTAGATGTTACACTTCCTGTAACTTGAGAAAATAACGTAGTGTTGATTAATACTATAAAAGCGAGTAGTAATAGTTTTTTCATAAATTGATTATTAGCATGTTTCAAACATAGCTATAATATCAATTACGAATTGTTAGAGATGTCATAAAATTATTAAAAGCTTTTTTTGATTCTGTCAAGCCTAACTTTATTTTCTCTGTCTTTTATTGTTTCTCTTTTATCGTAAAGTTTTTTACCTCTTGCAAGAGCAATAACTAGTTTGGCAAGACCGCGTTCATTAATAAACAGGCGTAAGGGAATTATAGTTAGTCCTGTATTTTTGACTTCTTTTTCAAGTTTTTTTAACTCTCGTTTGTTGAGTAATAACTTACGTTCGGCTTTAGGTTTGTGATTGTAATATGTGCCGTACAAGTATTCTTCAATAGTCATGTTTATAACAAACAATTCGCCTTGCTCGTTAAACTCACAAAAACTTTCAGCTATTGATGCTTTACTGTTGCGAATAGATTTAATTTCGGTTCCAGTTAAAACAATACCTGCGGTATACTTATCTAAAATTTCGTACTGAAATTTAGCTTTTTTGTTCTGTATGTTTATTTGTTTTTGCATGAATGTCAAAGGTAAATAATTTAAGGGGAAATTATAATTTTAAAAGGATATGATTTTTAAAACGCAGATATATGAAATAAAAAAGCAATTATATAGCTTATATCGTATATATAATTGCTTTTCTGATAATGTTTTTATGAGAAATAGTTTTAGCTGGCCTCGGTTAGTAAGGACTCTGATGCTATTTGAGCACCAGACGAAGTGCCTATTCTATCAGCGCCAACCTCTATATACTTCAAAGCAGTTTCATAATCTTTTATACCGCCAGAAGCTTTAATTTTTACTTTATCTTTTACCGTTTTCTTTATCATCTTAATGGCTGTAAGTGTCGCGCCACTTTTTGAGAATCCAGTAGAAGTTTTTATATAATCTGCTTTAGCGTCGATACAAATTTGACAAGCTTTAATTATTTCATTTTTAGATAATTCACTGATTTCTAAAATTACTTTAAGAGGTGTGCTGCCTATAGCTAATTTAACATCGCAGATGTCTTTGTATACAGCTACATAGTTTTTACTTTTTAGCATTCCAACATTAATAACCATATCAATTTCGTTAGCACCATCTTCAACGGCTTTTTTAGCTTCACAGACTTTGGCTTTAGTGCTCATAGCACCTAAAGGAAAACCAACAGTAGCACATACTTTTATGTTGGTCATGGTTAAAAAATGTTTAGACAAAGGCACATAGTAGCTATTTACGCATACGGCATGTAGGCGATATTTCTTGGCTTCGTCACATAATACTTTTATATCTTTTTTTGTTGCAGCTGCATTTAGCAGTGTATGATCAATATGCTGATTTATGGACATTTTGTGTAATTTGTAGGTTAAGATGTTGTAAAAATACGATTAACGGTTGATTTTTTTAAATTTTTAACGAACTTTTAGATAAACGACATGTGCTTGTTTTTTCTATTAAAAAGCGTTTTTACATTTTTTATTATTGTCTTGAAGTTGGCTGAAAAAATATTTTGTTTGTAAGTATTTGTTTGTTAGTTGTATATGTGAATTTTCTTACTTGCTGTTTTCTGAAATAATCTTTTGAGTCCACTGAATAGCATTGCTTAAGGAATCAAAAATAGCAAAGGGCTTATTATAAATTTACTTTCATATTCGGCCCTTTTAAACATTTTCTCGTTGTTCGGGATAACCGCTATGGCTACCAAGTTAGATGTTTTTTCAATTTCTTTATAAACTATAGGGTTTACAGAAAAGGAAGTAATTCTATTAGAAATGTAAGCCATTTTACAACCGTTAAAATGCTGCTCTAAAATGAGTTTTAAATTGTTGGTCTATTCTAAATCAAAATTTTCCCCTTCTTTAACCTGCTTGATTAAGAAGTTGTCAAAAACAAAGACTTCGGCATGGCCGATGTCATAATAATGAAATATTCTCGTAAAAAATTGATTTGGAGATATTTAAAGATAGTGAATTTTGAAATACGAGTGAGAATTATGTGCAAAAAAAAGCAACGCTAGTCTTATGTGTATAAGATGTGCGTTGCTTTTCAATTAACTAACCAACTATTATGAAAACGAATACTTCGTTTCTTTATTATAACTTTAACAAGTTTTTAATACTCTTCTGAAACTAAATCGCCTTGGTTTCTAAATACTAATTTATCATCAAAAGCATCCAGTAAAATAATACTGTCTGTAGATACTTTTCCAGATAGTATTTCTTTACTTAACTCGTTTAAGACTTCTTTTTGTATCACGCGTTTTACAGGTCGTGCACCATATTCTGGATTGTACCCTTTTTTTGCTAAATAGGTTACAGCTTCTGGTGTTGCATCAAAAGTGATGCCTTGTTTTGCAATCATCTTAGTGATGCCTTTTAGTTGTAAGCCAACAATAGCTGTAATGTTTTCCTTGCTTAAAGGTGTAAACATAATAGTATCATCAATACGGTTTAAAAACTCTGGTCTTACCGATTGTTTTAATAAGGCTAACACATCTACTTTTGCAGCTTCCATAGCAGCATCAATATCTTTTGTAGCTTCAAAACGCTCTTGTATTACATGACTTCCCATATTTGAAGTCATAATGATTATCGTGTTTTTAAAATCTGCCAAACGTCCTTTGTTGTCTGTTAGATGTCCTTCGTCAAGTACTTGTAACAAGATGTTGAAGGTGTCTGGATGCGCTTTTTCAATTTCATCCAATAATACTACTGAATATGGTTTGCGTCTTACCGCTTCGGTCAATTGTCCACCTTCGTCATAACCAACATATCCTGGAGGTGCGCCAACCAATCTGCTTACTGCGTGACGCTCTTGGTATTCGCTCATATCTATACGTGTCATCGCGTTTTCATCATCAAACAGATATTCTGCTAATGCTTTTGCCAATTCGGTTTTACCAACACCTGTGGTTCCTAAAAACAAGAAGGTTCCGATAGGTTTTTGTGGATTTTGTAAACCTGCACGACTACGTCTTACAGCATCACTTACAGCAGCAATGGCTTCTTCTTGTCCAACCACGCGCTTGTGTAATTCGTCTTCAAGCTTTAGTAGTTTTTCACGCTCGCTTTGTAGCATTTTGGTAACAGGAATTCCTGTCCATTTTGCAACCACTTCGGCAATATCATCATAAGTGACTTCTTCTTTAATTAACGAGTTCCCAGATTGATTCTCTTGAAGTTCCTTTTGAAGTTTATCTAACGATTCTTGGGCTTCCTTAATTTTTCCGTAGCGAATTTCAGCTACTTTACCATAATCGCCTTCGCGTTCTGCACGTTCAGCTTCTAGCTTGTAGTTTTCAATAGCCTGTTTGGTATTTTGAATATTGTCAACCACTTCTTTTTCACTTTTCCACTTGGCGTAAATTTCGTTACGTTCTTCTTTTAGGTTTGCTAAATCTGAACGCAAAGACTTTAATTTTGCTTCGTCTTTCTCACGTTTTATGGCTTCAATCTCAATTTCCAACTGCATGATTTTTCTGTCTAAAACATCCAGTTCTTCAGGTTTTGAATTGATTTCCATGCGCAGTTTAGACGCAGCTTCATCCATTAGGTCAATGGCCTTGTCTGGAAGAAAACGGTTGGTGATATAACGCTCTGATAATTCTACAGCACCAATAATCGCTTCGTCTTTAATGCGTACTTTATGATGTGTTTCGTACTTTTCTTTAATACCACGAAGTATTGAAATGGCACTTTCGGTATCAGGTTCATCAACCATTACTTTTTGAAAACGTCTTTCAAGGGCTTTGTCTTTTTCAAAATACTTTTGGTATTCGTCTAACGTTGTAGCACCAATAGCACGTAACTCACCACGCGCTAACGCAGGTTTTAAAATGTTGGCAGCATCCATAGCGCCTTCGCCTTTTCCAGCACCAACAAGTGTGTGAATTTCGTCAATAAAAAGTACAATGTCACCTTCGCTTGTGGTTACTTCTTTTACAACCGCTTTTAATCGCTCTTCAAACTCACCTTTGTATTTAGCACCAGCAATTAGTGCTCCCATATCCAAGGCAAATATTTGTTTATCAACGAGGTTTTCTGGGATATCACCATCTACAATTCTATGTGCTAAACCTTCAGCAATAGCCGTTTTACCAGTTCCTGGTTCACCAACAAGAATTGGATTGTTTTTGGTACGACGTGATAAAATTTGAAGAATTCTACGAATTTCTTCATCACGACCAATAACAGGATCCAATTTTCCGTCTTTGGCTAATTGGTTTAGGTTTTTAGCGTATTTGTTTAACGAGTTGTAAGTGTCTTCTTGACTTTGAGACGTTACACGATCACCTTGACGTAGCTCATCAATGGCTTTTACAAGGTCTTTTTCAGTAACGCCTTGGTCTTTTAGCATTTGTGCAATCTTACTGTTTGATTTAAACACAGCAAGAATAAGATGCTCAACAGACACATAGTCGTCGTTCATTTTTTTAGCAATAATTGCTGCTTCGTTAAGGCTTTTTCCAGCTTCGCGAGAAAGCATAATGTCACCACCAGATACTTTAGGTAAACTTTCTAGTTGTCTATCTAAAACCTGTTGTAGGGTCTGAACGTTTACATTTAGCTTTTTTAAAATAAATGGTAAAACGTTTTCATCAACAAGTGTAATGGCTTTAAAAATATGCTCATTTTCTATTTGTTGATGTTGTAAGCTTTGGGCAAGCTGTTGCGCTTGCTGTATCGCTTCTTGTGATTTTATTGTATAATTATTAAAGTTCATGTGTTTAAATTTTTCCTTTCTTTGTAGCGTATAAGTCAATAATCTTACCAATACGTTTTGAGTGACAAAATGTCGTTTTGAAGCAGTTATAGCGTGACTTTTCGTCAGTTTCAAGAAGGGTGAATTTTTATATCAAATCAGCAGGAGCAATACCGAAACGCTCTTTAAACTTTTTATTAAAATAAGCAGAAGAACTGATGCCAACAGCAAAGCGAACTTCTGAAAGTGTGAAGAAAGTTTTATTTTGAAGAAAGGTAAAGGCCTTTTGTAATCTAATTTCTAAAATAAATTTTACAGGGCTCATTCCTGTGTATTGTTTCATAATTCTAGCTAATTGGCGTTGGCTATATCCTACATAATCTGCTAACTCTTTTATTTTGAAATCGTCATTGTCTAGGTTTTCAACAATGTAAGTTTCTATTTTTCGTAGCAGTTTTTGGTCTGATCTTTCGGTTGTTGAAAGTTGATTTGTATTTTCAAGTTGCCATTTTATACGTGATGCTTTGTTTTTTAAAAGGTTTTTTATGCGTGCAATTAATTCATTTTTGTTGAATGGTTTTACAATATAATCCGCAATGCCAAGCGAGAACCCTTTTATTTTATCAATTTCTAGAGTCTTGGCAGATATAAAAATAAATGGTGTGTACTTGTGTTTTTCTATGGTATTTATTTTTTCACGAAGTTCAAAACCATCAATCTTGGGCATCATAATGTCTGATGTGATTAACGAATAGGTTTGGGTTTTTAATAAATTTAAAGCTTCTTCGCCATTAAAAGCAACATCACAATGATATATATCTTCAAGTAGCTCTTTTAAATAGGTCGCCATTTGTGGGTTGTCTTCTACAATAAGAATGTGTTCTTTTATTGAAGAATTATTATGATTTGGAAATTGTTGGGGTATTAGACTAGTTGGTTTAGTTACATTTTCAGTATTATTTTCTGTTGTTTGCATTGGAATTTTTAATGTAAATGTACTGCCTTTACCAGGCTTACTATCAACGGTTAAGCTTCCATTTAAAAGCTCGGAAAACTCTTTTGATAGTGCTAGTCCAATGCCTATGCCGCCAACCTTACTAGCGTTTTCTGACTGATAAAATCGCTCGAATATTTTTTTCTGCTCATCATATTTGATGCCTTCTCCAAAATCGGTCACTGATACTGAAAGTGTATCAGTATTGAAGACATCGTTAACAATAATTTTTGAGTTTGATGGCGCGTATTTAATGGCGTTTGAAAGAAGGTTGTTTATGATTTTTTCAATCTTTCCAATATCAGTATTTACAAAAATGGTGTTTGCTATGTTTGAATAATAACTTATTTCTACAGCTTTGATTTGTGCCATAGAATGAAAGGAAAACACAATGCGCTCTAAAGACGTGCGTAAGGGAACAGCGGTTTTGTTAAGTGTCATTTTATGACCTTCAAACTTGAGGAGTTCCAAAATTTCATTGGCGTCATCAGTGATTTTTTTTGTGTTGTCTAAAGCCACTTGAAGGTTTTTTTTGGCTTTGGTTGTATTGTCTAGATTTTCTAATGCTAAATTTAAGTTTCCAGAAACTAAAGTGAGTGGTGTACGGATTTCGTGTGCTATGTTTCCTAAAAATTTGGTGCGCAATTGATTGATTTCCTGTTCTTTTTCAAGCTTCATTTGTACAAGGGTTTTTTTACGCTTTTGCTTGGTTATAAGCCAAAGAATAATGAATAATCCCAATAACAATGTACCAATACTGCTAAAAATCCATTTATTTCTTGCGTTTCTTTGTTTAGCAATTTCCAATTCTTGTAGTGCGATTTCCTTATCTTTTTCTGCTAGGTTGAACTTGGCATCAAATTCGGCAAATTTTTCTTTTGACTGATAATGGCTTATGGAGTCTTGCAACGTAAACATTTCTTTAGAAGTAATAAAAGCTTTTTTATAGTTGTTGTTTCGTTCATAGGCAACAGCCAGCTTTCTTAAAAGATAAAATTCATTTTGAGGAATGGTTTGTGGCAATTGTTTAGCCTTTTCTAAAGCGGCAATAGCATCGCTCGTTCTATTGAGGTTAAGCAAAACGCTTCCTTTTCCTATTAATCCAAAGTTTTTATATATGTCTAAATTTAGGCTATCTGCTATGGTGATGGCTTTGTTAAAGGCTAGTAGGCTTTTTTTATAGTGTTTTGGTGTTAGTAATCCTTCGTTTTTCGATAAATAGGCATCACCTTCATAGAGGTAAAAAGAAGCCTGCTCTTTAGGCTCACTTTTGTGTAAGCTGTTCAATGCTTTTTTTGCGTATTCTTCAATATCTTCTGGATTTTCAACGGCCTGCATCAGGTTTTTATAGGTGTACAGTTTTTCTGTTTCTGGGGCGTTTATGCTGTTATATACCTTTAAAGCTAGCAGTAAATATTTTTTGGCGTTTTTGTGTAAACCAGTGGTATTGTACATATCGCCCAAGTTATTGTATGCATCAGCAAGGTAGATTTTATTTTGGAGTTTTTTTGAAAATTCCAAAGCAGATTCATAATGTTTTAAGGCTTCGTCATGTTGTTCTGAAAGCATTAAGTTTTTTGCTAAATGGGTGTGTATTCTAAACAAATATATAGTTGAATTGCTTTCCTTGGCTTGTGCTAAAAAGGGCTTAATGAAAGCTATTGCTTTTTTATAATTTCCTTGAGAGTAATAAGTATCTGAAATATATTCAACAGAGCGAAAATACAACGAATCACAATCACAAGTTTTGGCAAGTTTTAAGGCTTCATTAAAATATACATTTGATGAATCTATGCTTTGTTGTCTTTGTCCTTCCTGCTGTAAAAAAATAATCTTGTCTTCAACAGATTTCTGTTGTAAAGAATCTGGAAGTAGTTGTTGTGAGCAAATAGTTTGAAACAGCAACAAACAAATAATTGATGGTAGGTTTTTAATTTTCATAGTAATATTACTTACTCAAAGATACTAAAATACAGCGTATTAGTGTTTTGATGTCCGTTTTGAGTCGGTTGATGTCCAAAAAGCGTTAGGGTGTCTGTTTTGAGACATACGATGTCCAATAATTGAAAGTTGAGACAACGCAAAGCGGCTAGTTTTGTATGCAGTTTTGTTCAAAGTAGAACAGTATCTCAAATTAACCATTCAATCATTTAAAGACTTAAAATAATGAAAACAATTACTACTTTATTTTTAATAATGCTGTTGTCAGTAACAGCTACTGCCCAAGATGTATATGTAGCAGGCACAGATCAAACTTCTATGTCTACATCAAAACTTTGGAAAAATGGTTTTTTAGAATATACTCTGGGATCATACCCTTCACTTGCAAGTTCTGTATTTGTGTCTAATGGAAATGTATATACTGGTGGGAATGTTAGTTTTCCAGGAGAAGAAAGCAGGGCTACTCTCTGGGTTAATAGTACGCCGCAATATTATACCAATGGTGATTATTCAGCAAGTATAAACGATGTGTTTGTATCTGGCAATGATGTATATGCCATAGGTTATCACCGAACAGGAAATAACAACAATGCCGTTGCTACGCTTTGGGTAAATGGTATAGAACAAACATTAACCAACGGAAATACTAATGCTAGTGCTCTTTCAGTATTTGTATCTGGAGGCGATGTGTATGTTGCAGGTTATGAAAATAATGGTGCTAAAGACGTAGCAAAACTTTGGAAAAATGGTGCAGAACAAATTCTTACAGACGGTTCTGATAATGCAAAAGCAACATCTGTCCTTGTTGATGGTGGCGACATTTACATAACAGGCTATGAAGAAACTACCCCAGGTAATAACTATGCTATACTTTGGAAAAATGGTGTTGCCCAATACTTGACTGATGGGTTAACATATGCTACTGCTTTAGATGTTGACTTATATGTTGGATTTCCTCTAGTAGTTGGAGGAAAACACGATGGCACCAATGTGGTACCAACGTATTGGCTTGATGGTAGCGAATATCAGGTATCCAACATATCCAATTGGGGGCAAATATTTTCTGTATACATTGCTTCTCCAGCATATGATAACAAAATATATATGGCAGGTTATGAAAGTAATGGTACAAGTAATGTAGGTAAACTTTGGTCAAGTAGTTCACCTGGATGGCAAACTCAAATACTTACAACTAATGGCCAAGCTAGTTCTGTTTTTGTTGATGACGCAACACTAGGGGTTGAAGCACCAAAAGCACTATCAAATTATTTTGCTGTTTATCCAAACCCTGTACAATCTCAATTAAACATCAAAACATCAAAACCACGTGTTTTACAGTTATATAATCTTCAAGGGCAGTTGCTAAATACTATTGAAGTAACGAATCAACATAAAACCATAGATATGACCAACTTGTCGTCTGGTTTATACCTCTTGAAAGATATTGATACAGGAGATACTCAAAAAATTATAAAAGAATAACGGCTATGAAAGAAATTAAAATTTTATTGTTAATTGCAGTATTTGCATTAACAGGGTGTAGCAAAAACGATGATGGTAATTCTTTGCCACCACCAAACCAAGCGCCACAAGCATTCAGTTTATCAGTTATACCTAATAATGCGACTAATGTAGATTTGTTACCAATTCTTGAATGGAATGAATCTACAGATTCAGATGGCGATACCGTAACTTATAGTTTATATATGGATACGCAAAATCCGCCAACAAAACTTGTTCAAGACAACATAACAGAAACAGATTTTGAAATAACAGAACCTTTAAGCCATTACACTACCTATTACTGGAACGTTGTAGCAACTGATGGACAAGCGAGCACAGAGAGTTCAAACGTATTTAGTTTTACTACTCGTGGGATAAATCTTGCTGTTGAAGTAACTAATAGCGCTGGGTTTATTCCTAGGCGCTTTCATCAAGCTGTGTCGTTTAACAATAAGCTTTGGGTTATTGGTGGCGACAACCATAATGGTGAAGACGAAAATGATGTTTGGTCTTCTATTGATGGTGTTACGTGGACAGAAGTAAATAGCAATGCTGATTTTTCTGGTCGTTGGGGGCATACTGTTACCGTATTCAATAATAAAATTTGGGTTATTGGAGGTTATGATGGCACCAATGAAACCAATGATGTTTGGTCTTCTACAGACGGTATAACTTGGAGAGAAGTAACCAATAATTCAGCATTTACAGAACGCAGTAAACACCAAGCTTTGGTATTTAATAACAAACTTTGGGTCATTGGCGGAACTGACGTCAATGGTAATAACAACAGCGTTTGGTCTAGCAGCGACGGTGTAACTTGGACAGAAGTTACGGCATCGGCACAGTTTTCGGGAAGACACTCGTTTTCTGCTCTTACTTTTAATGATAAGATGTGGGTTGTCGCCGGAAGTGATGGCAACGCCAAAAACGACGTTTGGTCTAGTGCTGATGGCGTCACATGGACAGAGGAGACTGCATCAGCACAGTTTTCACCGAGATACAGCCAAACGGTAGTTGCGTTTAGCGATAAACTTTGGGTAATTGGTGGCGATGATGGTAATAATAAAAACGACATTTGGTATAGCAATGATGGAGCCAATTGGCACCAAGCTGTAGAACACGCCACATTTACCGAACGCTATGGGCATGCATCTACTGTATTTAATAACAAAATATGGGTGATTGGCGGCGATGATGATACGGGTACGGGTTTTCTAGGCGATGTTTGGTCTATAAATTAAATCCTTTTTTCACAAACACTATAAATCTATTTAAATATAAAAACAATGAAAACAAAAACGCACACATGCATCAAAATGCTAATGAACAAAATCATTGGCTTAATCATACTATTTGCCTTAATAATAAACTTATTTAACTGTAGCAAAGATGATGATGATTCGCAACCGCAACCACAACCCGAGTTAACTATGGTTGAAAAATTATCAGCAGGTGATGGCAAGTGGTATTATGAAACAGGTTCAGGGGCGAATTTTGACGCCTGTTTTAAGACAAGTTTTTTTAAGTTTATGAAAAACAACACCTTTCAAAGAAAGTTTTACGGTATAGACACGAATAATGATTGTACGCTACAAAGCGAATTAGCAAACACTTTTGAAATTACCGACGATAATAAGATAAAATTTAATGACGATTCAGGAGCAGATGTTTATCCTATAATATCATTTACTGAAAATGAACTGGTTTTACAGTATCCAACCGGCGGCGAACTCACATTAGATAAAACCCCAGGAAACTACGTGCGCGAACCAACTACTAAGGAAAAACTAACTGCTGGTGACGGGAAATGGTATTTTGAATCTCCTGCACATAACACCTGTTATAAAAAGAGCTTTATACGCTTTTTTTCTGAAAACACTTTTATTCAGGAAATATACGATTTAGATAGCAATGATAATTGTGTTGTTCAATCAGGTGGCACAGGTTCAGGGACGTATGAAGTATTAAGTGATACCGAGATAGATTTCACTTTTAGCGGTAGTACAGCAAGTACATTTACCATTATCTCACTTACCGAAAATGAACTGATATTTCAAATTACGGCTAACGGGACTACATCAACAATTGTTTTAGATAAAACCGAAGGCTAATCACCTCCATACACAACATTAAAAACAGCTTACAATGAAAACAATAATACATTATTTGTCAAATAAAAGCATACTGGCAACTATTGCTTGTATGATTGGGATTTATGCTTCTGCGCAAATCACGAACATTCCCGATGCTAATTTTGAGCAAGCGCTTATAGACTTGGGCTACGACACCGTTTTAGATGGTCAAGTTTTGACTGCCAACATAAACACTGTGACAAGTCTTGATGTAGAAAGTAAGAACCTAACCAATTTAACAGGGATAGAAGATTTTACAGCACTTGAGTTTTTAAGTGTTACCAATAATTTATTGACTAACTTAAATTTAAGTCAAAACACCAATTTGACCGAATTGCGATGCGTTTCGAATGAACTTACCTCAATAAACATTTCACAGAATACAGCATTGGAGCGTTTGTGGGTAACGGGAAATGACCTAACTGCTCTAGATGTAAGTCAAAACACCAATTTGATTGACTTGCGTTGTGCCAACAACCCATTTACCAGCTTGGATGTGAGTAATAACATCAATCTTGAGTACCTCGTAATATATTGGAATTCATTAGAAGTTTTGGATGTGAGCCAAAACATTAATTTAACTCATTTAGATTGTAATGGGAGCGATTTTTTAACAACCTTGAATGTTAAAAATGGCACCAACTATTTGATAACGTTTTTTGATGCCACTAATTCGCCAAACTTGTCGTGCATTCAGGTAGATAATGCAGCATATTCTACAACCAATTGGACAGATATAGATCCTACAACAAGCTTTTCAAGTTTTTGCCAAAACTATTACGCCTACATTCCAGATGATAATTTTGAACAAGCACTTATTGATTTAGGGTACGACGATGTATTAGATGATTACGTGTTAGCACATAACATTAATACCATAACGTCATTGGATGTAAGCGCTAAAAACATTGCAACCTTAAGTGGTATACAATTTTTTACAGCCTTGGAAACCTTGGCTTGTGAAAACAACTCCCTATCTGTTTTGGACATACGAAGCAATCCTAATTTAGAAACGCTTTCGTGCTATAATAACCAAATTACAGAATTGTACGTTTACCAATACCCATTTAGCTCTAACCTAAAGACGTTATCCTGTTACAATAACCAAATTTCTTATCTGTATTTTGGTTTGGACAATGTGCTTGAAGAGTTGCATTGCTTCAATAACCAGATAGAAGCCATTAGTTTACTAAACAATATCACATTACAAACATTAAATTGTTATGGTAATGAACTTACTGCTTTAGACTTAAGTCAGACTTCTAGTTTGAGTTGGTTGCGTTGCGACAATAACCAATTGAAAGCCCTAGATGTGAAAAATAGCAACAATAGTCAAATGACATATTTCAACACATCAAACAATCCCGATTTAAGCTGCATCAATGTAGATGATGCCAATTATGCTTCAACAAACTGGACCAATATTGATGCCACCACAACATTCTCTGAAACGTGTGCTGATTACTATACCGCTATTCCTGATTCCAACTTTGAACAAGCACTTATAGACTTGGGCTACGATACAGTTATTGATGGGCAGGTTTTAACAGCTAGCATTAAGACGATAACGCATTTAAATATTAATAATTACTCAATTTCAGATGTAACAGGAATTCAAGATTTTGAATTGTTAACTGAATTATCCTGCTCACAAAACAACCTTACGACTTTGGATGTATCACAAAATAGCAATTTAACAACTTTGATTTGTGTAGAAAACGCTCTAACATCCTTAAATGTGAGTCAAAATACTAATCTTGTATCACTTCAATGTACTTTTAATCAACTCACAACATTAGATGTAAGTCAAAATAACAATTTAGTAAGCCTACTTTGTCTGTACAACTCAATAACAGCTCTTGATGTGAGTCAAAATTCGCAATTAATAAACCTAAGCTGTAGTTACAATCAACTTACGTCACTTAATATTAAAAATGGAAACAATACCAACTTTTTTTCTTTTGATGCAAAAGACAATTCTAATTTAAGTTGTGTAGAAGTTGATGATGTCACTTTTGCCAATGCTAATTTAAGTACTGGAATAAATGGGATAACCGTTTTTTCTGAAGATTGTACTC
This sequence comes from Corallibacter vietnamensis, assembly GCF_039537875.1. NCBI lineage: Bacteria > Pseudomonadati > Bacteroidota > Flavobacteriia > Flavobacteriales > Flavobacteriaceae > Corallibacter > Corallibacter vietnamensis. The sequence goes on from NZ_BAABBI010000006.1 coordinate 68,635, forward strand.
CTTCATATACAGCCATTCCTGATGTTAATTTTGAGCAGGCACTTATAGACTTGGGTTACGATACCGTAATAGACGGACAAGTATTGACAAGCAATATTAGCACAGTTACCAACCTAAATGTCTATGCCAAAAATATTAGTGATTTAGATGGTATTCAGGATTTTTCAGCATTAGAAGAGTTGAATTGTGCTGCCAACCAGCTCGCTGTTTTTGATGTTTCTCAAAACTTAAACCTGGAAACCTTGTACTGCTTTCAAAACCAATTACAAAATTTAGATGTAAGTAATAACACCCAACTTACATATTTAGATTGTAGCAACAATCAACTTACGGTTTTGAATCTGGATCAAAACCAATATTTAGAACGTTTGTATTGTACAGATAACGACTTATTGGTTTTAGATGTATCGCTTAATGGCGACTTGTACACTTTAAGCTGCTATAACAACAATTTACACGGGTTAAATGTAGCCAATGCCAATAACACTAATTTCAATTTGTTTCAGGCAAACAACAATCCAAATTTAACTTGCATTCAAGTTGATGATGCCACATACGCTACGGCAAACTGGACAGATATTGATGCCACAGCAAGCTTTTCAGACTTTTGTTACACACTTATTCCTGATCCTAATTTTGAACAAGCCTTGATGGATTTAGGACTTGATAATTTTATGGACGGTCAAGTGCAAACCAGCAACATAAACGGAGTAATAAATTTAAACGTGTCAAACAAAAACATTGCAGATCTCACGGGTATAGAAGATTTTGTGAGCTTAGAAATTCTGGATTGTTCCAGCAACAACTTAACAAATTTGGATTTTAGCAATAATTTCCTATTGTTTTTTTTAGATTGCCATGCAAACGATTTAACAAGCTTAAACGTAAGCAACAATGCAAACTTAGCAAGTCTAGACTGTAGCAATAATCAATTAACAACACTAAATGTAACTCATAATAATGATTTGTTAGAGTTGAGTACAAACATAAATCAGTTAAGTCAATTAGACGTTAGCCAAAATAATAACTTGGAATGGTTAAATTGTAATTCCAACTTGTTAACTAGTTTAGATGTATCAAACAACCCTGCTTTATTGGGTTTGACTTTAACGGGAAATCAGATAACTTCTTTAGACTTGAGTCAAAACCTAAATCTTCAGTTTTTATACTGTGACTTCAATCAACTGCAAGCCTTGGATGTGTCACTTCAAACAGATTTAATCCATCTCCATTGCAGTGCTAACCAATTAACAGCATTGGATGTATCACAAAATATAAATTTAACAACCCTAAGAGGATATTCAAACTTATACACCGCTATAAATCTTGCCAATGGCAACAATGCTGCAATGACAGATGTTAATTTGATTAACAACCCAGACCTAACCTGTATTCAAATAGATAATGGGTTTACGCCACCAACCGATGGTAGTTGGCAAAAAGATACTGCAGCTTCTTATAGCTATGCTTGTTCAACATTGGGAATAGAAACAACAAACATAGATACGCTAAAGATGTATCCAAACCCAGTGGAAGAGTATTTAACCATTACATCAAAAATACCTTTAACCTTACAGCTGTATAATGTGCAAGGACAACTTTTAAAGACCGTAAAGGTAGATGAAAATACAACGGTTGATTTTAATGGCTTGCCGTCTGGTGTGTATTTTTTGAAGGACGTAAATGGTTTAGCTAACAAAAAGATAGTGAAGTATTAGTTGTATTGATTTATAGTTCTAAAACCTCGATATGTGATAACAGTCGAGGTTTTTTGTTTTTTAAGACTAACATTTATCTTCGCAGAAAGGTTTAATTTTATTTACGACTATTTTAGTATGGGATTTTTAAAAAACATATTTGGTTCATCTGAACCTAAAGAAGAAAAGATACTGCCTTGGATAGCGCTTAACCAAGTGTCGCAATTAGCAGAAATTACCAAAAACTCACATAACAAGCCACAGCTTATTTTTAAGCACTCTACACGATGTGGTATTAGCCGAATGGTTATGCGACAGTTTGTGAGTGATTATGAACTAACCGAAACTGAAGCAGACTTGTATTATTTAGATTTATTAAACTACAGAGAGGTTTCTAATGAAGTAGGATATACGTTTCAGGTTATGCATGAGTCACCACAGCTATTGGTTATTAAAAATGGGGTAGTAGTTGCCCATGCATCTCATGGCGCTATTAATGATTTAGATTTGAGTACGCTGTCTTAAAACTATGTAACGTTACGTATTGTTTGGTGTTTTTAGGTTGTCTAAATTGTTGTGGTTAATTTTGACCGAACAAACAAACATTTACACTAACTTTAAACAATGGTAAATCATGAAACGAAAACGATTGACAAAACACCTCAAAATTAAAATCCTACTCTTTGGAGTTTCACTGTTCTTGTCAACTGCCAAAAAGACGACGATTTTAAAAACACTGCTCCCATTGAGGTAATGGTCAAGAAACCCATAAGTATTTCAACAATACAGAGAGAACAGATTATTGCTAACAAACAGGTGTGGTCATCTGTTGAAAAACTAAAAACAGAACTCCTTGACTTCAACGCTATACAGCAGAACAGAACGGCATACTCCGATAGTACAGGGTTGGAAATAAACACCGACTTTGCCACATATATTGAATTTGAAAACGGCTACCATTCCTACACTTTTTGGGTAACCAACACGCCTGACTATGGTGGGCTACAGAATGTTCTTATTAGCCTATAGCCAGACAACAGCTACAAGGAGTTTTTAGTACATTATGATATTACTGACGAAGAGATAATGCAGATATAACAAGAAGAGGAAGTTGACCTAATCGATAGATTTCTATGACTGAAATCAATTCAGGTTTTACAGAAGATATTTTTTCTAGGGTTGTTTATGAAGATGAGTGCACAAAGCTTGATTTCGAACCTAACACCTGTTCTTCAGGAGCACATGAATATGGTGATAATAGTTGCACTTATCTTGACCCTGAAAATAACGATGGAACTCCTGCTGCACCAGGTGGCACATACACTACTACACTAAAACCCTGTGATATGCCTACAGGTGATGTGACGCCTGACACCTCAAACCCATCTAACCAAGGGCCGCATGGCAGTGTAGGTAATGGAGGCAACACTTCCTCTCCTACAACTTGCGCTGGTAGTAGAAAATGTGTGCCTGTGGGTACAGGCCCTATTTTAACACAGGAACAAATTGACCAAAAAAATTGTGATGAACTCAATCGCATTGGAAATTCTGCTTATGCTGCTAGTGCTTTCATTACCCTAAATAATAATCTTAATCAAAATACTGAAACAGGATTCTCTCTAGATATTAGGCCAAATTTTCCTTATTTCGCACCTATTCCTAAACAATTAATAAGTGATAGTGAAGTAAGTGCTGGTCAAAATCCATATAGCTTTGCCTATTTACATAACCATTTTATTGGTAAATTTGAAATGTTTGGTCATGGTGATATTCACACTCTGTTTAGATACGCTAACAATTTCAACCCAAGTTTATTGCCAAATTATCAATTTGACAACTCTTTGTTTGTTGTCTTTATGACCGTAAGAGACAATACCTATGCTATTAAAATCGAAGATATAGATAAACTAGCTACAATTCAACAATATTTTGTTGATGAAAGAGCAAAAATTGACTTTGCCAATGATTTAGAAGATGTTTTTAAAGATGCAAATAGAGATGCTAATGGAAATAGAAGATCAAATCCTGCAGACGCTGACCAAGAGGAATTGGCAAAAGCCTTTCTGAAATTTGTAAATGAAACTAATGACTTTGGTATTGCACTTTATAAAGCCAATACAGACGATGTGTTAAGCCAAAATGCAATTTGGCAAAAATTGTCATTAGATGAAAATGGTGATTTAACACCTACTAACTGTAATTAAAATTTAAAAATTATGAAAAAAACAATTTATTTATTAATAGTCTTTATTCTGACAGCTGTCTCTTGCAAAGCACAAAGTCCAGTTATTTCAATTTATGATGATTTGAAAGTTCCAAGACAACAAAATGCCTATTATAAAGATACGGATAATGATTTCGACAGGTTTATTGGTACTTGGAAGTATACCAACGGGCAAGAAGAGTTTACTATAGTTTTAAACAAGAAATTATTAGATTACCATACTAACTATAAGAATATTTCGTATTATGAAGATGTCATTTATGGTGAGTTTCGATATGTAGATTCAAATGGAGTAGAACTCGTTAACACGCTTTCAAATATTGATAGTAATCCCACGGATATATCTGAACATTTAATATTTGGTAATAAGATAAATCCATCCTTGTTTTTGCCAAGTTGTGAAAACTGCCACCCAAATGAACGTAGTATCTTTTTGAGTTTTCGGGATCCTTTAAGAGATTACATTAAGTGTGAACTTGTTTTAAGAACTATACCTAATACTCAAAATAGTAATGTAAACGATTTAAAAGCGGTTATAAGAGGTAAATATTCGATAATACCTGAAGGCTCACCAACAGATAGTAGAATACCTTATGGTAAGTATTTGATGATAAAACAATAGAAAACTAACCACAACAAAGTACTGTGGTAAAAAACAAGTAAAAATCTATTAATTTTTCGCTAAAGTACTTTTATAAGCATCATCATATATCAATCCTGATTTTGCTATTGCAAAAGCCTGTTTTAGTAACTTATTACAC
>NZ_BAABBI010000007.1:0-54869 GCF_039537875.1 Corallibacter vietnamensis
CAGATCAGGAATTAAAAAAATACTATCAAAGAAAACTAGACGAAGGCAAACACAAAATGATAGCTTTAAACAACGTTAGAAATAAAATTTTAGCACGCAGTTTTGCAGTAATTAAAAGAGGTACACCTTTTGTAAATATAGCCGCAACAAATTATTGAATTAAGGCTTGTTTTTTACCTTGGAATACGTATAACCGTCAGTTACGGGATTAAAGTTAATGATTTTCGGTTTAGCGCAGGCTTTAGCAATTCCGAGTGGATTCGGACGTAGTCGAATCCGCCGTAATTGCGGTTATACATTGTTACCCAACGTTTTTATTTCGTTTAAATTCAGTTTGCATTAATTTTTGAAGTTCTCTAAAATTATATTTTAAGGTATTGGATGTAATCGAAAGTGGTGTTCCGTACATTTTCATATTCGACCGCATAAGTTTGGCTTTCATTCTGCTTTTTGCTTTTCCAATATATTTTTCAGGGTTCTCAATGTCAATCAGCAGAAACTTTGTCGACACAACTTGCTCTGTCCTGATGTCTAAAATATCATTCCATTCTATGAGCCCGATACTCGAAGCGTTTGAGTTGTCAGTAATTCCGCTTGAGTCAATAATTAGTCCTACTTTTTTATCAAATAGCTTCTTAATTCCATAAAATCCAATTATTCCGAAAAAAACAATTGCAACAAAACCAATTATTCTAATCATTTCTGGATTATTAAACATTCTGTATCTAATTAAGTATTCGGATACAAAATTTTGTGGGTCGTAGACAAACATTATTCCGCAAATAACAAATCCAATTGAAGCTATTAATAATAAGATTATTTTCTTTTTGCTTATTTGTATTTCAATTCTGTTATTCAATTTGTCTGATTTTGAGTGAGTTCAAATGTTGGGTAACGTTGTTGTATATGGTTTGTTGCGTGTCTTAAGCACCTAATTTAGCAAATACAAACCAAATAGAAAATCCGCGAGGATTTTCGTAAGTAGGCTAGAACTAGCAATAAATTATATACAGTGTTGGCATTTCGTTGTTTTTATTCCGCTATATTTTTAGTTCTTATCTTATTTCAGATATAGTTCTTTAAAATACTCAATGTGTTTTCCTGGAATTATCATTTTCCAAATATCTTTTTTAGGAATTACATTTTTGTCAGACAGTCTTTTTCCATCTATATAAGTTCTAAAAATTAATAAATAGAAAAATAAAAGTCCCACAAAATATGTGGAATTTATAGATTCGGTTTTGTTCAGCCAAATTATAATTGCAAGTGGCGTTAAAATTGTCAAGTAATAAATAAAGATGTTTTTCATATTCTACTTTTTAGTTTTCAATTCCAATTAAGTGAGCAATTCCGCAATATGCTAAATTCCGCATTCAATTCGGGTTTTGGTTTTCAATTCAGTTTTCAATTCCACAAACGAGTTAAATTCAGATGTTGAATTTATGTTCATTAGGATTTTTTATATTCTTTATGTTCAATTCAGTCAGATTTGAGTCATTCGCATATTTTTCAATTTCCGATTTAATGTCTTTTAAATTACTCATAATTGTCATTTTTAACGGTTCTGCTCAATGAATGCCAACAGCTTTGTATATGAGAAGTAGCAGATTTAGACGAAATTATTTTCGCATCATAAAACAAAGATAGCAGAAAAGAAATAAACTTTTAAGCTTAGCTCTTAACTGCTATTTTTTATATACTTTGTTATGCCACGTTATAATATTTTTTTCACGGTTCGAATTCTGCTATAATATCGGCAAGAGATCCATAACATACGGTTAAAGATGTCTGAACTCCTAATGTGTAATTCGGAGTCATTGAGATAAATACTTGAGAAGAACCATCTCCTGCGGCATCTGTTAAAGCGCTTTTTACACAATCTTGATTCCTACATTTCGTACAGTTTAAACCATCACCTTCAGACCAAAAACCTGGAGGGTCTCCATCCAATTTTGATTGCAATGTCTCTAAATTATCTATAGAATAAACTATTTGCTTTTTTATTTTTTTAAAAGTAAGGGCAAAACCTTTTTCAATTTTATTTATTTCTTCATAGTTTTCTGAAATAAAATTTGATAATTCATCTTCTTCTATCGGATATTCTTTTCCTGTTTCAAATTTTATATTCAAATTTAACTTTAAATTTGATATTTTTTGAAATTCAGTTTTTTCGGCATTATCGTCATTTTTAATGGTTTCATCACTTGTGCAGGAAACTGACAAGAATAAAACCAATAATAAAATAGATAATAAATTTATTGATTTGTTCATAAAAATTGTTTTAATTATTAATAGACTTACTTTTTACGATTTTAAGTCTTTCATTATTTTCAGTACTCGAATGTAATATTTTTTTAAGTCGTTACAAAATTAATTCGACTATTTTGGATGGTCAGTCCGTTTTGACCGTAATGATTGGTTTAATGTGGCATAACGTTCAGCTAAAATTTCGTGCGGCTTGACGCGGACGCAGTCCAAGTCAACCGTGACGAAATTTACAAAAACAAACCAACGGGCAAACCCTAAACCCCGCATGAATTTTAGGTTTTGTTAGCGGGTCGTTTTTACTTTTTTTCTGCGCGTTTTTAACGGTCAGATTTGCGCAAACCAGCCGCAACATTTTGTTTTTTCTGTGCAGTTTTTACGCCCAACTTTTACACACCACTTTTTAAAAGTCGTGCGTTGCGATTGCGGAGCGTTTTCTAAATTTTAACCGCCACGTAAACACGGCTATTTTAATTTTCAAAATTTGAGCGGTTTGGTGCGTCTTTTTTATGCGCTTGTGTGGAATTCTTTTTTGGCGGTAGCGTGAGGTTTTTTTTACGCGAGTTGCGCAATGCCCGCTAACGTTTTGGCTATGATTTCGTTGCGGAAAAATCCGCAGGATTCTTTCCGCCGTAGCCGAAAGATAGCAAATAAGCGTTGAATTCCGATAAGGAATTCAACCGCAATGAATTATAGCCGTTGTTGCCTGTAGTTTTTATAAATCTGCACATAGATATTGTTCAATTTCTGATTCGTTTCTTAAGTCAAAAACCATTGTCAAATTCCAATCGTTTAGGACTAAATCATATTCAGTTCCAATTTTCAATAATCCGTTTTTTAATTTTTCTATAATTTCTTTATCCTCTTCGAAACGGAAATTATCTATCCAAAAGTCTTTCACAAATTCGCCTTCAGGATAGACAAAAATTAAAGCTCGATTCATTTCATAAGCAAAAGTGTTTTCGCATCTCCAGCTTGTTGAGCCATAGCCTTCATAGACTTTTATTTTTTTCTTAAATCCGAGTGAAATTAGTAATTCATCTAATTCCGAAAATGGAATGTTTTTATCATAAATAGAAATCGGATTTTCCTCTCTTTCATAGATTTCTGTATATCCAATTCCGTCAGAATGATTTTCCGCAAATTGTCCAATTTCAAAATTCTGCTTTTTTAAATAGCTCAAATTTTCGAAAGGACATATCTCAACCTGTCTGTATGAGTCCTCGTGAAAATAAACTGCGTCTTTTTCAGCTGTCCATTTGTCCTCTTTTGGACTTTTTAGAATGTTCTTTATGGATTTCCAGAGGTTCATTTCAAATTACAGGCAACGGACTTGTGTATGAAACGTAGCGTGCAAAAAGACACTAACTCTTCGGGTTAACACAGAGCCGAATTTTTATATTTTGTTTTTAATTTTTTCTCTTTTTAAAAGCCAAATTAAAAATTTGGCGGACTTTCTAAATATAAACAATCCTTTCGGTTAAGCACTTATTAGCTATGTTTTATACACTGTGTTGTGTGTAGTTTTTATCGTTTTGCTTGTTTGTCTTTTGGAATGTTTATCACTCCACAGCCTGTTACAAACCATTTACTATCAAGTTCCTTAATTTTCATTGTTATTGTAAATTCTTTCCAGTTTATACCTTCCACAGTTAAATAATTTGTGTTTGAGTCAAATTCTGAAAGTTTGAATCCATTATCAGGGTAATCTTGAGCGTCAAAAATTGGGTCAAAACCTAATCCATATTCTGGTTCAGATTTTTCTGCCTCTTCAATCATTCTTTTGAGTTCTGTTTTAAATTCAGTGCTAACATTTGGATGAGCATTAACAAATTCAATAATTCCAATCTGCTCTTTCATTTTGTTAGAATTAGAAACGTAGTCATTAATGAATTTTATAGCTACATCTGTAATTGAATCTGTGCGATTTAATTCAGTCTTTTTAGTTTTTACTTCTTTTAAATCAATTTCAATTTGTTCTTGCTTTTCGGAGATATTCTTTTTTTGTTTTTCCTTACAGCTAAGAACAAAGAAAATCAATAGGATTAAGTATAGTTTTTTCATCAAACTTTGATTTCTATTCGGTTTTCTTAAATTACACACAACATGTGGATAAACACACTAGTGTGTTTATTTTTATTATATATACACCTACAAATCTAACAGATTTTTTATAAAACAAAGCCACTTTTTGTCATATAAACATAAATTCATGCCTCTTTATCTCACACAAAAACAAACAATTAAAAATAACATAGTAAAGTAGGAGCGCGCAATCAACCTCTCACTACTCACTACTCACTACTCATATACAGTTATTGACCATGTTCTTTCAGTTATTGACCATGTTCTTTTAGTTATTGACCATGTTCTTTTAGTTATTGACCATGTTCTTTCAGTTATTGACCATGTTCTTTTAGTTATTGACCATGTTCTTTCAGTTATTGCCCATGTTCTTTTAGTTATTGACCATGTTCTTTCAGTTATTGACCATGTTCTTTCAGTTATTGACCATGTTCTTTCAGTTATTGCCCATGTTCTTTTAGTTATTGACCATGTTCTTTTAGTTATTGGCCATGTTCTTTCAGTTATTGACCATGTTCTTTCAGTTATTGACCATGTTCTTTCAGTTATTGACCATGTTCTTTCAGTTATTGACCATGTTCTTTTAGTTATTGACCATGTTCTTTCAGTTATTGACCATGTTCTTTCAGTTATTGGCCATGTTCTTTCAGTTATTGGCCATGCATTATCAATAGCCCATTAGCAATTTTCAATTCTCAATAAGCAAAACCTCTTTAGTAGTAGCACCAGTATAATAATCAGTACCTTCAAAACGAATATACCTTACTTCAAAACCAAGCAACGGATTTTTATTCTTTAGTTGTATAAACATATTGTTTATAAACATCTTGCGCTTGTTTATAGTTGTATAAACCTTTGGTGTGCCGCTATCATCCAGAACAAGAAAAAGCGGCGTTTGTTTTTGTGCAGCAAGCTCTAACTCATAAAAATTTGTGGTCAGTTTAGTATAGCGTATACCATAAGCAAGGCGCTTTTGTATTTCTGTAAGTGGTTTTTTTATACCACCTTCGGTATACACAATACGGTAAGCCTCTACAGGGTTTTCAGGCAATATAACACCATCTTGCATGCGGGCATCATACATATAAGTGTTGTAGTTGTTACTATGCTGTATGTAAAATAGCGTAGAGGTAGTAATAGGAGGCGTAGGGTAATCCGTTTGGCAAAAACCATAACCAAATACAAATACTACAAAAAGAAAACATGCCTTAAACCGGAAGTTATAAAAATATATGCGCAACGTGACCTGATGTTTGTTTGCTTATAAATATAAATAAAATTAGGGTTTTATAACATCTTCATACGTCATATAAAAATCCTCAAAAGCACTCATAGTCTCATTAAAAAACACCATAACCTCTTGCCAAGTATCCTTATTATGTATAGAAACCTTATGGTTATAAGGCACATATATACGCGATATCTCTTTACCGTTATCTAAAAAATAAGTATCTTCAAATATAGCATTAGGTAAAAAATCATTCAGTAGCAAGCTTTTTAGTGACTCCAAGCGCTCCCAGTATGTAATGCGGTTTTCTAAATCATCCTCTAGGTCTAGAGTCACAAGTGCCTTTTTTGTGTCAAAATAAAACTTAAAACTTACGCCCTTTATTTTTGTGTTATACAAAATCCATTTCCTCGGAAAAGATTTCCCAAAGCTTGTCCAAAACAATTGTTTAAGCTCTCGTGAAGCCTCTTTACTAAACATACGCTTTATATAAAATATGCAATAGCTACTCCCAGTATAATGGTAAGTAACTTGGTCAAATTAAACTTGTGTCCCTCGCTGCTTTCAAACAAAATAGTGGTAGATATATGTAAAAATATACCAATTACAATAGCATTAACAATATCAACATAATCAGCCATAACAGCTACATGATTTGATATAAAAGTCCCCAAGGGTGTCATAGATGCAAACACAATAAGAAAAAGTGCTACATACCATTTATTACAATGCGCATTTAGCAAAAAACCAGTAACAACAGCCGCAATAGGTATCTTATGAACCAAAATACCATAAACCATATCATTATGATGATGTATAGGAAAACCTTCTAAAAAACTATGAATACATAAACTAATAAAAATAGCCCAAGGAAACTGCTGGTTGTTATGGTAATGCACATGGCCATGTTCTGCACCTTTAGAGAAAAACTCTAGCGTAACCTGAATAAGAATACCAAGCATGATAAACAAGCCCGTTTGTTTAGCATCAAGATGATGATACACCTCTGGCAACAATTCAAAAAGCGTAAGAGCCAATAAAAAAGCACCACTAAAAGCTAGTAGCAACCTAGTGTTTATTATATTTTTTCTTTTGGTAAGTATTACAATAATAACCCCAAAAACAACTGCGAGTATAGGTAATAGGTATTGCTTCATTTATTTAAATATCATCACTAATCGTTCCGAGCTTTGCTTGTCAAAACTATGTAATTTATAATCACCAAAAACATCCAATAGGTAAACACCAGCCTTATCAAAAAGCTCCATAAAGTCTGATAACGTCAAGGCCTTTACACGCTCCTGAAAACTATAATCCTTACCAGCATCAGTAAAAGAAATATCCTTTATAATATAGCCATCCTTTACATAACGTTCTTGGCAAAAATCAATACCTGCTACAGTTTTTACATCTTTAGTCACAAGATTATCAATGACATAATCTGTATTCATAAAATCTATCACGCCAAAACCATACGTATTCAAGTTGGCCTTTATAGCCTCTATAGTACGTAAGTTATCTGCTTCATGCTCAAAATATCCAAAACTAGTAAATAAGTTAAACACCGCATCAAAGGTTTTATTAAACGGTTTGCACATATCATGAACCTCAAAGCGCAAACTATCATTTTCATACTGCTTGGCATAAGCAATACTATTTTCAGACAAATCTACACCAGTAACATCATACCCTAAAGTATTCAAGTATAACGAGTGCCTACCTTTACCACAAGCTAGGTCTAATACACTAGCCTGTTCAGGCAAGTTCAAATACTGCGTAAGCGTATCCATAAACTGTTGCGCCTCCTTATAGTCTCTATCCTTATATAAAATATGGTAATATGGCGTGTCAAACCAAGAAGCATACCACTGCGTTGTATCTTTTGTCATAGCAATATCCAGATTATAACCAGAATATTATTTTTTAGGGGGTTACGCTTAGCTGCATACTGCGCTTAGCGTCAGGCTTTCGCAAGTCGCTTTTTTATTTGTGCCATAGCACAATAAAAAGAGCTTCAACAATTGCTCAATCCTTAACCCATTTCATTTTAGTTGCCACAAAAATACTGTATTTTTGTAATCTATTTAATATCTACAATGGAGAATAATTTTAAAATGGTTGCCAAAACCTTATTTGGCTTTGAGGCATTATTAGAAAAAGAATTAATACAACTAGGTGCCCAAGATGTAAAAACAGGTGTTAGGAATGTAAGCTTTGTTGGTGATAAAGGGTTTATGTACAAAGCAAATTTAGCATTGCGTACAGCTATAAAAATACTAAAACCCATTAAAACCTTCAAGGTTATTAGTGAGCAAGACCTTTATGACCAAGTTTACAAAATGCCATGGGAAAACTATATAAAACCCACAGGCTCTCTAGCCATAGATGCTACTGTACACTCAAAAGTATTTACACACTCAAAGTACATTGCCCTAAAAACCAAAGATGCCATTGTAGATAAATTTAGAGATACCACAAAAGAGCGCCCTAATGTAGATTTGCGTTTCCCAGATTTAAAAATAAACGTACATATAGATAGAAATCAGTGTACCATCTCTTTAGATACTTCAGGAGAATCACTACACAGGCGTGGTTATAAAATGGCAACAAACATAGCTCCAATAAACGAGGTGCTTGCAGCAGGTATCATAATGCTATCAGGCTGGGACGGACAAAGTGATTTCATGGACCCTATGTGTGGTAGTGGTACCATACTTGCCGAAGCCGCAATGATTGCCTGTAACATTCCACCCAACCTAATGCGTAAAGAATTTGCCTTTGAGCGCTGGCAAGATTGGGATGTAGATTTATTTGAAAAAATAGAAGAGTCTCTATTAAAGAAAACAAGAGACTTTCATCATGAAATAATAGGATATGACAAGTCACCTAGCGCCGTAAGAAAAGCACAAGACAACATCAAAAACGCACATTTAGATGAATTCATAACCATACAACACGAAGACTTCTTTAAAACCCAAAAAGCCGGAGAAAACAAACTACATATGGTGTTTAATCCGCCTTACGGTGAGCGTTTAGATATTGATATGGAAAAGTTTTATGCAAGTATAGGAGATACGCTTAAGCAAAACTATCCAGGTACAGACGCTTGGTTTATTACATCAAACCTAGGTGCATTAAAACATGTAGGCTTAAGACCATCAAGAAAAATACAACTTTACAATGCCAAGTTAGAATCACGTTTAGTAAAATATGTGATGTATGAGGGCAGTAAAAAAGCAAAATACAATAAGTAGTCTCAAAAGGCTACTTATTCTTTTTAAAAATAGGAATTAAGTAAGAGATATTATATCCATAACCAAAACCAAACTTACCGCTATCGTAAGTTTTGTTATAACCAGGTATATAAAGGTTTTCAAAGTTATCAGGTTGATCTTGGCTTACTACATATTTAAATTGAATATTAGCGCCTAGATATAAATTTCTTAAAACTTCTACCTTTAAACCAGCAATAAATTCTAACCATATAGCCGATAAACCACTAAATTTTTCACTTATAGTAGAGCTATACTGTGGCGACCAATATTGGTCTTGAGAATAAGATGAAAAGCTATCTCTTGTTTGGCTAAAAGTACTTGCAGCAACACGAAAACCACCATATATCATGTTGTGCATGCCATACCAGTTATCATATGCATTGTAATCAGCTCCTGCTTTAAAATAGGTACCACTTGCGGTAGCAGTAAGGTAATCGTTTTTGGTAGTTTTTTCTTCGGTGCCTATTTCTCCGGCTAAATACCATCGTTTGGTAATCCTAAAATCACCGTTTATCTCAAAGCCTTTATAGTCATCATCAATAAATGAACGTATTAATTTACTTACGTCACCACCTAAACGTAAACCATATTTTTGTTTATGCTTTATAGAGTCCGCAACAGTTTCTGTAACAGTTTCGGATGGTATACTATCATTTTGAGACAAAGCCGTTAGGCTAAATAATGCAATGGTAATATTAATGGTAAATTTTGTAATGTACTGATAATTCATTTTGAATTGTTAGGTTATCTGTTACAGCTTGAGTTAATTGTATCCAGTTATCACTGTCGTTTTCAACACTTATTCTCACGTTGTTAAAAACTGTTTTGTAGCCACAAGCACGAGATACATATTGTTGTTCTGTTGTGTAAGTAATGGTTATAATATCTTCATTACCAGTTACAATATCGTCACTAGTATCATCAGGCGTGCCATTGTCATTATAGTTGTAACCTTTTATAATGCTATATTGTGTCGTATGGGTTATACCATCAGGGTTATCTGTTGTGGTCTTAAGAGGTAATAAAACAGTATTCTTTGCAGAAGAACCTTCATAACCAGATAATGGCGCATCATTACCAACACCTTGTATACGGCATTTGCCTACATTTTTTGCAGTGTCTTCATCTTGTATATTAATATCGTAAAAAGCAACTGAAAGTCGTGGTGTTGTTATGGTTGTTTCAGGGCAAATATCATCACGTTCACAACTTATTGTGAAAAGTAAAAGAAAGCAAAAACCAAATAGTTTTTTCATGTATTTATTGTTTTTCAAAAAGTACAACAGTTTCTATATGTGATGTATGTGGAAACTGATCTACTAAACTTATTTTTTTCAATTTAAAGCCTGCATTCATTAAAGTTTCTGTATCTCTTGCTTGTGTTGCAGGATTACAAGATACATAAACCATACGTTTTGCGTTTAAATTTATGATTTTATTTAGGGTTTTAGGAGCAATTCCAGAACGAGCCGGATCTAGAATTATTGTTTGTATTTTGTTCTTGTACTGTGGGTATTTGCTTAAAAACTTACCAACATCTTCTGCGTAAAATTCAAGTCCTTCAATATTATTTCGTTTGGCATTTAGTTTGGCATCTTCTATGGCCGATGCAATAATATCTACACCTACAATTTTGGTGTTGTTGCTTTTTGATGCAATAATTTGCCCAATAGTTCCTGTACCACAAAATAAGTCTAAAACAACCGAGTTATCTACGGCATCCTTATCTTCTAAAGCATAATCAACTACTTTAGAATATAGTTTCTCTGCCGATTTTGGATTGGTTTGAAAAAAGCTTTTCATACTTATTTCAAAGTTTAGTCCAAGTAGTTCTTCAACAATCTTGTCTTCGCCATAAATAAGTGTTATACTGCCTGTAGTTGCAATAGTACGATCGCCTTGTTCGTCATTTATGGTATGGAGTAATCCTGCAACACGATCTCCAAATAAAGCCACTAAAAATTGCGCAAATGCATTTAAGTCAAATGTTGATAATTGATGCGATGTTGTAACGAGATTAAATAATAATTGATTGGTTTTAAACGATTTTCTTACAACAAGATATCTGAAAAAACCTTCACGTTTTGGTGCGTGCCAAGGCGCAAGACCAGTTGCTTCACAATAGTTTTTAATTTTAATCAAACTATCCTCTAATTGTTTATCAAAAATACCACTGTCTTTATCAAGGTTGTCACCAATCCACCATGTACCACGACGTTTAAAACCAAGCGTAAACTCATCAACATCGGTTTTTTTGTCATGATCGTATCCAATTGCCGAGAAACTATATTCCATTTTATTTCGGTAGTGAAATAGGTTAGGAGAGGCTACAAACTCATCAAAATAATCTTCTATATCGGTTACTTTTCCAATCTTTTTAAACAAGTCCATCGTACTGGTGTACTTGTATTGGTGTTGTTTTTCAATAGGTAAATTAATGTAAGGCGCACCAGAAATTTCATGATAGTTTAAGTCAACTTCATCAACCGATTTTTGTAAAACATCTATCAATTTACATTCGGCATAATTTTTTTTAGATTTCACCACACGTGCTGTAACTTTTTGACCTGGCAACGTGTTAGGTACAAAAAGCACAAAGTTACCCAATTCGTTATTAATTCTGGCAATTCCTTTGCCACCAAATGCATAGTCAACAATATCTAATTCAATTAGCTGACCACGTCTTACAAACTTATTTCTATCTCTTCTTGGCATGCTGCAAAAGTAATCAAAGCTATGACTATTTTAAACGATCAGTTTGAAATTTTACTAAAAAAGTAGTCTACGTTAAAAATGAACTAAATTGTTTTTAATCGGCTGTAATATTTAGTAATTTGCAGCCTCTAGGGATGATTTCTTTCCCACGCTGAATTTCCGAGACTTTTCGGAAGGATAAAGGTAGATAAGGAATGGTTATTTTTTTTTCACTTTAAAAATTTATAAAAATGGCTGTTTTAGACCAATTAACATCGCAAGAAGCGATGGATTTAGAAAACAAGTATGGCGCACATAATTATCACCCATTACCAGTAGTATTAAGTAAAGGTGAAGGCGTGCATGTATGGGATGTAGAAGGAAAACAATATTATGATTTCCTGTCGGCTTACTCTGCGGTAAACCAAGGACATTGCCACCCTAAAATTGTAGACGCTATGGTGTCTCAAGCAAAAACACTAACCTTAACATCTAGAGCATTTTATAACGATATGCTAGGTAAATATGAGAAGTTTGCCACAGAGATGTTTGGTTTTGATAAGTTATTACCTATGAATACAGGCGCTGAAGCTGTTGAAACTGCTTTAAAACTTTGTAGAAAATGGGCATATGAAGTAAAAGGAATAGATGAAAATGAAGCTGATATTATTGTTTGTGAAAACAATTTTCATGGACGTACTACGACAATTATTTCGTTTTCTAATGATCCTGTAGCTCGTGAGCATTTTGGACCATATACTAAAGGGTTTGTAAAAATAGCTTATGACAATTTAGAAGCTCTAGAAGCTGAATTAAAAAGTAACCCGAATGTAGCAGGTTTTATGGCAGAACCTATACAAGGTGAAGCTGGTGTTTATGTGCCAAGCGAAGGCTATTTAGCAAAAGCAAAAGCACTTTGCGAAAAATACAATGTATTATTTATTGCAGATGAAGTGCAAACAGGTATTGCTAGAACAGGAAAATTACTAGCCGTAGATCATGAAAATGTAAAACCAGATGTACTAATTTTAGGAAAAGCCTTAAGTGGTGGAGCATACCCTGTAAGTGCTGTTTTAGCCAATGATAATGTTATGAATGTTATCAAGCCAGGAAACCACGGAAGTACTTTTGGCGGTAATCCTGTTGCTGCTGCGGTTGCAATTGCTGCTTTAGAAGTTGTTAGAGACGAGCAATTGGCTGAAAAAGCTGAAGATTTAGGGAACTTATTCAGAAGTGAATTAAATAAATATATAGAAACAAGTAATACGGTAAATCTTGTAAGAGGAAAAGGCTTGTTGAATGCCATTGTTATTAATGATGATGAAGACAGTGATACAGCTTGGAATATTTGTTTAGCATTGCGTGATAACGGATTATTAGCAAAACCAACACACGGTAACATTATTAGATTTGCTCCGCCGTTAGTTATGACAAAGGAACAATTATTAGATTGTGTATCTATTATTACTAAAACATTAAAAGCTTTTGAAAAGTAAAACGTTTCAATAATAGTAAATAAAAAAAGCGACCTAAATTGGTCGCTTTTTTATTTCATGTATCAGGCTTAATTGCCTTGTTGTTCTTGTATTTGTTGCATTGTGTCTTGAACTTGCTCCATATAAGCATCCCAACCACCAATAGCAAAAATTTGATAGATAGACCAAGCTAAATATAGTATGTTTATGATAAAAATAACCATAGCTATAATTTTTGCCGTGTCCATAGCTTTAATACTTGCAGGCTCATAGTTTTCTGGATTTGCTTTTGCTTCTTTTAGTTTAGATGTAGCAATAAAAAAAGCAATTCCAGATAAAATAAATCCAAAACCAGCAAAGCAGCAACATAAAAGGCCTAAAATAGCAAGTACGTAAACAATTGTTGGGTTTAATTTTTGTTGTTCCATGTAATAAGTTGGTTGTTTAATTAATAATTTTAATAGTAAAACTTACAATAATAATTGCAACTGTAAGTATAGCTAGTGTATTTATAATTTTGCTAGCGTGTTTAAATTTAAAGAAAAAATTTAAGCCAATAACTAAAAACAAAGGGGTTAGTGTATAAATAGCAGGATACATATAAAAAGCCTCAACAAATTCTCCACGAATTAATAATGCTGCAGCACGCTGCAAACCGCACCCTAAACAATCAAATCCGAAAATTTTTTTGTTTAGACAAGGTAGCATGTATTCTTCCATAAGTGAGATTGTATAACTTTAATATCAGTACAAACCAAAGTTATAAAAAAAGATGCTTTTTAAGTATTATTTTTTATTTGATATAATAACCTTTTTTGTAGTTTCTTGATTAGATTCAAAAAGAACTTTAGCAATGTAAACACCTTCGCTTAAGTTTTTTGTAGAAAAACTATAACGATCTTTAGTGTCTAAATCTACTTCATTTAAAACACGTTTTCCGCTGATGTCAAAAAGCGTTACACTCTTAACAGCTAATTGCTTTGGGTTAATTAATACAAGCTGAGAATTGTTGTTGTTTTGTAAAATCTTAAAATCATTTAATGCTATAACATCATCATTTGTTGAAAGTGTTTGTGAATCAAATGTGATTTCAAAACGGTTATTATATGTTCCAGTAGGAAGAGAAATTTCAAAAGTTCCTGTCTTAATGTTTGTATAAACACCTGTAGTTTTATCAAAAACATATACATTAACATCTTCAGGAACATCTTTTAAGCTATTTACAGTGACACTATATGTTGTGTTTTGCCCTTGAGATTCAAAACCAAAAGGAATACGAGCGTCTGGACTATAATTAATTGATTTGATAGATAATTCGTTACTACCAGCCATTAAATAGTTGTCATTAGGAAGAACTGAAGCATTTTTAGCGTCAGAGAATTTATTATAGTTTAAATCAGCGTTTTGTCTAAAAGCTATAACACTTTCTTTATAATATGTATTGTTTATTCTTGTGTGAATACGAATTTCTGGAATTATAGTTGTGTTGTTTAAAATGTCCATGTAATCTAACCCATTATGAGACATTGCAACTGTTTGTTCATTAGAGTTCGTATTTTCTGACCTACCAAATATAGCGCCACTACCATCAGTTGTAGAATCTTCTGGTAAATATAAACGCATAGAGTTACTAAATGTAATAACGCCACCAGCAGGAGCGCCACCATTATCAGCACTGCTTATTACAAATCCTTGACCTACAGCAGCATAACGTCTTTTGTGGTTGTCTTTATAATCTGGACTTGTACCAGCAGTAGGCGTAGGATTACCACCATGGTTATCATAACTTTCAAAAGTAGCAACAGTATAAGTACCATCATCATATAAATCATTTAAATCACCTGGAGTATACACGGCGTAACCACCTTCATAATCAAGCAAAGCATGAGAGTTTACTTGTTTTTGCTCCCAGAAGTAAATATTTCCATCTAATCTATTTTGATTATCAACGTTATTCACAAAAAATAGCTTTAGGTCAAGCGCAGATGGATAAGGGTTTCCAGTCAGTGTTTCAACTTGATTGCTAGATCCAGATTGCGGATCAGAATCTGTACCATTAAAATAACAGTTTACAGTAATATCTCCGGTATTAGGACGACCTCTAAAATCTAATGTGTTATTTGCATTAGGGCTTCCTTTTAGAGAAAAACCATAACCAGGTGCTGCATCGCCTGTGTTTCTTATTTGTACCCAATCTGCATAGCCGCCACCGCTTTCCATAGTAAATAACCAGTAGCTTGCAAGCGCAGAAGGAGTTGCGTTGTATGAATTTGTAAACGCATAAGGTGTGGCGTTTACGTTTTTTATATCTGTTTCATCTTGTGGATCAAATATATTAGAACCGTTAAAAGGTACGTTTGCTTTTGTTGTTCCATCAATACTTTCTCCTACAGGTGAAGCCCAATAATTATATTCATAAACTCCAGTTGTTTGTTGTTGGTATACAGAAAGATTTCCTGCATCTGAATTTTTTACGTCGTTATTTTGAATTAATTGTGCATTTCCTCTCAAATATAGATTTGATGTATTTGTTTCCATTCTAATATCATTATTAACAAATAATGGCACATCTTTAGCATACAAATAGCTGTTATTATTAATATATAAATCTTGGGAAAATGCAGTATTAAAAATAAATACAATGACGATAAATATGTAGGTTTTTTTCATAGCTCAAAATATTGGTAAATAAATTAAGTGGGGTACTTAAATATACAAAATGCAAATTTAATTAAAAAAAAGAGGATATAAATTTATTGAATAGACAATTAATAGTATTTTCGATTTATGGTATAAAATGTCGATATAACTATGAAAAACAAGCATATTTTAGATTATATATTAATTTTAATAGGAGCTTTTGTGGCTATATACTCTAAAGCAGGTGATGAGCAGAATACATATGTTTTAATAACAGGAATTGTAATTTTAATGTTGGGTATTTATAGGATTTCTAGAGATATCCCAAGTAAGTCGGATAAGAATAACGATACAAATCCAGATAATCATGTTTAAAAAAGGGCAACAAGTAGCAGTTCTTGATGATGATATGATTGGTCATGTTGTAAAAGTTAATGGGACTACAATAACTATAGAAACTGCTGATGGATTTGAACTTGATTTTGATAGTCATGAGCTTGTTGTGCTAAAAGAGGCCTTGCCTGTAAACCATATTCCTATTTCTGATATAATAAAAGAAAAAGAAACCCCAAAAAAGAGGAAACAACCAACACGAAAGGCAAAAGAGAAGTACCAACCAACTATGGAGGTTGATTTGCATATACACCAATTAACAAATTCAACTAGAGGTATGAATAATCACGACATGTTAACGTTGCAGTTAGATACTGCAAGAAGACAGCTTGATTTTGCTATTAGCAAACGTATTCAAAAAGTTGTGTTTATTCACGGTGTTGGCCAAGGCGTTCTTAAAACAGAACTAGAATATTTATTTGGTCGTTATAACAATGTGAAATTTTATGAGGCTAACTATCAAAAATATGGATTAGGAGCCACAGAGGTTTATATTTATCAAAATGTTTCACCTAATTAAAAATCTGGTGTTATATTTCTTTCAGTTGATAAATTTGTGTTTTCTAATGTTCCAAAGTCGAAAAATTCTTGAGTAATTGTAGGGAAACTAACACCGTTTATCTCAACACTAACTTCAAATTCTTGATAAATAGTATGTTCTCTATAGGCTGTTGCAGGAACGGTTTCAGCTACATCAGCATTTAAGTAATCAGCTACATCAGGGTTGGTAAAGTCGTTAGCTGGATTTTCATCTTGAATTAGATTTTCTTCATCAATTGTTAAAACGCCATCACCATCATCGTCATTATCTAAATAATTAGGAATACCGTCGCCATCGGTATCAACTACATTTGTAAGTGGGTCTCCATCTATATCATCATCAAAATCACCATCACCATTAGCATCTACGAGGTCATTGTCACTCAATTCTGTTATGGTAAGCACATTGTCTCCATCATCATCTTCATCTAGGTAGTTAGGAATACCATCACCATCCGTGTCATCATCTGTTAAATCACCGTTGCCGTTTATATCCTCTAGTTCAGCAGGAACACCATCATTATCGTCTTCTATTAATTCAACCATTATTAAAGCTGTTCCGCCTGCACTTGATAAATCTTGAGTAATTAAAATGTTAGCAGGAGGTATATCGTTACAGAAAAAATTACTAGGGTCTACGTTATATGTTCGGTAATTAAATAAATTTGTTACACCGTTAATCTCAACATCTGTTACTGGGTTTGAAACTTGCATAATTGTAGAACCGTCTTCAATAGGTTCAACCTCAATTAAATCTTCAAAAGTAAGCGCCGGAGATGTAACTTGAAGCGATAACGATTCAGGCGGATTAGATTTTGTTTTGTAAAAAACTATGTCACCACAAGATTCAAAAGTATCATCAAACTCTATTTCTACTGTTATAACATCGCCATCATCACAAGCAGTAAGTAATAACAAACAAGATAAAATATATATAAGGTTACGCATAGTCAATTTTTATATGTCACAAAAATAAAAGATTTACCAAATATATAACGAGGCTTCTTGTAAATAATTTTATTTGAAGTATTTTTGCACACCGTTTATAATAAAAGCTAACTTAAAACTTATGAAGACTGTATATTTTGATAGTGCTGCAACCACACAAGTAAGACAAGAAGTTGTTGACTCTATGCAAAAAGTTTTAACCGAGTGTTATGGTAATCCATCATCAACACATGCCTTTGGTCGTTCAGCAAAAACTATAATTGAGACTACAAGAAAAACAATAGCAAAGCAATTAAACGCTTTACCTCAAGAAATTATTTTTACTTCTGGAGGTACTGAAGCTGACAACATGATTTTACGTTGTGCTGTAAGAGATGCAAATGTTACTACTATTATTACGTCGCCTATAGAACATCATGCTGTTTTACATACTGTTGAAGAATTACGTAATGAATATGATGTTACTGTAGAGTTTGTTAAACTTCAAGATTGCGGAACACCAGACTATGAAGATTTAGAGCGTTTGCTTACTGCAAATGATGAGCGTAAATTAGTAAGCTTAATGCATGTAAATAATGAAATAGGAAATATTTTAGACATAAAAAAAGTGGCAACATTATGTAAAAGTAACAATGCGTTATTTCATAGTGATACTGTACAATCAATAGGACATTTTGAATGGGATGTTCAAGATGTTCCCATAGATTTTATGACAGCTGCGGCACATAAATTTCACGGACCTAAAGGTATAGGGTTTGCCTTTATAAGAAAGAATAGCAATTTAAAACCACTTATTTTTGGAGGCTCTCAAGAGCGTGGCTTTAGAGCCGGAACTGAACCTGTACATAACATTAAAGGTTTAGAAACTGCGTTTGTGTTAGCTTATCAAAATTTGGATGAAGAACGTGCTTATGTGCAAGAATTGAAAGATTACTTTAAAGAAGCTTTAAAATTTGCAATTCCTAATGTGAAATTCAATGGTAATTGCGATGATAAGGTAAAAAGCACTTATACGTTAATAAATGTATGCTTGCCTATGTCTCCTGAAAAGGCGCTAACCTTACAGTTTCAATTAGATTTAAAAGGAATAGCTTGCTCTAAAGGAAGTGCTTGTCAAAGTGGAAGCGGAAAAGGCTCTCATGTTTTAATGCACATATTGAATGAAGAAGATCAACAGAAACCATCTGTGAGATTTTCTTTTAGTAAATTTAATACTAAAGAAGAAATTGATTACGTTGTTAGTGTGTTACAAGAATTTGTTGGTTAACAGTTTTTTAGCTTTTGCCTCTTAAAAAAATTGGAGTGAATAGCATTTTTTTGTAACTTTAAGCTAATTAATAGCAACCAAAAGTGAATAACCCCAAACCAGCCACATTCACTTAAAACTTAACCTTATTATGAAATTCAAGAAAAACTACTTTTTTTTGGTAGTTGTTCTGTTTATATCTACTTATGGGTATTCTCAAGTAGGTATTGGAACAACATCACCAGATGAGTCTGCATTGTTAGATGTATCATCAACAACACAAGGTCTTTTAGCACCAAGAATGTCTACAGCACAACGTTTAGCAATTACAGATCCAGCTAAAGGATTACTCGTTTTTGATAACAATGAATCTGTATTTTACTTCTATGATGGTACTAGTTGGTTACCAGTAAAAGGAGCTGAAAAGCGTGACAATTATAAGTTAGTGAAATCTGTTGCAGATTTAGCAGACGAATTAGCTGTAGGAGGCGGTTCTAAGTATATTTTGAATAGCGATTATATGTACGAGATTAATGGTACTATTTTATTTGATTTTCCTATTGATTTAAACGGTGCTTATATTGAAGGACATGATACAGGTGAAGATATACTAGTTAATAATTCAGGCACAGCCTTATTTAGCGGTACCAAAGGCGGACGATTAAAAGATGTTTTAATAAACGGTAATAATCAGCAAGTATTTGATATAACCGGAGGTCCATCAGAAAATATAATAGGTTATAGTGTTGTTATTACTGGAGCTTCTTCTTTGGGTGTGTTAAGTAACTTAAACGTTGTTTTCTTCTCTGTATTACAAGTGGTAAATACATCTGATGGGCTTGACATTTCCGATATAAAATCATTTTTTGTTCAAAATGTTTTTTGGACAGAAGCTAATGAAGGAACATTTCTAGATGTATCAGGAGAATTTGATAATTTTCAAATGGCTAATGGTAGAGTAGTGACAGATATTAATGAAATAGGAATTGATGTGAGCTTAAACCCAACAATAAATATTTCAGGATCATTGTCAGAGATTAGCTTTGCAGGAGATGGAGAACGTATAAAAGGTTACACTGCAAACACGTATTCTGGTTATAATTTTTCTACTGATTGGGATGTGAATTGTTCAGGTGTTCCTCTTGAAAAAGATAGTAATGCCACAGGTGATATTAATTTAAATTACCCAATAGGTTTTGGTGCTACAACAACTTTTACAGGAACAGGAACGGCAAGTAGATTAAAGTTATTAGGTGATACAACATCAAATAATTTATTTAGGTTTTCAAGATCTGGAAACAACCGAATTGTTTATGAAGGTAGCAAGAGCAGATACTTTAATATATCAACAAGTTTATCTTTTAGAGGTAGTAACAACAATGCTATTTTTGTATTCTATTTAGCCAAAAACGGCTCTGTAGTTGAAGAAACTCGTGTTTACAGAGAAATAGGGTCTAATAATGATATAGGAGCTGTAGCAGTTATAGGAACCATAGAATTGGCTCCTACAGATTATATAGAGGTTTGGGCTGAACGATACAGCGGTAATGGAAATTTATTAACTGTTTCTCTTAACTTAATTGCTAAATAAAACTACTTAAAATTTCATTGTAGTTCTTACGTTAAAAACTCTTGGAGTTAAGTAGTTAGGGATACCATATTGGCGTTTACTATAAACATCTCTAACCCATGTGTTTGTAATTGAGTTTTGAGTGTCAAATAGGTTGAAAATTTCAATGCCTAACGATAAATACTTAAAAGGTTTTCTCCAGCCAGATGTGTAGTTGTCTTTATCATCTACAATAACATACTGGAAACCAGCATCAGCACGTTTGTAATCTGGTAAGCGGTTTTGATATTCGTAAGGGTCTGCATAACTAGGAGAGCCTCCTGGTAAACCTGTATTATAAACTAAGTTTAAATACATTTTCATTTTAGGTAAGTTAGGCACATAATCTTGAAATAATGCGGCAAACTTTAATCGTTGATCTGTAGGTCTTGCAATATAACCACGGTTATCTATGTTTTCTTCTGTTTTTAAGTAGCCAAAACTAAACCAAGATTCAGTACCAGGAACAAATTCACCATTTAATCGCATGTCTAAACCATACGCATAAGCTTCAGCATTATTTTTTGCTCTATACCTGATACGAACATTCTCTACAGTATATGGATTTACGTCATTTATTTTCTTGTAATATGCTTCTGTTGTTAACTTAAAAGGGCGATCCCACATTTTAAAGCTATAATCATTTCCTAAAACTATATGTACAGATTGTTGAGCTTTTACATTAGGGTTTACAATACCTAAAGAATCGCGCAATTCTCTATAAAATGGTGGTTGATAGTATAAACCAGCACCAATTCTAAAAAGCATGTCTTTATCCCAATTAGGTTTTATTGCAAACTGACCTCTTGGACTAATAACTGTTTGAGAGTTGCTTTGAATGCCATCGCCACTTACATTCCAGTTATGTATACGACCACCTATATTAAACCATATGTCGTTTTCTCCTAGTGAAGCTCGTTTGCTCCATTGTAAGTAAGCTTGCAGTCTTTGAATTTGTGTTTTATTTGTTGCTCTAACGTTTTGAAAAGGAGTTAATGGGCCGTCGTAAGGCGCATAAGGTTGTTCGTTAAAAGCATCTACAGTTGGTGGGTTTATAGAAAAACCAGCAGAGTCAATAACTTCCCATTCTACCAATCGGTCTCTAATATCTTCATTTGTATATTTAACAGACCATTTAAATTCATTTTCATCTAGAGTATAAGTTCCTTTTTGTTCAATGTTAGTAATTAATGCATCAATATCATTTCTACCATGATTTAATTGACCACCAATACCTTCACTAAATTCAACTTCTCCTAAATCTTCATCACCAATGTTGGTGTTTACTTCACCAAGTCTATATTCAGCCAAAATATCAAAGTATTCTTCTTCTAAAGTGTGATAGGTAGAAGCCACAAGATCTAGAGTTAGGTTTTCATTGGCAAAATATGTTCCTTTTAATGCTCCAAAATATGTTTGATATTGATCTTTTTCTTGCCCTTCATAAAAAACTAATAGGGCTAAAGGATCTTGTAAGGTACCAAAATTAGTTTGCCTTTTTTGAGGTTCGTAATTATACTTGTTTATTGAGGCGTTTCCTAAAAAGCTTAAATGAAATTTATTAGAAAATTTATAAGTAACAAATGCCTGAACATCAGCAAATTTAGGGTCGTAATTAGTTTCTGTTTCTTTAGCTTTAACAAGTAAGCTATTGTCACGATATCTTACACCAACAATTCCACTTAATTTTGAATTTTTGCTTTTTCCTTCAACAGATAAACTTCCTCCTAATAAACTTAAATCTGTATTAACTGCAAAACTATCTGGGTTACGATAGGTAATATCTAACACAGAAGATAGTTTATCGCCATATTTAGCTTGAAAACCACCAGCTGAAAAATTAACATTCTGAACCAAATCAGTATTTACAAAGCTTAAACCTTCTTGTTGTCCAGATCTTACTAAAAAAGGTCTGTAAACTTCTATGCCATTTACATAAATAAGGTTTTCATCAAAGTTTCCGCCTCTTACCGAGTATTGTGTGCTTAATTCATTGTTGCTACTTACACCTGGAAGCGTTTTTAATAAGTTTTCTACACCTGCATTTGCACCAGGTATTCGTCTTATAGCTTTTGGTTCTAGTGTTACAATACCTTCAACATCTTTACGCTGTTTACTTGATATTACTACTGTAGAAATTTGTTCTATGGCTTCTTTCATTACGGGATTAAACTCTATAGCTTCTCCGTTTTTAAGATTAAAAGTTGCTACAATGCGTTTGTGAGATAGGTGTGTAAACTCTACAGATATATTTTCGTTTGCAGGTATTTGAAGCTCAAAAAAACCATTTTCATTTGTAGTTGTTCCATTATTACCTGTTGAAATATTAACGTTTGAAACCGGTAGGTTAGATTCGTTAAGTATAATACCTTTTATAGTTCCGGTTTGTGAAAACCCAAAGAAGGGAATAACAAACAGTAGTATTAAGACGAAATTTAGTTTTTTATTCAATTTGTATATTTTTTATTTTCTATAAAACGTAGCTTCAAATGTAGAACTATTTCCAACATTATCAGTTACTATTAGCTTTAAATTATTTTTTGTTTCGTTCAAAATCTTATCGCTAAAATTATAGGTAAGCGTTTTGGTTTTGTATTCATATTCCATTAAAATCCATTGTCCGTTTATGGTGGCTCTATAATTTGAAATACCAGATTCTTTATCGTCAATAACTATTTTTAAAAAATGGTAGTTACTTAACCATTTGCCATCAGTGAAATTTTTAGGCTTTATAGTAGGGCTTATTGTGTCTGATACTAAAGCATAAGTGCCTAAATACTTTGTAGAAGTAGATAAACGGTTTTCACTTTTATAGGTTTTTGAGTACACAGGATACTTATAATAACCAACTAACCTTGCGATGTATAATTTATCCCGATCAGGGTTATTGTAGTGACTTATATCGTAATCTATTTTAAAATATTTATTTGCAGGAATAGTGTTGTCATGTAATGTGAGTGTGTCGTTTTTTACATTAAAATCTATATAAAAGTCATCATAAAAGGTGTTTCTAGGTATGTTTACGCTCACATTTTTAGATGATAGTTTAGTGTCTTGGTTTGCATATAAATAATGCTCTGTTTTTTGTATTTGTTTAGGTTTTATTGTGTCTTGCTTTTTACCTACTATATTTAGAGTAATCCATGCATCATTGTTTTTAAAATCTTTAACACGTATTTTGTAAACAGAATTTGTACTGTCTAGAATTGATAAATAACCATTGTCATTTAAATTTTTATACATACTTAACGGATTATTTTCCTCAACAAACAATTTTTGAATACGTTCTTTATTGGTAATATAGTGCTCGTAATCAATTAGTCTGTTTAAATGATTTGTCTCATCAAAAGAAAAACGTTTAAAATCTATTTCAAAATTGGGATTTCCATTAAAAAATGTTTGAATAGAGGCAACTCCATTTTTGTTAGATGTATAATCTTGTCTGTCATTGGTTTCAATACCAAAACCAATTTTACCAAAGGCCTCAATGTTTTCAGCAGTGTAATCGCCATTTTTTAAGGCAATAAGTCGTAGTTTTTGCTTTTCGTTTGATCTGTTAACGTGAGCGCTATCAGTAATTGGGTAAGCATATATTTGAGAAATATAAGGCTTGGTAGTGTCTTTAATATCAATACCAAAATACATCGGGTTTATAGGGTGTTCTTTATTATCTCTTATTTCAAAATGTAAATGAGGTCCGCCAGAGCTGCCTGTATTACCGCTGTATGCAACAACATCTCCTTTTTTTACTTGCATTGCTATGGCAGTAGGAAACACTTCAATTTCATAGGTTTCTTTTTCATATTGAATATTTTTAATATAAGCTTCAATTTCAGGAGAAAAACGTTGTAAGTGCGCATAAACACTTGTGTATCCATTGGGATGTGTTATGTAAAGTGCCTTTCCATAGCCATAGTGAGAAATTTTTATACGGCTTACAAAACCGTCAGCAATAGCATAAACCTTTAAACCTTCTCTTTGTTGCGTTTTTATATCAATACCAGCATGAAAATGATTAGAACGAAGCTCTCCAAAAGTACCAGCTAATAGCAAAGGAATATCCAAAGGATCTCTGAAGTAATCTTGTGGATAAATATCTTGTTGTGCTTGACAAAATACAACAGGGAGTATGAATAGTAATAGTAATTTATACATAAAAACGTAATTATTGCTAAAATATTAATAAGTTAAACATTAACAAAGATTTTAATGTAAGTGATATATTAATATAAGTTGATAATGTGTAATTTATAAATTTTATTAAAAAACAATTGCTATTTATCATAAGGTATACTAACTTTGTGAGATAAGTATTGAAATTGTAAATGAGTAATATTGAAGAAATTGTAGATTCTCTTGAGAATAAAATTAGCAAAATTTTACACAAGCAAGAGGTTTTAAAGCAAACCAATTTAAAATTACACAATCAATTACAATTATCAGAAAAGAAGCTTCAGGAACAAAATGAGAAATTAATTTTTTGGGAAGAAAAATATGAAGCGCTCAAAATTGCAAATACAATACTTGGCAGTGACAACAATAAAAGAGAAACAAAGCTTAAAATAAATGCATTAATCAGAGATATTGACCATTGTATTGCGCAATTATCTGAATAAAACTCATAGTTTTTAATGTCTGAAAAGCTAAAAATAAAGCTATCTATAGCAAATAGAGTATATCCTTTAACTATTTTTCCTAGTCAAGAAGAAGGGTTAAGGAAAGCGGCAAAGAATATTGATGCTATGATTACGCAGTTTGAAGAAAGCTATTCTGTGAGAGATAAGCAAGATGTATTGGCCATGTGTGCTTTACAGTTTGCTTCTCAAGCTGAACAAAAAACAATAGATAAGAACAATGTAAATGAGCAAGTTGAGCAAAAGTTAAAAGCTTTAAACGATTTGTTGCATTCACATTTAAACTCTTAACGTTCTTTAAAATAAACAAAGGTTACTGCCTACATTAGTTATTTTTTTTGATAAACTCAACACGAATTCTTTAAAAAGGGTGAGTTTAAATTGTAAAAGCGAGCTGTCTTTAGAACAGATACTTGATCAATTTGTTAGCCCTAAACTTGTTTTTAAGGAGTTTATACAAAACTTTATACTGGTGTAGGCTTTTTTTATATATATAAACTAACAAACATGGACAACCCAATTATATTAATTATAGGAGGAATACTAGCAGGCGCAATCATCGGGTATATTGTGGCCAAAGCATTAGAAAAAAATAATGCATCAAAACTTATTGCAAACGCAAAAAAAACAGCAGCTTCAATAGTAAAAGAAGCTAAAACTGAAGGCGAATCTATAAAAAAAGATAAAATACTACAGGCAAAAGAAAAATTTATAGAGCTTAAAGCTGAACACGAAAAAGTAATATTGTCTAGAGACAAAAAAATTGCCGAAGCCGAAAAAAGAACAAGAGATAAAGAGTCTCAAGTATCTAGCGAGCTTTCTAAAAACAAAAAACTATCTCAAAGTCTAGAAGATAAAATAAAAGACTACAACCATAGAGTTGATATATTTGAGAAAAAACAAGAAGAACTAGACAGGTTGCACAAAAACCAAGTTCAACAATTAGAAGTCATATCAAGTCTATCTGCAGATGATGCCAAAACTCAGCTTATTGAATCTCTAAAAGGAGAAGCAAAAAATGATGCAATGGCATTTGTACAAAGTACCATAGAAGAAGCAAAACTAACCGCTCAACAAGAAGCAAGAAAAGTTATAATAAATACTATACAACGTATAGGTACTGAAGAAGCTGTAGATAATTGTGTATCTGTATTCAATATAGAATCTGATGATGTAAAAGGTCGTATCATTGGTCGTGAAGGAAGAAATATACGAGCCATAGAAGCAGCAACAGGTGTTGAAATTATTGTTGATGATACACCAGAAGCAATTATTTTATCTTGTTTTGACTCTGTACGTAGAGAAATTGCTAGGCTATCTTTACATAAATTAGTAACTGATGGAAGAATACACCCAGCAAGAATTGAAGAAGTTGTAAAAAAGACAACAAAACAAATAGAACAAGAAATTATTGAAGTAGGAAAGCGTACTATTATAGATTTAGGAATACATAATTTACACCCTGAATTGGTGAAAATGGTAGGTAGAATGAAGTACCGTTCTTCTTACGGACAAAACTTATTACAGCATTCTAGAGAAGTAGCAAAACTTTGTGGTGTAATGGCTGCCGAATTAGGATTAAATCCAAAATTAGCAAAACGCGCAGGCCTATTACATGATATAGGAAAAGTGCCAGATGCAGAAGTAGATATGGAAACTCCTCACGCTATATTAGGAATGCAATGGGCTGAAAAATATGGTGAAAAAGATGATGTTTGTAATGCCATAGGTGCTCACCATGATGAAATAGAAATGAAATCATTACTAGCGCCAATCATTCAGGTTTGTGATGCTATTTCAGGAGCACGTCCAGGCGCTAGACGTCAAGTATTAGATAGCTACATTCAGCGTTTAAAAGATCTTGAAGACATTGCTTTTGGTTTTGGAGGTGTTAAAAAAGCGTATGCAATTCAAGCTGGTAGAGAATTAAGAGTTATTGTTGAAAGCGAAAAGGTTGATGATCAAAAAGCAGCTGATTTGTCATTCAATATTTCTCAAAAAATACAAACTGACATGACGTATCCAGGACAAGTGAAAGTCACGGTGATTAGAGAAACACGTGCAGTTAATATTGCTAAATAATAATATAAACAGTATAAAATACGCAAAAGCACCTTTTTGAAGGTGCTTTTTTTATTGTCTAGGATGAAAACTATTTATAACGTGTTTTAAGTGAGTTTTATCAACGTGCATATATATTTCTGTGGTTGTTATGCTTTCATGACCTAACATGAGCTGTATAGCTCTTAAATCAGCGCCATTCTCTAGTAAGTGTGTCGCAAAGGAGTGTCTAAAAGTATGAGGCGATACACGTTTGTTTAAACCTGTTTTTTCAGCAAGCTGTTTTATAATAGTGAATATCATAGCTCTTGTGAGCTGTTTTCCACGTCTATTTAAGAAAAGCGTGTCTTCGTAATCTTTTTGAATGTTTAAAAAACACCGAATTTCATTTCTGTAAATATTAATGTATTTCTGTGTAGAAGGCACAATCGGAACAAAACGTTGCTTATCTCCTTTACCAGTAACTTTTATAAAACCTTCATCAAAAAATAAATCAGATATTTTTAGAGTAATTAATTCGCTTACGCGTAATCCACAGCTGTATAGCGTTTCAAGTATTGCTCTATTGCGTTCGCCTTCTGGTTTACCTAAATCTATAGCGGCAATAAGCTTGTTAATATCCGCTTCATTAAGCGTATCTGGGAGTTTTCTTCCAGTTTTTGGAGACTCAATAAGCTCTAGTGGATTTAATTTTATATAGTCTTCAAAAATTAAATAATTAAAAAAACTTCTCAATCCAGAAATAATTCGCGCTTGAGAATTAGCATTCAAAATCTTGGCAATCTCATATATAAACTGCTGTACTATTTCAGTAGTAATGGTAACGGGAGACACATTAATATCATGGCTTTCTAGGTAAGATAGTAGTTTCTCCACATCTCTGGTGTAGCTATCAATAGAATTTTGAGATAATCCGCGTTCAATCTTTAAGTATAGCTGATAGTCTTTTAAGGCGTTTGTCCATTTCATTTATGTAAAATTAACATAATTAAAAATAATTTTACAGCATATTACATTAAAGTTAAAAAGGATTGTTAAAGTAGGAACTTTACTGTTAAACTATGTTAACACCGTAAACTATTAGGGTTTCTGCAGCCGTAAATACAGTGAATTAATAATTAACTAAAAAGAATATAATTATGAAAAAACTAGTATTAATTACGGTAATCTCATTAGTATTTGTATTGGGATTAAGTGCTCAAGATGATAAAGCAAGACCTCAATTAGGTGTAAAAGGAGGTGTTAATTTTGCTACAGTTGCAGGAGATGATATTGATGAACGTGATGCAAGAACAAGTTTTAACGTAGGACTATTAGCAGAAATTCCTTTAACTAATAGATTGTCTCTACAACCAGAGGTGCTTTATTCTGGTCAAGGTTTTGATATAAGAGAAATAGATCAAGACAATGTTTTTGATACCAATGATAATGTAGAATATCAATTAGACTATTTACAATTTCCTGTTTTGGCTAAATTTTACATTATAAAAGGATTTTATGTTGAAGGTGGGCCACAATTGGGTGTAAAAATAAATGAAGAGATTGATACAAATCCTAATAATAATGATGGAGATATTCCTATAAACGCCGATGATTCTTACATTAGAGATTTTGATGCAAGTGCAGTTATAGGTACAGGATATAAATTTGATAACGGTTTTTTCGTATCAGGTAGATTTACACATGGTTTAACAGATATGTTTAAAGATGATACACCTTTTCAAAATGTTGAGGCAAGAAACCTTGTTTGGCAATTTGGCGTAGGGTTTATGTTTTAAACAACAGTATATAACATGATTTAAGACTGAAGTTAATAGCTTCAGTCTTTTTTTTTAATAAATGTTAACCTTTTCAGTTTTTCAATCATTAAATGGTAAATACTAAATATGATGTAGTATAAGTGCTTTATTTTTAGTATATTAATTAAATTAATCAATTGTAAAAACTTAACAAATTATGAAAAAAACGATTATCGCGATGGCTGTTTTATTTATAACAACCATACATGTTCAAGCCCAAGGAGGATTTAATTTAGGAGCTTATGTAGGAATTCCTGTTGCAGATGGAGGTGATGTAGCCAATCTGTCACTAGGTTTTGATGCTAATTACTTATTTGAGATAAGTGAAAAATTTAGTGTAGGGCCCACTACGGGTTTCTCTCATTCTTTTGGGGAAAACAACTTTGATGCATTTCAATTTATACCAATTGCAGCAGCTGGAAGATTTAATATAAATGATATGTTTACAGTAGGTATAGATTTAGGTTATGCTATAGGTATTAATGATGGTAATAATGGTGGCGTATATTTTAGACCAACATTTGCATATAATGTCACAGATAGAATTCAAGTTAATGCCTCTTATATAGGTGTTGCACTTGGTAGTGGTAGAGGTCTAGGCTATTATGGTTACTACGATTACTATTATGACGATTATTATTATGACAATTATGCGTATAACGGAACTTTTTCAATAATAAGTGTAGGAGCAACATTTAATTTAAATTAAAAAGCCATAAGCATAGAGTTAAAAGAGCGAAGATATTCGCTCTTTTTTTTATCTTTACTTTTAT
This sequence comes from Corallibacter vietnamensis, assembly GCF_039537875.1. NCBI lineage: Bacteria > Pseudomonadati > Bacteroidota > Flavobacteriia > Flavobacteriales > Flavobacteriaceae > Corallibacter > Corallibacter vietnamensis. Next base: position 29,666 of record NZ_BAABBI010000007.1, read on the forward strand.
GAAAAAACTTCTTATAATAAATGGTCCTAATCTTAATTTATTAGGAAAACGAGAACCTAATATATATGGCAGTTTGTCTTTTACTGATTTTTTAGACGAACTTAAAGATAAGTATCCTGAAGTAGAAATTAGCCATTATCAGTCAAATATAGAAGGAGAAATAATTGATAAGTTACATGAAGCTGGGTTTGGTACTTGTGATGGTATCATTTTAAATGCGGCAGCATACACGCATACATCAGTTGGAATTGGCGATGCTGTAGCAGCTATTGAAACACCAGTTGTAGAAGTACATATATCTAATACATTTGATAGAGAAGGGTATAGGCATATCTCATACGTGTCGCCCAATGCTAAAGGTGTTATTGTTGGTTTTGGATTACAAAGCTATGAATTAGCTATTCAGAGTTTTTAATGAACTAAAAAAGACTAATTTAATTTTTTATATAACTTTTTATAAAGTTTTAAAATGATTTTTTCATAACTATCATAATTTCTAATATCACAGTTGTCTATTTTTAATTTATCGAAGTAAATCGTTTTCTTTTCTTTTTTATCAAAGACAAGTAAGCCTAAAAAACCATGGTCTTTATTTGTGTTATGAAAATTTATGAAAAATTGAGAATAAATAGTAGCCTGGTATCTATGTTGGTTTAATTGTGTTAGTTGTTCCGGAAAATTTCTTGTTGATTTAAAATAATTGTGACCAATATCTCCTATAATTCTGCTAACATAATGAACATCATTTCTCGTTGCTTTTTTATCAAATTTAGATTTAATAATAATTTGCTTTGCAACACGATGTGATATAGAATCTAAATTGTTTATGATATGTTGTGTGCGTTTGTTGTAAACGCCAATATCATAGCCAAAATGGACCATTGAAAATTGCGGAATGATTAAAATAGAATCTATAGGTTCTTTAATTTTATTATAAGTTTTTCTTTTTATTTTAGGATTTTCACATTTATTAATAGTAGCTAGTTTGGGTGTTACTGTGTTTTGAGAGAAAGTAAAACAAAAGAAAAAACAAGCAATATTTACTATAAAGAAATGTTTCATAATACAAAGAGTTAAAAAAAAGCGATTCAATTTGAATCGCTTTTTTTAATATATATATTTATAAGTGGATCACTTCGTCGTAAGCATCAGCAACAGCTTCCATAACCGCTTCACTCATAGTAGGGTGAGGATGTACTGCTTTTAGTACTTCGTGACCAGTAGTTTCTAATTTTCTACCTAAAACAGCTTCAGCAATCATATCGGTAACTCCAGCACCAATCATGTGGCAACCTAACCATTCGCCATATTTAGCATCAAAAATTACTTTTACAAATCCGTCTTTATTTCCACCTGCGCTAGCTTTTCCTGAAGCCGAGAATGGGAATTTACCAACTTTAATATCGTAACCTTGTTCTTTAGCTTGCTTTTCTGTTAGACCAACTGAAGCGATTTCTGGTGTACAATAAGTACAACCAGGAATGTTTCCGTAATCTAAAGCTTCTACATGCATACCTGCAATTTTTTCAACACATAGTATCCCTTCAGCAGATGCAACGTGAGCTAATGCTTGTCCTGGAGTAACATCGCCTATAGCATAATATCCAGGAATGTTTGTTTGGTAGTAATCGTTTACTAAAATTTTATCACGGTCTACAACAATACCTACATCTTCTAATCCGATGTTTTCAATATTTGTTTTAATACCTACGGCAGATAAAATAATATCAGCTTCTAATACTTCTTCTCCTTTTTTAGTTTTTACAGTAGCTTTTACGCCATCACCAGATGTGTCTACTTTAGTAACTTCAGATGATGTCATTACTTTTATACCGCTTTTCTTGAACGAGCGCTCTAATTGTTTAGAAACGTCTTCATCTTCAACAGGTACTACATTTGGTAAATATTCAACAACAGTTACTTCAGTTCCCATTGAGTTATAGAAGTAAGCAAATTCAACACCAATTGCTCCAGAACCTACAACAATCATTTTTTTAGGTTGTTCTTTTAGGCTCATTGCTTCACGGTAACCTATAACTTTTTTACCATCTTGTGGTAAGCTAGGTAATTCACGAGAGCGTGCTCCAGTTGCAACAATTATATGATCTGCACTGTATTCTTTACCGTCAACGTCAACTTTTTTACCAGGTTTTAATTTTCCAAACCCTTCAATAACGTCAATTTTGTTCTTTTTCATTAAAAACTTAACACCATTGCTCATGCCTTCAGCAACACCACGACTACGTTTTACAACAGCAGTAAAGTCTTTATCAGCATCTTTTACAGAAAGACCGTAATCTTCAGCATGTTTCAGGTATTCAAATACTTGTGCCGATTTTAATAAGGCTTTAGTAGGAATACATCCCCAGTTTAAACAAACACCACCAAGGTTTTCTTTTTCAATAACAGCGGTTTTAAATCCTAATTGAGACGCTCTAATAGCAGTTACGTAGCCTCCAGGACCACTTCCAAGAACAATAATATCGTATTTACTCATCGTGAAATTTTTAATCGTTTTTTGAAGCTACGAATTTACGAAATCGGATTTGAATATTAAATGCTAGTGTAATATTATTTTATTATAAATCCTCAGTAAAGTGTCGTTTCTCTTTAGGTTTGTCAAACTTTTCTTTATTATATATTTTTGATTCTCCTTTAGGAATAGATAATGATTTCCAGTTGTTTCCTTTTAATGTTTTACCAATTTGAACCATTTGCCCTATATGATATGGGTAATGGCCTAATTGTCTAAATATAGCTTCGGAGACATAATGTCCTTCGTTGCGTATGTATACAATTTTATCTAAATCAGTGTTGGTTAAAGGTGATATGGCATCAAATAAACACGCCCAACCTGTTTTCCAAGCGGTAATTAATTCGTCTTTATTTGTGTAGCTAGCTTCAAACTCTAAATCGCGTTCTCTCCATGTTTTTTCGCCATCTTCAGTTAAAAAGTTGGTCCACCTACTTAACATGTTACCAACCATATGTTTCACAATAATAGAAATACTATTTGTGTCTTGGTTGGGTTGCCAAGTTAATTCTTCAAAAGAGAGTTGATCAATAGTTTTATCGCCTACAGTTTTGTAATAGTTAAACTGTTTTATAGCACTTGTTACAAGTAAATTATCCATACTATAAAGGTAGTTTATTTAAAGATAATTTAAGCTATTTATTTTTCAGGAATGAATTTTAGTGCAGCGCCATTAATGCAGTGTCGTTTTCCTGTTGGTTTAGGGCCATCATTAAATACATGTCCTAAATGGCCACCACAAGTAGCACAGTGTTCTTCATCTCTAGAATATCCTAAATCTCTATCTGTACCAAAAGCAACATTACCTGTTATCTCTTGATAAAAACTTGGCCAACCAGTTCCTGAATCAAATTTATGGTCACTTTTAAAAAGTGGCGTGTCGCATCCGGCACAAACATAAACACCTTTCTCTTTTATGTTATTTAATGGACTGCTAAAAGCACGTTCTGTTCCAGCTTTTCTTAAAACATGATATTGAATATCGGTTAATTGAGATTTCCACTCACTATCTGTTTTTGAAACAGAAAAATTTTGAGTTTTATTAGTGGTTTTTTGAGCGTTGCTATTACAACTACATATCATAGTTGCTATAAATACTAATAAAATGTGTTTCATAATTATAGGGTTTATGTCACTTTTGTCGTACTTTAATCTATCAACTAACATATTGTTTAAATTTATTGTGACGTATTGTGAATAACTTGTGTCTCAAATAAATGAATGATTTTTGTAATTTTACACCAACATTAAAACCATCAATTATAATGAAATTAAAAAGTAGAATAATAACATTAGGTGTTATTGGTTTGTTTTTGTCTTGTGCAACAAACCCGTTTACAGGAAAACAAACAATGGCGTTTGTAAGTAATGACCAATTATTTCCTACATCTTTTCAGCAGTATAACCAAGTACTTTCTGAAAGTAATGTTGAAAAAGGAACTGCTAGAGCTGAAATGATAAAGCGCGTTGGAGAAAGAATTGCAGTTGCAGCAGAACGATGGCTAAATGCCAATGGACATCAAGGTTACTTAACAGATTATCAATGGGAATATAACTTGATAGATGATGCTACTGTTAATGCTTGGTGTATGCCAGGAGGAAAAATTGTTTTTTACACAGGGATTTTACCAATAGCACAAAGTGAAACAGGTGTTGCTGCAATTATGGGACATGAAGTAGCTCACGCATTAGCAAACCACGGGCAACAACGTATGAGTGCTGCTTATATTCAACAAGGATTAGCTGTTGCTGGTAATATTGCTTTAGCTAAAGATGAGCAAACTTTAGGGATTTTTAATCAATCTTATGGCGTTGTATCAAACGTTGCTGGAATGTTGCCTTTTAGTAGAAGTCACGAATCTGAAGCAGATAGAATAGGGTTGTATTTAATGGCAATTGCAGGTTATAATCCTGATGAAGCTGCTGAATTATGGAAGCGAATGAGCGCACATAGCGGTGGGAAATCTACACCAGAGATTTTAAGTACACACCCTTCAAATGAGTCTCGTATTGCAGAATTAAACACATTAGCACCAACAGCAAAGGCTGAAGCAAGTAAATTTGGAATAAAATCATTTAGACCAATTGGAAAGTTTTAAGAAATTAATTAAAAATTAATAGGTATTTTAAAAGCTGTTCTTATATTTTTGGAACAGCTTTTTTATTTTTAAAACTATGGCAACACTTCAAAAAGGAAGTAAAAAATTATTAAATGCATGGGCATTTTATGATTGGGCAAACTCGGTTTATACTTTAACCATTGCGTCTTCAATATTTCCAATATTTTATTCGGCACTTTTTATTTCTGAAATAAAACAGGTCACAGCATTTGGTTTCGAGTTTAAGAGTACTGCTTTAATTACTTTTGTAACAGCTTTTACTTTTTTGGTAGTATCTATTTTATCTCCAATACTTTCTGGAATAGCAGATTATGTAGGTAATAAAAAAACGTTTATGAAGTTTTTTTGTTACACCGGTGGTTTAGGTTGTATTGGTTTATATTGGTTTAGTTTAGAGAACATTCATTTAAGTTTACTGTTTTACTTTATGGGACTTATAGGTTATTGGGGAAGTTTGGTGTTTTACAATTCCTATTTACCCGATATTGCTTTTCCTGAACAGCAAGATCGTATTAGTGCCAAAGGATTTTCTTTAGGTTACGTAGGTAGTGTTATTTTATTACTTATTAACCTCGGGATGGTAATGAGTCAAGAGAATGGTGCTGACAAAATGCTTATGATGCGTTGGTCATTTGTCATGGTTGGTGTTTGGTGGATTTTATTCAGTCAATACACGTTTTATGTGTTGCCAAAAGGAGCTTCATCTGGACAAAGGGTTACTAAAAACGTACTATTTAATGGGTTGAAGGAGCTTAAACAGGTATGGTTTGCCTTAAAGCAAGATTTAAGACTTAAGCGCTATTTAATTGCGTTTTTTGTATTTAGCATGGCTGTACAAACTATCATGCTTGTTGCTGTATATTTTGGAGAAGAAGAAATTGCTTGGGGAGATGCAGATGCTAAAACACAAGGCTTAATAGTGAGTATTTTGGTGATACAGTTACTAGCTATAATAGGAGCAGTAATAACATCAAGAGCATCTTCTAAATTTGGAAATATAAAAACATTGATTGTTGTTAACTTTATCTGGATGTTTTTATGCATTTACGCATATTTTATGGAAACCCCAGTGCAATTTTATATTGCAGCAAGTTGTGTAGGATTAGTAATGGGAGGTATCCAGAGTTTGGCGAGATCTACATATTCAAAATTTTTACCAGAAACCGAAGACACCACATCATACTTTAGTTTTTATGATGTTGCTGAAAAAATAGGAATCGTAATAGGAATGGGCATATTTGCAACAATAGATCAAATTACAGGAAGTATGAGAAACTCCATATTGTTTTTGGTAACGTTCTTTTTAATAGGGATTTTACTCTTGTTTAGAGTTCCTAAATCAAATGATAATTAATTTTATAATAGAGCTCATAAGTTAGTATGTCTTAAGTGGTGATGTGATGCAGAAGATTATACTACAGCTACTAATTTTAATTCTAATGTGACTTACATAAAAAAATACTTATACAAAATAAAGGTTGCATTTAGATACGGTCAGCAGTTAGAATAATGATAAAAAAGCCACTCAAACTTGAGTGGCTTTTTTATTAAGTATTATAAGATTATCGCTTACTAATGCTTCCTGAACCTGCAACTTTGGTTTCTTCTTTTTTAGGGTTTCCAGAATACTCTATATCTCCAGAACCAGAAACATGAGCTTTTAGAGATTCATTACTGACAACACTAACATCTCCAGAACCCGAAATAGCTACTACAGTGTGATCTGAAATTAGCTTTGAAGCGTTGACATCACCAGAGCCAGATATCATAACTTTTAAATTTTTAGTACTTCCTTTAAAAATAATATCTCCAGAGCCTGTTAAGTGGCTTTCAAGTGTTTTGTTTTTTGAGGTTAAGTTAATATCACCAGAACCTGTCAAGGATACTTTTAAGTCGCTAGCGTCTAAAACATCTTTAGTCCATAAATCTCCCGATCCTGTTAGCGAAACTAAATTAATTTCTTCAAAAGGAATTGTGATTTTAATGCTTTTATTTATTGAAGTTTTTAAATTCACATTCTTTTTAGTTTTAACTATAAGCTTGTTGTCTTTTACTTCAGTAATTATGTAGTCTATTAAGTTTTCTTCACCTTCTATTTTTATAGATCCTTCTTTGCCTTTTACCAATTCAAAATCCATAAATCCGCCACAGTAAACACCGTCGTAACTGGCCGTTGTTCTTGTTACGGTTGTCATTTTTCCGTTACCTTTTACGCGTTGCGAGAATATACTAGTAATGCATAATAAAAAGGTAAATAATAAGATTGCTTGTTTTTGAGATGGTTTCATAATATTCGTTTTTTTGATTAATGATTAGTTTTTATAAAAAGTTACACTTCCGTAGTCAGAATCTATGGTTACTTTGCCATTGGTGTTTGTGTTACCGTGATATCCTGCGTAATATTTGCTTCTAGATTCAATATGTTTTTTAGAGAAATTAAAATCACTATCGCCGCTTAAAGAAGCATACTCTAAAGTTATATCGAATTGAAAATTGAAGCTAGGTTCGTAACCTATTTTAATACCTGTGTAGTCAGATTTTATAGCTACATTTTCAGTGTTTTCTTTTAGTTTATCTATTTTAATAGAACCATAATCAGCATCTATTGAAACGTTTTTATAAACATCTCCTACAATGAGTGTAAGATAATCGCCTTGGCCATCTATATTGTTGGCTCTGTCAATTTTCATTGAGCCGTAATCACAGTTGTAGATTATGTCTTCAGCGGTTTCAATGTGCGAACTTGTGTAATCAGCTTTTATAGAAATGTCGTTTGTTTTTGCAATTGTAAAGCTGCTGTAATCGGCATCAATAGTTCCTGTTTTTATGTATTCAAAATAGCAGTCTTTTGTGTAATCAAAGCGCAACTCATTTTTGTTTCCCATCAGCTCTTTCGTAGTAATTTTTCCGTAGTCACATTTTATTAGTGCATTACCTTCAAGTTTATCAAGAGTAATATTTCCATAGTCATTAAACAGCTGCACGTTGTTTGTAATAGGTATTTTTACAACATAGTTAATTTCCATTTTTATATTGCTACTTACTCTTTTATTCCACCAAGAGGTATCATAACTATTTCCATCAAAAGACGTAATGGCTGAAACTTTATTTGGTGCTGCCTGAAACGCAACATCTAGCTGGTTTAGTTTGCTGATTAGTCTATCTTCGTTGTTTCCTTCAACTTTTATTGAAACTTCAATGTCAATACGGTTTTCATTCCAAGTAATAACATTTATGTTTCCATAACGATTTGTTACATTGAATGTAGCATTAGGATTAACATTAAAAGATTTTTTTATTGTTTTTTCTTTTGTGTGTTTCTCTTTGATAGGAGATAAGTTTGATGCTTGAATTATTGTAGGCGTCCATATTAAGAGAAAAAGAATTTTATATAGTATGGGTGTTTTCATTTGAAACGTTTTTTAATTGTTTAACTAATTCTATTTGTTTAAGAGCGTTTTGAAGAAGATCAATTCTATTTTGAAAATTGGTAATCATCGCATAAATTACTCGTTGATCGTTACCACTTTGTCCTAAATCTGATTTAAGGTTCTCATAATCATTTTCAAGTTTGCGCATTTGTATCATAACATCTTTGATTAGCATTTGTGTGTCTGCATCTGCGGCTTGGTTTAGTTTTTTTAACTCAACAGTAATGGTTGATGTAAAAAAGCTTTCGGTTTCAGCCATTTCAGGTGATACACTTGCTAAATCGTTTGTGATCGTTTCTTGATTGTTTGTAATAAAAAATGTTACTATAAGTGCTACAGTAGCGGCAATACCAACTAAAGGTTTCCATATTTTTTTTACAGAGAAAGATCGGTTTACTGTATGTGTGTCATGTTTCACGTTAAGTTTTTGGGCAAAACGCTTTGCATGATTTTCGCTAGGTAACTCTGTATCAAAATCGGGTTTTAAGCGATCAAATAAGTCTTCTATATTATTATTCATAATTAAACTTTTTATTGTTCAACCAAAGGTTGTAATTTGTCTCTCAAGCTAGCTTTTGCTCTTGATATTGTTGTGCGGCAATTTGCATAAGAAACATTCAAAATATCACTGATTTCTTCATAATCGTATCCATCTATTAGATGTAAGGTTAAAGCAATTCTATAACTATCTTTTAAAGAATTCATGGTCTCTAAAACTGCTTTAGCTTTTAAGCTGGTATAGTCAAAATCACTAGGAATACCTTGATTATCATCTTCCATTTTAAAAGCAACATCATCAAAAGGAACGTTTTGGTATTTATTATTTTTATTGAAATGATAAATACTTTTATTAACAACAATGCGTTTTAACCAAGCACCAAAAGTCACTGTATCATTTAAGCTATCAAGCTTTGTAAAAGCTGATAAAAAAGCATCCTGCATAATATCTTCAGCCTCATAAGAATCTTTTATTATTCTAAATGCGACATTATACATGGCTTTGTAATACCTATTATAAATCTCCAATTGCGCAAACTGGTTATTCGTTTTACAAAGCGCTACAAGCTGCTCGATATTTTGGTGGGTTAGTGTCAATTAAAACATATTGTTAATATAAAGATGAAGGTATAAAACGTTTGTTACAGTTTTTTGAAAAAAAAGTTTTATTTCTTTTTCAAATCATGGCATATTAATTGTCCCTATATAAATGTAACACATGACTTGATTTTCATTAAATATCTGTAAATCAAATCATTGTTAAATTTAATAAAACTTAAGAAAGTATGTTATATTCAGATTTTAAGCTGAATTAATGACAGAATGACCTAAATATATTTATGAAGAAAACTAGTTTTTTAAGTCTTGACAGTTTGTCACTACAGGAATTTGATGAAAATTCAGAGTTAATTCCGTTAATGACTCCCGAAGACGAAGAAGAGATAAATAATGAAGAATTGCCTGCAACCTTGCCAATTCTTTCATTAAGAAATACCGTATTGTTTCCTGGTGTTGTAATTCCTATTACAGCAGGTCGCGATAAGTCAATAAAATTGATAAACGACGCAAACAAAGGAAGCAAAGTAATAGGTGTTGTTGCTCAAAAAGATGAAGCAATAGAAAATCCTACAGCAAAAGATATTCATGAAACAGGTACTGTAGCTAGAATATTGCGAGTTTTAAAAATGCCAGATGGTAACACAACCGTTATTATTCAAGGTAAAAAACGCTTTAATGTAGCCGAGGTAATTACTGAAGAGCCATACATGAATGCGACTATTCGTGAAGTTCCTGAAGCAAAACCAGCAAGTCAAAGTAAAGAGTTTAATGCTATTATAGAATCTATAAAAGATTTAGCATTACAAATTATACAGGATAGTCCAAACATTCCTAGCGAAGCTTCTTTTGCTATAAAAAATATCCAAAGTGATTCTTTCTTGATAAACTTTGTATCGTCAAATATGAACTTGTCTGTTCAAGAAAAGCAAAGATTACTTGAAACTAATGACCTTAAGGAACGTGCTTTAGAGACTTTAAAGTATATGAATATAGAGTTTCAAAAATTGGAACTTAAAAATGATATTCAATCCAAGGTTCAAAGTGATATGAATCAGCAGCAGCGAGAGTACTTTCTACACCAACAAATGAAAACCATTCAAGAAGAACTTGGTGGAGTAAGCTATGATGAAGAGTTGGAAGAAATGAAAGAACGTGCCAAGAGCAAGAAGTGGGATGACAAAGTAAAGAAGCATTTTGATAAAGAAATAGCCAAAATGCAGCGTATGAATCCGCAAGTTGCAGAATATTCTATACAGCGTAATTACCTAGACTTATTCCTTGATTTACCTTGGAATGAATTCAGCAAAGATAAATTCGATTTAAAACGCGCTAAGCGTATTTTAGATAAAGACCATTACGGTTTAGATGATGTAAAGCGTCGTATTATTGAGTACTTGGCAGTATTGAAATTACGTAATGATATGAAATCACCAATTCTTTGTTTGTATGGACCTCCAGGCGTTGGTAAAACATCATTAGGAAAATCTATAGCAGAAGCATTAGGGCGAGAGTATGTGCGTATTTCTTTAGGAGGTTTACGTGACGAAGCAGAAATACGCGGACATAGAAAAACATACATAGGAGCTATGCCAGGACGTATTATTCAGAGTCTTAAAAAAGCAGGAACATCAAACCCTGTATTTGTTTTAGATGAAATAGATAAATTATCAAACTCTCACCAAGGTGATCCTTCATCTGCAATGTTAGAGGTTTTAGATCCGGAGCAAAACAGTGAATTTTATGATAATTTCCTTGAAATGGGGTTTGATTTATCAAAAGTCATGTTCATTGCTACATCAAACAGTTTAAATACCATTCAGCCTGCCTTAAGAGATAGAATGGAAATTATAAACGTTACTGGTTATACAATTGAAGAAAAAGTAGAAATAGCAAAGCGTCATTTATTACCAAAACAATTAGAAGAACATGGTTTGGATGATAAGGCTTTAAAAATTGCAAAACCTCAATTAGAAAAAATAGTTGAAGGCTATACAAGAGAATCTGGTGTTCGTGGACTTGAAAAACAAATAGCAAAAATGGTGCGTTATGCAGCAAAAAATATTGCTATGGAAGAAACTTATAATATTAAAGTAACAAACGATGATATTGTTGAGGTTCTTGGTAGTCCAAAGATGGAACGTGACAAATATGAAAACAATGATGTTGCTGGAGTTGTTACAGGGTTGGCTTGGACACGGGTTGGCGGTGATATATTGTTTATCGAATCAATCTTATCTAAAGGAAAGGGTAGCTTAAGTATTACAGGAAACCTAGGTAAGGTAATGAAAGAGTCTGCTACTATTGCGATGGAATATATTAAAGCAAATGCAGATGAGTTTGGCATAAACCCAGAAGTTTTTGATAAGTATAATGTACACATTCATGTGCCTGAAGGTGCAACTCCAAAAGATGGGCCTAGTGCAGGAGTTACCATGCTTACATCGTTAGTATCATTATTTACGCAGCGTAAAGTCAAGAAAAACATTGCAATGACTGGTGAAATAACATTACGAGGTAAAGTATTGCCAGTTGGAGGAATTAAGGAAAAAATTCTTGCAGCAAAACGAGCACGCATAAAAGAAATTTTACTTTGTGAAGATAATAAACGAGATATTGATGAAATTAAACCAGAATATTTAAAAGGGTTAAGCTTTCATTATGTGTCAGATATGAGAGATGTTATTAAGTTAGCACTCACAAATCAAAAGGTTAAAGATGCCAAAAAACTATAAAAAGTAGCATTACATAGATTAAAACCTCGAAATTATTTTCGAGGTTTTTTTATAACTTAAAAATAAATTATAATTGCAACCGTTTTAAGATAGATTTAGTTACTTTGTGTACTCTATGATAAAGAACATTACCAAGCTATTTTTTTTTCTAATTTCTTCTACAGCATTTGCACAAGTAGGAGGAGAATCAACATACCAGTTTCTTAATTTGGTAAGTTCACCACGTCAAGCTGCGCTAGGAGGTAAAGTATTTACCAATGTAGATTATGATGTTACTCAAGCATTAACCAATCCGTCAACTATTAATGTTGAAATGGATAACCAGTTAGCAATAAACTATTCAAGTTATTTAGGAGGTATCAATTATGGTACAGCAGCTTATGCTTATACTTGGGATAGACGTGTGCAAACATACCACATGGGAGTAACTTATATAAACTACGGTAGTTTTGAAGGTTATGATGAGCAAGGTAATGCAACAAACTCTTTTTCAGGAAACGAAGCATTATTATCATTTGGTTATGCAAAACAAATAGGATATTCAGATTTTTACATAGGAGGTAATGTTAAGTTAATAACCTCCAAACTAGAGCAGTATACATCGTTTGGAGCAGCTGTAGATGCAGGACTTATATATATTGATGAGGATATAGAGTTTCAAGCAACACTTGTAGTTAGAAATGCCGGAATACAAATAACCACTTATGCAGGCCAAAATGAGCCATTGCCTTTTGAGGTCGCTTTTGGAATGTCTCAAACATTAGAGCATATTCCTTTACGTTGGCACTTAACGTTTGAAAACTTACAAGAATGGCCAATTGGTGTATCAAATCCTGCTAGAGCAGAAACAGATTTAGAAGGTAATCAAACACAAGAAAAAGTAGGCTTTTTTAATAATGTATTAAGGCATACAATACTAGGAGCAGAGCTTTTTCCTGATAAAGGCTTTAATATTAGATTAGGCTATAACTTTAGAAGATCAGAAGAGCTTCGTATTGTTGAGCAACGTAATTTTTCAGGAATTTCAGTAGGTGTTGGATTAAAAATTAACAAAATGCGCTTTAGTTTTACACACGCAAGATATACAAGCGCAAGTAACGCCAACTTCTTCGGATTACAATTAGATTTACGATAAATGCAAAAAATAACCATAGCCATAGATGGGTTTTCTTCCACAGGAAAAAGTACTGTTGCCAAACAAATAGCCAAACAGTTAGGTTATATTTATGTTGACACAGGCGCTATGTATCGTGCTGTTACTTATTTTGCCATGCAAAACAAGTATATTGATAAATCTCATTTTGATATAGAAGCTTTAGTGACTTCGCTCCATAATATTCGAATAAGCTTTAAGTTTAATGAAAATTTAGGCTTTGCTGAAGTTTACTTAAACGGTATAAATATTGAAAAAGAAGTTCGTACACTTGAGGTTTCATCATTTGTGAGCCAAGTTGCTACTGTTCCAGAAGTCCGTTATCAATTAGTAAAGCAACAGCAAAAAATGGGTAAAGATAAAGGCGTGGTTATGGATGGTCGTGATATTGGAACTGTAGTTTTTCCTGAAGCCGAGCTTAAAATATTTATGACAGCCTCTGCCGAAACTCGTGCAACACGTCGTTTTAAAGAGTTGTCAGAACGCGGTGATAATGTCTCGTATGATGAGGTACTTCATAATGTTAAAGAACGTGATTATATTGATTCTCACAGAGCAGACTCACCACTAGTTAAAGCTAGTGATGCTATAGAAATTGATAATTCTAACTTATCACTTCAAGAACAATTTGATAAAATTCTTCAACTTGTAAACACAGCGCTAAAAGCTAATCAGTAAAACTTTAATTTTTAGTGCAATACATTAGGTGTTTTTAATAAAAAGTAGTATTTTTGCACTCCTTTTAGCGAATAGTCGGAATTATAAAAGGAAAGAAAAACAATTTTTTATAAACACTTCTGTGTGTGTCGCTTAAAATTTCCGTAATCATACAGAATACAAATCACAATGTTAGTTGCTCATTTATAACGTAATAACATTGAATACTTAAATTAAATGGCTGAAAAAGCAAAGCAAGCTGAAGTTGAAGCAACAGAAGCAAAACAAGCAGAAGCTCCAGTAGTATCTGAAGCACAAGCAAACCCTGAAAAATTCTTAAAAGAGTTTAACTGGCACAACTACCAAGAAGGTATTGATGAAGTTGAAGATTCTCAATTAAAAGAATTTGAAAAATTAGTAGCAGATAATTTCGTAGACACTTTAGATGATGAAGTAGTAGAAGGAGAAGTAATTCATATTACAGATCGTGATGCTATCATTGATATCAATGCAAAATCTGAAGGTGTAATTTCATTAAACGAATTCCGTTACAACCCAAATTTAAAAGTTGGAGATAAAGTAGAAGTATTAATTGACGTTCGTGAAGACGCAACAGGACAATTAGTATTATCTCACAGAAAAGCACGTGTAATTAAAGCGTGGGATCGTGTAAATGCTGCTCATGATAGCGGTGAAATCGTTAATGGTTTCGTTAAGTGTAGAACAAAAGGAGGTATGATTGTAGATGTTTTCGGAATTGAAGCATTCTTACCAGGTTCTCAAATTGATGTTAAGCCAATTAGAGATTACGATCAATATGTAAATAAAACTATGGAATTTAAAGTTGTGAAAATCAACCACGAATTCAAAAACGTAGTAGTTTCTCATAAAGCACTTATTGAGGCTGATATTGAAGAACAAAAGAAAGAAATCATTGGTCAATTAGAAAAAGGTCAAGTATTAGAAGGTGTTGTTAAAAACATCACATCTTACGGTGTATTTATTGATCTTGGTGGCGTTGACGGATTAATTCACATTACAGATCTTTCTTGGTCTAGAATTAATCATCCAAACGAAATCGTAGAACTAGACCAAAAACTTAACGTTGTAATCCTTGATTTTGATGAAAACAAATCAAGAATCCAATTAGGATTAAAACAATTAAGCAAACATCCTTGGGATGCTTTAGGAGAAGACGTAAAAGTTGGAGATAAAGTAAAAGGTAAAGTTGTTGTAATTGCAGATTACGGTGCATTTATTGAAGTAGCTGATGGAGTTGAAGGATTAATTCACGTATCAGAAATGTCATGGTCTACACACTTACGTTCAGCTCAAGATTTCGTTTCTGTAGGAGATGAAGTTGAAGCTCAAATATTAACTCTAGATAGAGAAGAGCGTAAAATGTCTCTTGGTATTAAGCAATTAACGCCAGACCCATGGACAGATATCACTACAAAATATCCAGTTGGTTCTAACCATACAGGAACAGTAAGAAACTTTACAAACTTTGGTGTGTTTGTTGAATTAGAAGAAGGTATCGACGGATTAATTTATATCTCTGATTTATCTTGGACTAAAAAGATTAAGCATCCAAGTGAATTCTGTAGCGTAGGTGATAAGCTAGACGTTGTAGTATTAGAGTTAGATGTTGAAGGACGTAAATTAAGTTTAGGTCACAAACAAACTACTGAAAACCCTTGGGATAAGTACGAAGCTGAATTTGCTATAGATACAGTTCATAAAGCTGAAATCTCTGAAATCGTAGATAAAGGTGCTACTATTGAATTTAACGAAGATATCGTTGCATTTGTACCAGCACGTCATTTAGAGAAGGAAGACGGCAAGAAACTTAAAAAAGGAGAAGAAGCTGAATTCAAAATCATTGAATTTAATAAAGAGTTTAAACGTGTAGTTGCATCTCATACAGCAATCTTCAGAGAAGAAGAAGCTGCTAATGTAAAAGCTGCTGCTAAAAAGGCACAAGCTGCTGCTGCAGAAGCAAAACCAACTTTAGGTGATGCTAATGATGCTTTACAAGCTCTTAAAGATAAAATGGACGGAAAATAATTTTTAACTGTTCTACATAACTCAAAAGCCTTCAAGAGATTGAAGGCTTTTTTTTTGTTGAAATGTTAATATTTTGTGTTTTTTGCAGATTATTTGTGTTTATTTTTGATTAAATAAAATATAATTCGTAAATATTGTTAATTATTTATTAAAACTGTTAATTTTTAGTTTTACTAAAATTTAAATTAGTTCTTGGGGGAAAATATTACAGTCAGTAATATCTGTTTTAGATCTTATCTGTAATATTGATTTAAAAAGAAGCTTTATAGCTTCTTTTTTTTGTTTTTGTTTCAATAACAGCACAACCAATGTAAAATTTTGCACTATCTTTGTTAATTAAATACGTTTGGATAGATTAAATTATGAGTCAAAAAGTATTACTTAATGCTAAAGAAGTCAATATTATTCTTAATAGATTAGCTTGTCAGCTCATAGAAAAACATAATAAATTCACAAATACCGTACTAGTAGGTATTCAGCCTAGAGGCAAATATTTAGCAAACAGACTAGCCAAAATTTTAAATGAAGATTACAAAATCAAGAATTTAAAATTAGGATATTTAGATATTACGTTTTACCGTGATGATTTTAGAAGAGGCGAGAAAACTCTGGAGGCAAACACAACACAGATAGATTTTATTGTAGAAGATAAAAATGTAGTTTTTATTGACGATGTATTATATACAGGTCGTAGTATTAGAGCTGCTTTAACAGCAATACAATCTTTTGGTAGACCTCAAGAAATAGAGCTTTTAACATTAATAGACAGACGTTTTAGTAGGCATTTACCAATACAACCCGATTACAGAGGTAGACAGGTAGATGCCATAAACAATGAAAAAGTTAAGGTAAACTGGGTTGAAAATGACGGAGAAGATTCAGTTTATTTAATAAATAATTAAGAACAGCATTATGAGCGAGTTAAGTGTTGATCACTTATTAGGCATAAAATATCTTAACGAAAAAGATATTCAACTTATTTTTGAAACAGCAGATCATTTTAAGGAAGTGATTAATAGACCTATAAAAAAAGTGCCTTCGCTTCGAGACATTACCATTGCAAATTTATTTTTTGAAAACTCAACACGAACAAAACTTTCTTTTGAGTTAGCTGAAAAGCGATTATCTGCTGATGTTATAAATTTTTCAGCAGCACAGTCATCAGTAAAAAAAGGAGAAACTTTAATAGATACTGTAAATAATATTTTATCTATGAAAGTAGATATGGTTGTTATGAGACACCCTAATCCTGGAGCTGGTGTATTTCTGTCAAAACATATTAATGCTAGTATTATAAACGCTGGAGATGGTGCTCATGAGCATCCCACTCAAGCTTTATTGGATTCTTATTCTATACGTGAACGATTAGGAGATGTAGCTGGTAAAAATGTGGTTATTGTTGGTGATATACTCCATAGTCGCGTAGCCTTATCAAATATTTTTGCTCTAAAGTTACAAGGTGCAAATGTTATGGTTTGTGGACCAAAAACTTTAATGCCTAAATATATTGATACTTTAGGAGTTACTGTAGAAACAGATTTAAGAAAAGCTCTCAATTGGTGTGATGTTGCCAATATGTTACGTGTACAAAATGAGCGTATGAGTGTAAGTTATTTTCCGTCATCTAGAGAATATACACAACAGTTTGGAGTAAATAAAGCTTTGTTAGACTCTCTAGACAAAGAAATAACAATTATGCACCCAGGACCAATAAATCGTGGTGTTGAAATTACTAGTGATGTTGCAGATTCAAGCCAGTCTATTATACTAGACCAAGTTCAAAATGGTGTAGCTATAAGAATGGCAGTAATATATTTATTAGCGTCAAAAATTAAACAGTAATAAAACTAGATTATGATTGTAGATCAAAATGGCTCAACAACTGTTATTACTCAAGAAAAAGCATCTATTGTAGAGCTTGTAAAAAAATTAGATGTTCTTTATGAACGCTACAAAAACAATAATGTTATTGTTAATTTAAGTAGTTTAAAACCAATTTCTCTAGAAGAAATAATAGAGTTTCTTAAAATTTCAAATACGCATAGAAAAGCAAAACATTCTTTTGTCATAGTATCTGACAAAGTAAATCTTAATGAAATGCCAGATGAGTTGGTTGTAGTACCAACTATGCAAGAAGCCTATGATATTATAGAAATGGAAGAAATGGAGCGTGATTTAGGGTTTTAAACTATGAAACTAACTATTTTAGGCTGCTATAGTGCAACACCGCGTACTAATACCAATCCCACATCACAAGTTTTAGAAATAAACAACCATGTGTTTTTGATAGATTGTGGAGAAGGTACGCAAGTAGAGTTACGCAGAAATAAAGTAAAGTTTTCTAGGATAAAGCACATATTTATCTCACACTTGCATGGTGATCATTACTTTGGTTTAGTAGGATTAATATCTACATTTAGGTTGCTTACAAGAGAAACCGATCTTCATATTTACGGTCCTAAAGGATTAAAAGAAGTCATAACATTACAAATGAAATTGGCCGATTCTTGGACAAATTATAAGCTTATTTTTCATGAGCTTACCTCAAAAGAATCAGAACTTATTTATGAGGATGATAAAGTAGAAGTGCACACTATTCCTTTAGATCATAGAATTTATACAAACGGATTTTTGTTTAAAGAAAAAGAAGGAGAGAGAAAACTAGATATGAATGCAGTATTAAATGCTGACATAGATGTCTCTTATTACAGAAAATTAAAACAAGGATTTGATGTTGTTAATGAAAAAGGGAAACTTATAAAAAATGAAACAGTAACCAAGCCACCAATAAACCCTAAAAGTTATGCTTTTTGTAGTGATACCATGTATAACGAACGTATTATTCCTATAATAGAGCATGTAAGTTTATTATATCACGAATCTACATTTCTAGAAAAACACATAAGTTTAGCAGCACCTACCAAGCATAGTACAGCAAAACAAGCTGCTACTATTGCAAAACTTGCCAATGTAGGTAAATTAGTATTAGGGCATTATTCAACGCGTTATGATGACTTAAAAGCCTTCAAAACTGAAGCCGAATCTATATTTAATGATGTAGAATTAGCAAAAGACGGAAAAACCATCGAGATTAATTAAATTCTTTAAGGTTTAAAACCCAATTTATTGCCTCATCAAGATTGAGACATCTTTTTATACTATTTTCAGAAAACCTCTTCTCAATAGTTGCATTTACATAGTTAATTTCGCTGTAAAAAACAATAGCACTTGCTATAACAAAACCAAAATCTTTATTAAACTTAATCCATAATTGTGGCTCAATAGAATAAGAGTTAATCCTATTAGAGATATGAGCAATTTTTATTGTGTTCCCATAATGTTCTAATAAAACAGTAATAACCTGTTGTATTTTGTGCCAATCAAAATGAACTCCTTCTTTCATTTCTGATATAATAAACTTATCTAAAAGGTAAAATGAACCAAAAGAAAAACTTACCTTAGTATAGTCTAAAATGGTACTATATTTACTGTCTTCAAATCTCATTATATATATATTATTGCCTAAATTTATGTTAAATTGTTGTTGATAGAAAGAAAATTTTAGAAAAAAGAAATTAATTTTTACCTATTTGTTTATAATGAATACAGACTTAAGCAATTACAGAAAATCTTATAGTAAAGATGAATTAACATTAAAAGATTCTCCAGACAACCCAATGGAGCTATTCAGAAATTGGTTTCATGACGTAGATAAAAATTTTCCTGAAGATGAAACAAATGCTATGACCGTTTCAACAATAGGTCTAGATGGTTACCCAAAAAGTAGAATCGTTTTATTAAAAAGGTTTACCTACGAAGGCTTTATTTTTTTTACCAATTATGATAGTGAAAAAGGAATTGCTATTGCAAACAATCCAAATGTTTGTCTATCTTTTTTTTGGGCAGGTGCCGAGCGCCAAATCATTATTAAAGGTAAAGCAGAAAAAATTGCAGAAAATTTAAGTGACGGTTATTTTGAATCTAGACCAAGAGGCAGTCAGCTTGGCGCTCTAGTGTCAAAACAGAGTTCTGTGATACCAAATAGAGCTTTTTTAGAAGAGGAATTAAATAAGCTTGAAAAGAAACACGAAGGAAAAGAGATAGATCGCCCACAATTTTGGGGAGGTTATATTGTAAAGCCTTTTGAGGTTGAATTTTGGCAAGGAAGGCCTAATAGACTGCATGATAGAGTTAGGTATGCTGCTGATAGTGAGGGTTTATGGATTAAAAATCGATTATCTCCCTAAATAACCGACTAAATACATCATTTTAACAGTTTTACGCTGTTTTTACCGTTTAAAAACATTTAAAATCGATGAAATACATGTTTTTTATCGATTTTAACATTTTGTTAACATTGTTTTTTAGATTAGGTTTTAAATTTACAATCCCAAATCTAATACAACCTAACAATGAAAAAGCCTACAATTTTATTTTTAGTGGTAATTCTTACTTTCTTAACAGTATCTTGTTCATCAGATAGTTCTGATGATAATATGAATCAAGCAGCACAAACAACTGTAAACGATAATGTTGTTGCTCCTGAAGCAAAAGCAATTGAAAATGATATTCTAGATTTAATTAATGATTATAGAATAGGAAAAGGACTAAATCCGTTGAATAAGAGAAACATTATTAAATCTCAAGCTTTTAGTCATACAGAATATATGGTAAACACTAACAATGTGTCTCATGACAATTTTAACCAACGTAGAGCTTATTTAATTAATAATGCAGGAGCAAGTTACGTTTCTGAAAATGTAGCTTATGGTTTTACTTCGGCAGAAACAGTAGTTAATGCATGGATAAATAGCGATGCTCACAGAGAAAATATTGAAGGTAATTACGCATATTTTGATATTTCTGCAGAGCAAAACTCTCAAGGAGATTGGTACTACACGAATATTTTTGTTAGATAATTATTAAATTAAATTATCATTAACTTTATTTTAAGAATTTATTAGGTATTCAATCGTATTTTTGCGGCCCCTAATAGAACTAAAATGAAATTAACTTTTAAGTGGCACTCACTTTTGTGGGTGCCAATTTTTGTATGCATAACTTTGTCTTGTTCTCAAGATTCAGAAAAGTTAAATACAGATATAAACCAAACTTTTATTGAGACTCAAGTGAATATCCCCGAGTCTAAACCAATAGAAGCAGAGATTCTCTCACTAATTAACAATCACAGAATAGAAATTGGTTTGAAAGCATTAGATACTAGTTTGGATATTATCAAGTCGCAAACAAGTACTCATACCAACTATATGATAGATCATAAAAAGATTTCTCATGATAATTTTATAAATAGACAGTTTTTTTTAGAGTCTTTTACTGGGGCCGTTTCTGTTGCTGAAAATGTAGCTTACGGCTATTCTTATGCTGAAACAGTTGTAAATGCTTGGCTAAACAGTCCAGGGCATAGAAGAAACATTGAAGGTAATTTTACCCATTTTCAAATAACAGCAAAAAAGGATGAAAATGGAATTTGGTATTACACAAATATCTTTGTAAAGATACAATAAAACAAAAGCCACTTGTAAAAGTGGCTTTTTAAGTAAATAAGATTATTGTTAGGAAGGTTTTAAATATGTGTAAGCATAATTAAATCAAAATAAATCTTACCACTCATTTATTGTTGGTAGTAAAACTATTGTTTTAAGATTATAAATTTAGAACGTCTATTTAACTGATGTTCTTCTTTAGAGCATTTTACACCATTAGAGCACTTGTTAAGTAACTGCGTTTCTCCGTATCCTATAGCACTTTCTATTCTTTCTTTGGCAATATTTCTAGAGTATAAATAGTCTCTTGTAGACTTTGCTCGTCTGTCAGATAATTTCATATTGTATTTATCGCTACCACGACTATCTGTATGTGATTCTATTTTAATAACCATATCAGGGTGTGCTCTCATTACAGCAACTATATTTTCTAGTTCATAAGCTGCATCTGGTCTAATATTCCATTTATCAAAATCAAAGAAAATTGGGTTAATAACAATTTCGTTATCGTTAATAAGAGGTACAAGATTTAAATCAGCTGTATTATCTTTTTCATTTTCATTATCAGTTTCTAATTCTTTCCAATCATCTTTATAGTCGGGTTTAAAGGCGAGCACTTTATAGTTTTTATCACAATCAACTTCAAAAGAGTATGCACCATCCTTATCACTTGTAATTTCTTCTATAATTTTACCCGATTCATCTATAAGTTGAACAGTTGCTTCTGGTAAAATTTCTAATGTTTTATTGTTTTTTACAACGCCTGAAATGGTTTGTTTACATGTAGTTATGTTAAAACCATAAATGTCATCACTACCTTTTCCGTCTGGACGATTAGATGAAAAATATCCAGAATTATCTTTTGGATCTATAAAGTATGCAAAGTCATCATAGCCACTGTTGTAAGGAGCTCCAAGGTTTTCAGGATCTGCATTTTCATCTTTTATAATGTTAGATTTGAATATGTCTAGTAATCCTAAATTTAAAAATCCATCAGAAGAGAAGTATAATGTACTATCTTGAGATACAAACGGGAATACCTCACGTCCTTCAGTATTTATTTTATCACCTAAATTTACAGGATCTCCATAGGAACCGTTGTCATTTATAGCAACTTTATAAATATCTGTTTGTCCATAACCACCATCTCTATCAGAAACAAAATATAGCGTTTTGTTGTCTGGGCTTAATGCAGGATGACCAGTTGAAAATACATTATCATTAAAAGGAAGTTCTACAATGTTAGACCAAATAGTATCTACAAGTGTCGCTTTATAAATTTTTAAGTGTGTTGTTCCTTTTTTGTCGTATTGTGGTTTATTTCTTTTGCCAACGTTATCTCTTGTGAAATACATGGTTTTTCCATCTTTTGTAAGAACGGCATTAGCATCATGAATATCTTTTCTCTCAACGCCATCAAAAGCCAAAGGCGTAACATTTGTTATTTGCTTAACGTTATCTTCAGTAGTCTTTATTTCTCCTTTAAAGATATCTAAATACGGTTCATTATTCCATTTATAAATATCATTTTCAGTATTTCTAGATGAAGCAAAGTATAATGTGTTTTCGTAAACAAAAGAACCAAAGTCAGAATATTTTGAGTTAATAGAAAGATTCTCAATTACGGTATTCATACCACTTGTAGATGCTAATTTTTCATAAAGCGCTATATTGCTTTCTTCAAA
The DNA here is from genome assembly GCF_039537875.1 of Corallibacter vietnamensis. Taxonomy (NCBI): domain Bacteria; kingdom Pseudomonadati; phylum Bacteroidota; class Flavobacteriia; order Flavobacteriales; family Flavobacteriaceae; genus Corallibacter; species Corallibacter vietnamensis. The sequence goes on from NZ_BAABBI010000007.1 coordinate 52,604, forward strand.
CTCTTTTGCTCTACTATCATCATTTTGTATTGATTTAAATTTTTCAAACCATTTATCAGCTTCTGTAAAGTTTTGTAAACTACGCTGTGTTTGTATGTACTTATAAATATATTCGGGACTTATATCATTTCCATATTTTTCTAAAGCTTTGTTGTACCATACAGCAGCTTGTTTAGGGTTAGAGTTGTTGTAATAGCAGTCTCCAAGTCGTGTAAGCACATGCTCACTATCATTTCCTTTTTTTACAGCCTCTTGATATAATTCAGCAGCTTTTAGGTAAGCATAATTTTCAAAGAATTTATCAGCAACTTTTTCTTGAGAAAAAATCAAGGAGCTATATAATGCAATTAATGTAAAAATTACTCTTGTTTTCATAAGATAGTATTTTTAGAAGTATCTAGGAGATTTTATACGTTTAGCTTTAAATATTTCAAACATCAGTAGAATTTCATGAGTACCTCCTGTGTAATCATTAATTTCTGAAAGCGGATATTCGTATGCATATCCAATTCGTAGTTGTTTTGATACTTGAAAATCGGCAATACCAGCTAGGGCAGAAGTAGATTCATTAATTCTATAGCCACCTCCTAACCAAAATTTTTCGTAGAATAGAAAATTAGCGGTAATATCATATGATAAAGGCGCTCCATTTGTAGCTTTGACTAAAAATGCTGGTTTAAGTTTTGTGTTATCACTTAAAGTAAACACATAACCTCCAGTAAAGTAATAGCTAACGCGCTCTAACGCTTGATAATCTTGCCCAGTTGGACTTTTCTCGTTATAGTCATTTGTTAAAATTCTTGGAGCAGATAGTCCCAAATACCATTTATTTGAATGCCAGAACAGTCCAGCTCCAATATTGGGAGACCATCTATCTTCAATACCGTAAATACTTGGGTCAGCACTTTGAGAATTTCTAAAGTCAGCATCTAGGCTGTAACTCGTAAAACCTGCTTTTATACCAAATGCAAGCTTTGTTTTTTCTCCTGTTTGAATCGTATAAGATGCATCTGCATAGAGGTAAGAAAAGCGTTCATCACCTAGTTTGTCATTTATAAAAGACATTCCTAAACCTATCTTTTCATTACGTAGAGGTGAATGAATTGATAATGTTTGTGTTCTTGGTCCACCATCAAAGCCAACCCATTGACTTCTGTGCAGTCCAACAATGCTTAATGTTTCTCTACTTCCTGCATAAGCAGGGTTTATAGAGATGGTATTATACATATATTGCGTAAATTGAGGTAATTGTTGAGCAACCCCAAAAGTAAAGCTCAAGCATGTAATTACTACAACTATGTAATGTTTCATAGATTTCATAGGTTAAAGATTTATTTGGTTCCTACGTAGAAATAACCAGTTATAGGTTCAAATCCACTATTTTTTAAATTTATGATATAATAATATGTTCCATTTGGTACTTTATCAGAATTACCAACAGACGATTTATGAGAAGTACCATTCCAATTGTTTGTATAGTTGTTAGACTCATAAATTTTAGCGCCCCAACGGTTAAATATTTTAATTTCTTTTACAAACCCACATGTTTCGTCACCTTTTATTTCAAAGAATTCATTCCATTGATCTCCATTTGGAGTAACAGCATTTGAAATAGTAATACTTTCTCTGCTACAAGGTTGTGGTGCTGGTAATACAATACAGTCATCGTTTACATTAATATTTACTTCAACCGTGTTAAGGCAACTACCTTCAACAGAAGTGTAACTAAATGTGTAGTCTCCTAAATCAACTAATGAAGGATCAAAAATTCCATCGTCAAGTGTTGCGTCTCCATAAATCACTTCCCAAGTTCCATTAAGATCTGAACCATCATAATAGTCAAATAAATCAACCAACCCATCATTTGAACATTTTTCAGTGTTTACTTCAGAAGTAGAATTTAGAATTGAAACAAAAACATGTTGTTCTACAGTTGTGCTATTTCCACAGCTATCTGTTATATCCCAACTCCAAATAATTTCATAATCATTGTTACTGCCATCAAAAGAACTTGTTTCTGTAAAGTTAACCTCAGGTTCACCAATAGAGCACTCATCAAATACTAAAGTTGGTGCTTCAGGAACTTCACTACAAGTAACAAAAATATCAGATAAATCATTAGTAACAACAGGCGCAGTTGTATCTTGAATAGTAATCGTTTGAGAAACAGACGACGCATTATCGCACGCATCAGTAAAAGTCCAAGTACGTGTAATAGTGACATTACAAGGATTTGTATCGTCAGTAATATCTTCTACCGTACCAA
>NZ_BAABBI010000008.1:0-33703 GCF_039537875.1 Corallibacter vietnamensis
GTTCAACAAAGCATCGTACAAGAGACAGAGAGGACTAACACGTGTAAGAGGTAATCCCTAGAGACCGTTATAGTTCTCCTCTCTTCTCTTGATAAATTTAATAACATCAAAGTAAAGGAGACCGTTGGCTACAATTTGAATGAAACCCGAATTAATTGACATAAACCAAAAACATTTCAAGGCATCTTTTAGATATAATAAAAGTAACCCAAAGGATTTTGGACTTAAAGAAGTTGACGGAAAAGACCATTATGTTGACAAAAACGGAGACTTATGGAAGAATGAAATATTGTGGGATTCAGGTTGGGGAAATGAATACGGATTTGTACGACTACCTGAACCGAATTTTGAACAATTATGGATATTATTGACTGAATCCAATATTGAGAATAACTTGTTAGGTTCGGCTGAATTGCTCACTCATTATCCGAATGAACTTAAAGAAAAGTTGCAAACTCTATTCAATCGGAATGAAAAACTGAATCGAAAATTGACCAAAAGACTTTCTCATTTGGAATTACTCAATCACGTTACTAATCATTCGGACGTTGGAGGAAAAAGACCTGAACAAGTTGATGCGGAATATAGAGAATGGAAAAAACTGAAAGACGATTTTGACAGATTAAAAACCGAAAGTCTTTGGAAACGAATAAAAAAACTGTAGCCAACAACGGCTATAGTTCATTACGGCTGAAATTCCTAATAGGAATTTCGAGCCTTTTTGCTAAATTTATGGTTACGGCGGAATGATACTCGCGTACCATTCCGCAACGAAATCATAGCCAAAACCGTTGTAAAACATTTGAAAAAAAACAAAATAGGAAATGAATATTTACGAAATTGATTCAGATGAAGTGATTGACGCAGTAGTCGTTAGTGGCTCAATAACATATAAAGAAGCAATTGAAAAATTGGTTCCTTTAATTAACAAAACTGAATTTCAAAGAAAATTGCAGGACAAAAAATTCTATGAAAAACTGGAAAGAGATATTGTGGAAGGATGTATAATGCCATCAATCACAATTGCATTTGTAGACAAAACAATAACTGCTAATTCAAAAAAAGAAGACATCACAAAGTTTTTTGAAAAAAATTACTCGAAATCATTCGTTTTAGATGGAATTCAAAGACTAAATACATTATCCAGAGTAAAGGATTCTAAAGACATTAATTTGGATAAAAAACTATATCTAAATATAGTTTACAGCGATTCTGTTGACAAATTGCTATACAGGATGATAACTCTGAATAACGGACAAAAACCAATGACACCGAGACATCAAGTGGAAGTTATGATGGCTAATGTCTTTGATTTTAATGAACTTGGTATTCAAGTTCAAACAGAGAAAGAAAGAGCTGTAAAAATAAAAATGAACTCTTTCAATAAATCTGATTTAGTCCAAGCTTATTTGGCATATATGGCTAACAGTCCTATGGTTGATAATAAAAAAATCATCCAGGACAAAATGGATGAACTAATAGTTAATAAAATAGTTTCTGCCGAAAAAGTAGAAAAAGATTCTACTTTCGAAAATGTAATTAAATCACTCGCCAAATTCCAAAAAAGTCCTGTTTCATTAAAGTGGTTAAAACAAGCCAATAATTTGGTTGGATTTGCTGTGGGAATGAAAACTTCCTCAAAAGATATCAAAGATTTAAGCGTTGAAGAGTTCGAAAATGCAATAAAAACTTTTGACCAAGCTTTTTCTGATTTTAATCCCTCAAAAATAAAACTCGGTAAATTGAGACGAGAACTTTCGTATGATTATTTCAAGAATTTTGCTAAACTAAAGGATTTAGATAGTTTAGAATTATTAGAATATTTCAGCGAATTGACTAATGATTAGCCGTTATACATACGAAGACCCAATTTTTAAAGCTTCGACTAAAAATCAAAATTTAAGAATTGAGAGTTCAAATAAAATATTGAACATTTTCCGATTGATTTCAGGCACAATCAATTGTACTGATACTTATGATAATAAGACATATAAGTTTAGAGAAAATTATTCAAATTTTCCATTTACAACTAATGAAAAAATAAATCAATCCGTAGTTCTAAATAACTTCCCAGATGAAGTCAAATTAAAAGACTTAAATGAATATTTTAGGCGTTCAAGATTTAATTCAAAGTTTTATGGCTCAATAGAACCAGAGATAATTAAATGTCTTATTGCTGTTAAAAAGAATAATCACCTTGAAGCATTTTTCTATCTGTACAGAATCTTTGAAGGAATTTCCTACTCAATTCCTCTAATTTATGTTTCCAAACATAAGAACTACGATAAAACGTATAAACAATTACAGTCATTTTTTAATAATGAACAAGATGGAGAGTTAGCATTTTTTAAACGCTTTGTATCTGAAACATTTAAAGATGAAGATTTTTTTAAATCAACCATTGATATAGATTTCAATATAATTGACAAAACTGATTTGCGAGAAGCCTATTATAAGATATATTTAGAGAAAATAACTAATAAACCAATGAATAGCAAAGGTTTAAAAGGTCAAACATTGAATCAAGAGATTAAATTATCATTTATAGGATTCTATGATTTTATCATAATAATTAGAAATAGGTTCTTTCATTTGACAAAAGGAACTTGGCAAAATAATTTAAGTTCGACAGAAATACTTTTTCCTGATTATTTTTTCAAACCAATTATCAATCACGGATTGAATTGGGTTGCTTTAATAATTTTCGAGATAATTAAAGTTGATTTTGAAAAAGGAATAAAATAAAAAACGTTTTACAACAATGGCTATAAGTAATTGCTTGTTCTCGCCTACTTCTGACACGAGCGAAGCGAACTGGCGAAGCAAAATCCTCGCGGATTTTCAGTTTTGTATGTACTTGCAAAGTTAATCGCTAACCCACGCAACTACTCATAGCCTAACCGTTGTGGTTAATTTTGACCAAAACCAACAAATCTTTTTTAACTTTAAACGATTTTGTACTTATGAAAAAACTTAAAAATTATCTTAAACTTGGATTTATACTCTATGGTATTTCTCTGCTTATTATTTCTTGTCAAAAAAATGATGACATAATAACTACAGAGCAGCATTTAGAAAAAACCTCTTTGCAAATCAAAATTATTAAGAATAAAGAAATTTTTTCTAATAATAAGCTATTCTCAAAACTCCATGAGTTTTCAACTATTAAAAATACTGAAAACTCACAAAACAAAACTGTTTATAATGCGGTATACGATTTTTATATAGATACAGATATTGCTAATTATATTGAAACTGACGCTAATCATAGCTATACATTTCCTATTTATAGAAATACATCTAGCAATTTAATAGAGAACTTGCTTTTATCACTACAAGAAGATGGTACATATAAAGCTTATTTAATTGCTTATCATTTTTCTGAAGAACAAAAAAATCAAGTAAACAATCTACAAAATATTGTAGGTGATTATGATTTAGATATTATTGAATTAGATGACGATTTTTCTGAAGATATTTTTGGAAAAATGATATATGAAGATGGATATTGCGTCACTAGAACTGTGTATCATACAAATCCAGATGGTACTTGGGTATATACTGGATCATGCCCTTGGGAGGCTATTGGCAATTATGAATATTGTTCAAGCTACACCATTGACAGTTCGTTTCCCTGTCCCAATAGTCCAGGAAGTGGAAATCCTGATAATACTAACTCTACAAATACAAATCCTAACGGAACAGATAATACAACACACGGCAACAACAATACAACGTCTAATAATACCACACCAACAATCAATCCTGAAAAAGAAGATTGCTTATTACCTGTTGTTAAAGATAGTTCATTCAAAAACTCTGATTTAGACTGTATTTACAAAATACTTCGTGGAGATTGTTTGGTTTTAATCGAAAATCAATCTTTTTTTAGAAAAATGCTAAATGGCTTTAATGTTGTTGATGCTCCTTTAAAGTTTTCAGTTGGCAACACAAATGGAGTAGATTACGCAATTACTAGTGGAGAAACTATAGACTTTCAAGGTAACTCTAGCACATTCTATGAAATTAAATCTGATTCCACGTTAATGGCTAACAGTTCTAACTTAACCAAAATGGTTACGTTATCTCACGAGCTTATTCACGCTTATATGTTTCAATCTCTTGAAGAACTTAACATTATTGAGTTTAATGCAATGGGAGAACCTGAAATACCAAATATATCTTCACTTTGTAATAGCTTTAGTATTGTTCCAAATGTAAACCTTAATACATATACAGTAAAACAAAGGTGGGTTTATCTTATCTGCGAGTTTAATCACAATAACCCTGGTAATCAACAATGGACACACAGCTTATTCAATACAGCAAATTTTGATGTAGAAACTTATAGAGAAAAATTGGAACAACTTTTGCTTAATGAACATGATTGGGATGGTGAAACAGATGTTTTTAAAAATGAAGCAATCAGTGCCTTTGGAGCAACAGATTGGAAACAAAAAGTAGCTGAAGCAGCTAGTTGGCAAGGTCTAGAATTAACGGACGGTTATAACGATTATATTAATACTTTTAGTAGTAACATTACACAATTACTATATATCAATGCATTTGACAACAAATTACAAACAGCAAAAAATGAGTGCAATTAAGAATAAATTAATAGTATTATTGTTAATTTCATATTCAACTTTTAGTGTTTCACAAAATAATATAAAAAAAGACACTATTTATATTAGTTATAATCCACTATCGGATAGAATTGATAAAAACTATGTGAAATTATCAAAAAATGAGATATTAGTTTCTATTAATTATAAGATACGAGATTCTATTTATTGGAAAAATTTAAAACTATCTAAAAAAAATAACGCTTTAATAGGAGATAACCATCATGGTCATTTTTCTTTAAATTATATTTTAAAATATGGCAAAAGTACAAGTAATTATAAAGAATTCCCTAATGAATTCACTCTTAAAAAAAGAAAAGAATTTAATAAAATTAAAGTTTTAGACTGGGATAATGCAAATTCAGTTGAGGAGAAAAATCATATTATCAATAATCTAAAAAATGCAAAGACAATATTTTTGATAGAAAATGAAAAATCAAATTTATTATTATTCCGATTAGTGAAATATAAACCTTAAAAAAACTAACCACAACAACGCATATAACTCATAGCTAATGAGTTGCTTAAACGAAGTTAAGGCATATTTGGAAAGTCGCCAAATTTTTAAATTTGAAGACTTTCCAATAAAAAGATAAATAGTAAAATTTAAAAAATTGGCTTGTGCCCAACCGAAAAATAATCGCTAATTTACACGCTACGAGCCATATACAAGACCGTTGTGTGCAATTTGGCTACGTTACCAAAATTTGGTATATTTGAGTAAATTATAGCCAAAATGGGAAAAAACACATCAATATCACTCGGAAATCATTTTGAGGATTTCATAAGAGAAGAAGTAAAATCTGGAAGATATGGTTCTGTAAGTGAAGTCATTCGTTCTGCTTTGCGACTATTAGAAAGTGAAGAAAAAAAAGAACGAGAACTGATTAAAGCTCTTGAAATTGGTGAACAAAGCGGATTTGTTGAAAATTTTGACCCGAAACAACATCTGAAAGAATTACATCGCAAACACTTATGAGTAAAAACAAATATCGCATAAGCCAACAAGCGATTGAGGATTTAGACAAAATTTGGATTTATACGCTTAACAAATGGTCTAAAGAACAAGCTGATAGATATTACGATTTAATAATAGCGGAAATTGAATTTATTGCTGTCAACTTTATGACAGGAAAGTCAGCAGAACAAACTCGTAAAAACTATAGAGTAACGAAAATTAAATCACATCTGATTTTTTATAGAAAAATTGATAATGGAATTGTGGAAATCGTTAGAATTCTACACCAAAGAATGGATATTAAAAAACGACTGAAATAAATAAAAAAAACTGCACACAACAAAGTACTGTGGTAAAAAACAAGTAAAAATCTATTAATTTTTCGCTAAAGTACTTTTATAAGTATCATCATATATCAATCCTGATTTTGCTAGTGAGAGCCTACTTACAAAAATTTACTAACGTACAGTTCGCACTTCGTGTTCGTGTCTTGCATACCATTTCGCAAAGCAAACCACCACAAAGTTCTGATTAACCATTCCAGAGTTTTGATAGCCCACAGCACGCTAAAAAAAAATGCAATTAATCTGTACAACGAAATAAGATTACATGTATCTTTAGACTATAAAACACCTAATATGGTATATAAATTATCAGCGTAAATCAATTTTTAACCTGTAGCCATATTTCAGGACTAGACATTTGAGAGACAAGTTCCCTAATCCAAAATAACGTTTCACTCATTGAAGTTTGTATAGAAAACAGAACCGAATTAAATTGAGTTTTTAATTTAAAAACAATTACACTATAAAATGTTAAAAACTATACCTTATCTGTTTTTATTATTATTTTCTAATTCAATTTTAGGACAAATATCAACTCTTAGAGTTCCAATATCAGAAACTTATTCTTCAAATGGAAAATTTAAACTAAAATCAATTTCTTTCGATGATGAATTTCCAAATTTAAAAGGAGAATCTACAGTTACATTTACTAAACAATATGAAAGCTTTGGAGTTAAGAAAAGTTTTTACAAAATTAATCGCTCTTTCGATTTATACGATGGGTATCCTTTTTTTGCTGCAATCAGTAAAGATGGTAGAAAAATAATTTATATTAAAGACAAAGTCTATTATAATGGAGATGAACATAAAAATGTAACATTCTACATTGATGGCCAACTCAAAAAAACTTATACAACTGAAGAATTTATCAATTGCAATAAAGATACTGAAAAGTGTGATATGTTTTATGATAATAGATATCAAATATTTGAAACAAATAGCTCTACTTTAAAAAAGTATAAAAAAGGCATAACAGAAAAAGATAAATTTCTAAATAAAAATTTCGTGTTCAACAAAAATGACACAATCTATGTCATAGATTCAAGAAAAAAAATCACACTTTTTAACTTAAATAAAGGAGAAATAATTAAATCAAAAATTGACTTTGATTCAATCTATCCAAGTATTAAAAGATACGAAGCAGTTCGTAGTAATATTGACTATTACGATTATCCATACAAATACATAATAAATATTGAGAATTCTAAAACAAACGAAAAATTGTCAGAAAGTATTAGTAAAATCTCAAACTTAAAATTCGTTCCTACAAACGACTCTACTTTTTATAAATACAACCTATTTCGAATTAATTTAACTGGATATCTTGACAGAACAGGGAAATTTGAAATTGAAACATTCGAAGTGGATGAAAAATTTAATAAAAAAGAAATAAAAAACTATCTTTTAAATACAAATTTCAATACTGATTTCATCCCTCGTCAAGTCGACAAAATATATTTAGAAAATTTTTTTGGTGGATATAGAAATCATAATGACTCTATAGCTAAAATTGACACTAAATTAGCTAAAGAGAAACGTAGACAGGAGTTTGAAAACAGAAAAAATCTAGATTCTATAAATGGAATTTATATACCAAGAAACCTAAAAGAAAGTATTATTCATCTAGACACAAAACTGAATTTTGAATCCAGAAAAAAAATAAAAGAAGCAAAAAGCATTTGGGAATTTAATTCGCATATAAGTCCTTTAGGAATGTGGATTCGAAATAATTGGGGAATTAATGGAGGTTCAAGGCTCTTGAAATATTTTAATGAAAGAGGGTTTAAAAACAGAGATGATATTTCAGCAATTATAATTCAACAGTACCAAAAATGGCTAATTGAAGAAAAAGATGTTTGGTCAAAATGGGAAAAACAGAATCCGAAAAAATAAAAACTACAGTCAACAACCACATATAATTCATTGCTTGCTCTCTCCTACTTACTAAAAATCACTAACGTACAGTTTACACTTCGTGTTTGTGTCTATTCGGTTTTTATTTGCTAAATTACGTGCCTAAACGTGCCACTAGTCTTATAGTGACCGTAGGCAAACATCTATTTAATTCATAAAAATATAAAATGAACTTTTTTAAAAACAATCTACCCTTAATTAAACTTAGCTTATTACCCTTTTGCTTAATCATTCACCTGCATTCATATTCACAAGACATAATCACTAAATCTGATGGAGAAAAAATAGAAGCAAAAATTGATTTAATTGGTACAGATGAAGTGAAATACAAAAAGTATAATCATTTAGATGGACCATCATACATGATTAAAAAAAGCAACATTAGTGAAATAAAATTCAATAATGGAATTGTCCAGTTATTCAATAATTCTAAAGAAAAAGATGAAATTTCACTTAAAGAAACTAAAGAGTTCATTATAAAAACAATTAATAAGCACGGCTTTGAAGAAGATACATTCAATAGAAAATATAAAGCCTCTTTTGAAGGAGATTATTTAAGACTAATAGTATTAAGGAGAAATGGTGTAGACCATTCTAATGATGGAATCTTATATGATTTCTCAAATGTTTATAGTTTTCATCGGGTATCTAAAAGATCTGACAAAAAAGCCTTTATTAATATTTGGGTTTCAATTTTAAAAAACAAGAAAAAAAACAAATGGGATAAACATAAATTAATTATGAGAGTAGATGGAATACCTCAAGCTGAATCAATTCTAAATGCCCTAAAACATTACAATAAATTACTACTTGACAAACAAAAAACTTCAGATTTAAAATTTTAAAATAATAATTTTAATATAAACGTTAGCCAGCACCCTATATAACACATTGCTAGTAAAGGCTTGCTTACGAAAATCCTCACGGATTTTCTATTCGGCTTTTATTTACTACCAGCCCAACACACAAATAATCATAAAACCAGATCAGTTTTTAAGAATTTTAACTATTTTTAGAAGTATAAACATAATATAGATAAACACACTAGGGTGTTTATACAATTGTTGTACGCAATTTGAGAAAAACCGAAATCTGAATGAATAACCCGAAAAAATTAATACTTCGGATTTTAATTTCCACCAGTGTAATTCTGATTTTACTCATCGGACTTTTCATCTTTGTGATTAAAAAAAACGGAATTACGGAATTTGACAAAAGAACTGACCGAACCGAAAAAACTCCAGTCGAATTAAAAGGAACTGAAAGAATTCCAAAAACCGCCTTTTGGATTGAAAATAATGGAAACGGAAACTGGTTCAATGTGGATTGGATGCACAATCACAAAAACAATGCGACCATATCGATTTTTGACAGCTTTGGAAACCTAATTACAAAAGGACATTTCTTTATAGTTTGTCCAAGTGATGAATTAGAATTTATGGATGATTTAAAAACGCAAATTGACTTTTATGACGGACAAAATATTCAATTAAAAAGTAATTGCTACCTAATGAATAGAAAATAAAAAACTGCGTACAACACCGGCTATAGTTCATTGCTTCTGACTTTCCTTTCGGAAAGTCCTCGCAAATTTGCTATCTTCGGTTTACGGCGGAAAATCCTCGCGGATTTTCACGCAACGAAACCATAGCCAAAAACGTTGTGGGTAATATCCGAAAACCGAATTTGAATTGAAAAAAATAGATTGGACATTATTATTAGCATACATCGGAATCCACATAATTGTCGGATTGATTTATGTACTGAATCTATATGACCGAGAATGGATTCTGGATTTCTATTTTGTAATTCCATTTATTTATGTGTTTTTGATATTTGACATTTATCATAAACGATTTTGGAATAACAGAATTCTGCTGATTTGGGGAATTATTGGAGTAATTCAATTAGCCATATATTATAACTATCGTGATTTACCTGAAATTCAAGCTGTAAATGGAAATGATTTGATTTGGTTAAAAGCATTGCCTTTGACAATCCTGACCTCTTATATCTTGAATTTGATTAATAAAAAAGTTTATGGAGATAACTTTATAGTAACCGCATTTCGACTCGACCCGAATCGGATTGACCAAAAAGACGGAAGAAAGTTGAGACCAGCTGACTATATTTTCTCTGTAAGCGGATTTATGATTATAATATTTGGAACAGTATTTACAAATTAAAATACTACCCACAACAACGGCTATAATTCATTGCGGTTGAATTCCTAATCGGAATTCAACGCAAGTTTGCTATCTTTCGGCTATGGCGGAAAGAATCCTGCGGATTTTTCCGCAACGTATCATAGCCAAAACCGTTACCTGCAAGCTGAACAACGAAACTAAATGAATAAAATAGCAATATTGTATCAAGCTCAACTTCCACCTGTAAAAGATGGAATTCAAAAACCTATGAAACCAGGAGGTTATTCAGACAGTGGAGCAGACATTGCATTTGAACTTTTAAAAAACAATATTGATGTAGTTACACCTGTTGAAAATCCAAATCAAAACAATGATACAGATTGGGTTTTTCCTGATACTAGAAAGGGTATTGAGATGGCGTTACACAAAGGCGCAAAAATCTTTTGGTTGAATACAGTCCTATATCAAAATCATAACATAGAAAGTTATCTTGACAAAGAATTGGAAATAATTGGACAAACACCTGAAATGGTTGATGTTTATGATGACAAAATGTTTACCAATAGCTTATTGAAATCTAATAATATTCCCATTCCTAAAAACGAGCTTATCGCTATTGAGAATTACAATGATTTATCATTAGAATTAGAGTTTCCATTAGTTCTTAAACCCATTAGAGGAAGAGGAAGCCAAGGCGTTACTAAAATTGACAGTCGTAATGAACTCATAAAAAACTTGAACAAGATTTTTTTAGAAAACAGTTACGGAAACGCTGCCTATGTTGAGCAATATTTAAACGGACAAGAAATCACAATTACTGTAATGCCAAAGGGAAATTACGTGATTGATAATAATGAGGAATGTTTTAGTAGACCTTGGTGTTTACCAGCAGTTAAGAGATTTAATCATAATAACGGAATAGCACCATATAATGGAACAGTAGCTGTGATGGAAAACAGTGAGGTTTTGAGCGATAATGAGTTACAAACAACTGAAATTCAAGAAGTGTATGAACACTGCGTTAAAGCAGCAGAGTTAATTGGAATAAAAGCACCAATTAGAATAGATTGCAGGGCAAACGAACAAGGAAAATATTTCTTATTTGATTTAAATATGAAACCGAATATGACTGGACCATCAAGACCTCATAGAAATAATCAAGATAGTCTGACTTTACTTTCAGCCAGAAAAATCGGATGGAATTACTTTGATTTGTTGAATAATATGTTAAATCAAAAATGGAAAGCCAGCAGGTAACAAGGTATATAAAAAATAGCGGTTTAATCGCTTAATCGAAATAAAATCAATAAATTAAAGGTCAGTTATAATCCGAAAAGTTAGTGCGATTTAGTCCGCTACTATTCTTATACTCACCGCTACCTTCAATTTGAAAATGAAAACTCTTAAGCCAACTTGGAAAATATCAACAAGAATGATTTTAGAAAATTTTGCTTTTCTACAATCAGAATTTGACTTCCATAGTTTTAAGAAAAAGTGGATTAAGGATGAATACTATATAACAACTCAAAAAAACGGAATTGAATTTTGTGCGCTGATATTTCAATTATCGTATAACTCACCAGAAATTGGAATCATAAATCACAATGAACTGACTGAATTTAAAAAGGAATTAACACCTACAAATTACTATCCAATTGATAAACTTGACCAATCTGGTGAATTAAAAAACATAGCGCAGAATGAAATTAAATATGTTGAGAGTTATATCAAAAAATGTGCTGATTTATTAAAAAATAATCCGAAAATATTGAGCGTAATAACATCTGATTTTAAAGATAAATAAAAACTACAGCCAACAATGCCTATAAGTAATGGCGCTGTCCTCACCTACGCCCATTCAGCCATTCCAGAGTTCTGATTAGGTGGTACAAAGTTTTGATAGCCCATAACACGCTAAAAAAAAATGCAATTAATCTGTACAACGAAATAAGATTACATGTATCTTTAGACTATAAAACACCTAATATGGTATACAAATTATCAGCGTAAATCAATTTTTAACCTGTAGCCATATTTCAGGACTAGACATTTGAAACAAAATTTATGAAAAAAACAAAATTAATTCTAACCCTAATTTTACTGAATGCAATACTATTGTCTTGTTCATCTGACGATAGTTCTAACAATCCAGAACCCGAACCAACGACAAGCAAACTGGTTAAAACTGAAAAAATCTCTGAAACCAGAAAAATAGATTACACATATAACAATAACGACTTGATTTCGAGCTCAAATGGAACCTACAATAGTTTTGGACATGTCTCTGATTTCACTTACGATTCGGAAAATAGATTAACTGAATGGGGTTATCAAGAAACAGGTTCGTCATCATATAGTGACACCTATACTTATACATATAATTCAAATGGACTTCTATCAAGTTACTCTGCAAATAGTGAAAATGTAACTATAACATACAATGGTAATATAATTACATTAACTGGACAAATTGAGGGAAATGCAAATTCCCAAGCAGAAATAGAACTCGACAATAATGGATTGATAATAAAATTTACTGAAAGTAACCAATACACAAACTTTGGTTATGATTCTAATGGTAATTTAGTTTCTGCTCAATCATATGATAACACAGACAATCTGTTGTCAGAATTCACATTACAATACGATGACAAAATAAATCCGTTTTATGGGCAAATGGAGTCTATTTATATTGAGCGGTTTATTGAGTTCTTTTGGGAATTTGATGGAATTTACATAGGCGGATTTGAAGGTTATAGTTTTCCTTTTCTAAAAAACAATATTACATCAATAAACGAAGTAAGTGGTGGAACAATCATATTCACTTACACATATAACAGCGAAGATTATCCGACAAATGTTAGTGCAAATTTTTCAGGAGATACTGTAATTTATGATATTGAATACTATTAAAAAATACGTTTACCAACAAAGTACTGTGGTAAAAAACAAGTAAAAACTAACTAATTTTTCGCTAAAGTACTTTTAAGTATCATCATATATCAATCCTGATTTTGCTAATGAGAGCCTACTTACAAAAATTTACTAACGTACAGTTCGCACTTCCTACTCGTGTCTCGCTAGCCATTCCGCAACAACACAAACGAAGCAAACCACCACAAAGTTTTGATTAGCCATTCCAGAGTTTTGATAGCCCACAACACGCTAAAAAAAAATGCAATTAATCTGTACAACGAAATAAGATTACATGTATCTTTAGACTATAAAACACCTAATATGGTATATAAATTATCAGCGTAAATCAATTTTTAACCTGTAGCCATATTTCAGGACTAGACATTTGACAAAGATAAGGTCTATTTAATAACTTTATTTATTTATTTTACATTTGATTTATTTTTTAATTAAAAAAACCTATTCTACCATGAAAAAAACTACTTACTTATTATCTTTTCTTTTACTAACTATTTTTTCTATTTCTAATTCTTATTCTCAGTGCTCTTTTGATTCAAATGATGGAGGCACGGTTACTGATGCTAATTTTACTAGCCTTAGTTCTGCTTTCTCTCCTACTACTGGTATAGGAAATAGCTGGACTGCTTGTGGAAATGGTACATTAGATAAAATATCTGTTTTAGCAATTACAGAGGGGCAAACTGCAACTATAGGAGTCTATTCTGGGGCAGGAAACGGAGGAGCTCTATTAGGCTCTGCTACCGCTACGACAACTGCAGCAACTTCAACCACTGAACGTAATTTAGTTTTTGATTTTTCTGCTTCAAATATTTCGCTTACTAATAATTCAACATATACTTGGGCAATAATTAGTGGTACCTTTGCTACAAGGGTAACAAACTCAAGTATATATCCAGCAGGAAGCGCATACAGTAATACAACAGAGTTTACGACGAATGATTTTATGTTTAAAGTTGATATTACCAGTAGTACTTTAGGTGTTGATAATTTTACTTTAACTGAACCAACAGTAAAACTATTCCCGAATCCTTGTATTGACTATATTCAAATTTCTGGATTAATTAAATCAGAAGTTTATACCATTTATAATAATTTGGGTGCCGAAGTTTATAACGGAAATGCGACTGATAATGAGAAAATTAACATAAAGAGTTTAACAAGTGGATTATACTTCTTGAAATTGAAAAATGGAAAATCAATTAAATTCATTAAGGAATAAAAACGTTTGCTAACAAAGTATAAAATTAATGGCTTGGTTCTTGCTTACTTGGAAATTCCGAAGGAATTTCCAATGGTTCGTTTTCTTTTACTAAATTAGTTGCTTAACCACGCAACTAATCTTATACATAAACGTTACCCAACATTTGAAAAAACATCAAATACATATAGAAGAAAAAAGACTCAAGGTTCTTAATGAGCTTATAGGAAAGGACGTTTATATTATTTCTGCACCAAGTCTTTATTTTTCAACTTCTGAAAATGTTATGACGTCAAGTTACTTTTTAATGAATTTCTTTTCAAAAAATAAATTAGGAGTCAGACAAAGAAAAACATTCAAATTTAGAAGCAGACTTTTTGAAGAAAATGATGTTGACTATTATAGAATTGATTTCGCAATTAAAAAGCTAGAAAAAAGATTAAAGGATTTACACGACCAATATGTGTTTCAGAATTTAAGTGCAACAATATCATTTGCACCATCGTCGAGAATAGAAAAGATTCAGGTTTTGAATTATAAACACGTATTTGAATCTGATAATCCTGACATTGAAAATGTGGAAGTTGACTATGACGATGGACTTCTGTTCTTTCAGGAAAATGGAAAAAGGTTCTTGTTTTCTTGCCTACATTCAATTTCAGAGGAATCGCAGTTTATTCGAGAAGACAAGGCTATTGAAAAGCGGATAAAAGGATTAAATATAAGAACGGAAATAAAAAACGTTGGGTAACAAAGTACTGTGATAAAAAACAAGTAAAATCTATTAATTTTTCGCTAAAGTACTTTTAAGTATCATCATATATCAATCCTGATTTAGCTAGTGAGAGCCTACTTACAAAAATTTACTAACGTATAGTTCGCACTTCCTACTCGTGTCTCGCATACCATTTCGCAAAGCAAACCACCACAAAGTTCTGATTAACCATTCCGAATATTTTTTATCAGTAAAAATGGTAAAAACATCAATAACAAGAACTCATAAAAAAAGCCTTACTTCACTGTAAGGCTTTTTTAATTTATATGGTATGCGCAATGTTAGCCTAAATGTGCTAACACGTTTTTCTCAATACGTGATTGTATATCAGACACATCGGCTTTTACAAAGGTTTCTCCTGTAATGTTTTCATAAAGTTCTATATAGCGTTCGCTAACAGAAGTGATGTAATCGTCACTCATTTCTGGCACTGTTTGTCCTTCTAACCCTTGAAAATTATTAGCTATTAACCACTGACGTACAAACTCTTTAGATAATTGCTTTTGAGCTTCACCTCTATCTTGACGTTCTTGATAACCATCGGCATAAAAATAACGTGATGAATCTGGTGTATGTATCTCGTCTATCAATACAATTTTACCTTCTTTTGTTTTACCAAATTCGTATTTAGTATCTACTAATATTAAGCCGCGTGATGCTGCTATTTCAGTACCTCTTTTAAAAAGTTTTTTAGTATAATCTTCTAGTACAGCATAATCTGCTTCTGATACTATACCGCGTTTTAAAATGTCTTCGCGAGAGATGTCTTCATCATGATCGCCCATTTCAGCTTTTGTTGCTGGTGTAATAATAGGTTCAGGAAAGGCATCATTCTCTTTCATGCCTTCTGGCATTGGCACACCACAAAGCATGCGTTTTCCAGCTTTATACTCTCTGGCAGCATGACCAGACATATAACCACGAATTACCATTTCTACCTTAAAAGGTTCGCATAAATGCCCAACAGCTACATTGGGATCTGGTGTTGCTGATAACCAATTAGGCACCAAGTCTTCAGTAGCCTTCATCATTTTTGTTGCTATTTGATTAAGTATTTGCCCTTTGTAAGGGATACCTTTTGGCATAACTACATCAAAGGCACTTAATCTATCTGTTGCAATCATCACTAATTGCTCATTGTTTATGTTATAAACTTCTCTTACTTTTCCTTTGTAAACATTTTTTTGATTAGGAAAATTAAAGTTAGTATCTGTTATGGTATTAGTTTGTGACACGAATTATGGGCTTATTTATTTAAATTTTTTATTCTCTATTTTCTATGCTTTTATAAGCTTCTATTACTTTTTTAACGAGTCTGTGACGAATTACATCTTTATCATCAAGGAAAATGATACCAACACCTTCAACATTTTTTAAAATAAGTAATGCTTCTTTTAATCCTGAAATGGTACGTCGTGGTAAATCAATTTGCCCTGGATCTCCTGTTAAAAGAAACTTGGCGTTTTTACCCATTCTGGTTAAGAACATTTTCATTTGTGCGTGTGTGGTGTTTTGACCTTCGTCTAGTATTACAAACGCGTTGTCTAATGTACGACCTCTCATAAAAGCTAAAGGCGCTATTTGAATGGTTCCGTTTTCTATGTAATGAGCAAGTTTTTCAGGAGCAATCATATCACGTAATGCATCATAAAGCGGCTGCATGTACGGATCTAATTTTTCTTTTAAGTCTCCTGGAAGAAACCCTAAATTCTCGCCAGCTTCAACGGCAGGACGTGTTAAAATAATACGCTTAACTTCTTTATTTTTTAATGCCTGAACAGCTAGTGCAACACCTGTATAGGTTTTTCCAGTACCAGCAGGACCTATAGCAAATACCATATCATTTTTTCGCATACTTTCTACCAGTTTTCTCTGGTTTGCCGTTTGTGCTTTTATAAGCCTACCACTTACACCATGTACAATAACTTCGCCGCTAGCATCACTAGTAGTATAGTCTGCCTTACTTTGACTGGTTAAAACACGCTCTATAACATTCTCGTCTAGCTTATTGTACTTTGCAAAATGCTCCATAAGCATATTAAAGCGCCTATCAAACTCTTCTAGTAAGTCTTCATCTCCGTAGGCTTTTATTTTATTACCTCTGGCAACGATTTTAAGTTTAGGAAAGTATTTTTTAAGAAGTTCAATATTTGCGTTTTGTGCTCCAAAAAACTCCTTTGGAGAGATCTCTTCAAGTTCAATAATGATTTCGTTCAAAAGCTATGCGATTTAATTAAATTTATCAGTTAAGTTTATTAGATTTGTCCTTAAACAAAGCTACACAATTTTAATGTGTATCAGGTTAAAAAAATATCAACAATTTATTTATGGCAATCATCACATTAACAACTGATTTTGGAGAGAAAGATCACTTTGCTGGTGCGATAAAGGGTGCTATTTACAGCGAATTACCGGATGTGAAAATTGTTGATATCTCACATTCTGTATCACCTTTTAATATTTCTGAAGCTGCTTATATTATTCTGAATGCTTACAGTAGCTTTCCTAAAGGTACCATACACTTAATAGGTATAGACTCTGAATTAAACCAAGAGAATAAGCATATTGCAATTTTGCTAGATGATCATTATTTTATTTGTGCCAATAATGGCATAATGAGTATGATTACAAATGACATAGTTCCTGAAAAAATTGTTGAAATAAATATCCATGATAAAATTCAGACAAGCTTTCCGGTACTTGATGTTTTTGTAAAAGTTGCTTGCCATATTGCACGTGGTGGTACGCTAGAGGTTGTAGGGAAATCTATAAGTAATATAAAACCTATAACAAATTTGGTTCCTTATATAAATGATGAGCAAACTCAAATAATAGGTTGCGTAATTTATATAGATAACTATGGCAATGTTATTACTAATATAAAGAAATCCTTTTTTGAGTCGATTGGAAAAGGACGAGACTTTGAGATCTCTGCTAGAAGTCATAAGTTTAAACAAATCTATTCAAAATATAGTGATGTTGTAAATTTTGAAATACCTAAAGAGAAACGCAATGACGAAGGCAAAGGACTGGTTGTATTTAATGCATCGGGCTATTTAGAAATTGCGGTATATAAAAGTAATAGTGCTACCGTAGGAAGTGCTTCAACCCTTATGGGGCTAAATTTAATGGATACTGTAACAATTAATTTTATAAAACAATAAAACATGTTTGTACGTATTGTAAAAATGAGTTTTGAACCATCAAACATTGATACGTTTTTAAAAAATTTTGAAATAAAGAAAAATGACATACGAAATTTTGAAGGTTGTCGTTTTTTAGAGTTATACAGAGACAAGAACACAACTAATATATTTTTTACTTACAGCTATTGGGATACTGAAGAAGCGCTAGATGCTTACAGGCACTCTGATCTTTTTAAAGGCATTTGGGCACAAACCAAACCTCTTTTTAATGATAAACCACAAGCTTGGAGTGTAGATAAATTAGAATCATTGACATAAAAGCCAATAATAAAACTTAAACAACATACATGTTTTCTATATTAAGAAAAGAGATTAATTCATTTTTTGCATCACCTATAGCCTATTTAGTAATCAGCATATTTTTACTATTAAACGGCTTGTTTTTATGGTTTTTTAAAGGTGAATTTAATATCCTTGATAATGGTTTTGCTGATCTTTCATCGTTTTTCCTACTAGCACCTTGGATTCTTATTTTTTTAATTCCGGCAGTAACCATGCGCAGTTTTAGTGATGAGAAAAAACAAGGAACCCTTGAGCTACTCCTTACAAAACCTATAAGTCATTTAAACATTGTTTTAGGCAAATATTTTGGTGCGCTAGTATTGATTGTTATAGCATTGCTACCAACACTTTTATATGTTTATACTGTACAACAACTAGGTAATCCTCTAGGAAATCTTGACATAGGAAGCACTTTAGGTTCTTACTTTGGATTGTTGTTTCTAGTAGCATCATATACTGCTATAGGTATGTTTTCTTCTACCTTATCAGATAATCAAATAGTGGCTTTTATTATTGCTGTTTTTTTATGCTTTTTGTTTTATATAGGCTTTGAAGGCATTGCCGATGTTACCGCTAGTAACACGTTTGATAAACTAGGTATGAGTTATCATTATAAAAGCATGAGTCGCGGTGTAATAGACACTAGAGATTTACTTTATTTTATAAGTATTACAGTCGTTTTTGTGCTATTAACAGTAAGAAAAATAAGTACCAAACCAATTACAAAAAAAGAGTTCTTACACCTTTTGGTATTACCGCTAGGACTACTAGTTATAAACATATTTACACAATCTATTTATCAGCGTTTTGATCTTACTAAAGACCAACGTTATACTTTGAGTGATGCAACCTTGCAAATTGTAAATCAGGTTGACTCACCTATCATCATAGATGTATTTTTAGAAGGCGATGATTTTCCTTCAGAATTTAGACGCTTACAAACTGAAACACGCCAAATTCTAGAAGAGTTTACATCAAAAAATGGGCAGATTAAATTTAATTTCATTAACCCAATTGCTGATGATGCAACCCGAAACCAAAACATTCAACAACTTAACCAACGCGGCTTAACACCCATGCAAGTTACCGTTCAAGAAAGTGGTAAATCAAGTCAAGAAGTTGTGTTTCCTTGGGCACTTGCAAGCTATAATGGTGTGACTACAAAAATTCCTTTAATGCAGAATAAAATAGGGGCCGATATGCAAACCCTGGTATCAAATTCTGTTCAGCATTTAGAGTATACTTTTGCTGATGGTTTTAGCAAACTAGTCAATCAAAAAAGTAAAAAAATAGCTATTTTAAAAGGTAATAATCAATTAGATGATATTCATATTTTTGATTTTGTAAAAACCATTAAAGACTACTACTACATTGCGCCTTTTACACTAGATAGTGTTGCTGCAAATCCGCAAAAAACACTTAATGATTTAAACGGTTTTGATTTAGTAATATCAGCCAAGCCTACTCAAGCCTTTACTGAAGAGGAAAAATTGGTTTTAGACCAATTTACTATGCAAGGAGGAAAAAGCCTTTGGTTGATAGATAAAGTCGCTATAGAAAAAGATAGCCTGTATAACGCTAGTGGTAAAAACATTGCAATAGCAAGAGATTTAAACCTAACCGATTTCTTTTTTAAATATGGTATTCGTATTAATCCGGTGTTAGTTAACGACTTGTATTCGGCACCAATCACATTGGCAATGGGCGAAGGTAGTCAGTCACAATTTACACAAATGCCTTGGTTTTATGCTCCATTAGTAAACCCTGCAAACAACCACCCTATTGTTAATAATTTGAATTTAATTGAGTTTGATTTTGCCAACCAAATAGACACCCTAAAAAACAACGTTAAAAAGACCATTTTACTACAAAGTTCGGTATTATCAAAAATAGATGGTACGCCACGTGAAATTAGTTTAGACCTTACAACCCAAGAACCTGACCCAAAGCTATACACCAAACCTAATCAAACCCTAGCTGTGTTGCTTGAGGGCGAATTTACATCAGCTTATAACAACCGTATTAAGCCTTTTGATTTATCGAATGAAAAAAACACCAGTGTTCCAACAAAAATGCTTGTTGTAGCAGATGGTGATGTTGTAAAAAATGATGTAGGTAAAAACGGACCTTTAGAGTTAGGTTTTGATAGAAATTCTGGCCAACTATATGGAAACAAGGAATTTTTACTAAATGCAGTGAATTACCTTTTAGACGATAACGGACTTATAAACATTCGATCAAAAGAAGTGGCTGTTGCCTTTTTAGATTACAAAAAAGTTACCGAAGAAAAAACCAAATGGCAGCTTATTAACATCCTGATTCCTTTAGCTTTACTAGCATTGTTTGGTTTTGTCTTTAATTACATAAGAAAGAAAAAATACGCCCTTTAAATGTTAATAAGTTTGTTTCATATATTAGGATGTATGGGATATATTTGTAGTAATTAATTATACAGACCACATAAATGAAATTTATAGTATCAAGTACATATCTACTTAAGCAATTACAAGTTTTGGGTGGTGTTATAAACAATTCAAACACCTTACCTATTTTAGATAATTTTCTTTTTGAATTAAACAACACCGAACTTATTATTTCTGCTAGTGATTTAGAGACAACAATGTCTGCCAAGCTAGAAGTAGAAAGTGATAACGAAGGAAGTATTGCAGTACCTGCACGATTACTTTTAGACACTTTAAAAACATTTCCGGAGCAACCACTTACATTTGTTGTAGAAGACAACAACACTGTTGAAATAAGCTCTAATCACGGTAAATATGCATTAGCCTACGCTGATGGAAATGAGTTTCCTAAAGCCGTAACATTAGAAAACGCTAATTCTACAACACTTACAGGAGATATTTTAGCCACCGCTATAAGCAAAACTATTTTTGCTGCTGGAAATGATGATTTACGCCCAGTAATGAGTGGTGTATTCTTTCAGTTTTCTACAGAAGGCTTAACCTTTGTTGCTACTGATGCTCATAAATTAGTAAAATATTCAAGAGAAGACGTTTCTGCAAATCAGGTTACAGAGTTTATCATGCCTAAAAAGCCACTAAACCTTTTAAAAGGGATATTGGCTGCTAGTGATGATGATGTTACGATTGAGTATAACGACTCTAATGCAAAATTTACTTTTGAAAACACAGAACTTATCTGTAGACTAATAGATGGTAAATACCCGAATTATGAAGCGGTAATCCCAAAAGAAAATCCTAACAAATTAACGATAGATAGAACACAGTTCTTAAACTCTGTAAAACGTGTTAGTATTTTCTCTAATAAAACAACACATCAAATACGCTTAAAAATAGCTGGTGCAGAACTTAATATTTCTGCTGAAGATATTGATTACAGCAACAAAGCCGAAGAACGCCTAACATGCGATTACCAAGGTGATGATATGCAAATTGGTTTTAACTCACGTTTTTTAACAGAAATGTTAAACAACCTTACAAGTGATGAAGTACAGCTTGAAATGAGTTTACCAAACCGCGCTGGTATTCTTACACCTGTAGATGGTTTAGATGAAGGTGAACAAGTGACAATGCTTGTTATGCCAGTGATGCTAAATAGCTAAAAAACACTACTAAAACAAATAAACCGCAACTTACCGTTGCGGTTTTTTTATACAATACTATGGATTATAAAACATTTGAAACAGATCGTTTATTGCTTATACCTACAACTACAAAAGATGCCTGCTTTGTATTTGAATTACTAAACACACCAAAATGGAAAGCTAATATCGGTGACAGGCAAATTCATAGTATTGAAGACGCTGAAAAATATATAACCCAAAAGATGCTTCCGCAACTCGAAAAATATGGGTATTCAAACTATACCGTTATCATAAAAGAAACGAATACTAAAATTGGGTCTTGCGGACTGTATAACAGAGAAGGTATTGATGGTGTAGATATTGGTTTTGCTTTTTTACCTGAATTTGAAGGTTATGGTTATGCGTTTGAAGCTGCTTCAAGAGTAAAACAAGCTGCATTTCAAGATTTTTCACTAAACAAAATTAGCGCCATTACATTACCATCAAACACATCTTCTATAAAACTAATAGAAAAGCTAGGACTGACATTTATTGAAAAGGTTACTATACCAAATGATGATGAAGTGCTTATGCTTTTTACTTTAAATAAATAAAAAAACGCTCACAAATATGTGAGCGTTTTAAGTGTTGCCTCTATTCTCCCAATAAGACTAGTTTAAAATTAACAACCCTTTAATTATCTGAATCTACTTCATCAATAAAAGACCCAGAGTATGATCCGGTTATGATAGTACCATCATTTCTTTCAAATTCAAAAGTTAGATCAATTCTATCAACAGCATAATAGGTAATTGTTACACTACCAGAAACAGCTTCTAAATTAGTATCAGAATGATTTTCTGCAAGAAGTGTAATTCCATCTTCATATTCGCCATAAATGATATCACCATCAATCATAAAATCATAATCTAACATATCAGAAAATGTATATGTAGTCTCTCCTAATGGATCTTGATTAAGCCTGATAACCATAAAATCAACATCATATAAATTTGTACCATCATTCATATTAGCCAACAACTCTGTTTCTGTTTTATTGGTTAGCTGTATATATGTATTATTGCCTATTGATGAACTTATAATTGCTGATTTCATCTCAAAAACCGATTCACCTACAGTAACATTATTTTGAGGCGCTGTTACGAATGGGATTACAGTATCATCATCAGATGAACACGATACAACAAACGCTACAATGACGATTAAGTATAAGAATTTTAATACTTTCATTTGTTTTTAGTTTTTGATGATTTTTTTAGTTGTTTCTCCGTTTACAGTATTAATTTTCACAAAGTATAAACCTGAAGGTAAACTAGTTACATCAATACTTTCACCTAATGTATTTACTTGTTTAATCAATTGACCATTCACATTGAAAATAGTAACTGCTTTTATTGTTTCAGTTGATTTTATAAATAATCTATCACTAACAGGGTTAGGATATAATGTTACTGAATTTGTATTTAAAGAAACAGCATCAACTCCTAATGTCGAATCGTATTCATAAGCTCCTAAATCTATTGTAGTATTAAAAAATCTTGTATTACCTGCTAAATCTAAATCACCAAATAAAGCTACATCGTAGTAAGCGTTATCTCCTTGATCTATGATATAAGAAGAACTTGATGTTGGTTTATAATCTGCACTTAAATTAAGAGATACTGTATTTGGATCTAAATCTTGAACATTATTAAATGATGGTGTAAAATAAGATCCTGATGCTCCACCATTGTTTGTAATTTGAGTTATTGAATTATTAATTACTAATTCATAATGATTACCCTGAGTACCATAAGAAATATCTCTGTCTGCGTAAGTTCCATTTAACGTATTACCAAAAAAGATCGAGTTATTTATCTCTAAATGTCCTCTAGTTTTATCAGAACCCATGATAATAGACTGACCGTATGATGTATTATTGACATTTACTACATTATTATTAATAAAAGATGCGTTGGTTATTGTTAAATCTAAGTATCTAAAGTTTTGAATTGAATTATTATCAGGAGTTCTGTATGCATTGATAACAGAAAATTTGGTTTCGTTATCCGCAAACAACACATTGGTTAAATTTGCATAAATATCATTATATTCATTTGTACGTAATAAAATAATGCTTTGCCCAACACTTACATTGTTTGTAAAACTCACGTTATAAAGGTTAAAATTGTCTTTAAAGCCATTGCCTTTAATTAAAAAGTCATTACTGTAATTGTTTGTAAAAACCGTATTTTTTATACTAAGATTTTCTATCCAAGTTGAAGCTCCAAGCTGTTTTGAATAAATAACACCACTATCTTCATAAAAACCATTGCTTGAGGTATCGTAAATATTTTCTAAAACAAAACCATCAATAGTAATGTTTGTAGCATCAACTAAAATTAATTTATCTGCATTATCAGATTTATTAGATGTAAAATCACCATCAACATCATCGCCATTCATATCACCTGTAATAACAGTAGCATTAGTTGTATTTATTACTGATAAATCTCTATCTGACAGTTCCGTTTCTGTACCATTAAAACCTCCAAAGAGAGAAATAGTATGATTTATTTCTATAGGCGTGTTTTGAGCTGAAGGTTTATAAACACCTTTAGCTACCCATATTTCACTATTCGGACCAGCTGCTGTCAACGCTGCATCAATGGTTGTGAAAGCATCAGCCCAAGAGCTTCCATTATTTGCTCCTGAAGCGTTAACATCTACATAAACAGGTTCATAACTACAGTTAGAAGAATAGCTAGAGTTTGCATCTTTTGTCCATCCATTATCATATTGGCCTGCATTAGAAAAAGGTGGCGTAAAACTAGCATCATGCTGAATACATGTTAGATTAGGGTTTCCGTAAGATTTCATATACGAAAAATTAGCATTGTTTCCATTAGCTAAATTTAATTCAACCAGTTGATTGTTTTGACAATGCACTTGATCTAATGTTGGAATATTACTAACATCTAATGTAGTTATTTGGTTGTCTGCACAATGTAATCGTGTTAAACTAGTGTTATTACTAACGTCTAACGATGTTAGTGAATTTGTATATACTTCTAATATCGTAATGTTTACAAATGCTTCAATTCCTGTTAAGTCTGTAATTCCAAGTCCTGTTGCCGATATAGTTCCTGTAAAAGCCTGTGCCTCAGCTACAGAAATTTCTGAGTCGTTATTGGTGTTAATGGCTATGTCTGCTAATAAATAGCTTTTAAAATTAGCATCTGGAATGTTTACTATTTGATTTGATGCAGCACAATCGTCGCTATAAATTGCAGAGCTACCTTTAGTCCAACCTTGGTTGTATATTCCGGCATCTGCAGGCGGCGTAAAACCAGCATCTTTTTGAATGCAAGTAAGATTAGGATTGTTATAAGATTTCATATAGATAAAATTATCATTGTTGCCATTAGCTAAATTTAATTCTACAAGCTGATTGTTTTGACAATGAACTTGATTTAATGAAGGTATGTTACTAACATCTAATTGGGTTATTTGGTTATCTGCACAATGTAATCGTGTTAAATTAGTATTATTACTAACATCTAAAGACGTTAAATTATTATTGTAACAATCTAATCGTGTAATATTTATAAATTCTTCTATTCCTGTTAAATCTGAAATTGACAAACCATTAATTAATAATTCTCCAGAAAATGCTTGCGCTTCTGTAGTAGAAATTTCGCTATCACCATTTGTATTAATAGCTGGATCTCCAACAAGATACGCTTTAAAATTAGCATCGGGAATGTTTATTTGTGCTTGTATGCTACACCAAGCAGTTGCTATTAAAAAAGAAAATAAGAGTAATGTTTTTTTCATTGTAGTTGAGATTAATATTCAACAACAAAATAACTGCACTTTTAAAGGTTTTCAATGTGCTTTTTTCTGAATAGGTCTAATTTCTTTCTGAATGATTTATGAAGATTATTCTTACACTAAATATTATAAAAAAAAAGCCTGCTTAAATAAGCAGACTTTAAAAACTATGATTAATAGCGCGTTTTTAATTATTCGCAATTCATTTTTTGTCCGTAAGGCATTTGTCCGTGAATAACACCACCAAATTGTGAACTGCCATAACCACTACCATTATACTGTTGCTTGATTAAAAAACCTTGTAAATAGCAGTCGTTATTTTTATTTTTTTCTGTGAAAGCACCTTTGATCCAACGGTATAAAATGCGACCTGTATATTTGTTTTTTACAATACTCCAATCGTTAGATTCTATATTTAACTTTAGAAGTTTTGCACCATCTTTGGCAATGGTTTTAGATACATTTTCTTTAGCAAAACTTACTAATGACGCATTACTATTCATGCTACCTGCTTTTGGCATTTTTATAGCATCCATGGTTGATTTTGCAGCTGCATCATAATTGGCTTTTAACGTGGCTTCAAACTCTTTTACAATTGGCTTAGCTTTTTCTAACCAATCTAAATGAAATTGTTGCTCGCCTTTACCAATCACGTTTAAAATAGTAATATCTTTTTCATGCATATACGATGGCACATTAAATGCGTGTCCGCCTTGGTGCGATGCAGCATAAATAACAAAAACATCGTCTGCAATTAGCATACCTCTTACTAAAATTGGCATACCTGTACCAAGCTCTACAGTTTGCGATCGGTCTGCGCCTACTTTGGTTGTAAACATTCCCGAAACCAACTCGTAACCAATATAACCTTCTGGTGACATGGCTACTAATTCTGGTGTGGTTAAAAAGCGTAACCATGCATAATCTGGATCTTGTGCTGGCAACACATCTACATTATCACCCATATCTGTCATTTGACGTCTTATTTTTACGCGGTCTACACCAACTGCGCTCATGCCTTTTGTCATTGCAAATGGGTACGACATGTATAGAAACTCATCGCTAACTGAATTTGCAGATTTAGGCTTATTAGCTTCGGCTTCCTGTTGCTTTTTCTCAAGATATTTTTGATAATATAAATCTTGCTTTGCCTGGTCGTTTGGATATTTTTTGGCTAATTCTGCTTTAAATTCTTCATCGGTATATTCTGTTTTTGATGAATTTTCAGTTGAAGAACTGCCAACCATACCTGAAGCGTTTTCAGATTTTGAAGATGAATTGCTACTTTCTTTTTTATCTAACTTCTTCTCTACTGCTGCTTTGGCTTTCTTTTTAAGCATTTTACCAAATTGCGCATGAGAGACGTTATAGCATAATGCCAAAACGAATAATAGAACTATTTTTTTCATAAGAATTGTGTTTAATAGACTTCAAAATAAAGCACTTAACTACTATTCTTAATTTGGTTTTTTCTAAAAATGATGATTTTTTTTCTGAAGGAATTTCAGAAATTTTAAATAAATCACATAAACGTTTCCTTAATCACTTCAAGAAACTGATCGCGTTTAGATTTTGAAATTGGAATACGTTTTTGGTTGTTCATTAGTAAGTAATCGCCATCATCCTTTACCAATTCATCTACATATTTTAAGTTGATTAAATACGAACGATGGCATTTAAAAAACATCGCATTGCGTTCCAATTGCTCAACAAAATGCTTTAAGGGTTTGCAAATGGTTTTTTGTTTACCATCCATAAGTTGCACGTTTGTGTACATACCATCGGCTTCAAAATACACGATATCATTATGCGACGCGAACATAATTCCTTTTGGTATTTCTAAAGCAATTTTATCCATGGAAAGTTGCTTTAACGAATCGCGTAACTTATTTAATTGGTCATTTAAATTGTTGGCTTTTATGGCTTCTTCAGCTTTTGCAACAGCTTCTTTTAACTCGGTTGTATCTACTGGTTTTAACAAATAATCTACAGCCGACAGTTTGAAAGCTTCAATCGCGTATTGGTTGTATGCCGTAACGAAAATGATTTTAAAATCAATCTGATTTGGGAAGTATTCTAAAATATCTAATCCAGACTGATTTGGCATTTCAATATCTAAAAAAACAACGTCTGGTTTACTAGTTTTAATCAAATCGACACCAGATGCTAAATCTTGCGCCTCTTTAATGTTAGTAATACTTGCACAATGTTCGGTTAGCAAGTTTGACAGTAAATGTCTGGCGCGTTTTTCGTCGTCTATAATTATCGCTTTCATATCTTAATGTATTGGCATGGTGATGACCACTTTTGTACCTGCAGCAACGTCGTTTTCATCATACAAATCGTTGGTAGTTATGGCTATATCACGTTTTAATTTGTTTTTATAAAGATGCACACGTTCTTCGTTAGCTTTAGTAGCAAACGGTTTGTGCTGTTGGTTTGGTCGTTTTAATTTTTCCGATTGTGCGCGACCAATTCCGTTATCTTCAACGGTAATTTCTAATTTATTTTGCTGAATAATTTTCGCTTCAATATGTAATTTTCGGTCGTTTAATTTGTGCAGTAATCCGTGTTTTAAAGCATTTTCAACATACGGTTGAATGAATAATGACGGTACTTTAATCTGTTTTGTCTTCAATTGATTATCAACCGAAATAGTATATTCCAATTCATCTTCAAAACGGACTTTTTCTAATTCTAAATACAGTTTTAAAGCGTTTAATTCTTCTTCTAAAGTAATTTCGTTTTGCTGACTATAATCTAAATACATGCGGATTAATCGGCTAAACTTCACTAAATACGAGCTTGCCAATTCCTTTTCGTTTGAAATGATATAATCTTGAATAGAATTTAACGCATTGAAAATGAAGTGCGGATTCATTTGCGAACGCAGATTTTCTAACCTTAAATTGGTAATTTTTTTATCGATTAAGATTTTATCAATTTCGGCAATACGTTGTGCTTCTTTTTGTTGTAAACGCCATCTAAAATACAGCCAAACTAAACCTATTATTGTTGCTATTACTAAACCATAAAACCAATAGGTTTCCCAAAATGGTTTAGCAATTACAAAGGTTATTGGTGTAGCAAAAACAGCTTGTTTTGCACTTAAATTTTGGGCTTTTAATTCAAAAGTATAGGTACCGCTAGACAAACTATTGAACGTAACAAAATGTGTGTTTAGCGGTATGTTTTGCCAACTTGTATCAATTTGTTTAACGCGATATTGATAGCTTACGTGTTGGTTAGATTGAAATCCGTTTGAGTTGAACGACATATCAATTTTATTTAAATTATAAGGCAGTTTATAGTTAGTTGCAACTAACGTATCGCGGTCGTTAATTTTTACAACTTCTACCCTAACCTTCGCTGTTTTAAAATCTTTAAACAATGCGCCCGATTTTGGCAACGCATAAAACGCTTTAGGCAAGCTTACAATAATTTGATTTTGAAGAATTAAAAAATCATTAACCGCTGTATTTAAACCATCTTGCGCACTTAACGATTTAAGCTGATGTGTTTTTGTATGATATTGAAACAATCCAGCATCAGTTGAAATCCATAACACTAAACCATCAGCATGAATAGCGTTAATTTGAAGGTTTTCAGGAAGCTTAATTCCTGAAGGTTTAAGCGTATTGTTTTCGTATTTTAATAATCCGTTGTGTTGGGTTGCAACCCAAACTGTCCCGTTGGTTTTTGTTAGTGTATTAACCAATAAACTTTTAGCATTGAATGTAATTTCTTCTGCATTAAATGTTTGCGTATTGTATTTGTAAAGTCCGTCGATGTACGCAACAAACAAGTGATTATTAGAAATCACCGAAGCTTTTACACGACTTTCCTTTAGGATTTGTTGTTCAGGATGATTAAACGGATTTTTATACACAATACCTTGACGATAATTACCATAAAACAAGGTATTATCATCAATTTTTGAAAAGGTTTTAGCAACTGAAAATTGATTATTTACATCTAAAATTTTGTCATTTTTAAGATTAACTACAAACGATTCTGATGCATTAATACTAACTATTAGTTTATCGTTTTGTGAATCAAAAAACAACTTCCCGATAATTTTTTTGCCTGGTAATTGCAGTGTTTTTATTAACTGATTGTGATTGTAAAACAATAATTTACCATCATTGGTTCCTAAAACAAATTGATTGTTTTGTAAGGCTGCAGACGCTGTAATTTTAGAGTCTATATTTGATAATTCAACACGACGAATATTTAAGTTTGGCGACACAAACACACCATTATCTAAAGTTGTAAACCAGTAGTTTTTATTAAAATCTACTTGAACATCGGTAATAGATTCTGTTTTAAAAAGCTGTTCTTTAAACGAGAAAATTTCATTTTCTAAACCATAAACAAACACGCCAGAACTGGTTAAAAACCAATAGTTATTTTCAATATTTAAAACATTATAAATAGTTTCATTTTTTAATCTAGCAGGCGTTACTACTTTTTTTGATGTGTTTTTGGTTTTATCTATTCTATAAATGACATTTTCATTAGCACTTTTGTGTGTAAAAAAAACAGTGTTTTTAAAAGCAAAAATTCTTGGTGATTGTATACGATTACTACTTGTAATTTCAAGTATTTTTGTTTTTGAATTATTATCAAATTTGTATAATCGATGACGCTCAAAATCGCCTTCAAAATTGATTATAAATGTGTAGTTACTACTGTTATCTTTAGCATTGGTAATACACATGCCTTTAAATACTTCGGTAACTTGTTTGGTGCTTTTATCAATATCAAAAATGCCAATAACGGTGAATAAACGTATGCTGTTTTCTAATATTTCAAAATTTGCTAATTGTCCATTTACTAATTTGCTAGCGTCATAAAATAGTTTTAAACTATCGTTTTCAACATAAAATAATTGCCCGTAAATATTGTTGCACCAAAGTCGGTTTTTGGTGTCAAATTTTAATTGAAAAAGAGAATTTCCTTTTTGTTGAGGATGACTAAAGTGTTTGTAGTTTTTTCCGTTGTAACGGTATAAGCCTTTATCTGCTGCAAGCCAGATGTAATTTTGGTTGTCTTCTGCAATATCATAAAACTCAACATCAGGAAGATTTGAGACTTTAGACATGTGTTGTATTACTGGATTTTGAGCATGAGCAACACTCACGAAACCGATAATAAAAACAAGTAGTATGTATCTAAATATTAATTGCATAGCTTATAATTAGCAAACTTAATATTTAATTAGCTAATCAAGCTTTGTTTTTTCTGTAAGCAGTTGTTTTTTTTCTGAATAAAAAAATAGCGCTCACTTGCTTGTGAGCGCTATACTTACCTCTTATAATCTAACTAACTAATAAAATTAAGAGATAATGGATATTTTGGTACTTCGCCATTATTAACTTTTACCGCATTTATAATAGGAAAAATTATAGAAATAATTCCAATAAAAATTAAGCCTAAAAAACCTAGTCCTAATAAAAGGATTAAAGGAATACAAATTACCGAATATACAATAATGCTTAATTGAAAATTAATAATACGTTTTCCTTGTAAATCCATACTGTAGATATTTTCTTTTTGAGTAGCCCAAAGTATTAACGGAACAATTAATCCGCCAAACCCTGTAATACAAGTCAACAACTGACTTAAATGGGTAATAACTAAAAGTTGCTTATCTTCTCTCATAATGCTAGTGTGTATTTGATTGATGTACTTATGTGACGCTGAAAAGTAAAAATTGTTACGTATAAATTTATTAAATTTCTGATACCTTACTTTTTTAATACATCAATCTCAATACGTCTTTTAAGTTACGTGTTTTTACTCATTCTTTTCCGGATAATACAGTCTGGAATGGTTAATCAGAACTCTGGAATGGTCAATCAGAAGTCTGGAACGACTAATCAGAACTCTGGAACGGTTAATCAGAAGTCTGGAACGGTTAATCAGAAGTCTGGAATGGTTAATCAGAACTCTGGAATGGCTAATCAGAACTCTGGAATGGTTAATCAGAACTCTGGAATGGTTAATCAGAACTCTGGAATGGTTAATCAGAACTCTGGAATGGTTAATCAGAACTCTGGAATGGTTAATCAGAACTCTGGAACGGTTAATCAGAACTCTGGAACGGTTAATCAGAACTCTGGAACGGTTAATCAGAACTTTGTGGTGGTTAATCAGAACTTTGTGGTGGTCAATCAGAACTTTGTGGTGGTCAATCAGAACTTTGCGGTGGTCAATCAGAACTTTGCGGTGGTCAATCAGAACTTTGTGGTGGTTAATCAGAACTTTGTGGTGAGCAATCAGAACTTTGTGGTGGTCAATCAGAACTTTGCGGTGGTTAATCAGAACTTTGCGGTGGTTAATCAGAACTTTGTACCAGTCAATCAGAACTTTGTACCACCTAATCAGAACTTTGTGGTGGTTTGCTTCGTTTGTGTTGTTGCGGAATGGCTAGCGAGACACGAACACAAAGTACGAACTGTACGTTAGTAAATTTTTAGTAAGTAGGCTCTCACTAGCAAAATCAGGATTGATATATGATGATGCTTATAAAAGTACTTTATCGAAAAATTAGTTAGTTTTTACTTGTTTTTTACCACAGTACTTTGTTGCCTATAGTAGTTTTAGTTATAATTCAGCGTAATAATTTTTTCTCCGATTACTAATTCGTCAATAATTTCATCTTTATCAAATGAAGGTCTAAATTGAGCAACTATTTTTCTTTTTTTATTGGCATTTATTTTTTGTTGTAATTTATTTGTTCTCGCAGTTAGTTTCATAGACATTACAACAAAATCTATTTTATGTAATTCTCCGCTTTTATCACGTAAATAAATTTCATTAAAATCTATTTCTTGAGATTGAGAAGAATTATTTTTAAATTCAAAAATTACAGTAATAAACCTTCTGCCTTTTTCAGCTACAATATTATTTGCGTAATATCCGTTTCCTCGATCAATTGCTCTTTGTTTATTTATTCCAAATATTCTAAATTTAAGATTTTCAGAATATTCATAGTAAGTTTTTCTGTCAAGTTTTTGTGCTGTAACATTAATTGAGAACAGTAATAAAATTAGAAGTAGTTTATTCATTTTCTATGCTTTTTTAAATTTAAAAAAATCATTTTCAGAGTGATGTTCCGCTATTATAGGCAACGATTAGTATAACAAGCGTAGCATCCCGCAGGGTGCTATGATTTGTTATACAGTGTTAGGTTTAGTTTTTTATATTCCGACATATTTATCAGTTACAAATTTCAATTTTTTAATTGCGTTAAAAAGGCAAAATCCAAAGTCGTGATGCGGAAGATTAACAACTTTTTCATCTCTATCCTTTGTCGTAATTCTAAAATCACCAGAGTAAAGCCAACTTTTAAAGTTCGTTAGATTATCAAATTCCGCTTTTTTATTTTTCCCACTTTTCAGATTATCAAAATCAAAAGAGTCAATTTCAGTTCCGTCAATTTTAGTTTCTACATTATTTTGTCTTATAAATAGACTTTTTGTGGTCAAAAGAATAAAATCAGATTTATTTAATTTCATTAAAAGAACTTCGATATCATTATTGTCTAATCCGAACGAATAAGGCTCAAAATCAAATTTATTCGATTCAAAAAAAGTAAATCCACTTTTATTTTTATAAACTTCAAGAGATTTAGCTATTTGAGTTCTTATTTTTTCCTTTTCTTTCCTCATTTTGGGTAATTAAACCTAACGTGTTTGTATATGATTTGTTGCGTGGTTTAGCACGTAATTTAGCAAATAAAAACCGAATAGAAAATCCGCTAGGATTTTCGTAAGTAGGCTAGAACTAGCAATAAATTATATACGGCTTAAGTTTACAATTCATTAAATTTAAACATAAAACAGAAAAGACAAAAGAGAGGAATAAGGTTATTATATACGCAGAAGCTTAAGACTTCGTCAACATTGAAAATCCCCTCTCTTTTCTACACAGA
>NZ_BAABBI010000009.1:0-11106 GCF_039537875.1 Corallibacter vietnamensis
AATTTTAGCACGCAGTTTTGCAGTAATTAAAAGAGGTACACCCTTTGTAAATATAGCCGCAACAAATTATTGAATTAAGGCTTGTTTTTTACCTTGGAATACGGCTATGAGTAGTTGCGTGGTTTAGTACTTAACTTTGCAAGTACACACCTAACTGAAAATCCGCGAGGATTTTCAGAAGTAGGCGAGAACAAGCAATTACTTATAGCCATTGTTGTGTGCAGTTATTTTATTCGTTCAACTTTAGAAATGTTATTCTAGGTTTTTCTTGATAAGAAGTTTTCCAAGGGTCAGTTGGGTCTTCAATTTTCACTTTTTTATTATCCCATTTAATAATGAATTCTTTTCCAACATACTTTGGATTAGGAATCGTATTGCCATTTTTATCTTCTGTGCATAATTGATAACCATTATATTCATTATATCTATGATTATAACCAAAATCTTGAGTCATACCATTAAAGGTTATGTGCACAAAATCACTCAAGCTACAATCCTCAAATTTCACAAACTTGTAAGATTTTGCATTTTCAATTCTGATATACTCTTTTCCTGCGATTATTAAACTTTTATTTTCGTCAATTACTCCTTTTATTGGAAGTTCAGCACTAATTTCTAAAACTCCATCTTCAATTTCAGCAGGATATTTTTTACCACTATTCTCAACAATTAAACTGTTGCCATTATCTGTAATAATTACTGTTTCGTTTTCGTATTTTTTCTCAACCCAAAATCCATTAAAGTTTTCTGATGATTTATTGCAACTATAAAAGATTGCAAAGATTAATAGAATGGTGATAAATTTAGAATTCATAATACCTATTTTATTTAGCTAAAACAATTAAATTGTTTGTGTTCATTTTAGCAAGTTCTTTTTTTAGTTTTGATTTTTTTACCTCTAGAATCAATTCGTCTCCACTTTTTTTATCGAACGATAACTTACCAATAGGTTCGCCTAATAGTAGTTTATTCTGAAATGATTTTACTTCGCTGGAATCATAAATGTAATAATCTAAATTGTCAGAAGAAATATTATTAAAATTAATTACTGAAACTGAAGAAACGTTTCCTTTTGAGTCTTTCATTAATCTTAATACTTTTAATTGCATTGGGAATGTTTCAAACAAAAAGCGATTTAGTTTGTTAGCCAATTTTTGAGAAGCTTTATCAATTGCCTGTTCTTTTGAAACACCCAAAGAAATGAGTCCGCTACTTACAGAACCAGATTTGCTGTAAGTATCACGAAGTTTCAATCCATTCCCATAATAATCACGAATATTAAAAGCGAAGTCTATATTACAAGTGTAGCCACCTGAACTGCCTTTTAATAGTCCAAGAGATTTTATTTCAATTTTTAAGGTTGAGAAATTTTCTCTTTTTGATATTGGGTTGTCATTTAATCTTTCAAATAACTTGGGTTGTTTTTTTAATTGAGATTTTAGTTGTTCAAAATCTTTGTCAAGATAGCTATTGGAATTAACAGGTGGTACTATAGTTGCAGAGATAACTGAATGTTCTAAATGCGGTATGCCTTTTATGAAACTTGAAAAAATCTGATTTGGTGTAGTTGATTTTTTTCTAGTGGTTGTTGTTTTATTTGAGTTCTTTTTACTCGTAGTTTTAGTTTTTTGTCCTTTAGGTTTACTGTTTTTACAAGTACAATTTGGGTCTGAATATTTTTGTTCATCATTATTGTAAGAATCAAATGCCCAAGAGCCATATCTGAAATCACATTCTCCATTTTCTTTATATTTTTCAAAACAGCCATTCTTTTTTCCATTTGTATAGTTGATTTTTGATTTTAACTGTCCATTTTCCCAATATTCTTCAAAAAACCCCTCTTTTCTACCTTGCTCATTATAATATCCTTTTTCTTTTACACTACCATTTTCCCAAAACCAAGTGCTTACACCTTTTGCAAATCTCCAATTATCAGTACCAATTGTATTCCAGTTTATTTCACTAAAAATTTTGTTAGAATTATTGTAATAAGTTTTAATTGGATTAATATGCTTACCATCTTTAAATTGAACAACAGAATAGTAAGGCGATTTTTTAGAATCTGTTACTTTATTTAGTTGCCAAAACCTATCATAATATATTTTTTGAGAGCCATTATTGTTCTTGATAGGAATTACTGTGTTATCCCAATTACTAGCTGGTTTTATTGTGCCTAATACACGTTGAGAATTATTGTCAGCATATACGTCAATTTTGTGCATATACACAACTACCTTATTTCGATTAAAGTTATTGGAACCTTTTCTATTTACTTTAATTTTTGTGAAGTTAAAGTCTAACTTGGCAACAACTGTCCTATTAACTCTTCCATTTGAAGACTTTCTATTATTTAGAAAGGATTCTGCTGACGACTCATTAACTGGAAGATATAACTCCATATCGTTAAAATTGACTATGTCAAAAATTTCTACATACAAGTTTTCGGCATTTGATACTAATGAAGGGATTTTATCAATATTTAGAATTAAAGGAAATGCTTTTTTATTGAAATCATAATTGCCGAGACTAGCTTTAACCGTTAGAGAATGAACTTTGTTTAAGGATAACGAAGCTAATCTACTTTTAACTTCTTTGTTTGTTCTGTTATTGAATTCTCTTTGTTTGAACTCATCATTTTTGACATATTGCAGTTCATTCGCTCTGAATTTTCTCAAAAATACATTATACCAATTTATTCCACCATAAGCAGGACTGTTGTCGGCTAGTTTATAATCATAAATTTTTAAGAAGTAAAGAAACGCATCTTCTTGACTCAAATGATTTTGTGCTTGAGTTAAACAAGATGAAATCATTATTACTGTTAAAATCCAAAGTTTTATTTTTTTCATAAAGGTTTGTTTTAATTGCACACAACATGTGGATAAACACACTAGTGTGTTTATTTTTATTATATATATACCTACAAATCTAACAGATTTTTTATAAAACAAAGCCGCTTTTTGTCATATAAACATAAATTTTAAGCAGTTTTAGCCGCTGTACCTCACACAAAAACAAACAATTAAAAATACCATAGTAAAGTAGGAGCGTGCAATCAACCTCTCACTACTCAATACTCATATACAGTTATTGACCATGTTCCTAGAGTTATTGCCCATACATTATCAATTGTCCATTAGCAACCCTCTAGTATCAACTGCTAGTTATCAATATGCAAACATGGCTTTAATTTTGGTTTTAAACCTATCATCGCTAACCTTCAAAATCGTTTCTAGTAAATCAGTTGAAGTAGGCTTTGCATTAGGGTACGCGTGTTGATCTAAAAACATACGTAAAGCCATGTTCAATCGTTCTTCGCCCAGTAACTCACTCAATTCAACAAAAACAATAGCACCTTTAGAATAGGAAATAAACGCATTGTTTTTTGTGGCTTTCAATAACGATAAGTCATCAGTAAAACCCTTTTCAGCTTCATATATTTGTTTATGTATGGCCACACGTTCTAGCATTTTTGCCTTGCCGTACATGTTTTTATATAGCATCATTTCGGTATACATAGCCAAGCTTTCAGTCAGCATGGCATAACCTTCACGATAATCAGGATCAATCTGATTGGTTCCCCACCAAAAATGCGCTACTTCATGCCCAGCCAATTCATTAATAACATCTTGATTATGGTTGCCCGCTAGGTTAGCATGAAACGTCATATGCTCTGTCATAAATATAACACCAGGATAAGCGGTGCCTGCAAAACCTTGTGTAAACGATGACACTTCGGCAAATTGAATAGACGAAAACGGATAAGGCCCAAAATATTTAGTACAATAATCCAATGACAGCTTTGTGTTCTCAATAAGATGCTCTACATTGTTTTCATGCAAAGGATGATATAAAACCTCAATAGAGACATCGTTGTGTTGTGCTTTTTTAACCTCATAAGCAGCTGATGAAACCGCAAATCTAAAAGGAATGGCGTCTGCTTTATACTTATAGTAATTTCTATTAGCGTCTTGCCACTGCGATTTTAACGCGCCAGTACCAACAGCAATTTGATTATTACCGGTTGAAATTTGCATGTCCAAAGAAATAAAGTCGTCTATATGAGTCTTTACCGCATCAAATGGTTTCATGGCTGTGGCTTCGCCCAAAGCATGTTGTTTTCTAATGGTCTTGTCTGAAATTTCCTGACTAGCATCATACCCAAATTGAGGATAATAACGACTTATTCGCATAAAAGAGCCATCTTTTACAATCGCATTAAAAGGATTATGACCATTTACAGCCTCCCATTTGTAAGCCAAATGAAAGGTAAGTTTTGCCGAGTCTTGAGCTTGTAATGCCTGTTTTAATGGTATTTCTGAAATAGCCTTGTCTAGCGTTATGGTATCATTTTTATAGCTAAATACAAGTGCTTGTATCTCAAAATCTTCAGGCACATGTATTAGTACAGAATCTATAGCGTGTTCGTGCTGGTTTACCAACCAATATGTGCCTTTTATCTGGTAAGCTTGGTCTTCTGGAAACAAATCTATTTCTGTGCTAACCTTTTTTATGGTTGGCTGCGGAAGGTTTTGGTATGCTCTATAATGCTTTTCGTAAGCAACACGCGCTAATATGTCGGCATCTTGATCTTTGGAAACATAGCCATCTAAAAACAAATAGCCACTCACCATACCTATACATACGCAACTAACCATAGGAATAATATAACGGTGTCTTTTGGCTTTAGATTTTATCAAACCGTATAAAGCACATACAAGTCCTACAAGAGCAAACCCAAAAATAAGTCTGTAAATAAACGGCATTACATAAGCTCCGTAACCTATAAAATCGCTATAAGCACCTTTGTAACCAGATAAAAAACGAAACAACGGATTCGTAATCATGTTTTTTGAAATAGGCGTCACAAATAATAAGAATAACAAGATAGATATACCCAGTGCCACCGATTTACTCTTACTTATGTTATTAATAAAAAGAAGCAGTAACGCAAAGAGTGTAAGTGGCAACGTATTAAAAACAAACACGCCAAAATATGCTTGCCAATCAATAAAAGGGTATTTAAAAATAAGCTGAAAGATAATTGCTTCCAAGAGCATTAAACCGGTAAGAAACATGATTAAAAGCACCATGCTTATAGCATGTCCTAATAGGCGCTCTTTAGCATAATAAGTCGTATTTTGAATGATTGAAAATCCACTGGCATTGGCACGCCAAAACACATCGTTTGTAAAGTAAACCACAACAAGCGCGCCTATAAAATAAAAGGTTTCGTTAATGGTTTTAGCCAGTAAGCCAGAGCTAGCATACTGTTGCGGCAATCTAATGCCCATATCTATATCGCCATACATTTCTACACCTACATAAAATAACAGTAAAGCAGAAACCGAAATAAGCGGAATACTTTTAAACAAATAAATAAAATCGATTTTCACAAAAGAAAGCAGCGCATGTTGTTTTGTTTTTGAGGTAAACAACGTGCTTACTTTCGCAAACGGAACATCTAGTAGTTTGGTTTTTTTAGGCGTTGTTTCAGCCTGTTTTTTTGTTGACTTTTGTTTGAAAACTGGCAGAAATGAGAAAGTATTTATGCCTAATTTCATAATAAATAAAGACAGTAGCACAACACCCAAACGGTTTATCAATAGTATGTTACTAAACGACACGATGTTGTGGTTTCTATCAAAAACACTAAAGTCCTTGGCATCATAAAAATAAGCCGACAACCCAAAAATATCAGTTATAGCAGATACTTTTTGAGCAAATAAAGACTGCGGTAACGATTGTGCCATAAACGGCGCGTTTGAAAACATGAGCACTATCATATAAGTGATGTACAACATCAATCCTGCAATAGCGACCAATAGTTTATTCTGAAATTTTTTAGCAAAGAAAAACAGGATGCTGCATACCAATAAGCTATTTACCACACCAAAAATCAAATAAGGATATACATAATGCCACAGATGAAAGTCTGCAAGCATTTCAGAATCTGTTTGCACATGCAACCCAATAACATACCCAAGCATTACAATAAAATAACTGAATGCAGTAAGTAAAAAGAAGGATAAAAAGCGTGCTAATGCAAAGTCACGTTTTTTTATAGGTGTGGTAAAAACAATTAAATCAAAGTTAGCGTCACGTTCTTTAAACAAGTTAGAAAAGGCTAGTAGTGTAGCTATCAAAATAATAAGTAAGCTCAACAAACCAGTCATAAACCCAACCGAGTAGGGCGCATTGGCTGCAATGCCATCGCCTACATTAATATGAAATTTATAGCCTGTAAAAAAACCAAGCACCAAATACGCCAACAAAGCAAATTGCGTTGCTATGTGTTTTAGTGCGCTATATATATCGTTTAGTAAAACCGTTTTCATGTTGTGCTGTTTAAATATGTGAAATAAGCGTGCTCTAAATTTGGTGTTACAGCTTTAAACCCAGTTGGGCAAGCATCGGCATACACGGTTACATGCATCACCTTTTCAATAAATTGCTTACTGATGATGTTGTGGTTTGGCTCAAGATGAAGTAGCTCGTTTTTGGTTGTTGCTTTTTGCCATATTTTCCCTTGTAAAGCTTCAATAAACTCATTTGGGCTACCTTTTGCCACAATAGCGCCTTGTTTTATTATCGCCATATCTGAACATAGATTTCGTACATCTTCTACCAAATGCGTCGATAATAAAATGATAATATCTTCGCCTATTTCGCTCAACAACGCATTAAATCTATTACGTTCTTCCGGATCTAAACCTGCTGTAGGTTCGTCTACAATTACAATTTTAGGATCTCCCAGTAACGCTTGCGCTACGCCAAAACGTTGTTTCATACCACCAGAAAACGTATGTACGTCTTTGTTTTTGGCGTCAACTAAATTCACTTTATCCAGAAGATTCATAATTTGATCGTGGCGTTCGTTCTTGTTGTGAATACCTTTTAGTTTAGCCAAATGTTGTAGTAAATTATATGCCGAAACTTTAGGGTAAACACCAAAATACTGTGGTAAAAACCCTAACTGTTTTTGTATTTCTAATGGGTTTTTTACAATATCTGTATCGTTAAAACTCATGTGTCCTTCGGTTGGTTTTTGTAAGCCTACAATGGTTTTCATAAGCGAAGATTTGCCTGCGCCATTAGGCCCAAGTAAGCCAAAAACACCGTTTGTTATGTTTAAATTTATGGCATAAAGTGCCTGGTGTCCGTTGTTATACACAAGAGACACATTGTTGATATTCAATGTATTCATAAGATAATATTTAAGGGAGTGCTAGTCTACATAGTCTATAATGTCTCCAGGTTTACAGTCTAAGGCTTTGCATATTTTTTCTAGAGTTTCAAAGCGAATGCCTTTGGCTTTTCCATTTTTTAGTATCGATAAATTTGCAGGTGTAATGCCAACTTCTTTAACCAATTCTTTACTCTTCATTTTTCGTTTGGCAAGCATGACGTCTATATTTATTACAATGGGCATAGTTTAAATGTATAAGTCTTGTTCGTTTTGTAAATGCAGTCCTTGGTTAAATATTTCTGACATAAAAAACACAAAAACACCTAAAACAAGATGCAGGATAATAATCAGAAACATTTCGTGTTCTATGGGCATAAAAAACGATGTGAATATGGTGAGTGCAGTTGGTAGAAATATATTGACAAGATAAAACCGTCGTAAATGCACAATATTTTTGGCGGTAAATAATTTGTCTTGGTAAAACACCTTAAAGACATTAGATAGTAGCCAAAAAAACAAACCATACCCTAAAACAGGAATTAAAAACGAAAAGATTAAATACGTTGTGTTGCTGTCTAAAATTAAAAAAGGCGCTTCTGTAAACGGGTAGGTGATAATGGTTTGCTTATCTTTTATAAGCAAATGGGTGTTTGTTATCCAGCTGAATAACCCATAAACACCAGTCATTAAATACAAACCGCCCAATATCCTTGAGATGTAGTATAAAACTTTGGAAATGATAATTGATTTTCGCATATAATAAAAAGTAATTTATTACTGCAAATATATAAAAAGATATCGTTTTACAATAATAAATTTCTTTTTAAGATAATTTATTGTTTCAATATGTGCTGGTGAAAACTGTTTTAATTCGGTTGCAATGAGCTATAGCTATTGTCAACTACAGTTTTTTATTCTTTTTAAAATCAGTTGTTATTCTGTTTAATATTTTAGGATTAGCTTTTAATAATTCAGCACATTCAGATATATAAATTTTGTGTTTTTTGAGTATGGTTGATGAATTCTCTTACATTATTTGTGTGATTATTGTGGTTTTTGACCCGAACTCACCCGACTTGACCCGAAGTAAACCCGAAGTAAACCCGAAGTAAACCCGAAGTAAACCCGAAGGAAACCCGAAGTTGACCCGTCCTTGACCCGTCCTAAAATAACTATACAGGTTATTAAATAAATCCTGATATAATTATACAACTCTTTTTCTTAATCCTAAAATGACTGTACAGTCATTTTAGGATTATTATAATTCTGATAGTTTTTCCATCGTTTTTTAAGTGTGGTTGTTTTTTTTCATGGTTTTTTTTGTTTGTTATTCTGCAAGATGAATTGGTAAAAAGGGTAAGGGTTGGTAGGAAATGGGGTTAGCACTTTGTGCTCGTGTCGGACGTAGTCGAATCCGCCGACGAAGCGCAGCGACCGATGAACTCCTTTTTTTAATCTAACAATTTGTTCAATCCTTCTTTTTCA
This sequence comes from Corallibacter vietnamensis, assembly GCF_039537875.1. Classification (NCBI taxonomy): domain Bacteria; kingdom Pseudomonadati; phylum Bacteroidota; class Flavobacteriia; order Flavobacteriales; family Flavobacteriaceae; genus Corallibacter; species Corallibacter vietnamensis. Next base: position 8,675 of record NZ_BAABBI010000009.1, read on the forward strand.
AATAAAATTCGACCAACTTTTATGTCAGACCAACCTTTTTTTAGTTGATAAGTAAACGTTGGTATATTTTCAATCAGTTCACAATCTATATAATAGTTTTCAATTTTTTCGTTTGAAACATTTTTAAGTTCTTGAATGTGAGTAGAAATAAAAAAATATGACTGATTGAATTTACTTAATCCGTTTATTGTCGTTTTGCAAATTTCAAAACCATCTTCCACATTTGTACCGCTAAAAAGTTCATCAAAAACTGCGAAGCATTTTTTTCCTTTTGTTGCTTGTTCGACAACGTTTTTAAGGGTCATCACTTCGGTCATAAAATGGCTGTATCCGTTTAAAATATCATCTCTTCTGTTTATTTCAATAGAAAAGTAATTGCAAAATGGAATTTCACCTTCTAATGCTGGTATACCAATTCCTAAATGACCGAAATACATACAAAGTCCAACAGCTTTTAGAAAAGTTGATTTTCCAGACATATTTGGTCCGTTTAGTACAATTACATTGCTATTGGTTTCGAGATTGTTTTTAACGGGGTTTTTCAATAATGGGTGATATAAATCTCGTAGTTTAATACTGTTATCTGTAAAAATTGGATAAGCGAAATTGTTTTTTGCTATTCCGTTACTAATAGATAGGTATGATTCGAACAGAAAAAAATCTTCCCAAAAAGGGGTTATCAATTCTTTTCTTTTTGTCTCATTAATTTTTTCTGTTAATTCAATTATGTGGTTGTCTTTTAGACTTTTTTCCCGAATTATTTGCTCAAACTTATCAAGTTCAAAACGTGATAGAAACTGTAAAATCCGTTTAATGTTCAAAGCATAATCTTTTGGGAAAGCTTCTAATCTCAATCTTGTAAAATATTTGGATTCTAAACGGTGGAAAAACAAAACAAGTTGGTTAAGCTTGCTTGTATATTTTGTTTTTTCTTGTTTTGAAGTAAACAGTTTGTATTTCAGTTTCTTCTTTGATAGGTCTTCTATTTTTTCATCATTAAGGAAAAAATGAACTTCGTTTAAGTACAAAACAGTATATGAATAACCCTTTAATATTTTTTCATTTTCAGAGAACCCTTTTAGAATATTCTGACGTTCTATTATGTCTGTAGTTGATTGTAATGGTTTTTCAAGAATTTCAAGGATTTTATTTCTTGAAAACATATTCATAGAATAGTCGAACAACGGTAAAATCTCCTTTTCTATGTTTAGGTCTTTAGTATTGTTCATTTTCTATTCGTTCTGTTTTTTAACTTACAGGTAACGTGTTTGTGTATGGCTTCGTTGCGTGGTTTAAGCACCTAATTTATCAAATATAAACTGAATAGACACAAGCACGAAGTGCGAACTGTACGTCAGTAAATTTTGCTTCGCCAGTTCGCTTCGCTCGTGTCAGAAGTAGGCGAGAACAAGCAATTACTTATAGCCATTGTTGGCACACGTTATTTTATTATTTCGTTTATTTCTTCTGCAATTTCTTTCACGCTGTAAATCGAGCTATTTAAAGCAACCTTATCAGCTAAACTCAAACTGAACTTTTGAACTTCGTCTTTTGAAACTTTGTGCCAAATCGGTAAGATTACTTTCATTCCGTTCATTTCTTTATTTACGAAGCCATCAAGTTCATAGTTAGTCCAATCTCTCTTAAAAAACGAAGACGATAAAACTACAATCCCGTATCTTGAATTTATCAAACCTAGGTCAATTGAACGCCTTAAACTATCTCCGATTTTTAATTCAAATTCGTCATACCATACTTTAATTCCTAAATTTTGCAGTTCAGTTGCTAATGGTCGTACAAAATCATCTTTATCTGCTGATGAGTGAGATATAAAGACATCATATTCTTTATTTTCTGTTTTAGGTTTTTCAACTGTTTGCATTTTCATAGTCTCGTGAGTCAATTGTTTTTGCCTTTCTAACTCTCTATTTAAATTACGTTGAAATTCCAATTGTTCCCTTTCTGTCTTTTTGCGTTCTTTGGTTTGCTCCTTTGTTAAATCAGATTGATATTTCCTTAACTGCTTATTTTTATCTGCGAGTTTTTTAGAAATAACAGCTTTCTTTTTTTCAATTCTACCTAATTCAGTTTGTTTTGAACGAATTTGATTCAGTTTACTTTTTAGTGTAGATTGAGAAGTTGTCCGATTTGCTTGGTCGGTTAGACTATCAATATTTTTTTGTACTCGTAATTCTTTGTCCGATTCATAAGATTTTTGCTTTTCTAAATTCGCAATATCTCGTTCAAGTCTGTCTATGTTTGATGTGATTGAAGATATGCTCATTTTTCGGTTTTAATGTGTGCTAACGGTCTCCTTTACTTTGATGTTATTAAATTTATCAAGAGAAGAGAGGAGAACTATAACGGTCTCTAGGGATTACCTCTTACACGTGTTAGTCCTCTCTGTCTCTTGTACGATGCTTTGTTGAACT
>NZ_BAABBI010000010.1:0-7406 GCF_039537875.1 Corallibacter vietnamensis
AGCTTTAAACAACGTTAGAAATAAAATTTTAGCACGCAGTTTTGCAGTAATTAAAAGAGGTACACCTTTTGTAAATATAGCCGCAACAAATTATTGAATTAAGGCTTGTTTTTTACCTTGGAATACGGCTATGATTTCGTTGCGGAAAAATCCGCAGGATTCTTTCCGCCGTAGCCGAAAGATAGCAAATTTGAGTTGAATTCCGATTAGGAATTCAACCGCAATGAATTATAGCCATTGTTGTAAAACGTTTTTATTTTCGGATTAATTCAGTTTGATTTATAAAAAAATCTTTTCTACTAATGTTTTCTTCGAAAAACCTTAAAAGTTCAGATTCAGATTCAAATTCTTTTCCTCGCAGTTTGTCATTTACTTCAGAAAAGATAAGAGTGTTTCCCTTAACTTTAAAGCCATAAAAAACATTTGTGATGCTGTTTTTGTATTCAGATTTTATATTCATAATCTCAAAACCTTTTATTGTTTTTGAGAACGAAATTAATTCATCTGTTTTATCCTTGTCCTGAAGCAGTAATTTATAAGTTTTTTCTCCGTGCTTTATGATGGTAACTTTTTCGTCATTATCTTTTAAATTGTACCATTCTCCAATTAATTCAGGATTAATTTTTTCATCATTCGGTAAGCTGAATTTAGATTCTAAAGCACAGCTTATAACCAAAAATAAAATCAAAATTCCGACAATTTGCTTTGTATATTTTTTCATTTCAAATGTTTTACAACATATAGATAAACACACTAGTGTGTTTATTTTTATTATGTATATATATACCTACAAATCTAACAGATTTTTTATAAAATCAAAGCAGTGTTTTGGTATATGTGTGTGAATTTGTGTGGTTTGGGAGCTAATTAAGTAAGGGTTCTTGAGGCAGAGGAATTTTTGATAGGAAATTATGAGTAGATCTGTACCAAGCAATTGGTTATACACGTCTTAAGTTTACAATTCATAGTTCTATATTTAAATTGTCAAAAAATCAACAAATCTTAACTCTTTCATTTATAGATATTCTCAAGTATTTTAATGATTTTTATCGACAAATAGTTAAAAAATCAGTTTAAATACATAAATTGCCAGCTTTAACCCAGATTAGACTTTCTTTTTCTCTATCGATGAGTTGAATTTAGTCGAAACCTAAAACATCCAACTTATGATTAAAACTACACTGGTAGCGTGTCTGTTTATTGCTACACAATTAATTTATTCTCAAGAAAGCTTGACAGCTTCAGGAGGTGAGGCCACAGGAAATGGTGGATCATCGAGTTACTCGCTTGGGCAATTGGTATATACTACCAATACAGGAAGTAGTGGTTTAGTTACTCAAGGAGTGCAACAAGGTTTAGAACTCTTTACTTTAAGTAATGCAGAACTTACCACAGTAAATTTACGTGCTGTTACTTATCCTAATCCTACATCAGATTATGTGGTATTAGCGATAAGTGATGCAACTCTTACCGATTTAAGTTATGTGCTTTATGACTTACAAGGTAGAGCTGTTAGAAAAGGTCTAACAATCCAATCTAACACACAAATAAATGTGGAAAGTTTGGCAACAGGCACTTATGTGCTTAAAGTAACCCTAGACAACAAAGAATTAAAAACATTTAAAATTATAAAAAAATAACATTAACCTATTATGAGAAATTTTTACACTTTTTTAGTAGCAATCATGACAACTGTAGTCACATTTGCACAAGCTCCAGAGAAGATGAGTTATCAAGCTATTGTAAGAGACAGCGGAGATAATTTAGTAAGCAACCAAACAGTAGGCATGCAAATAAGCATTTTACAAACTACGGCTACAGGAACTGCAGTATATGTAGAAACCCAAACACCAATGACAAATGTAAACGGTTTAGTAACATTAGAGATAGCTACAGGTACTGTAGTAAGTGGAGATTTTGCGAACATAGATTGGTCAGCAGATAACTACTTTATAAAAACGGAAACAGACCCTACCGGAGGCACAAACTATACCATAACAGGTACTAGTCAATTATTAAGTGTTCCTTATGCCATGTATGCAAAGACATCTGGAAATGTACAAACTTACGCTACAGGTACCAATGGAACGGACTTTAATATTTCTACCGTTGGTGATGAACATACGTTTAATATACCAGATGCAAGTGATTCTGCACGTGGTTTAGTAAGTACTTCAAATCAAACAATGACTGGAGACAAAACATTTACTGGAACTGTTGCAGCTTCTTCCAATTTGGTTGTTGGAAATAATTCAATTACTCCAGGTGCTGCTTTGGAAGTTACATCTACTACAGGAACATTTTTACCACCTAGAATGACAACAGCACAACGAGATGCATTAGTGTCTGTACCTGATGGGAGTATAATATATAATATAACAGATAAAAAAGCACAGGTAGCAATTTCCTCGGTAAATTCTGATTTAGATCAATCTCGTTGGGGAGATTTTGCTGGAGTAAACCTAATTTCATCTGGTCAAGCTATGGGACAAACTTTTACTGCAACTTCTTCAGCTTCAGTTACTCAAATAGGATTCTACGGGACTTATCGTAATGGATTAACAGGTACTATTACATCTTGTAAAGTATATGATGGATTTGGAGGAACCTTATTAGCAACATCGCCTGATACCAGCACATTAGATAATGGAAACAATATACATTTATTTACGTTCTCTGGACTTACGTTAACATATGGACAAACATATTATGTTGAGTTTGAAATGACTTATAGTGGTGGAGCATTATATTCTTATGGTGGACAACCATACGCTGGAGGATCGGCTTATTTTAATGGTACAACTTCTAGTCTGGATTTACCTTTTAGGGTTTTCCATCCAGCGAGTTCTTTAGATTGGGAGAATTTACATTAATTGTCACTCATATTTTAATGGTATTGATGGAGTCTTGTATTTTATAAAGATAACAATTGTTTTAGAAATTTAGACAAGCAAGAATTAATACAAATAATAAACCAATAGCGCTACAAATAGGTGCTGTTGGTTTATTTGATTTTTTGAATAATTAATGGTAACGGTTAGGCTATGATTTTGTTGCGTGTTTCAGCAACTAATTTAGCAAATAAAAACCTAATAGAAAATCCGTGAGACACGAGCACAAAGTGCGAACTGTACGTTAGTAAATTTTGCTTCGCCAGTTCGCACTTTGTGCTCGTGTCAGAAGTAGGCGAGAACAGCGCCATTACTTATAGCTATTGTTGGCCACTGTGCTTTTATGTTTAAAATCCAAAATTCATTTTGTTAGAAAACTTTGCAATTAAAAAATCAGAAACGATTGAAGGATTGTCTTTCCTAACGATTACAATTGATGCAGTTTCAAATGCTCCTAAATCCTTAAAATTTTCTCCTCTCAATTTGATGTGTCTTTTAGTTCCAAACACCAAAAACCCCATTTCTTTAAGTTCCGCAATTTCTCCATTAAGTTCAATTCCGAGTTTTGCGATATCAGTCATTCGCATATCCTCAAGAATATCAATGTAGTCTTTTAAAAGGTCAAATAGATTTCCAACTTTTTCAGCTTCTTCAATTGTATTTAGTTCTTCATTGTCAAAATCAGACATATGAACTCCATTTATTATGTCGAGTAGTTGTTTTCCAGATTTTATTAAAGGTAAACTTCTAATATTTTCTTGGTCGTTTGCAAATGCTGTAACATCTTTTTCTAAAGTTGTTCTAACCCAATTCTCGTGATTCTGTTTAAATTGTAATAATTTTTCGGTTGTGTAAATTTCAGTTAAATCATCAATTCTTTTGTGGTCATTTGCGCACAACAACATTAGATTATTGTAATCATCATAATTGCCTTTAAAACTGGGATTTGCTCTTGGTCCTTTCCCTTTTTCGGAAACAATATGGCATTCTTGTCCGATTATTAGATTTGAGTTAGAACTTTCAACTTCTTGAACTAACTCAATTCGACAAAGTATACATCTATTTCCAGATTTTGCCCATAAGGCTTTTCTTGTTTTGTCGGTTATTGCCATTTACGAAGTTCGTGGTTTTTGCATTGTGGCTAACTGTCTCGTATAGGATTAGTTGCGTGGTTTAAGCAACTAATTTAGCAAATAAAAACCTAATAGAAAATCCGCGAGGATTTTGCTTCGCCAGTTCGCACTTTGTGCTCGTGTCAGAAGTAGGCAAGGGCAGAGCCATTACTTATAGCTATTGTTGGCGGTAGTTATTTTAGTTTTTAAAATTTTTTGTTAAATGACTTTCCGTTAAATATATAAACTTGACCATCTGCCATACCAAAAAGTAAATTATTATCATTGTCTTTATAAATAGTCCAAATCATTGGTTTCAATAATTTATCATTGATAGTATAATTTGTCAAAGTTTTACCGTTATATTTCCATGCTCCTGAATCTCTATCTCCAAACCAAATATTCCCTTCTGAATCTTCTTCAATGGTAAAAACGGATTGTAATCCTGTGTTTTTAGTAAATTGTCCAGTTCTGGTATTTTCGTTAAACTCATTTTTTGGAATTAATTTTCCTTGTTCCTCCGAAAAATGTATTGTTGAATCTCCACTTTTAAGGATTACACCAATTCCATTGTTTCCTATCCAAATGCGCCCTTTTGAATCGGCTAATATGCTTCGTATATGGATTTGCTCATGATCTTCGAGATTTAATGTTTCATGTCCAAAAAAATCTACTACTTTACCATCATAGCTATATAATGCTGAATAAGTTGCAATCCAAACGCGTTCTTCTTTATCTGTTGATATACCTGTTACACCAAATGAATTATTGGGGTCAATATGTTTAGGCTTTGGAAAGATTAGGTAATTCATATTCATTCCGTCAAAACGATTTATTCCATCTTCTTCTCCTGCATAAAACCATAAGTTACCTGTAGTAGCATTCCAGTCTGATTTTGGAGCATTAAACTCGGTTGAATAGCTCATTAGTTTATTTCCATTATAGCTATTGACACCTCTAGCTGTTGCAATCCAAATTATTCCGTTTTTATCTTCTTGAATTGAACGAATTTGATTGTCTATTAAACCGTCATTAGTTGTAAGGTATTTAAATGTTTTTCCATCAAAATAGCATACTCCTTCATTATGACTTCCTAGCCAATAAATGCCTTTACTATCTTGAAAAATTGCACGTACGCCTGAAGTAAATTTTAAGGTGTCGGTTTGCAAGGTATTTACCAATTCTGGCTTAATTACTTCTGTTTTGAGAGGTTTGTTATCTATGCAAGAAAAGTTTAGTGTCAATATGAGTATTAGGTAAATTAATTCTTTTTTTCTGTTCATTTTGGGTTTTAATAAATGACGCACAGCGGTTTGCATATGGTTTGTTGGGTGGTTTAAGCACCTAATTTAGCAATTAAAAACCGAATAGAAACGAGTAGGAAGTGCGAACGGTACTTTAGTAAATTTTTGTAAGTAGGCTCTCATTAGCAAAATCAGGATTGATATATGATGATGCTTATAAAAGTACTTTAGCGAAAAATTAATAGATTTTTACTTGTTTTTTACCACAGTACTTTGTTATGTGCTGGCTTTTTTAATTTTCAACGATTTGTTTATAATATTAGTTATTTTTCCAATTCCGATTATAATTGAACCTTCTCGAAATTCAAATTCCGTTCCAACATCTAATTTGTTTTCATAAAGAATAGTAGAACTCATTGTAATTTTGGCTAAAACTGTTTCTCCAGGATTTACAATGTCAATTCCAATGAAGGATTGTTTTCCTGATGTCTGAATTTCTGTAAAATCAAACTTAAGTTGTGGACGATATCCTGAAATGGCAGGTGTTCTTCTTCCACCTTGTTCAGTCGTTTTATATTTCAGTTCCGCTATGAAATCTGCATTATCAATCATCAATTTTTAATTTATTTCCAATATTCAGATTCTCAAAAAAACTTAATTGCCGCTCAAATAAATATCCATTAGCAATGAATTCCATTTTATATTCATTCGTTTCGATATTCAGTTCCATTTGGTCAATTGAATATTCGTGAAGCCAAAATCTAAAATATCGAGCTTTTAATATAGAAACTCCGAGTTTTAACAAAATCCACATTGGTGATAAAAAAAATGGATTAATACTTTCTTTTCCGCGTTTGAGTGAGATTCCAATAATGTTTTCATTCGGAATAGGAATAGCAGTTAATTTATTGGAATAATTCGCACGCAATAAAATTCCGCCAGTTCGCTTTTCAAAGTTGCATTTCGAGTCATTTTTCAGAGATTCAGTTTCGGGATTTTTCGTTTTAAATGATTTTAAATAAAATCCTGTACTTCCAATCGCTTTCGGTTTTCGCAAATCGATTTCGGCAAGTTTTCCAATCTGTCTTATTATTGATTGTTCAGTCATTTTATTTTTAGTTCGAATCTTTCTTCAGCTTGCACATAACGGTTCGTGTAAGGATAGTTGCGTGATTAAGCAACTAACTTAGCAAAAATGGAACGAACCAGAGGAAAATCCGTAGGATTTTCCGAGTAGGCTAGAACCAAGCAATTATTTTTACACATTGTTGTAGTGCGTTTTTATTTCAGTTAAAATTTAATCCACAGTCGGGACATTTATTATCAGATTTACTTATTCTATAACCACATGCTGGACATTTGTCCGTTACCTGATTTATGATGATATTCTTTAATTTATTCCGAGACTTTTTTTGATTTTTAAAAGTCAGTTTAGTTTTTTTAAAATATGTTGTGTCAATTTCTAACCAGATTGATTTATTCTCTTTTGTTTCGATTATTCTATATTTTTTATCATTCCATTTGACTACTGTTCCGTTAATAGTAATCGCTAAGAAACTAAATTTAGTTTCAGAAGGTTTTGCAAAAGGGCTCTCTTTCCAGTCTTCCTTTCTAACGTAAAGAATATCTAATAACGTTAATTTTTTCTCTTCTAAATAATTTAGAATATCTGGCTTATAAGATTTGAAATGTCGCCTGTAGAGTAATTTTGCTTGTCCAATCGTGAGGAACATAAGAAATGACATTCCTAAAACAATTATTATAATTTCTGGTATTGACAAATTATCTCTTTTTAATTCATTAAATGGTCAAATAGTTTATACTTTCCTCAAATGCACTACAACGGTTTGTGTATGGTTTCGTTGCGTGAAAATCCGCGAGGATTTTCCGCCGTAAACCAAAGATAGCAAAAGTGCGAGGACTTTCCGACAGGAAAGTCAGAAGCAATGAACTATACACGGCTTAAGTTTACAATTCATTAAATTTAAACATAAATCAGAAAAGACAAAAGAGAGGAATAAGGTTATTATACACGCAGAAGCTTAAGACTTCGTCAACATTGAAAATCCCCTCTCTTTTCTACACAGATTTCGTACAGTTCTATGAGGCTTTTAGACCTCGATTTTAAGTCGTAGAAACTCGCGTAGCTTGTCCTTTCA
>NZ_BAABBI010000011.1:0-2500 GCF_039537875.1 Corallibacter vietnamensis
TATCATCTTCAGCGCAAGAATTTCTAGATTTAATAGTAAGGTCAACGCTATAGTTTTCATTATAATCTAAAATAGCGTTATAAAAGTCAAAGATATGTCTAAAGTGTTTACCTAAATTAGAATAAAAAGGCGGTATAGTATCGTTACAAAAATCGCTTTTATCTACGACATTCAATATGATATTCGATTTTAAAAGTGTATTTATACAAGCCTCTATTACTACATGCATATATTTATAGATTCAATATTTCTCTAATATAAAATAAATATAGTGATTAGTCAATATTACATCGAGACCTTACAAACAAAAAAGGAAATTATGTAAAATAAAAAACCCTTCCATTAAAAATGAAAGGGTTCAAAAAAGGCGACGACCTACTCTCCCACAAATGCAGTACCATCGGCGCTAACGGGCTTAACTACTCTGTTCGGAATGGTAAGAGGTGAGCCCCGTCGCTATAACCACCTTAAGTTATAGCTGATGTGATATTAATTATCACTTTCAGCGTCACATTTACATGTGACAAATATTTTAACATATTGAAAAAAATTACATGAATATAATTTGTACTCTAAAAAAACAGGCGTACAATAAGCCTATGGGTTATTAGTACTACTCGGCTATGACATTACTGCCTTTACACCTGTAGCCTATCAACGTGGTCATCTCCCACGACCCTTTAAAGAAATCTCATCTTGTGGTGGGTTTCGCGCTTATATGCTTTCAGCGCTTATCCCTTCCGAACGTAGCTACCCAGCAATGCTCCTGGCGGAACAACTGGTACACCAGAGGTTCGTCCAACTCGGTCCTCTCGTACTAGAGTCAGATCCACTCAAATTTCTAACGCCCACAGTAGATAGAGACCGAACTGTCTCACGACGTTCTGAACCCAGCTCGCGTGCCACTTTAATGGGCGAACAGCCCAACCCTTGGGACCTTCTCCAGCCCCAGGATGTGACGAGCCGACATCGAGGTGCCAAACCCCCCCGTCGATGTGAGCTCTTGGGGGAGATCAGCCTGTTATCCCCGGAGTACCTTTTATCCTTTGAGCGATGGCCCTTCCATGCGGAACCACCGGATCACTATGCTCTACTTTCGTACCTGATCGACCTGTATGTCTCTCAGTCAAGCTCCCTTATGCCATTGCACTCTACGCACGGTTACCAAGCGTGCTGAGGGAACCTTTAGAAGCCTCCGTTACTCTTTTGGAGGCGACCACCCCAGTCAAACTACCCACCAAGCACTGTCCCTTCTAGTGAAGGTTAGACTCTAGATAAGCAAAGGGTGGTATTTCAACAATGACTCCACAACACCTGGCGATGCTGTTTCAAAGTCTCCCACCTATCCTACACATTACTTATCCAAAGCCAATACTAAGCTATAGTAAAGGTTCACGGGGTCTTTTCGTCCCACTGCGGGTAATCGGCATCTTCACCGATACTACAATTTCACCGAGCTCATGGCTGAGACAGTGTCCAGATCGTTGCACCATTCGTGCAGGTCGGAACTTACCCGACAAGGAATTTCGCTACCTTAGGACCGTTATAGTTACGGCCGCCGTTTACTGGGGCTTCATTTCATTGCTTCGCCGAAGCTAACAACTCCACTTAACCTTCCAGCACCGGGCAGGTGTCAGGCCATATACATCATCTTTCGATTTAGCATAGCCCTGTGTTTTTGATAAACAGTCGCCTGGACCTTTTCACTGCGGCCCTACCGAAGTAGGGCGACCTTTCTCCCGAAGTTACAGGTCTATTTTGCCTAGTTCCTTAGCCATGAATCTCTCGAGCTCCTTAGAATTCTCATCCCAACTACCTGTGTCGGTTTAGGGTACGGGCTGCTTCACTTGCTTTTCTTGGAAGTCGATTTGCTGGATTATCACCGCAGCCGTAGCTTTAGTGTACTATCGGAGTGTTACCACTTCCTTCAACGTACTATTCCGTCAGTACGCACCAACTTTTCGCCTCCGTCACGTTTAGTGTGAGCAGGTACAGGAATATTAACCTGTTGTCCATCCACTACCCCTTTCGGGTTCGCGTTAGGTCCCGACTAACCCTCAGCTGATTAGCATAGCTGAGGAAACCTTAGTCTTTCGGAGTGCGGGTTTCTCGCCCGCATTATCGTTACTTATGCCTACATTTTCTTTTGTAGCTTCTCCAGCAAGCCTCACGACTCACCTTCAACGACACTACAATGCTCCCCTACCACTTTTTCAAGTCCATAGCTTCGGTAGTATGTTTATGCCCGATTATTATCCATGCCGAACCGCTCGACTAGTGAGCTGTTACGCACTCTTTAAATGAATGGCTGCTTCCAAGCCAACATCCTAGCTGTCTAAGCAGTTCAACCTCGTTTATTCAACTTAACATACATTTGGGGACCTTAGCTGATGGTCTGGGTTCTTTCCCTCTCGGACATGGACCTTAGCACCCATGCCCTCACTGCTGATGAACATTTTATAGCATTCGGAGTTTGTCAGGAATTGGTAGGCGGTGAAGC
>NZ_BAABBI010000012.1:0-4018 GCF_039537875.1 Corallibacter vietnamensis
TTTTAGCACGCAGTTTTGCAGTAATTAAAAGAGGTACACCTTTTGTAAATATAGCCGCAACAAATTATTGAATTAAGGCTTGTTTTTTACCTTGGAATACGTATAACCGTCAGTTACGGGATTAAAGATAATGTTTTTCGGTTAAGCACTGACTTTAGCAATTCCGAGTGGATTCGGACGTAGTCGAATCCGCCGTAATTGCGGTTATACATTGTTGCCATTAGTACTTTCTTTTATTATTTTTTTCAGTTCCGAAATTGAGTAAGCTGGCTTTTGCTTATGCAACATTGCGTGACAATTCGGACATACAGGAATTAAGTCCGTTTTTGGATTCACAGAATATTCCTTTCCGATTGATGCTATGTCAATTATGTGATGGACGTGAATAAAATTCTTTCCTAAATCGCCAAACTTTTGTTCGAAATTGAAATCGCATACTTGACAATTCAGACCAAAATGTTCAATACATTCTTGCCGTGCTATTTGATTTCTTTCGTAACTATTTACAGTTACTTGTCTTGTTTTACCTTCCGAATATTTTTGGTCAGAATCAACTTCATCTGGGAAAACAGTTTCTCCAAAATCATCTTTTACTAATTCATAAAATTTTTGATAAATTTTTCTTCCAGTTTTCACAGAAGCACCAGAAGTTTCTTCGTAATATTCTATATGTTGATAAAGTGAAAGTAGAGCCGTTTTTAATCCGCTAACACCATTTTCATTATAAATCCGTTCGAGATAATATTCCGTTCCATAAGAGTTGATTGTACGCGTGAATAATTTTCCCTGAATAAGATTTGAATACGCATAAATATAGTCAAGTCCTGAACTTTTTTTCATTCCCATATTTGTTAGGGATTCAGTTCCTTCGTTTAAAGACATTTGATTCAGGTAAATCTTTTTTCCGACCTCAAATGCTTTATGAATTTGTTCATTCGTAATTTTTCCCATTCAGTTAGCGGTTTTTTGGGTATTAATGGCAACGGTTTTGTATAAGCGCAGCAGCGGTTTTATCGCTCTAACTTTTCGGCTTAAAATTGACCTTAAATTTATACAATTTCTCTGGTTTTATAACTTTTCCCGCTATTGCGCTTATACGTTGTTGCCATTTCGTTGTTTTTCGAAGACCATCTAAACTTATTGGCTACAGTTACCATCTATGATGTCTTGCATTGTAGGATTGTATCCATTGTCATAAACATTGTAATTTCCATTAAATCCATTATTTATAACTAAAGAAATACCACAAAGATTAGTTAATAATTGATTATTATTTATAGTGATATATTCTCCAATTGATTGAACAGAAGAAAGACCATTTATATTAATTAATGATTCATTTGTTCCCAACTTGAAATAGCCTCCAATAGATTGAACAGAAGAAAGACCATCAATATTATTTAGTGATGAATTTGCACTAATGCTTAAGTCATCACCTATAAAAGTTAAAGAAGATAAACCATCAATATTTACAAATGAATTATTTTGGTTACGATAAATTCTAAGATCTTGATTGACAGTTGTAAGTGATGATAATGCATTTATATTTTGAAGATTGTCATTGTCTTTAATGTCTAAAGTTACTACGGAACTTAATGAATTAAAACCATCTAGATTAATGATAAATGTACTATCAATAGTTAAAACCCCATCAACTCCTGTTAGACTACTAAAGCCGACTAAGCTATTTATTGGGTCACTGGTATTGGTGCTAATAACTGTTAAATTACCTATTATCTGTGTGTAATTATTTGCAGCGAAATTATTTACTTCTGTTTGACTATTTAGAGTTACATTTCCTGTATAAATTCCTCCAGAAGTATTACTTTCCGTAGTAAAACCCCAAATGGGCGATGTTGCTAAAACAGTATTAGTGTTGCTAACAGTTTCTACATACCAATAATAGGTTGTGTTTTCTTGTAGATTAGAATAACTGTAAGATGTTTGACTACCTAAATCAAATTGTGTTGTAGGGTTTGTGTTAGTGTCAAAATATAATCTATACGTGGCATCAGTTGGTGTATTTGCGCCTTCTGTAAAAGATAAATTACCAACTAAGGTTACATTAGTTGCACCATCGTTTGGTGTAGGATTAGTTGCTGGATCTGTATTAGCAGTATTTGTTAGTGTGGTAAAGTTCCATATAGGTGATGTGGCTAAAACTGTGTTAGTACTGCTAATGGTTTCTACATACCAATAATACTGTGTTCCCTCTTGTAAGTTTGAGTAGTTTAAGGTGTTTGTATTAGCATCAAGATTATAAACTGTTGTAGGGTTTGTGTTGGTGTCAAAATACACTTTAAACGTGGCATCGGTTGGTGTGTTAGCACCTTCTGTAAATGATAAGTTACCGTTTAGAGCAATATTTGTTGAGCCATTTGTTGGGTTTGGTGTGTGGGCAGGTGCTACTGACGAACTTTCATTTAAAATAAAACTAAAGATTAAACTTTCGGTAATAATATCATTATTAGAGTCTCTTGCTATTACCTTCCAGTAATAGGTATCGTTACTTAAATTGTTTGTGTATTCAAAGCTTGTGTTGGATGTTGTCCCTATAATATTAAGAGCGTTTACATCTGTTCCTAATAAAATTTCATAATTAGGTGTTACTGTAAAATCGTTAGGTTGCCAAGAAAATGTTATTGGCTGAGTTGTAACTGTAGCATTATCTGTAGGTACAGGATTAGTGATTGTTGCAATGTCATAACCACCAGAAGCTATTTCCCATTCTGGGATATTAATTAAGTTGTTCCATTCTTCATCGACCAAGCTAAAGCCAAATGCCTGTGCCTTAAAAAATGCTCCAGTATCAATTCCGCCATTAATTAACCAATTATATTGTGTGCTAGTTATAGAACCTTCAAACCTAGCATATGGCTCAACATTTATGCCAGATGACACAAAATCATCGTCATATAATGACAAGCTAAATTCTGGTTTAATATAAGCTTTTGCATTACCGCTTACAGAAGCGGTAGCTGTAGCATTTTGACTATTAACTGAAAAACCATTTTCTGGAAGAAATTGCCATCCATTGTCATAAGTAACACCTGAAATTGCTGTAGAATTATTGGAATAGGTATAAACTATACTTGCGTTTAAATCCCCATTGGCTCCTATATACAAAGTGAATTTAGGTATTATTACCACAGGAATTCCAACCGTTATTGTAATAGGCGCACCTGTAAAAGAACCTAGTTCAATATCATCTGTATCAAAAGACACATCAACTTGAGTTGTTATACTTACATTAAAATCATTTTCTGTGCTTATAGAAAACAGAAACTCTTCAATGTTAGGCGAGAAGTTGTTGTTGCTTATTGATATATCAAAATCTATGCTAGGTGTAATTGTTAAATCACCTGAAAGATTGATTTCAATAGGTACACCACCTTGAGTTGTAGTAATAGTTTCATCGATGGGAATTGTTATTGGTACTGAATTGTTTTGATTTGAATTTCTGCCAGACAAATCGCTTGGTTGGAAAGTATAGCTTGTACTTCCGTTAAACTCTTCTCCTTCTTCATAATAGTATTTTACAGCTTCGCTCAAGGCAACTCTTTGTGTCTGTAATATTGTATTGCCATTAGAGTTGCTTTTACTCGTAACCTTTCTTAAAAAACCAAATGGTGCATTGCTATTTGCTCCAGAAACGATAATATCATTTGATTCAATCTCATTTTGACTACCTGTTAATGTTATAGAATTAGTGCTAACAGACATAATCTCTGATTGCTCTTTAATAAATGTTTGAGGCGTTGTTTGTCCTTGTGGTGATTCATCGTCTTTATTACAACCTGTAAAAATCAGAAGTAAGATGGTCAGAAGTAAGATAATTTTTTTCATATTATTATTGATTCAGTTTAGGTTTGAGTGAGCCACAATGAATGGCAACGGTCTCCTTTACTTTGATGTTATTAAATTTATCAAGAGAAGAGAGGAGAACTATAACGGTCTCTAGGGATTACCTCTTACACGTGTTAGTCCTCTCTGTCTCTTGTACGATGCTTTGTTGAAC
>NZ_BAABBI010000013.1:0-2544 GCF_039537875.1 Corallibacter vietnamensis
TTCAACAAAGCATCGTACAAGAGACAGAGAGGACTAACACGTGTAAGAGGTAATCCCTAGAGACCGTTATAGTTCTCCTCTCTTCTCTTGATAAATTTAATAACATCAAAGTAAAGGAGACCGTTGTAAAACATTAACAAGAAAAAAACTAACTTAAATTAAACCAACTTATGGCAAAGAAAATTGAACCAATAAAGGCGAGTGCTAAAGATTTAGGAAATGACAATAATGCTCAACATTGGTCAAGTATTTTTAAGACATTAAATGTTCTAGGAACTATTTCAGAGGCTTACACTAAAACATTAGCTTATAAAATTGAAACGAAAAGACTTAATAATGAACTTGAAAGAGTGAAATTAGAAGCTAGTATTGCTGAAAAAGCTATTGACGATGTTTTTAAATTAAAAATGGAGCAATTAAAACAAAGAAGAGAACATCTATTAAGTTTTTATGCGACTGTAAATAATCAACTTAACCATCTTCATATTGAAAGAATGACAATTTTAGATTTACTCAAATCTGTTGTTGAAAAAACTGTTGCTCCAGATATCAATATTGAAGAACGTAAACTATACAAGGAAATGGCGATTGAAATGAGTTCTCAAATTCCAAATTTCGGAGAGAAAGCATCAAACACTTTAGAAGTTATAGCTAAAACAATTCCACCTATAGAAATCCCTGAAAACATAGGAGAATAATGTGGCCTATTTTTGTTGCAGCTGGAATTGCACTTACAGCCATTGGAAAAGCTATATATGAAAACTATTTTTCTAATAAAGAAAAGAAAGCTAAAAGAGAATGGCAGGAAAATAGAGAAAAAGTTGAAAAGTTTATTTCTCAACAAGAGATTAAAATTGAAGAACTAACTTCAAAAACAAATACTGAAGAAGATTTTTACAAGTTAACAGATATACATTTTACAAGTATGAGAATAGCTGATAAGGCTTATCAATTATTTGACTACAGTAAAATTTATCTTGAGGCTATGAATAGAAATTTAAAACTAACAGCAGATAGAAAGAATAAAATTCATAGTTTATTTAAATCAAAAATAGAATATGAAAAAAAGCTAAAATTAACAAAAGAACTTAACGAATTAAATGAAGTTAGAAAAGCGTTATTTGGAGATAAAGACACTTTAAAAAAACAAACTGACGACTTAAAAATCAAATTAAAAAGTTTTAACATAAGAACTTCAACTTTAAAATTTCGAATTAGAGATAATTGTGGAGAAAAAGGAATTGATTGGTTTGAAAGGTTAGAACAACGAAAAAAAAACAGAAAATAACGTTTTACAACACCGTATAAAATTAATGGCTAGTACTCGCCTAATTAGGAAAATCCTCGCGGATTTTCTATCTGGTGTCTATTTGCTAAATTAGGTACTTAAACACGCCACTAATCTTATACAATCACGTTGTAATGCATTTGACAAAAAATGAGTAAACTGACAAAAACAGAGGCTATAGAAAAAATTAAAGCCGAAATTCTCAATGTTAATTCCAAAGGAAAAAAAGCGAGAAATGTTCGGTTTTTAGCTTCTGCTTTGGGAAGTATTCCTTGGGTAGGCGGATTTATTGCTGCAAGTGCAGCTTTGCATTCTGAATTTGAACAAGGAAAAATAAACGACTTGCAAAAATTATGGTTAGAGGAACACACCAAAAAAATTGATGAATTAGCTTTTACTATTTATCAAATTTTTGAGCGAATAGATGCAGTTGGAGAGGATATTAATGAAAGACTTGAAAGCGAAGAATATTTAGGAATTGTAAGAGAAGGATTTAAAGAATGGGATAGTGCCAAAACATTTGAAAAGAAAGAGTACATCCGAAAATTAATTACAAATGCTGGAGCGAATAACATTACGACCGATGATATAATTCAACTATTTATTGACTGGATTGGCAGATATCACGAATTACATTTTGCTGTTATAAAAGAGATTTACAAAAATCCTGGAGTGACACGTGGAGATATATGGCACACTTTTAATGAAACCCGACCAGAAGAAAACTCAATGGAAGCTGATTTATATAAATTAATGTTTAGAGACTTAAGTACAGGTGGAATTATTAGACAAGTAAGAGCTACTGATTATTACGGCAACTTTTTAAAACAGCCGAGGACAAGAAGAAAAACGAATACACTTACTTCTGCATTTGATGACGGAAAAGATTACGAATTGACTGAATTAGGTAAACAGTTTGTTCATTTCACAATGGAAGAAGTAGTAACGAAACTGAATTAAAAACGCATTACAACAATGGCTATAAGTAATTGCTTGTTCTCGCTTACTTCTGAAAATCCTCGCGGATTTTCAGTTTGGTGTTTACTTGCAAAGTTAACCGCTAAACCACGCAACTACTCATAGCCGTATTCCAAGGTAAAAAACAAGCCTTAATTCAATAATTTGTTGCGGCTATATTTACAAAGGGTGTACCTCTTTTAATTACTGCAAAACTGCGTGCTAAAATTTTATTTCTAACGTTGTTTAAAGCTATCATTTTGTGTTTGCCTTCGTCTAGTTTTCTTTGATAGTATTTT
>NZ_BAABBI010000014.1:0-1149 GCF_039537875.1 Corallibacter vietnamensis
ACGCAGAAGCTTAAGACTTCGTCAACATTGAAAATCCCCTCTCTTTTCTACACAGATTTCGTACAGTTCTATGAGGCTTTTAGACCTCGATTTTAAGTCGTAGAAACTCGCGTAGCTTGTCCTTTCAAAAAACATTTTCTTATGAATAAAGATATTAAATATTTTGGTATTGACATTAGCTATTTGGTATTTGATGTTACAGATTCTGATGGCAATTATTATCAGTTTAAAAACAATGAATTTGGTTTTAAGAAGTTTACAAAACTCTTAAATGAAAATAGTCATTGTGTTATGGAGGCAACAGGTTATTATCATTATCAGCTAGCATATCATTTACTGGAATCAGGAATAAAAGTATCTGTAGAAAATCCATTAGCAGTAAAACGTTATATCCAGATGAAGCTATCAAAGATCAAGACAGATAAGAGTGATTCAAAACTTATTTGCGAGTATGCCACACAAATAGAATTGAAGCTTTGGGAAGGTAATTCAAAGGATGAAAAAGCATGTCTACAAATAGTCAGAGCCCTTACTGTATATACAAAGCAGAGCACGATGATAAAAAACAAACTACATGGCGAAGACGTATTAGGTAACCCAAGTAAGCTAGTTGTTAGGTCTTTAAAACGTAGTTTAAAACAGATTCAAAAGGAGATGAAGACTTTAGAGGCAGAGTTAGTTGTTTTAGTGAAAGCGACACATCAAGAGCTCTTAACACGCTTACAGACCATACCAGGGATAGGAAGTAAAACAGGTATAATGTTAGTGGTTTTAACAGGCGGATTTGACCGTTTTACAAGCGCCAGTGAATTGTGTAGTTATGCAGGTCTGACTCCATTAACCAGACAAAGTGGAAGTAGTATAAATGGACGACCAAGGATAAGTAAAATAGGCAATCAAAAGCTTCGGAATTTATTGTTTATGTGCAGTTTTAATGCTTGTAAATACAACAAAGCATGCAGAGATTTATATGAGCGAATTGTTGCCAAAGGAAAGAGCAAAAAACTAGCCTTAATAGCTGTGTGTAATAAGTTACTAAAACAGGCTTTTGCAATAGCAAAATCAGGATTGATATATGATGATGCTTATAAAAGTACTTTAGCGAAAAATTAATAGATTTTTACTTGTTTTTTACCACAGTACTTTGTT
>NZ_BAABBI010000015.1:0-966 GCF_039537875.1 Corallibacter vietnamensis
AACAACGTTAGAAATAAAATTTTAGCACGCAGTTTTGCAGTAATTAAAAGAGGTACACCTTTTGTAAATATAGCCGCAACAAATTATTGAATTAAGGCTTGTTTTTTACCTTGGAATACGGCTATGAGTAGTTGCGTGGTTTAGCACTAAACTTTGCAAGTACACACCAAGCTGAAAATCCGTAAGGATTTTCAGAAGTAGGCGAGAACAAGCAATTACTTATAGCCATTGTTGTGCAACGTTATTTTTTGTTTTCCAATATTTTCAAAAGTTTTTTCGGATTTTGTCTATTGTCCCAAAAAGCTGTGATGATAATTTCTGTGTCATTAAATTTATAGTAAATACTAAAATTACCTAATGAAGCAACTCTTGTATCTTTGAAATCTGTAGCTTTGTAAATCAGAGGTTTTTCGGCTATCTGTTTTGTTCTTTCCGAAACTAGCTTTAAAAGTTTTTTTGAGTAATTATTTGATTTGTTTCTTTTAACCCAATATTCTAAAATTCCCACGAACTGAATGTCAGCTGTTCGTGTCCAAATTACATTGCGTTTAGCCATTCCAAATTCCTTTTATTCATTGCTTCTTGAGAAATGAGTTTTCCATCTTTTATATCTCGTTCACTCATTTCCAGCATTAATTTCTGTTCTTTGGTCAATTCAACTATTTCAGATTCAGATGAACTCGATGTAATTATTTTGTCAAGAGCCACTAAAAAATCTTTGTTTTTAATCGATAGTATTTTGTCAATCAATCCGTTTCGTATATTATCTACTGTTGCCATTTTTATTTAAATTTATTTTATAAATATGCGAATAATTGGTCGTTTTTCCTAATGTTGCATAACGGTCTCCTTTACTTTGATGTTATTAAATTTATCAAGAGAAGAGAGGAGAACTATAACGGTCTCTAGGGATTACCTCTTACACGTGTTAGTCCTCTCTGTCTCTTGTACGATGCTTTGTTGAAC
>NZ_BAABBI010000016.1:0-836 GCF_039537875.1 Corallibacter vietnamensis
GGTGTACCTCTTTTAATTACTGCAAAACTGCGTGCTAAAATTTTATTTCTAACGTTGTTTAAAGCTATCATTTTGTGTTTGCCTTCGTCTAGTTTTCTTTGATAGTATTTTTTTAATTCCTGATCTGATTGTATGGCTGAAACGGCTGCCATACTTAATAGTGTTTTCATTTTCCTATCGCCTATGTAGTGGCTTTGCTTTCGCCTTCTAATGGAGCTTCCTGAACTGTATTCAAAGGGCGCTATGCCACAATAACTTGAAAAGCAACGCCAGTTATCAAACTTCATAAAGTTGGAGGTATGATAAAGCAACTGACAGCTTAAGATGAGGCCTACTCCTTTTACCGATAGTAACAACTGGTAGTTTTCCTGTAATTTATCATCTGTTTTTATGAGTCCTCTCATGCGTTTCTCTATTGATAATACCTGCTTATCAATATGCTTTACGCAGCGTTCCAGTATCTTGCAGCATGAATCTGTTGATGGGCTTGAGAGTAAATGCCTTTGCTCTTTTAGTGTGGATTTTAAACCGCTACGATCTCTTACCAACTGATCTCTTAAAGCTAAAAGCCTACCTATTTCCTGAAACGTTTTGGATTTTACGTTACTGGGCTCCAACTCTTCTCGGTACATCCAGCCAAATCGGGCTATCATGTAAGAGTCTAATTTATCTGTTTTCTCCCTGGTAAGACCTGTACTACGTTTAATGCGCATTGGGCTTTCTTCTACATAATTATGCGATTCTCTTGACAGGAAAACCGAAAGCTTTAGAGAGTAATTACCTGTGTTTTCAAAACAGTAAAAATAGTCTGCTGTTACTAAATGGGTTTTACTCCA
>NZ_BAABBI010000017.1:0-550 GCF_039537875.1 Corallibacter vietnamensis
GTATCTTGAATAGTAATCGTTTGAGAAACAGACGACGCATTATCGCACGCATCAGTAAAAGTCCAAGTACGTGTAATAGTGACATTACAAGGATTTGTATCGTCAGTAATATCTTCTACCGTACCAACAATCTCACCATTACAGTTATCTGTAGCAGTTAACTCAACAGCCGCAGGCACATCCGCTATACACTCATAAGTAACATCTGCAGGCGCTTGAGGCGCAACTGGAGCAGTCGTATCTTGAATAGTAATTGTTTGAGAAACAGACGACGCATTATCGCACGCATCAGTAAAAGTCCAAGTACGTGTAATAGTGACATTACAAGGATTTGTATCGTCAGTAATATCTTCTACCGTACCAATAATCTCACCATTACAGTTATCTGTAGCAGTTAACTCAACAGCCGCAGGCACATCCGCCATACACTCATAAGTAACATCTGCAGGCGCTTGAGGCGCAACCGGCGCAGTCGTATCTTGAATAGTAATCGTTTGAGAAACAGACGACGCATTATCGCACGCATCAGTAAAAGTCCAAGTACGTGTAA
>NZ_BAABBI010000018.1:0-534 GCF_039537875.1 Corallibacter vietnamensis
AAGTCCAAGTACGTGTGATAGTGACATTACAAGGATTTGTATCGTCAGTAATATCTTCTACCGTACCAACAATCTCACCATTACAGTTATCTGTAGCAGTTAACTCAACAGCCGCAGGCACATCCGCCATACACTCATAAGTAACATCTGCAGGCGCTTGAGGCGCAACAGGCGCAGTCGTATCTTGAATAGTAATTGTTTGAGAAACAGACGACGCATTATCGCACGCATCAGTAAAAGTCCAAGTACGTGTGATAGTGACATTACAAGGATTTGTATCGTCAGTAATATCTTCTACCGTACCAACAATCTCACCATTACAGTTATCCGTAGCAGTTAACTCAACAGCCGCAGGCACATCCGCTATACACTCATAAGTAACATCTGCAGGCGCTTGAGGCGCAACCGGCGCAGTTGTATCTTGAATAGTAATCGTTTGAGAAACAGACGACGCATTATCGCACGCATCAGTAAAAGTCCAAGTACGTGTAATAGTGACATTACAAGGATTTGTATCGTCAGTAATATCTTCTA